>JAJZTW010000095.1 GCA_021847345.1 Pseudomonadota bacterium
GGCGAAGATCTCCGGGTGCGGCAGGCGCACCTGCGTGGCGTCGCCGGCGACCTCGCCGAGCACCAGGCGAAAGGCCTGTCCGGGCTGCAGTTGCACCGGCCCACCCGCGAAGGTGCCCACGCGCAGCTTGGGGCCCTGCAGGTCGGCCAGGATGCCCACGGGCCGACCCTTGGCTTGCTCGAGTTCGCGCAGGATGCGTACGCGGTCGGCGTGATCGTCGTGGGAGCCATGGCTGAAATTCAGCCGGAACACGTCCACCCCGGCATCGAACAGGCGCTCGATGGTGGCGGCGTCGCTGCTGGCCGGCCCCAGCGTGGCGACGATCTTGGCTTGACGCGATCTGCGCATCGACTCACTCCCGTGGAGAACCTCCGGCGCGAAGGCCGGCACGCTGGCATTGTGCGCAGCGCGAAACCCTCGCGGTAGTGCGTCGCAACGCATATCGCTTATGCCCTTCCGGAATGCCTCGCTCCGGCACAAAAGCGTGCGCCCCGCAGCAGGCCCTGAGGCGCTCGCGGGGCGCGCTCGAGCATGCTCATGCATGCCCGGAATGAGACAAGCCTGGCTCAGCGCAACTGCGCGGCGTCCATCGCCGAGTGCTCGAGCTCGCGCACGTCGCGCTGCCCGCGCCCGGTGCCGTTGAAAAAGGCGTTGAGCGCGAAGGCCACGACGGCAGCCAGCAGGATCCCGCTGTGCAGCACCGGGGCCAGCGCCTGCGGAAAGTGGATGAAAAAGTCCGGCGCCACCAGCGGGATCATGCCGAAGCCGATTCCCAGCGCGACGATCATCAGGTTGTGGCGGTTGGCCCGGTAGTCGACCTCGCTGAGTATGCGGATTCCGGTGGCCGCGACCATGCCGAACATGGCCACCCCGGTGCCGCCCAGCACGGGCTGCGGAATCGCCGCCACCAGCGCCCCCAGCTTGGGGATCAGTCCCAGCACGAGCATGATCACCCCGCCGGCAACCGTCACCCAGCGGCTGCGCACCCCGGTCATTCCGACCAGGCCGATGTTCTGCGAGAACGAGGTGCTGGGAAAGGTGTTGAACAGCCCCCCGAGGATGGTGCCGATGGCGTCCACGCGAAGCCCGCGCGCCAGCGCGCCGCGGTCGACCGGAGCGCCGACGATGTCGCCCAGCGCGAAGAACATGCCGGAGGACTCGACGAACACCACCATCTCGACGATGCACAGCGTGATCACCGGGCCGATGGAGAACCTGGGCGCGCCGAACTGGAACGGGGTCACCAGGTGGAAGGCCGCGGCCTTGGCGAAGGCGTCGAAGTGCATCAGCCCCAGCACGGCCGCCAGCACGCTGCCGGCGACCAGGCCGACCAGCACCGCGATGTTCTTGAGGAAATTGCGCCCGAACTTGTGGATCAGCAGGATCACCAGCAGCACGAACAACGCCAGTCCCAGGTTCTCGAAGGAGGCGTAGGCCGGGTTGGGCATCATCGCGCCGGGCGCGGCGCCGGCGGTGGTGTCGGGAATGCGCGGGCTCAGCCAGGCGCCACCGACGGCCCATTCGATGCCCACCTGCATCAGCGAGATGCCGATCACCGTGATCACCGAGCCGGTCACCACCGGCGGGAACAGCCCGATCAGGCGAGACGCGAAGGGCACGATCAACAGGCCGAAGATGCCCGCGGCGATGACCGCGCCGAACATGTGCTGCAGGCCCATGCCGGGCGCGGTGCCGATGGCGATCAACGGCGACACCGACGCGAAGGTCATGCCCATCATCACCGGCATGCGGATGCCTGCCCACGAGGTCACGCCGAGCGACTGGATGATGCTGGCCAGGCCGCACACGAACAGGTCGGCGCTGATCAGCAGCGCGATCTGCCCGGCCGGCAGCTTGAGCGCACTGCCGATGATCAGCGGCACTGCGACGGCGCCTGCGTACATCACCAGCACATGCTGCAGCCCGAGGGCCGCCAGTCGATGCGGCGGGGGAACCTCGTCCACCTCGCTGCATCGTTCGATATCGGGACTTGCTGCCATGTCTTCCTCCAGGGTCGGGAACCTGGGAGGGGTGGAGGCCGGCGCCGTGTCCGATCCGGCGCCGCCGATTCCCCACTCCTTCCGAGGCGACGCGATGGCGCCGCGGCCTGTTCCAGCGCGGGGTTCCGCGCTGCATGCCATTATTTTTGTTTTGTATACAACGCAGTATGCGTAATTACCCGGTAGCGGGCCGGGTCCGTCACGCCGCCGGCGGAGCAAGCAGGTCCAGCAGGGTGCGCGCCACCACCTTGGTGGCGCGGCGCAGGTCCTCCAGAACGATGTGCTCGTCGGCACGCTTGGCGTTGGACTCGCGCACGGTGCGCGGGCCGGCGCCGTAGATCACCGCCGGCACGCCGTGCTCGCAGTACAGGCGCACGTCGGTATACAGCGGCGTGCCGGTGACGGGAATCGGCTCGCCGAACACCTGCTCGGCGTTGCGCTGCAGCGCGTCGACCAGCGCACGGTTGCCCGGCAGCGGCTTGAGCGCGCGCGCCAGCAACATGCGCCGCACGTCGACCCGGGTGCCGGGATGGCGCGCCGCCGCGCTGTCGATGCAGGCACGCAGCGACGCTTCCACCTGCGCCGGATCCTCCTCGGGGATCATGCGGCGGTCGAGCTTGAACACCACCTTGCCGGGCACCACGTTGGTGTTGGTTCCGCCCTCGATCATCCCCACGTTGAGGTAGGGATGATCGATTCCCGGGACCTCGGAACGAACGGCCTGGTAGCCCCGGTTGAGTTCGTACAGATCATGCAGGATGCCCACCGCGGCCTGCAGCGCGTCGATCCCGGTGTGCGGGATGGCGGCGTGGGCCATCACGCCGTGCACGGTGACCTCCAGCTGCAGGCAGCCGTTGTGCGCGGTGACCACCTGGTAGGAAAAGCCCGCTGCGATCTCCAGGTCCGGGCGGGTCAGCCCGTGCGACAGCAGCCAGCCCGGGCCGAGCTCGCCGCCGAACTCCTCGTCGTAGGTGAAGTGCAGCTCGACGCCGCCGCGCAGCGGCAGGCCCAGCGCCTCGAGCGCGCGCAACGCGAAGGTGTAGGTCGTGAAGTCGCACTTGCTCACCGCCGACGCGCGGCCGTAGAGCTTGCCGTCCTCGATCTCGCCGGCGTAGGGGTCGTGGGTCCAACCCTCGCCGGGTGGCACCACGTCACCGTGGGCGTTGAGCGCGATCACCGGGCCGCCGTCGGCGTAGCGCCGGCGCACGATCAGGTTGGTGATGGATTGCAGGCCATGCTCGCGAACGATGTCCGCGGGTACCGGATGGCGTTCGGCCTGCAGTCCGAAGGCGCCGAGCAGCTCGGCGGTTCGCTCGGCATGCGGCGCGTTGTTGCCGGGGGGCGAATCGGTGGGCACGCGCACCAGCTCCTGCAGCATGCGTACCTGCTCGTCGAAATGCGCGTCGATCCAGCGCTCCAGCGCTGCGTGATGGGTGGCCGTCAGCATGATGCGGCTAGCTCCTCGAGAAATTGGGCAAAGGCCAGGCAGGCCAGGTGAAGGTCGTCGGCAGTGCTGGACTCCAACGGGTTGTGACTGATGCCGGCGTTGGCGCCGCGCACGAACAACATGGCCTGCGGAAGCAGGCGGTGCAGTTTCATCGCGTCGTGCCCGGCACCGCTGGGCATGCGGTGCAGCGGCAGGCCCAGCGCCGACACCGCGCGCTCCCAGCGCTGCTGCAGCGCGGGGTCGCTGGGCGCGGCATGCTCGCGCATGGTCTCGCGCAGCGCCCCGCGCACTCCACGGCGCGCGCACAAGGCGTGCAGGCCCTGCTCCACGGCCTCGCGCACGCGGTCGCGCGCGGCGTCGCTCGGCGCGCGCACATCCAGGCTGAAGCGGCAGCGCCCGGGCACCACGTTGATCGAGCCGCCGGGCACCTCGAGCTGGCCGACGGTGGCCACCGCGTCAGGCTCGGCAGCCGCCGCGCGTTCGGCCAGCAGCATCATCTCGGCCACCGCGCAGGCGGCGTCGCGGCGTGCATCCATCGGCGTGGTGCCGGCATGGCTGGCCATGCCCACGACCTCTCCGGTGCAGCGCACGCTGGCATTGATCGAGGTGACGATGCCCAGCGGCAGGTCGCGCGCGTTGAGCACCGGTCCCTGCTCGATGTGCACCTCGACGAAACCGAGATATCCGGCGCGGTCGCGGCGCAGCGCGCGAATGGCTTCGAGCTCGCCCGGCAGCCCGGCGTCGCGCATGGCCTGGCGCAGGCTCACGCCGTCGGCGTCGAGCAGGTCCAGCCACGCCGGGTCGAATTCCCCGACCAGCGCGCCCGAACCCAGGAACGTGGCGCTGTAGCGCTGGCCTTCCTCCTCGGCGAAGCCCACCACCTCGATGCCGAACGGCAGGCGGCGCCCGGCGCGGGAGAGTTCTCGCACGCAGGCCATGGGCACGAAGATCCCCACGCGCCCATCGAAACGCCCGGCATTGCGCACCGTGTCGTAATGGCTGCCCGTGAGCAGGCGCGGCGCATCGGGCCGGCTTGCGTGGTAGATGCCCACCACGTTGCCGACGGCGTCGAGCCCGACCTCGTCGAAGCCGCATTCGCGCATCCAGGCCTGCAGGTCGACGGCGCAGGCGCGGTGCGCCTCAGTCAGGTAGGTCACGGTGAGCTGGCCCTGCTCGCGCCATGGCGACTCGGAATGCGCGGCCAGCCGATCGCACCAGTCGTGCACCTGCTCGCCCAGCGCCGGGCTCCAGCCGAACTTGAGGTTCAGGCGCATCTCGGCGATGCGGTGGATCTGGCGCAGGCTCTCGGCGAACTCGAACTCCGCGCCATGCTCGACGCGGCGCTGCATCTCGTCGATGATGCGCGCGCGGCTCAGCCCGTTGCCGCGCGGACCGAGCACGGCCAGGATGAAGGGCCAGCCGAAGCGCTTCGAATACTCCGCATTGAGCTGGCGGATGCGCTCGAACTCCTGCGGCGTGCAGTGCGCCAGGCCGGCGCGCGACTGTTCGCTGGTCGACTCCGGCGTGAGTTCTCCGGCGACGGCCGCCTTGCCCGCCAGCTCGGGGTGGGCACGGATCAGTCCGAGCTGCTCGTCGCGCGAGGCCTCGCGCACCACTTGCGCCAGGCGCGCCTTGAGCGCGGCCAGCGAGACGAAGGGACGCGCATCCCATGCGCGCTCGGCGATCCACGGCGAGTGCTCGTAGATGCCTTCGAGCAGGGCGACGAATTCGGCGCGCGTGCTCGCGTTGAGGGTCGACAGGTCCAGCATGCGAGGCTCAGTTCCAGATGAAAGCGGTGGCGGGGTCGAAGGGGTGGTGCTCGCGCCAGTGGCGCGCGATGTCCACGCGGCGGGCCACCCAGACGCGCTCGTGACGCTGCACGTGATCCAGGAAGCGCTGCAGGGCGCGGATTCGCCCGGGGCGCCCGAGCAGGCGCGCGTGCATTCCCACGCTGAGCATGCGGGGGGTTTCCTGGCCCTCGGCGTACAGCGCGTCGAAGCTGTCGCGCAGATAGATGTAGAAGTCCTCGGCCTGCGCGAAGCCCTGCGGCAGCGAAAAACGCATGTCGTTGGTGTCCAGGGTGTAGGGCACCACCAGGTGGGGGCGCAGTTCCCCGGACGACGTGCGCACCTGCAGCCACAGCGGCAGGTCATCGCCGTAGTAGTCGCTGTCGTACAGCAGCCCGCCATGCTCGGCCACCAGGCGGCGGGTGTTGGGGCTGTCGCGCCCGGTGTACCAGCCCAGCGCATCGACCCCGCAGGCCTGGCGCACCGCCTGCAGGCCCAGGCGCAGATGCTCGCGCTCGGTGGCCTCGTCGAGTTGCTGGTAGTGGATCCAGCGCCAGCCGTGGCAGGCCACCTCGTGGCCGAGCTCCACGCAGGCCTGCGCCAGCTCGGGCAGGCGCAGCAGCGACATGCCGACTCCGAACACCGTCAGCGGCAGCCCGCGGCGCTCGAACTCGCGCAGGATGCGCCAGGCGCCCACGCGCGAACCGTATTCATAGATGCCCTC
>JAJZTW010000054.1 GCA_021847345.1 Pseudomonadota bacterium
GCAGCGCCGCCCCGCTCACCCGCATCGCAAAGCACTGCGCCTGATCGCTGCGCGCCCATGCCGGCCCCTGCTCGTACCCCACTTCGCACTCCACGCACCGGCTCGCCTCGGCGCCACCACGGCGCCGCCAGGCAGTCGACGGCCTTCCCCTTCAGAGGGGCGCGGCGACCAGGAGTTCCGCTGCCCCCGCTACGCGCAGGGGCTTGACCAGGGCCACGGTCCGGGTCAGCGGGCCGCGGGGGCCGGCGATTCAGTCGAAGCTGAAGGTGTAGAACACATCCACCGCGTTGTCGGTGCCGGACTGCAGGCGCAGCGACAGGCGCTTGGAGAACGCGTAGCGCACGTTGAACAGGCTGCCGGCATCGGCCAGCCCGCGCTCCACGCTGACCGACAGGCGCGAGCTCAGCTTCTTGCCCACGGTCACGACGCTGTTTTGCAAACCGCCGCCCGCGCCGCCGCTGACCTTGAGTTCGTCCAGTCCCAGCGCGTCGGCGAGGCGCCCGGTGGCCGACCCGGCCTGGCCCCGCGACAGCAGCGCCGCGCCGGCGAGCTGCAGCAGGGAACTCTGGTCGGCCCCCACGGTGGACGGATCCTGGCCCAGCACCAGCCAGGACAGGATGGCGCTGTCGGGCATCGCCGGCGTGGAACTCAGGGTCACCACCGGGGCCAGCAGCGTGCCGCTGATGCGTACCCCGACCTGCACCGGCAGGCCCTCGCGCTGGGCGCTGAGGTTCAGCCCCGGGTTGTTCACCGGGCCGGAGAAGTTCACGCTGCCGCCCGACACGAGTTGCAGGGACTGGCCGTAGGCGCCGTAGGTGCCGCTGCGCACGACCACGCTGCCCTCGGCGCGCAGCGCCTGCCCCGGATCGGCACGCAGCAGCAGCTTGCCGCCCAGGCGCGCATCCACGCCGTGGCCGCTGACATGAAAGTCGTCGCCGAGGTCCAGGCGCACCACCGCATGCACCGGTGCACTCGCGGTCTGCCGGGCCGGCGCCGCGCGCCCCTGCACCACCACGTCGTCGGCCAACTGCGGCCCATTGCCCCCGGCCAGTTCGATGGCCGCATGGTCCACATGCAGGTCGGCATCGATGCCCAGTTGTCGCGCCGACGAGCGCAGCGTGGCCTGGCCGCTCAGGCGCACCTGCTCTCCGGGGCGGTCCAGAGCCTGCAGCTTGTCCAGTTGCACGCGCACGCTGCCGACGGGTCGCGCGCCGGCCAGCGCGAAACCGCCGCTGGCGCTCAACGTGCCGGCGCCACGATCGAGCATGCGCAGCGAACGCAGTTCCACGCGATCGCCGACGAAGCTCGCCGCGAGGCTGCCGTCGCGCAGGTCCAGGCCCAGTGCCGGCAGCACCACGGCCAGCTTGCTGCCGTCGAGGCTGCCGCTCAGGCGCGGCGCCGCCGCCACGCCGCCGACCTGCAGATCCCCCTGCAGGCTGCCGGCCACGCGGGCCGCCTGGGGCAGCAGCGCCGACATCCAGGAAATGTCCGGCAGGCTCAGTCTGGCGCTGCCCTGCAACGCGGCGTCGCCAGCCACTCCCCAGCCCTTGGCGCCACGGGTCAGGGGCACCGATGCATTGGCGTGCAGTCGACCCAGGTGCGTGCCGTCGGCGTCGACAAGCCCATGCAGGCGCCCGTCAACGGCGTCGACCTGCAGGAGCAGTCGCGACAGACCGAGCGTGACGCCGGGGCTGCCCGGCAGGCCCACGTCTCCGCTGCTGCGCGTGACCTGCAGGCGCGCTTGGGGTCGGGGCCCGCTGCGAACCTGCCAGTCGGCACTCAGGCGCAGCGTGGATTGCAGCTCATGTGCATCGACGCCGGCCAGGCGCGCCCAGTAGGCGGGGTCGATGTCCCGCGCGCTGCCGTCGCTGGACCAGATGCCGCCTTCGCGGCGCAGACTGCGCAGATCGAGCCTCGCGCCAGCGCTGCGCAGGCGCGCGTCACGCAGCAGCAGGTCACCGTCGACGCCCACGCGCAGCTCGGCCGGCTGCGTCAGGTGCACGGCGTAGGGTCCGGCGTTGTCCAGGGTGTCGAGGCTGCCGCTCCAGCCGCGGCCGGAAGTCCACGCGCCATGCGCGCGCAGGGTCAAGCGCAGATGCCGGGCATCGCTGAGCGACAGTTGCAGCTGGTTCGCCGCCAGCGTGCCGTCGACACGCGCGCCGGCTTGGCGCAGCAACACGCCGCCGGCCTGCAGATCCTGCGCGCGCAGGCGCAGCATCACGCGCCCGCGCAGGCCGCGCTGCAGGCTGGCGTCGGCATCCAGTCGGGCCACGCGCACGCCCGCCGGTCCGCGCAGGGCGTGCGCGTGCAGGCTCAGCTCGCCGGAGGGCTGGGACACTCCACCGCGCAGGGTCGCCGCGGCTCGCAGGCTGCCACCCCAGCCTTCGCCGAGCTGCGCCAGCGCGGGAGCCTTCAGATCGAGTCGAAGCTGCTGGTCGGGCTCTCCGAAGGAGCCCGACGCGCGCAGGGTGTTGTCCCCCAGGCGCAGGTCGGCCTGCAGTTCACGCACGCTTCCCGGCGCGACGCTGCCTCTGGCCTGGCCGGCGAAGCTGCGCCCATGCCACTGGCTGGGCTGCACGCGAAGATCGAAACGGGCCTGGCGCGCGGCCAGCGCGCCCTGCGCCTGCAGCTGCAGGTTCAAGCGGGCCTGCGGCCACTTGCCGAAGCGTTGCGGCTGGAAGTCGCGCAGCACCGCGTCCACGCGAAAGGCCTGCTGCTTCGCGGAATCCAGGCTGCCGCTCAGGCGCAGGCTGGCGCCGTGCGCCTGCAAGCTGGCCTGACGCAAGTCCACGCGCGAGCCCTGGCGACGCAATCGCAGCTCGGCATTCCAGCCGGGCTGCGCGAGCTCGGCCTGCAACTCCTGCTCCGCGTCATCGGCTCGCAGGGTCAGCGAGCCGTCCAGGCGGGTGCTCGCCAGGCGGGCAAGCAGTGCGTGCAGGTCCAGGCCGTGCACGCCAAGCCGTGCCTGCGCGAGCCCGTGCAGCGGCCACTGCACGCGCCCGTCGAGCGTGGCGCCGCCGTTCAGGTCCACGCGCAGCGGGTCGGCCAGCAGCACGCCATCGCGCAACTGCAGCGCCGATCGCAGTTCGCGCAGCGGCAGGCGCTGCGTGTCGACGGGCCCGGGCTGGGCATTGCGCAGCAGGACCTGCCCGCGCAGCGCGCCGTCCGGGGCCTGCCGCAGTTCGGCCTGCAGGCTCAGGCGCGCTTGCGGCCAGCCGGCGCGTACATGCCGCGGGTCGAGGTCTTCGACATCGATGCGCGCCGGCCCCAGCCAGACGGGGGCGAAGGGGCGCAGCTCGGCGTGCACGCGCGCGCGTGCCTGCAAGGCCTGGGCACGCGCCTGCAGCAACACATGTTCCAGGCTGCCGCCCAGGCTGCCCTGGAGCTTCAGGGTCTGCGCCGAAAGCTGCAGTTCGCCCCCGGCTTCGCCGTGCAATGCGAAGGGCTTGCTCGAGGCGATGCGCGCCGTGGTCTGCAGCGTCCCCCACGATCCGCTGCCACGCAGGGTGAGCCGCCATGCATGGGCGTCGCCGCGCAACTGGCCCTGCAGCGATCCCAGGTCCCGCCAGGCCCCCGAGCCGCCCGCCCCCATGCGCAGCCGGCCCACGCGGAACTGGTCGATGTCGACCGGCAACGGCGGGCGCAACGTGGCGGGAAGCCTCGGTGCGGCGCCGGCATCGGACGCCGGCGCCGCGCTGCCGGCGCGCCAGTCGAGATCCTGCGCCTCCAGGCGCTCGACGTGCAGCCGAGGCTGCAGGCTCAGCAGCTCGCCGATTCGCCAGCGCACGCGCAACTGCCGCGCGCTCAGCCGCGCCGATCCGTCGCTCCAGTCGAGGCGGCGCACGCGCAGGTCGCGCCACAGGCTGCCGCGCACGCCCTGCACCTGCAAGCCGCTGCGCGCCTCCACCCACGGCCGGTGCAGGAGCCACGACAGGCCCTGCGCGCTGCCCAGCCAGGCCAGCGCGGTGGCCAGCGCACCGAGCACCAGCAATACCACGCCCAGCAGCGCCAGCAGGCGCCTGGGGCGCCGCACGCGCGGGCCCGGTCCGGGCGCGGCGGGCCCGGTCTCGGCGGCGCTAGGCGAGGTCGTCATGGCATGCGCGCTCGCGACGGATTCAGAAACTCACTCCGGCGTTGAATTCCAGGCGGGTCGCGCCGGTGGCGCGGCCGTGCGCGAGGTCCACGCTGACCAGCCCGACCGGACTGCGCCAGCGCACGCCCACGCCGTAGCCGATCACCGGGTTCAGCGACGCGAAACTGTTGGCCGCATTGCCGGCATCGACGAACAGCGCGGCGCCCCAGTTCGGCAGCAGCCAGTGCACGCCCTCCACGCTGGCCGTCAGCAGCGCACGCCCGCCCAGCACCGCGCCGTCCTCGCTGACACCCAGGCTCTGGTAGGCGTAGCCGCGCACCGAGCCCACCCCGCCGGCACGAAACAGCACCTGCTGCGGAATGCCCGTGGCCGATGGACTGATCACGCCGCCGAGCTCGCCGCGCAGGATCAGCTGGTCGCGCTTGCCCAGCGGCACGTACTGCAGGGCGTGCAGGTACAGGCGCACGAAGTTCTGATCCGACAACAGGGCCTGCGAGCCACCGCTGATCTGCGCGTTCAGCAGGTTGCCGCGGCGTGGGTCCAGCGTGCTGTCCAGGCGCCTTCGGGTCCACGAGTAGCCCGGCATCAGGGCCATGCTCGAACTGACGGGGCCGCCGGTGATCTGTTGCTGTTCGTTGATGAAATCGAGGAATTGCGTCGTCTCGATCGGACCATCGATGCGTTGGCGCTGGGCTCCCAGCGACTCGCTGCGCGTGGTGAGGCCCTGGATGTCGGAATGCTGCACCTTCGCACGCAGGCTGTAGTCGGCACCGTTGGCACGCTGCGGAAAGTGCAGCCGCGCCCCCAGCGACTGCTGCAGGCTCTCGAACCTGATCCGGGAATCCAGGCGCCAGGCGTGCCCGAGCAGATTGAGGTTGCCGTAATCGAGCTGGGTCCGCGCGCCGGTGTTGCTGCTGAACCCCAGGCCGAGTCCCAGGGTCTGGGCGGGATTTTCGACCAGGCCCGCGCTCACCGGGAGTTCATCGCCGTGGGCGGCGCTGACCGGTGCCGCCACGGTGGCGATGCGGAAGTAACCGCTGTCCTGCAGGCTGGCCTGGAACTGCAGCAACTGCTGCTGCGAATAGGGGTCGCCGCGACGCCACGGCACCAGGTTGCGCACCACGGACTCCGGATAGCGCTGGAGGCCTTGCACCGTAAGCGCCCCGAAGCGGTAGTCCGGTCCGGTGTCGAAACGCACCGAAAGGCGCGCGGCGTGACGTGCCGGGTCGACCAGGGCACGGCTGTAGGCCACGCGCGCCGCCGCGAAGCGGTGGGTGTCCAGGCGCAGCAGCGCATCGCCCTTGGCGGCCTGCCAGGACGCGCTGACGAACACGCTGCCTTCACGCAGGCCCCAATGCCTGCGCAACTGCGCGGCCAGCGCGGGCAGGTCGCGACCGTCGGGGCCGCGCACGCTCAGTTGCACCGATTCCACGCGCGTGGGCTCGCCCGGTTCGACGCGAACCAGCACCTGCTCCGGCTTGCGCGCGGACTCCAGCCGCACGTCGATGCGCGGGGAAAAATAGCCCAGCGCCTCCGACACCTGGCGCGCCTGTTGCGGCAGCTTGCTCACCAGCGAGCGCAATTGTTCCTGGCGCAGATCGGGAAAGTCCTTCCAGCGCTCGATGTCGAGCCCCCTGCGCAGCGCCGCCGCCAGCTCCTTCGGCGCATCGATGCGAACTTCGTAGCGTGGCGCGGCCGCGGCCGTCGAAGCAGCCGGGATGGGCGCCGAGGCGGCTGCCGGCGCGGGCACGCCGTCGCCGGCGCGCGCCGGCGACGTGGCCCAGCACAGGCCCCAGAGCATCAGCCCGGCGCCGAGCACTCGCCGCCACGGCGCACGCAACACGCGCACCGCGGGCGTTAGCTGTGGCGCCTCGCGCAAGGAAAGACTCGGTGCGAGCGGGAATGTGTGGTCGGTCTGCATGGGTCGCACCACCCGTTCGCCGGCCGATGGGCCTGCCACCGGGCCGACCCCGCACATTATTACGGGCTCGCGCCGACCCTGTGTCGCGCGGTGCCGATCGAAGCCGCCAGCAGCACGCCCAGCATCACGACGAAAAAACGTCCTTCGTTGACGTCCATCAGCAGGGAGTTGAACAGGCTGCCCACACCGATGGTCACCAGCACCGCGCGGGTGGCGTCACGAGGCACCGGCATCAGGCGAGCTCCGTCGCGCCACGCGGCGACGCCCAGCCCCAGCAGGAGCACCAGCCCGATGAGGCCGACCTGCTCGGTCGTGTTCAGGTACTCGTTGTGGGCATTCGGCGTCAGCAGATCCTGCGGCGCGATTCGCGCGTACTCGACCGGCATGCTGCCGGTCCCGCTGCCTCGCAGCGGGTGCAGCGCGATGATGCGCAAGGTGTTTCGCCAGAACTGCAGCCTCAGGCCCCAGGAATTCTGGTCCAGGTTGCCGCGGTGCGTGGCCTCCACCTGTTCATACTGGCGCAGGTTCTGGATACCCTGTTCCAGGCGCAGCTTGGCCGTCGGGAATACCGTGAAGGACACCGCTGCGAACGCCAGCGCCAGGATCCCCCCTGCCAACACACCCTTGCGCCCCAGGCGCTGCGCGGCGAGCAGGACGATCAGGGCAAACAGCACCACATACCCCGTGCGCGCGATGCAGATGTAGATCACGTCGAACGCCAGCAGGGCTGCCAGCAGGCCCCAGAGCCAGCGCCTCGGCCCTGGCTCGAAGGCCTGACGCGCGAACAGGTACGCTGCGAAAGCCTCGATGGTGCCGAAGTGGATGTGCCCTTGCACGACGCTGTCCCCCAGATGCGCCGGCACGACACCCAGGAAGCGCGCATAGGAGAGCGCCGACGCGATGACCGAGCCCACCATGAAGGACTGCAGCGCGCGCCGCTGCCACCGCGCATCGGTCAGCGCGCCGAGCATCGCCACGAGCGCGAGCAGCTTCGCGTACTTGCCCATGAAATTGCCCAGCTGCGCGTGCGATGCGCTGCTGTAGCTCATGCCGACGACGAACATGAGCAGCAGCGCCAGCGCCCACAGGGCGGTCGGGCTGGCTCGCCAGCGCTGCCATTGGCAGGCCCAGCCTCCCGCTGCCAGCCAGGCCAGCGCGAACAGGCCCAGCGCCACCGAGCCCAGCGCCGTCGGCAGGCTGAGGGTGAAGCACAGCAGCACCGCTGCGGGGCCGACAAGCCATTGGCGCGGCGGGGGCGCCGAGGAAAACAGGGAGTGCGAGAAAGCGGACATGAAGAGCGATCCGGGAGGCGGGCATCGACACGGCTGCCGCGCCGCGCAGCGCAACGAGACCACTGCGCCAGGGAAAAGGCTCCGACGATGGTAGCAGCCGGGTGAGGCAGCGCCGGTGGCACAATCCTGCAAGCCCAGCGCCATACGCCCAACATACGCCCATGTACCTGCCTGGTCATTTCGCCGTGGACGACGCCTCCAGCGTGCTGGACCTGCTGCGCGCGTACCCGCTGGCCAGCGTGATCACGCATGACGACGCCGGCCTCGACGCCAACCCGGTGGTGTTGCTGGCCGACGCCGACGCGTCGGGAACCCTGCTGCGCCTTCGAGGGCATGTGGCGCGCGCCAATTCCCTGTGGCGGCGTGCGGGCGAGAACGGCTGTGAGACCCTGGCGCTGTTCCACGGCGCGCAGGCCTATGTGAGTCCGTCGGCGCACCCTCGCAAGGCCATCGATGGCAAGGTGGTGCCGACCTGGAACTACAGCGTGGTGCAGGTCGCCGGAAGGCTGCGCGCGATCGACGATGCGCGGTGGCTGCGTTCGCTGCTGAGCGAACTGACCACCTGGCAGGAAGCCTCACGCGACAACCCCTGGTCGGTGGATGAAGCGCCGCCCGACTACCTGCAGGCCATGCTGGGCGGCGTCGTCGGCATCGAAATCGAGGTCGAGCGCGTGAGCGCCAAGTTCAAGCTCAGCCAGAACCATCCGCCGCAGGCGCGCGAGGCGCTGGCCCGGGATCTGCAGGCTGGCAACGACGCGGCACGCGAGGTCGCGCGGCGCATGCTCGAGGCGCCGGACGGCGCCCCCTGACGGGCGGCGCGAGGCTTCAGGCGAGCAACTGCCGGTGCTGACGCAACGCGTCGAGCACCACGGGGTCGATGCCCTTGCCGCTTTGCTCGTCGAGGTAGCTCAGCAACTCGCGGCGCATGCGCGGGTCCCACGAGCGCTTGACGTGCAGGGCGATTCCCTCGAGAGCTTCGCCTCGGTCGGGCATCGACGCGAAAAACTGGCCGATGCGGTTGACCATCGAGATCAGGTGTTCGATTTTCATGTCGGGATCAGGCTCGTGGATGTCGTCGACGGGAGTTCCAAACGAATACGCTGCGCGCCGCTGTAGACCACCAGGTCATCGCCGCGCGCCAGTCCTGCCAGGCCCATGCCGACGCTGCGCGCGGTCTGCACCGCCAGCGCGGTTGGCGCGGAAACCGCCACCAGCAGCGGCACCCCGGCCTGCGCGGCCTTCTGCACCATCTCGACGCTGGCACGGCTGGTCACCACCACGAAACCGCGCGATGCGTCGGCGCCGGCGCGGGCCATCGCGCCGATCAACTTGTCCAGCGCGTTGTGCCGCCCCACGTCCTCGCGAAGCAGCAGCAGGCGCCCGTCGTCGTCGCACCAGCCCGCCGCATGCACCGCGCCGGTGGCGGCATTGAGCCGCTGCTGCGTGCGCAGCGCACGCAGCGCACGGGCCACCGCATCCGAGCCCACGCTGGTGCCCGCGTTCGCGGGCAGCTCGCGCAGCGGGCGCAGCACCTGCTCCAGGCTGTCCGTGCCGCACAGCCCGCAGCCCGTGCGCCCGGCCAGCGTGCGCCTGCGCTGGCGCAGCACTTCCAGGCAGCGCGTGGCGACCTCCAGGTGCAGCGTGATGCCCAGCGAGCCGTGCTCGACCTCGCAGTCGTAGAGCTGGCCGGCCTGCTCGATGATGCCCTCGCTCAGGCTGAAACCGGTGGCGAAGTCCTCGAGATCGAGCGGCGTGGCCAGCATCACGGCATGGGACACGCCGTTGTACTGCAGCGCCACAGGTACCTCCTCGGTCAGCCAGTCGTCGACCTGCTGGGCCTGGCCGGCACGCCAGCGCAGCACGTCCAGGCTGCGCGCCCCGGCGCAGGCCGGGCTCATCGCCAGGCCTCCGCGGCAGCATCGGGCTGCGTCATGTGGCGGCGACCTCCTGCGACTTGCGGACCTCGGCGGCGCGCGACTCCCCCACCGCCTGGGCCGCCCGTCGCTGCGCGAGCAGCTGCTCCTGGGTGCGGCTGAAGCGGGTGTATTCGCGCTGCCAGCTCGAGGGCTGCGACACCGGCATCACCTGCACCGCGGTGACCTTGTACTCGGGGCAGTTGGTGGCCCAGTCGGAGCTGTCGGTGGTGATGACGTTGGCGCCCGACTCGGGGAAGTGGAAGGTCGTGTACACGACCCCTGGCTGCATGCGCTCGCTGATCTGCGCGCGCAGCACGGTCTCGCCCGAACGGCTGCTCACGCCCACCCAGTCGCCGTCGCGGATGCCGCGATCCTCGGCATCGTGGGGATGGATCTCGAGCACGTCCTCGTCATGCCAGCGGCTGTTCTCGGTACGCCTGGTCTGCGCGCCCACGTTGTACTGCGACAGGATGCGCCCGGTGGTCAGCAGCAGCGGATACTTGGGAGTGACCTTCTCGTCGCTGGGCACGTATTCCGTGACCATGAAACGTCCCTTGCCCCGCACGAAAGTGCCTACGTGCATGGTCGGCGTGCCCTCGGGCGCCTCTTCGTTGCAAGGCCACTGCACGCTTCCCAGGCGGTCGATGAGATCGAAGCTCACGCCGTGGAAGGTCGGCGTCAGCGCGGCGATCTCGTCCATGATCTCGCTGGGGTGCTTGTAGTTCATCGGGTAGCCCAGCGCGTTCGACAGCAGCTGCGTGGCCTCCCAGTCGGCGTAGCCACCCAGCGGCGCCATCACCTGGCGCACCCGCGAGATGCGGCGCTCGGCGTTGGTGAAGGTGCCGTCCTTCTCGAGGAAGGACGAGCCGGGCAGGAACACGTGGGCGTACTTGGCGGTCTCGTTGAGGAAGATGTCCTGCACCACCACGCATTCCATGGCCGCCAGCGCTGCCGCCACGTGCTGCGTGTCGGGGTCGGACTGCACGATGTCCTCGCCCTGGCAGTACAGGCCCAGGAACGAGCCGTCGAGCGCGGCGTCGAGCATGTTGGGAATGCGCAGGCCCGGCTCGGGCTCGAGGCTGACGCCCCACGACTGCTCGAACTCGCCGCGCACGGTGCTGTCCGACACGTGGCGGTAGCCCGGCAGTTCGTGCGGGAAGGATCCGATGTCGCACGAACCCTGCACGTTGTTCTGTCCGCGCAGCGGGTTGACACCGACGCCCTCGCGACCGACGTTGCCGGTGGCCATGGCGAGGTTGGCGATGGCGATGACCGCTGTCGATCCCTGTGCGTGCTCGGTCACGCCCAGGCCGTAGTAGATGGCCGAATTCGGGCGCTTGTCCCCGAGCTTGCCGTCGGTGTTGCCGGTGGCGAACAGGCGGGCAGCCGCGCGCACGTCGGCCGCGGGAACGCCGGTGACGGCTTCCAGCGCCTCGGGGGAGTGGTCCGCGCGGGCGACGAATTCACGCCACTGGGCGAAGGCCTTGTCCTCGCAACGCGCGGCGACGAAGGCCTCGTCGACCAGGCCCTCGGTCACCACCACGTGGGCCAGCGCATTGAGCATGGCCACGTTGGTGCCCGGGCGCAGCGGCAGGTGGTGTTGCGCGTTGATGTGTGGCGAGCGCACGAGCTCGATGCGCCTCGGGTCCACCACGATCAGCTTCGCTCCCTGGCGCAGGCGCTTTTTCATGCGCGAGGCGAACACCGGGTGGGCATCCGTCGGGTTGGCGCCGATGATCAGGATGACGTCGGACTTCTCCACCGACTTGAAGGTCTGGGTTCCCGCCGATTCGCCCAGGGTCTGCTTCAGGCCGTAGCCGGTGGGCGAATGGCACACTCGCGCGCAGGTGTCGACGTTGTTGTTGCCGAAGGCGGCGCGCACCAGCTTCTGCACCAGGTAGCCTTCCTCGTTCGTGCAGCGCGACGAGACGATGCCCCCGATGGCTCCTCGGCCATGCTTGGCCTGGATGCGCTTGAACTCGCTGGCGGCATGCGAGATCGCCTGCTCCCAGCTCACTTCCTGCCAAGGATCGCTGATGCTCTTGCGGATCATCGGCTTGGTGATGCGGTCCTTGTGGGTGGCATAGCCCCAGGCGAAACGACCCTTGACGCAGCTGTGGCCCTCGTTGGCGGCGCCATCCTTCCACGGCACCATGCGCACCACCTGCTCACCCTTCATCTCGGCCTTGAAGCCGCAACCCACGCCGCAGTAGGCACAGGTCGTCGTCACGCTGTGCTCCGCCTGGCCGTACTCGATGGTCGAGTTTTCCATCAGCGTGGCCGTCGGGCAGGCCTGCACGCAGGCGCCGCAGCTCACGCATTCGGAGTCCATGAACGACTGGCTGGTACCCGCGGCCACGCGCGACTCGAAACCCCGGCCGCTGATGGTCAGCGCGAAGGTTCCCTGGGTCTCCTCGCAGGCACGCACGCAGCGGTTGCACACGATGCACTTGGACGGGTCGTAGGTGAAGTAAGGATTCGACTGGTCCTTGGCATCGCTGAGGTGGTTGGCGCCCGAGTAGCCATAGCGCACGTTGCGCAGGCCCGTGACCCCGGCCATGTCCTGCAGCTCGCAATTGCCGTTGGCCGCGCAGGTCAGGCAATCCAGCGGGTGGTCGGAGATGTAGAGCTCCATCACCCCCTTGCGAAGTTCCTGCAGGCGGGGCGATTGCGTGCGCACCTTCATTCCGGCCTCCGCCGGCGTCGTGCACGAGGCCGGGAAGCCCTTGCGGCCCTCGATCTCGACCAGGCACAGGCGGCACGAGCCGAAGGGCTCGAGGCTGTCGGTCGCGCACAGCTTGGGCACCATCACGCCGGCTTCGGCAGCGGCGCGCATCAGCGACGTTCCTTCGGGCACCGTGATCTGGACCCCGTCGATGTCGAGGGTCACCTCGCGCTCGGCTTCGCGCCGCGGGGTGCCCAGATCGGTTTGCTTGAGTTGCTCGAGCATGGCTTGGTTCTCCGTGTGCGGTGTTGCGCGGTTCGTGGCGGGCGGCCCATCAGGCCGCTGCGGCCCCGCCGGCATCGAGCCCGAAATCCTCGGGGTAGTGGTTGAGCGCCGAAAGCACCGGGTACGGCGTCATGCCGCCCATCGCGCACAGGCTGCCGTGCAGCATGGTGTCGCACAGGTCGCGCAGCAGGTGGACCTGCTGCGTGCGCTGCGCGGCGTCGCCCGCACGCGTGATGCGGTCGATGACCTCGACCCCACGCGTGGAGCCGATGCGGCACGGGGTGCACTTGCCGCAGGACTCGATGGCACAGAACTCCATCGCGTAGCGCGCGAGCCCGGCCATGTCGGCGCTGTCGTCGTGCACCACGATGCCGCCGTGGCCGACCACCGCCCCCACCGCGGCGTAGGCCTCGTAGTCCAGCGGCAGGTCCCACTGCGACTCGGGCATGTAGGCGCCCAGCGGCCCACCCACCTGGACCGCCTTGATCGGGCGTCCGCTGGCGGTGCCGCCGCCGAAGTCGAACAGCAGCTCGCGCAGGGTCACGCCGAACGCGAGTTCGACCAGCCCGGGGCGCTTGAGATTGCCGGCCAGTTGCAGCGGCAGCGTGCCGCGCGAGCGGCCCATGCCGTAGTCCCGGTAGAAGGCCGCGCCGCGCGCCAGGATCAGCGGAACCGAAGCGAAGCTGATGACGTTGTTGATCACCGTCGGCTGGCCGAACAGGCCCTGGATGGCCGGCAGTGGCGGCTTGGCGCGCACGATGCCGCGCTTGCCCTCCAGGCTGTCGAGCATCGCGGTTTCCTCGCCGCACACGTAGGAGCCTGCGCCCAGGCGCGCCTCGAGGTGGAAACTGCGCCCGGAACCGCAGATGTCATCGCCGAGGAAACCGGCCTGCTCGGCAGCGCAGATGGCCTGGCGCATGGTGGCCATGGCGTCTGGGTACTCGGAGCGGATGTAGACGAATCCATGCGTGGCGCCGGTGGCCAGCGCGGCGATGGTCATGCCCTCGATGAGCATGAACGGGTCGCCTTCCATGGTCATGCGGTCGGAATAGGTTCCCGAATCGCCTTCGTCGGCATTGCACACCACGTACTTCTGCGCAGACTGTGTGTTGAGCACGGTGCGCCACTTGATGGCCGTGGGAAAGGCCGCGCCGCCCCGGCCGCGCAGACCCGACTCCATGACCTGCTCGACGATCTGCGCCGGCTGCAGCTTCAAGGCCGCGCGAAGCCCGGCCCAGCCCTCGTGCGCCTCGTAGTCGGCCAGCGACAGCGGGTCGGTGATTCCCATGCGGGCAAAGCACAGGCGCTGCTGGCGTGCCAGGTAATCGATCTTGTCGGTGGGCCCGTGGCACAGCGCGTGCGCCGCGCCCTGCAGCATGCCGGCGTCGAGCAGTCCCGGCAGGTCCTCGGCCTGCACCGGGCCGTAGGCGATGCGCCCCGACGGCGTGGCGACCTCGACCAGCGGCTCCAGCCAGAACAGGCCGCGCGAACCATTGCGCACGATGTTCAGCGAAACGCCTCGACGGGCGCATTCGTCGTGCAGCGCCTGCGCCACCGCATCGGCGCCCAGGGCTCGCGACGCCGAGTCGCGCGGAACGTAGACGGTGACGGAACTCATTGGCTGTCCTCCAGGCCATCGACCAGCGCATCCAGGCGCGCCGGAGTCATGCGCGCGTGCAGCCTGCCGTCGACCATGACCGCGGGCGACGCCGCGCACAGTCCCAGGCAGTACACCGGCTCCACCTGCAGGCTGCCGTCGGCGCTGCGGCCGCCATGGCCCGCAGCGCCGTGCTCGTCGCAACCGGCGCGTTGCAGCGCCTGCCGGTACAGGGCCTCGCCGCCGACCGCGCGGCACGACTCGGCCCGGCACACCTGCAGATTGTGA
Source organism: Pseudomonadota bacterium (assembly GCA_021847345.1). Lineage (GTDB taxonomy): Bacteria > Pseudomonadota > Gammaproteobacteria > Burkholderiales > Burkholderiaceae_C > Thiomonas_A. The sequence continues at coordinate 14,058 of JAJZTW010000054.1, forward strand.
CGCGCCGGCCGTTCGGTGCGGAAGTGGTGGTAATAGGTAACGACGCCGTGCACCTCGGCGCGGGACAGGTTCAGCCCCTGCGCGATCTGGGGCACCACTTCCCCGGGGATGTAACCCAGCGTGTCCTGGATCTCGTGCAGGATCGGCAGCAGCGGGCCGGGCTCGTCGGCCCAGCGCGACAGGGCCTGGGCGGCCACGTCGCTGGCACTGCTGCCTGCGTGTTCAGCGCCTTGCGAGGTTTCGCGCATGATGTCTCCGTGCGGTGACTGCGTTGACCGCGGCCGCGGCCGCCGTGGATGCGTGCACCCCCGCGGCCGGACTGCGTATGTTGTCTTTCCACTTTAGGATCCCGGGATGCATCGCGCAATATGCTTTGCGGGGCGCATTCCATAAGATTTCCAGCTCATAAGGTAAAACCCGATGTTCGAGGTGTCGATCCAACCGCGCTGGTCGCTGCGCCTGAACGCAGGGGAAGCGCTTTCCGAGCGCACCATCGAGCTGCTGCTGGCCGTGGCGGAGCACGGCAGCCTGTTGCGCGCCTGCGCCGCCGTCGGCATGTCGTACCGCCATGGCTGGGCGCTGATCCGCGATGGCGAGGCCCAGTTGGGCATGCCGCTGCTGCTCATGGAGCGCGGCAAGGGCTCGACGCTCAGCCCTCTGTCGGAGAAGCTGGTCTGGGCCGACCGGCGCATCGCCGCTCGCCTGTCGCCCACGCTGGACTCGCTGGCCTCCGAGCTCGAGGCCGAGATCTCTCGCGTGCAGCGCGAGCATGACCAGGTACTGCGCATCCGCGCCAGCCACGGCTTCGCCATCGAGGCGCTGCATCACCTGCTCAACCGTGCCGGAGTGCTCAACGAGCTGCGTTACTGCAGCACCACGGATGCCGTGGCATCGCTTGCGCTGGGCAATTGCGAGCTCGCCGGTTTCCACATTCCGAGCGGGGAATTCGAGCGCGACGCCGTCGAGCACTATCGGGCCTGGCTGCGCCCGCAGGCGCAACGTGTGATCGGCCTGGCCACGCGGCGCGTGGGCCTGATCATCGCCCGCGGCGACCCGAAGAAGATTTTCGGAATCCAGGACCTCGCTCGCGACGACCTGCGGTTCATCAACCGGCAGCCCGGCTCGGGGACCCGCTTTCTGCTGGATCTGCTGCTGCGTCGCGCCGGCATCGACGCGTCGCAGGTGCACGGCTACGAACAATGCGAGCTCACGCATGCCGCGGTGGCCGCCTACGTGGCCAGCGACATGGCCGACGTGGGTATCGGCGTGGAAACGCCGGCGCGACGCTTCAACCTCGACTTCGTTCCGCTGCTCACCGAGCGTTATTTCCTGCTCTGCCACGAGCAGAGCCTCGACGAGCTGGCGATCCAGGACATGCTGCGCACCTTGCGCAGTCCCGAATTCCGCCAATCCGTCGACCAGCTGCCCGGCTATCAAGCCGACGACTCCGGACGCGTGTACTCGCTGTCCGAGGCCTTTCCCGTTCTGCTCGAAAGGCAGGCACGGCGAGCACCGGAGGCGCGCGGGCCGCGCACGAGGCGTCCGCGCCCGGGATGAACACGCAGGGCGCGTAGGGGATTTCTGTGGCAACATCGCCGCAAGCATGTCGCCTCCCCAAGGCAGGCGGCGACACAGACAAGGCGTCGTCCATGCGCGACGCCGCACAGGGAGAAAAACCATGGAAAGCCGCCCCCCCTTGCCACCGTTCACCGTGGAAAGCGCCACGCAGAAGGTGCGCATGGCCGAGGATGCCTGGAACTCACGCGACCCGGACCGCGTGGTGCTGGTCTACACGCACGACACCCGCTGGCGCAACCGCGCCGAATTTCCGGTAGGGCGCCAGCAAGTGGCCGAATTCCTGCGGCGCAAGTGGGCGCGCGAACTCGACTACCGCCTGATCAAGGAGTTGTGGGCCTGCGCCGGCAACCGCATTGCGGTGCGCTTCGTGTACGAGTGGCACGATGACTCCGGGCAATGGTTCCGCAGCCATGGCAACGAGAACTGGGAGTTCAACGAGCAAGGCCTGATGCAGGCACGGCACGCCAGCATCAACGACCAGCCCATCGCCGAATCCCAACGCAAGTTCTTCTGGCCCCTGGGACGGCGTCCCGACGACCATCCCGGCCTGAGCGAACTCGGCCTGTGAGGCCCGCGACGGCGCACCACGGCGACCACGACCCATGCTCTCACGCAAGTATCGCTACCTGATCGCGCTGGCGCACGAGCGCCATTTCGGCCGCGCCGCGGCCGCCTGCCACGTGTCGCCGTCCACGCTGTCGGCAGCCATCCGCGACCTCGAGCAGGAACTCGGCGTGGCCATCGTCGAGCGGGGCCAGAGTTTCGCCGGACTGACCGTCGAAGGCACCGCGGTGCTGGACTACGCGCGGCGCATGGCCGCCGTGGAGGCCGACTTCCGGCTGCACCTGGGCAAGATGACCGGCGGACTCGACGGGCGCCTGCGCCTGGGGGTCATTCCCACGGCGCTGTCGGTGGTGACGGCGCTGTCGGCGGAACTGCATCGACGCAACCAGACGCTGACCCTGGAGATCCTGTCGATGACCACCGACGCCATCGTGCGCGGCGTGCAGGCCTTCGAACTCGACGGAGGCATCATCTACACCGAGTCCAGCAGGATCGAGGGCATGGACTACCTGCCGATCTGGCACGAGCGCCACGTGCTGATCGCCGGCAGTCGCACGCCGGCCGCGCGGCATGACACACTGTCGTGGACCGAGGCCGGCCAGCAGCCGCTGTGCCTGCTGACCCCGGACATGCAGAATCGCAAGACCATCAATCGCGTGTTCGACGAGCTCGGACTGTGCCCCCAGCCCAGCCTCGAGACCAACTCGATCGTCAGCCTGCTGTCGCATGTGTCCAGCGGTGCCTGGTGCTCGATCCTGCCGCTGAGCGTGCTCGACGTCGTGGGCATACCCCACGGCGTCAAGGTCGTGCGACTGATCGAGCCCGAGGTGGCGTGGGAGACCGGGCTGATCACGCTGGAGCGCAACCCGCAGCCGGTGGGCGTGGAGTTGCTGCGCAACGCCGCTGGCGAAGTGCTGCGCCGCGAGCATGAAGCCGAGCAGCTGCCGCCCGGGGTGGCCACGCTGCCGGCTGCGTTCGGACTCGCCGCTGGCCGGCCACCCAGGCGCGTGCCGGCCTGACCCCAAAGCCCGCGAAGGCCCGTGCCGGCCAGGCGCGCGCATCGGGTCCGCATCGAAGGTCCTCGGCCTGCACGCCGAGGCTTGCGCCGGGCGCCGTTCGTCACCGAATCGCGCAAGCCCTCGCCCGCGCACGAAAGCGCGGGGCGCGGCAGCGCACGCTGCCGCGCGGTGCATGCGGATGTTTCTGTTACTGAACGATTCGCCGCACCGGTCGCGCGACACATCGCGCAAGCCGCTGTTACCGAACGCTGCGAATTGCAGGGGTGGGCTCACCCTAGGATCGATCCAGGACAACCGGAAGGCGGAACGATCCTTGCGCAAGACAGGGAACCCGGGGTTCCCGCCGTCACGTTGGCCTGACGACAAACCTAGGAGACAACTGCATGACACCGACTGTGTTCAGTTTTCCGACCTCGGCCTACGTGCCGCTCGGTCTTGCATTCTTCGGGCTGGGTACCGGCTACCTGATCTTCGGGCCCCAGGAATTGTTCGGTTTTCCCGCCAAGAGCGAGGCCACGGAGATCAGCAACGGCTGGTGGGGCTTCTGGATGCCGGGCATGCTGCAGTTTCTGTGCGGCACCTACATTCTGGTCGGATTGACCTGGTTCCACGTGTTCAAGGGTGCTCCGCTGTACGCCGCCGGCATCGAAACCACGGTGTTCGGCATTCACTGGCTGGCCATGGGCCTGAGTCGCATCCGCGGTGGATCGATCGTGCCCAACGGCTTCATGTCGGTCGCGTTTTTCCTGGTCGCGCTGCTTGGCCTGATCGTGTTCTCCCACGTCGGGGATACACCGGTGGCGTGGTTGTTCATCGGACTGATGGCGGTGTACTTTTTCGAGTTCTTCTACTGTTTCGACCTGTTCATGCCGATGAGCAGGAGGCTGCTCGGACTCGTGCATACCCTCACCGGGCTGCTTCTGATGTATCTGACCTACGGCATCGTGCTGAACCTGTCCATCGGCGCGCACTGGACGATCTGACCCCATCGCCGGGTACCCGGGCCTGGCGAATCCTGACAAGCTGAACCCTTTGCGCACCGGCCCCTCCGCGGGGCCGGTGCTTCGTTGCGTCTGCGCCGCAGGTCGCCCCCTCCCCCGCATTCACCGCGCCGATCCGCGCTGCCTTGCGCGGCTGTCCCGGCGCGCCTGCGCGCTGCCGCCGCACGACTGCCATCGGCTGCCTGCCCGGAGTCGCCGTAAAAGCGAACGGGCATTCGGAATTTTTCGCCGTTTCCAGACGTGAAACCCGGGTCCGCCATATAGGAGGCAGGGGTGACATCCTGTTATAAAAGTCGTACCCAGAGACTTCGGCCTGTGTAGCCGAGGTCCGTTCGTTCACGTGTTTCAGCCCTGAGGAGACGAAATGTCTGAGGCAATGACCCAAACCATGGCGGCCCCCGGCCTGCTCGCTCGCGAGCGGATCGTGGCAGGGCCGCGATTCAACCGATGGCTGGTGCCGCCGGCGGCCCTGGCCATCCACCTGTGCATCGGCATGGCCTACGGCTTCTCGGTGTTCTGGCTGCCGATGAGCAAGCTGCTCAGCGGCGCCGGAGCAACCTGCACCGGGGCAGGAACCGGCACCCTCCTGTTCTCCACCAGTTGCAACTGGACCGTGCCGCTGGTGACGTCGACCTTCGAGATGTTCATCGCCGTGCTGGGCGTGGCGGCCGCGCTGTGGGGTGGCTGGCTGGAGCATGCCGGCCCGCGCAAGGCCGGGTTCATCGCCGCGCTGTGCTGGGGCGGCGGCCTGGTGCTCGGCGGCATCGGCGTGTCGATGCACCAGCTGTGGCTGCTGTGGCTGGGCTGCGGGGTGATCGGCGGCGTCGGTCAGGGCCTGGGCTACATCACGCCGGTGTCGACCCTGATCAAGTGGTTCCCGGACCGGCGCGGCATGGCTACCGGCATGGCCATCATGGGCTACGGCGGCGGCGCGATGATCGGCGCCCCGATCGCCGTGGCGCTGATGAAGCACTACGGCCACGGCGACGCCGCGGCCGGCGTGGCCGCCACGCTGATGACCATGGGCGTCCTGTACGTGGTCGTGATGTCCCTCGGTGCCTTCGGCATGCGCGTTCCGCCCAGCGGCTGGAAGCCCGAAGGCTGGACCGAGACCAAGACGTCCAAGGCGATGGTCACCGACAAGCACGTGCACCTGGACGTGGCCTGGAAGACCCCGCAGTTCTGGCTGATCTGGGGCGTGCTGTTCCTCAACGTGACCGCCGGCATCGGCGTGATCTCGATGGCCAGCCCGATGCTGCAGGACGTGTTCGGCGGGCACCTGATCGGGCTCGACGGGGTGACCACGCTGAGTGCGGCGCAAAAGGCAGCGGTGGCGGCGTCGGCCGCCGGGCTGGTGGGCCTGATCAGCCTGTTCAACAGCCTCGGGCGCTTTTTCTGGGCCAGCATCTCCGACCGCATCGGTCGCAAGATGACCTACACGCTGTTCTTCATCCTGGGCATGGCGCTGTACATCAGCCTGCCCACCTTCGGCCACCTGGGCATGGCCGGAGCCTTCGTCGTCGGCGTGTGCCTGATCCTGTCGATGTACGGCGGCGGATTCTCCACCGTGCCTGCGTATCTGGCGGACATCTTCGGCACGCAGATGGTGGGCGCGATTCACGGCCGACTGCTCACCGCCTGGTCGGCTGCCGGCATCGTCGGCCCGTTCCTGATCGCCCATCTGCGGCAGGCCCAGATCAACGCCGGCGTGCCTCACAACCTCGTGTACGACCGCACGCTGTACAGCCTCGCCGGGCTGCTTCTGGTCGGACTGCTGCTCAACTGGATGATCCGTCCGGTGCACGAGAAGCACCACATGGACGAGGAGCACCTGGCCCGCGAGAAGGCGCTGCAGCACGAGCGCCAGGGCGGCGAGGGCGCGCACACGGCGGCGCGCGGATCGTTCGGCGCGCTCGGCCTGGTATCGTGGCTGGCGATCGGCATCCCGTTCCTGATCGGGGTGTTCATCGCGCTGCAGAAGGCCGCGGCTCTGTTCTGAGTAACCGGGGCCGGGCCGTGCCCGGCCCGTTGTCAGGCCTTGCCGCGAAACAGCAAAAAGGGCCGGCTGCACAGCCGGCCCTTTTTGCATTCCGCCGCCGCGCTTACGGGAACCCGACCCGCAGATTCCCCCACTGGCGGGACCCCACGCGGATGGGCACGTCGAGTTCGCGCAGCACCTCGCCGGTATCCCGGGCATAGATCATCAGGTGAATCGGCTTGGTGTTGTGCGCGGCTTCCAGGCCGGCCGCATCATTGAAAATGCGCATCGCCCGGTTGCCCACCAGATCCTTCTGGGGATCGCCGGTCAGCGGCTTGTCGTAGACGGTGTTGTGCGTCGGCGTATAGCCGTTGCGATCCACCGCGAACGCGAAGCGCAGCGTCGGGCTGCGCCCCAGGGTCTGGTCGAGCAGCGGCTGCACGCGACGCTTGAACACATCGCAGGCCCGGGTCCGGAATTTCGGCGGCTGCGTGCCCGGAACGGGCACGTACTGCTCGTCGAACAAGGCCTCCTCGCTGATCACGCCGTCGGCCAGCGCCTGTTCCAGTTCGCGGCCGACCTGCGCGGCGCCGTCGAGCGCGGCGCGGGACGCCACGCTCAGCTCCGAGCCGGTGTCGAAATCCAGATTCATCTCGAGCAACACCTTGTTCTCGTTGAGCGTCTCCAGCAACTGTGCCGAGATTTCCTCGGCCCCCTGGATTCCTTCCTCGTTGGCCTGGCGGATCCCGGCCGCCATCTGCTCGAAGCTGGTCGACAATTCGCCGATGACCTGCTGCGCCGACTGGCTCAGGCGGGTGATCTCGTCGAACACCCCCTGGTTGCTTTCGATGCCTTCGCGGATCTCTGCGAAGCCCTGCAGGACCCCTCCCATCTGCTCGGAGCTGCGGCCCACCGCTTCGCCCAGGGTGCGCGAGGCCTGGCGTGCGACCGACACCGATTCCCGAATCGCCTCGATCGACTCGCCGGCGGTGACCACGGTCTGCGCCGCCTTCGTCGCCAGGCGCCGCACCTCGTCGGCGACGACCGCGAAGCCTCGTCCGGCTTCTCCCGCGCGTGCCGCCTCGATCGCGGCGTTCAATGCCAGCAGGTTGGTCTGGCCGGCGATGTCCTGGATCACGTGCAGCACGCGGGTGATGCCCTGGGCATGCTCATGGATTCGATCCAGGTGCTCTCCATTGCGAGCGGTCTCGTCGGTCAGCGCCTTGAACTGTTCGCGAGCGCCGAGCACGTCGCGCTGCCGCGACTCGGCGACACGGAAGATGCCCTGCGCGCGCTCGGTCGCCTGCGCGATGTTGCTCTCCATGGCCCGGTTGGCCTCGACCACATGCTGCACGCTCTGGCCGACATGCGCGATCAGGCTTTCCTGCTCGCCCTGGCGGGCCTTGAACACCTGCACCGAACCCTTGGGGGAGAAATATCCCCGGGCCGCGGCGAGACCCACCTTGGTCGAGCCCTTCTCCCACGCCAGGGCCTTCTCGCGCAGGAAGGTCAGGATCTCGCGAGGCGCGCCGTCGAATTCGTCGATACGCTGCAAATCAGCATGCACCGGGCGCTGCAACAACTGCTCCACCAGGCGCAAGGCCTGGGCTGATGCGGAAGATACGGACCCGACGCCGTCCGTCGACTCGGGCTGCCACGAGACATGGAAGCCGGCGATGCCCCCCTGCTCGTCGCGCAGGCAACGCAGGCGCAGCAGCAGAGTGCCCTGTGCGGCAGCGCAGCTCAACTCGACGCTTTCGCGCTCCGACGAGGTCAACTCGCGCAGAGCTCCCATGCAACTCGCGGCATCGATCCCCAGCGCCTCGATCCACGCCCCCAGCGCGGCGCCCTCGTCCACGCCCAGCGGCTGCAGCAAACGCCGCGCCGGCGGATTGAGCATCGCGATGCGACTCCCGGTGGCTGCGCCATGGGCCTCGATGACCATTTCGCAGCTCGGCAGCGGCGCCAGCACCTGGCGCAAGGCAAGCAGGGCAGCAGGATGAAGGGTGGACGTGGCCATGGGAGCTTGGAGTTCGAATCGGGGTCGCGATGCCCCGGACGCCGCGCGAGCCGTCGGCTCGTCCCGGCATGCGGCAGGTTATCGCATGGCGCGGCAGCACGTCAGCCGGGTCGATCCCGAGCGCGCCCTGCCGCGCGCCGCCGAGCCTGGTGTTCCTGTAACGACACCCGCGGCGCGAACTTGAGGCACGAGCCCGCCAAGGCACGCTTCACGCGATCTCGGGACGCCCCCAGAGAAAACCCTGGCCCCAGTCGACGCCGAGCCGGCGCATCAACTCGAAGCACTGCTGGGTCTCGATGCCCTCGGCGACGGTGATCAATCCGAGTCCCGAGGCCATGCCACGGATGGACTCCACCATGGCGCGGGCCCGCGCATCGAGCACAGCGCGCTGGACCAGTTCCTTGTCGATCTTGAGATAGCGCACGGGCAGGTCGAGCAGATACAGAAACGACGAATATCCGCTGCCGAAATCATCCACGGCGAGCTCGAATCCAAAATCCACCAACGGCTGAAGCATTTCCCGCGTTTGCTGCAGATTTCCCAACAGTTGGCTTTCGGTGATCTCGATCACCATCGGCTTGGGCCACGGCACCATGGCCGGCGGCAGACTCGCGCAGGCGCGTCGCGCACCGTCGAGCAAGTCGCGCACGAGTTCCGGGCGGGACAGGAAATCGGCCGAGCAGTTGATCATCTGCTTGAGCGTGGGCTCGCCGTCGCGCGCCCGGCACACGCAACGCGCCAGAGCCTGGCGCGAGACCACCTGGTCGATGCAATGCTCCAGCCGCAGGCTGTGCGCCGCGTCGATGAAATTCCCCGCATCCAGCACCTCGCCGTCGCTGCCGAGCACCCGCGCCAGGGCCTCGTGGCCCACGACCTGCCCGCTGCGCAGGTCCACCAGCGGTTGGTACGCCACACGCAGGCGCTGTTGCTGCAAGGCCATCTGCAGCCTCGATCCCATCGACAGGCTGGCGCCCTGGTGGGCATGCGCATGGCGCACCTGATTGCGCCCCGAACGCTTGGCGTCGTAGAGCAGCGAATCCAGGCGCGAAAGCAATCGCTCGCCGGTACAGCCAGGGCCGTCCCAGGCGGCGACGCCGAAACTGGCGGTCAGGTGGATTGCCTGCCCGCGGTGGACCACCACCTCGTCGGCAATGGCCGTGCGCAGACGTTCGGCCACCTGCTCGGTCTGCCTGCCGTCGAGCTCGGGCAGCAGCAGCAGGAATTCCTCGCCGCCCCATCGGGCCGCAGCGTCCTGCGGGCGCAGCTGCCGGCGCAGCAGCGAGGCGACCGCGCGCAGCACCTCGTCGCCGGCCTGGTGGCCGTAGGAGTCATTGAGTACCTTGAAGCGGTCCAGATCGAACAGGATCATGCCGAAGCCCCGAGCGCTGGCGCGCGCCTGCTGCAGCGCCTCGGCGACGATGCCGTCCATGCCGCGCCGGTTGAGCAGCCCGGTCAGCGCGTCGCGCAGCGCAAGATCCTTGTTGAAGCGGATCTGCTCGCGCAATGCATCGTGCGTGAGTTCGCGTGCCACCTCGGCATCGCGCAAGCCCCGCAGGCCGCGGCGCAGCAGCACGGTACCCAGCAAGGCGCTTGCCAGCAGCGCGCCGAGAATCGGCGCCATCGCGCGCAGCCAGGTCGTGTACACGGTGGACAAGGGCACATTGACGGCAATCACGAAAGGCAGATCCGGACGCCGCACGTACACACCCAGCACGCGATTCGCCACCGCCGTCGGCGTGCCGACGAAGGCCCCCTGCCAGGCCTTGGGGTGCTGGCTCAGCTCGTGCACCAGCACACCGGTCTGCGGGAAACCGAAATCCCTGCGCGAAGGCGCCGGGTTGCGCATCTGCAGCAGGTGGTCGTCGGTGCGCAGCGCCAGGATGGCCGCGTCGGGATACGGTTCCCGCAGGCCTTGCAGCAGGCTCTGGTGCACCTGCGCGCGCACCACGACCAGCCAGCGGGCGCCGCCCTGGACAGCCCGCAGGCGCCACAGATTGGCCACCAGGTAGCCGCCCGGGTGCCGGCCATCGAGCACCGGAGGCGCGACGCATTGCTCGCTGCCCCCCGGACAGCCCCGCCAACCGGCACGGGTGGGCGGGCTCAGGCGCTTGTCCTGCGCCGGGTATCGCGCCAGGTCGCCGACCATGCGCAGCGGCCGGCCCCGCGCGTCGAGCAGCGCGACCGCCCGGAAGTGCGCATCGCGCCGCAACAGGCTTTGCATCACGGCACCCTGCAGCACCGGGTCGGACGACTCCTGCAGCTGCGAGGCCGTGTCCGCCAGCAGACGGTGGAACCCGTCCATGCGCACCTCGAGCCGGGCCGCGTACTCGCCCGCATAGGCCAGCAGCAATGCGCGCACATTGCGCTGCACGGCACCCCACTGGTAGTAGCCCGACGCGCCGACCACGCACAACAGAAACCCCAGCACGAGCACCCAGTAGCGCTGCATCAGCGCGCTCGAGGCGCGCCCGATGGAGTCCACTCGACGGACCTGCCCCTGTACGGAATCCATTCAATCTCCGCTCAATCCGAATTTTTTGAAAACAGACCGCATTGAACTGGAATCCCCGTCAAGAAATCGGAAGAACGTGAACTATTGCGCAAGCGAATCAGGGCGCACCGCATATTCTGCCGACAACTTCGATCCGCACCCTGCGACCAGATCCACGTCACATGCCGGATCGGCCCCGCGTCCGGGTGCAGGACGCTTCGGACTTGCCGCCCCGACCCGCCGCATCGATGCCCGCCTCCCCGCCCTCTCCACCGTCACGATTCGCCGCCTGGCTGGCCCGCCTGGAACTCCCGGCGGCGGCACTCGTGGCGCTTTGCAGCGGCGCCACCGCCCTCGGCTGGCTGCTCGGCAGCGATACCCTGCTGCATGGCCTGCCCGGGGCGCCGATGGTGCTTCCGGTCGCGTTGGCGCTGCTGATGGTGTCCACGCTGTTGCTGCTGCGCGGCCGCCTGGCGCCGGCCCACCAGCTGCTGGCACTGCGTCTGAGCGGACTGCTGACCCTCACGCTGGGAGTGGCGACGAGCCTGGAATGGCTCACGCACCGGGATCTCGGCGTCGACTTCGCGCCGCTGCACATGAGCCTGATCGCCGCGGCGGCTCACCCCGGCCGCCCCGCCCCCGAGGTGGGCCTGAGCCTGGTGCTGCTGGGACTGGGGCTGGGCGCGCAATCGTTCGGACACCATGCTCGCGCCCGCATGACGGCCCTGTACTTCTTCATCGGCATGGGAGTGATCGGCGCGCTCACGCTTGCCGCGCAGGCAGTGGGCCTGCGCCTGTCGCCGCTTGCCGCGGGCGCAGGCTCGCTGCCATCGCTGAGCGCGGCCTGCCAGTTGCTGCTGGCACTCGCACTGGTCGCCGCCTGGAACAACGTCCGGCGCCGGCAGGTGGCGAGGATCAGCCAGGCCGCGCAATTGGGTGTCTGGGCGATGAGCGTCCTGATTCTTTGCACCGCCAGCATCGCGCTGGGCGCGCTGGCCATCATGCAGCGGCAGATCGAGTCCGGGCAGGACCATGCCGTGCGCACCCTGCTCGAGCTGCGCCAACGCGCGATGCGCGATGAGCTCGCCCACGGCATCGCGCACGCAGCCGCGATGGGCGCGCTGCTGCGCTCGCTGGCGCAGGCACGCGGACCGGCGGCTTGGGGCGACCGCGCCTGGATCGAAGCCTTCGAACGCCACCCCGAGCTGTGGCATGACAATTCCTCGGTACGCATGGTCGACGCCCACGCGAAGCTGCTGGCGTCGTTCGGCCAGCCGACGAGCCCGAACGGACCCGTGTTCCCGTTGCGTGGAGTAGCCGGCGCTGCGCTGTTGCGCGGCCATGTGGGCTTCGTGTTGCAGACCCGGATCGATCTCGATGCGCGAGGACGCCAGCTGCTGCTGCAGCAGGACTTGCCGCGCATGACCCAGATGCTGCAGGCCCCCGCACTGTGGCCCGGCCAGCAGAGCATGCTCTGCCGCGTCGACCTCCCGGCCCCCCGATGCCTCGCCGGCGACCCGCGCAGCGGCCCGCCGAGCGCGGGCTTTCTCGAGCAGATGCGCCGGCGCGACGACACCGTCAATCCCGGCACGATCGATGGCCTGACGTGGAAGGGCCGCCCCGGCATGCTGGCCTCCGCACCCATCGGGCCATGGGGGCTGCGCATGGTCCTCGTGGTGCCCTCGGAGCAGGTCGTGCGCCCGGTGCGCGCCGCGCTCGGCCAGCTCAGCGCCCTGTTCGTGCTCGTGGTGGCACTGGGCACCTGGGCACTGCGCGGCTTGATCAGCCCGCTGTCCCGGCGCCTGGACCAGGCGCTGCGCGATGCGCAGGAACACTTCGAACATTTCCACGCCGCGGCGGACACTGCGCAGGAAGCCCTGGCGGTGTTCGAGGCCGTGCGCGACCACGCGGGGCGCGTGACGGACTTTCGCGTCAGCTACGTGAATGCGGCTGCGGCGAAGAATTTCGGCACCGTGCCCGCCGAGGCCGTGGGACGGCGCCTGACCGGATTCGCGGCCGATGCTTCCGATGCGAGCGAGCTGTTCGAGCGCTTCCATGAAGTCCTGCGCAGCGGGCGCCCGCAACAGCTCGAGTCTGCCTGCGTGCCCAGCGGCGCCGGCCAGAAATGGCTTCGCCGCTACATCATGAAATCCGGGGATGGCCTGTTCGTGATCGCCCACGACATCACCGAGGCTCGCCAGCAGGCCCATGCGTTGAGCCAGCTGGCATTGCACGATCCGCTGACCGACCTTCCCAACCGCCGCAGCTTCGAACTGGCGTTGCAGCAGGCCTGCGAGCGCGCCGCGAGCATCGGCTCGGCCGTGGCGGTGGTGTTCTGCGACGCCGACGACCTCAAGCGACTCAACGACCAGCGCGGCCATGCCTGCGGCGACGCCGCGCTGCGTGAACTCGCAGGCCTGCTGCGTGGCGCCGTGCGTCACGACGACCTGGTCGCGCGACTGGCGGGGGACGAATTCGTCGTGCTGCTGCAGCTTTCGACCGACGAGGATGCAGGCGACGTCGTGCGAAGCCTGCGCGCAGCGGTCGACCGCGAGGTGATCGTGTGCGGGCAACCCTACATGCTGCGCGCCAGCATCGGCTGGGCTGTCGCCCGCGGCGCCCAGGCCCGGCCGCAGATGCTGCTGCAGGCCGCGGACGACGCCATGTACCAGGAAAAGCAGCGGCGCAGGCACCACCGCGAAACAACGGCTGCGTAGGACGGCCGCCGCAGCGGGCGACACGGCTCGATCAGACCCGCACCAGGCACTGCGGTACGAAGGCGGGATTTTCGAACTCGAGTTCCGCCACGCTTTGGGCCTGCTCGCGTCGGCGAGCGTACCCACGGGGGTTGGCCACGACACGGCCCATCGACCCCTCGGCACCGGCGACCCGATAGTCGAAGCTGTCATGCACATGCCCGTGCAGCCACGCGTGCGCCCGCCCGACCAGGGCTTCGAGGCGACTGGCGTAGGCCGCGTTCACCGGATGGTCGGCGAAACGCGCGTGCACCGAGCCCGCGCTCGGCGCGTGGTGGGTGACCACCACCGTGGGGCCGTCGAAGGGGCGCGACAGGCAGCCGTGCAGCCAGTCGCGGCAGCGCTGGTGCTCCGCCAGCGCGTGGCGTGGCGAGAAGGACTCGTGGCCGCAGCGGATGACCGCGTGGTCGCGGATGCGCTCGGCGCAGCCGCGCATGCGCTCGGCCTGATGCGCCGCGCCGTCCAGGCAATAGTCGGTCCACAAGGTGCAGCCGAGAAAACGCACCCCGCGCCATGCCCACTCATCACCGTCGAGCACGGTCACACGGGTACCCTGCGCGGCCTGCCTCAGCGCGCGGCGTGTGTCCTGCCAGTCGGTGTCGAAAAACTCGTGGTTGCCCGGCACGTAGATCACCGGCACGGGCCAGCGGGCGAACAGGCGCAAGGTGTCCAGCGCGGGCGCGATGTCCCCGGCAAGCACCAGCAAGTCGGCATCGGCGGCCGGCTCGATCAGCGTCTGCCCGGGAAAGCGCGCGGCCAGGCGCTCCAGGTGGAGATCGGAGGCGAGCTGGATGTTCATGCCCCCCATTGTGCTTGTTGCGCCGTCACCCGGCAGGCAGCGCCAGAGTTCGCATCGTGCGATGCCTTTTCACAACATGCGATGAAAAACGGTTGGCACTCCGGATCCGGGCGCCTATATTAGGGTTAACCCCAACGTCCGAAACCGGGCACAAGCCCCCCCACAAGGGAGATCATCATGTTCAACCCCGCCAAATTCCTCGACGAACTGATCCACTTCGACCCGCAGCAGCGCCTGGACGAGGCCTACCTGGCCCAGGCCAGCGACCTCGGCGACCTCGAGCGCCGCATGCTCGAGCTCGAGACCCAGAGCCACCAGCACGTGCCGGCCGGCTACAGCCTGCTCGACACGTTCGCCGGCCACGCGCGCCAGCGCGGCTGAGGCATCCAGGCGGCCCCGCCCTCCTCGGGAAGTTGCACGCGGAGTTCGGCGGCCACCGCCTGCGGGCGCGGCGCCAGGTCCGCGGTGCGCCGTCGCGCTGCGGCGCGCACCCGCGCCTGGCCGCACTGGCGCACCAGCCAGGTCAAGCGCCGGGCGTCGTCCACGCTCTCGATGCGCACCCCAAGTCGCCACAAAGGCTGTTCCTGCTGATCAGCACGTTGCCACAACATCGTCGTCTCCCTGCACCAAGGCCTTGCTCCGGGGCGGCTTCGCACCTCGGGCACGGCTCGCGACTCACCGTGCTCCCACCTTAGCTTCGCGCGCAGCCGTCGCGTTGCTCTGGGTCAACCTGGCCGGGCGCCCGGGCGAGCAGGCTGTTGAAATACCCCAGGGGGTCGCGTTGGTGCAAAATCGGGATGATGGGCGTGCGCCGGATCGCAGCGCGGGCTGGCCGCCCGCGCAAGATCCGGGGTGCGGCCAGCGCCCGATTCTGCACCAACCCTTCGGGCGCAGGCGCTGCGGGCGATCTGCGGC
>JAJZTW010000096.1 GCA_021847345.1 Pseudomonadota bacterium
TGTCGAGTTGCCTGAGCCGCTTCGCCGACCGCCATCCCCAGGTCGAAGTCACCGTGGCCGACGGCTACAGCGCCACGCTGATCGACTGGGTCATGGGCGGACAGATCGACGCCGCCATCATCAATCGGCCGCGCGGACGCCTCGCGCTGGACATGAAGCCGCTGCTGGACGAGGAAATGGTGCTCGTGACGGGCTGCGGCTTCGGCAGGGAATTGCCCAGGACCATCGAGCTGGCGCGCGTAGCCGAACTTGACCTGGTGCTGACCACCAAGCGCCATGGGCTACGTGGAGTTATCGAGACCCACGCCCAGCACGAGGACGTGTTGCTGACGCCGCGCTTCGAGATCGACTCGCTGAGTTCGCTTGTCAGTTTCGTCGAGGCCTCGCGCTACGCCACCATCCTGCCGCGCATCGCGGTGCAGCGCGGCCTGCGCCAGGGCCTGCTCCGCGCCTACCCCATCGTCGCGCCGCGCATCGTGCGACACGTGACCCTGATCAGCCATCCGCGAAGACCGTTGAGTCCGGCCGCACAAGCCCTGATGGGCCTGTTCGCCGAAGAGATCCAGCGCGTCGCCCACCCTGCCGACGCGGAGAACTCGACGCCGGCGCCGACACTTGAAGGAGACATGCAGTGAACCCAGCAAGGCATTGGATCGCAGGCCACTGGCAAGGCACGCCCCAGGGCGAGTCCATCAACCCAGCCACCGGCGAGGTGATCGGACGGTACGCCGACGCCACTATCGCCGATGCCGACGCCGCGATACAGGCGGCACGGCATGCCTTCGACCGTGGGCACTGGGCCCAGGATCCGCGCCGCCGGCAACTTGCGCTGCTTGCCTGGGCCGACGCGCTGGAGCGTGACGCCGACCAACTCGCCACCCTTCTCACCCGCGAAAACGGCAAGGTGCTGGCGCAGTCGCGCGGCGAGCTCGCGGCAGCGATTTCGGAGGTGCGCTACTACGCCGGACTGGCCCGTCACATTCCCGGGCATGCGCTGCAGCCCGAGCCGGGAGTGTTCTCGACCCTGCTGCGTGAGCCGGCTGGAGTCGCCGCGATCATCGTGCCGTGGAACGCGCCGGCGGTACTGCTGGTTCGATCCCTGGCCCCGGCCCTGGCGGCGGGCTGCACCACGGTCGTGAAGCCCGCCGCGCAAACCGCACTGTTCAATGCGGCGATGCTGCAGCGACTGCAAAGCGCCTGGCTTCCCGACGGCGCGGTGAACACGATTGCCGAGAGCGGACATGCCGCGTCCGCACGACTGGTCGCGTCGCACGACGTGGACGTGATCAGTTTCACCGGGTCGACGGCCACCGGAAAGCGAATCATGGCGGCAGCCGCCGACAGCATGAAGAAGCTGTCCCTGGAGCTCGGTGGCAAATCCTGCTGCCTGGTGTTCGAGGATGCCGACGTCGCGTCGATCGCCCCGCGCCTGGCGGCGGCGGCGACCATCATCTCCGGCCAGCAGTGCACCGCGGCGCGGCGCGTACTGGTGCACGAATCCCTCGCGCCGGCGATGCGAGACCACCTGGTGCGAGCTCTGAGCTCGCTCAGAGTCGGCCCGGGCGATGCGCCGGGAGTCGATATGGGACCGCTGATCGACCAGGCCTCGCGCGAGTTCGTGCAACAGCGCATCGAACAGGCCTGCGCGCAGGCCGATCGTGTCTTGTTGCATGGCGGCCGCGGCGACGGAGCACTGACGCGCGGGGCATTCCTTGCTCCCACGCTCGTCGAGCATGGCGACACCAGCGCGTTCTTTTGCCAGGAGGAGATCTTCGGCCCGTTCCTGGTACTCGAGACCTTCGCATCCGAGCACGAAGCCGTCGCGAAGGCGAACCACACAGTCTTCGGCCTGTCTGCCAGCGTGTGGACCCACGACGGCGCCCGCGCGATGCGTGTAGCGCGTGCGCTGCGCGACGGGACCGTCTGGGTCAACGACCACAACCGACTTTTTGCCGAAGCGGAGACCGGCGGCTACCGGCAGAGCGGACTCGGCCGGTTGCACGGCTACGACGCGCTTTCCGACTTCACCGAACTCAAGCACATCTGCCTGAATGCCGGAGTCCTCCACGACTAGGTGTTCGGACGAGGGACGATCACCGCGAGGCCGCTGTGTCGGCACCTGGCTTGCCGGCGCGAGAGCCTTGGGTGGGCGAATCTTCGCCGAACATCCTGCGCCGGTCCTCGCTCTTCATCGCGGCGTGGGACATTCCGTTGAACAAGGTGCCGAACAGTCCCTTGTCCAGGTCGCTGGTGCCGAACAGGGCATCGCAGATCGGGAAGGTCAGGTTGAAGTTCCTCGTGCCCATGAGTTCCGGGTGATGGTGAATGACATGCATGCGACGCACGGTGTTGACCAGAGGCAAGGCGTCCAGAACCCGACTGTCGACGACATGCGACAACGTGTGGAGTCCCTCGTACATCAGGTAGTAACCCGCCATCGTCAGAACAACGATATAGCCGACGTTGCGCGACCAGAAGTGCCCGAGCAGCAAGGCCGGCAGGAGCGCCGTGCCGACGAACAATACCGGCGCGAACGGCGGGAACAGCAGCGCCCGCCAATGCTTGTGCCCGCGGTACTCGAGAGTGTTGTGCGCGAAGAAGAGATGGTGCACTCCGACGTGTCGCTTGTAGACGGCCTTGAACCAGCGCGTCGGCCGGTGCAGCAGGTAGCGATGCGCAGCCCACTCCGCCCAGTTTCCGAACAGCAGCATCGGCACGATTGCAAGCCACTCGGCGAGCGTGGGATGGTCCAGCCGCCAGATGCAATAGGCGAAAACACCTCCGGTAAAGATCAGCGTGAAGGCCAAGTGGAGTTCCCCGCGGTACCAGCGCGGAGTGGTGGCCACATACTCGTCGCGAAACGCGCGGCTGCGCTGCTCGATGTGCAAGTCCTTGTCCATGTTTGAGTCTCCTCCTGCTGGGGTTGCGCATGGGCGAGACATTAGCCTCGGAGCCCCCCCGCGTCCTTGGGTTGGCGTACGGTGATTTACCTGGGCGTCTGAATTTTTGGAGCAACCCGCATGGGCACGACCCGTGCACGGAGCCAGCAATGCCTCAGGCAATCTGCGAATACCGTGGCGACTTCGGTCGCATCGCGCTGCTCGACGTCGACCGCCCGCTGGTCATGCACGCCCACCCCCAGTGCCACTTGCTGCTCAAGGCGTGCGGCATGGATGCGCACTTCTCGGTGCGCGGCGCAGTGCAGCCTCTGCGCGACGACACGGCGGTCCTGGTCAACGCCTGGGAGCCCCATTCGTACGTGCAGGTAGGCGAGCAGGCACCCGACACGGTCTTCCTGGCGCTCTATCTCGACCCGGCATGGTTGCGTGAAATCGACCCACGCCTGCTGGGCGCGGCGAGCCCGCGCTTCTTCATGCACCCGGTCACGCGCTTTGGGCGCGAGGTGCGCCGCAGGATCGACAAGCTGGTCGAAGCGATGAGTTGCGCCCAGGGGATTCTTCACGATTCGCTCGAAGGCGAAATCGAGTCGATCGTGATGGATATCGTTGCCGCCGCGCACGGCCCGGGACCGGCGTTGCCGCATGCGCTTCGCAGCGCGCCCGACCGCCGGGTCCGACGGGCGCTGGACCTGCTGCGGACCTGCGCAGGCGGTGATCGCGACATCGTTGACCTGGCTTGCGCGGTGGGGCTTTCCCGTGCGCACTTTTTCAAGCTGTTCCGTGAAGCCACCGGGCTGACGCCACACCTGTACGTCAATGCGCTGCGCATGGAGTCGGCCCTTCGCACGCTGGCCTGTACCGATGTGACGCTGTCCCGCCTGTCGGCCGACCTGGGCTTCAGCGCGCAAGGCCACTTCACGCGCTTCTTCGAACAGCGCATCGGAACCGTGCCGAGCCAATATCGCCGCGTCGTCAGCGTCCTGGCGCCAGAGCCGGGTCGTCCCGGGCCGTCAGCCGGGAGCGTGTCGTTGGGGCAAGGAGCTCCGTCTCTGACTTGAACTCACATACCCCGGCTTGGTACGGCCAGCGTGGGGTAGATCAGGCCGCCGTTCAGTTCTCGTGCACGTAGACAGGCTCCACGACGGCGTTCATGCCTCGCAGGGCCTGCAATCGGAGCACGTTCGCCTCCGCCAGCACGGTCCCTTTGGTCAACAAGATCAGACCGGAAACATTCATCAGGTCGCGCGAGAGGCAGTGACCCGCTTGAAGCTCGGAGAGAGACAGCGGGAGTTCTCCCTCTGGAAGCTTCTGTTCCTCCTCGTGGGGAGAGCCCTCGGCGACGATTCCGAGGAACAGGTCGACCACACGAGGATCGAACTTGTGCCCTCGATGGTTGCGCAAATGCTCCAGGACCTGCTCTTCGGTGAATTGCTCGGGTACATCGGCGGGCTTGTTCAGCATCTCGTCATAGGTGTCGCACACGGCAAGGATGCGGGCTCCAATCGGGATGTCCTCGCCTGCCAGTCGCCGGGGAAAACCCGAGCCGTCCCAGTGCTCATGATGCGCCGCGACCGCCGTGGCGCTGGCCTCGAACCAGGGAAGCGCGCGCAGATGCGACGCACCGATCTCCGGATGAGAAGCCATGAGACTCCTGTCGGCCTCTGAAAGCTCGCTCCGCGGCAGGAACAGTGTCGTGCGCGGCATGCCGAGCATCCCGATGTCATGGAACATCGCCGCATGGCGAAGCGCCTGATGCGCGAAGTACGACACCTTGAATCGAACCGCCAACATGTCGACAAGTTTTGCTACACGCCTTCCGTGACTGCCGAGGTGCGGATTGAATGCGTCGACGAGGCCACACAGCATGACTTCGACTCCTGCGCGGTTTGCGGTGACCTGGGCCTGGAGGCTTTCGCGGACGTCGGCCAGCGAGCGAACATCGCGCGCAAGGCGATTGGCCATGCCGATTACGCCCCCGCTCGGGGGTGATCCCTGATTCAACGGCATAGAGGTTTCAAGGAGAGTTTCGAAAAGGGCCTGCCAACGGAACTACTCCTCCGTCGTCTCCGCTCGCACCTGCTGCACCAGCCATCCCATCCAGTCGGCCTCGCCCACACTGTCGAAACGCCCGGCCACCGTCGCTTGCGCATACCATCGCGCAAGCTCGCTGTCGCTCAATCCGCGCCCCGCGAGGAAGCGCGACATGGCATCGTCCCCGACACTGTGAGCCTCCTGCAGTGTCGGCTGGCTCAGCGGCGAGCAGCGCGCAAGCATGCCGAGAAAGGTGCGAATCTCGCCGCTCCTGGCAGCCAGTCGGAAGTCCCTCTTCCATGTGAGAAGGGTCGACGCAGGCATCGGCCGGGCAATACCGTAACCCTGTCCGTAGCGCGCGCCGCACTCCAGCACGGCCTCGATCACGCCGAGATCCTCCACCCCCTCCACCACCAGGAGTCGACCGAGTTCGGCCGCAAGGCGGACGATGGATCGCACAAGGCACAAGGTCTGCAGCGGATCCCTGCGCATGTTCAGCGTCAGGCTCTGGTCGAGCTTGATGACGTCGAACGGAAGTTGGGCCAGGCGCTGCAGGCTGCTGTAGCCCGCACCCAGATCGTCCATGGCCAGTCGAACCCCCAGGTCCTTGAGGCTGCGCACCGCGGCGACATGGAGCTGGAAGTCGACGTCCTGGGTTTCCAGCAACTCCAGGGTGAGTCGCGATGGCTCGATCCCATGCCGCGAAAGTGCGGATGCAACCCACCCAGGACACGCCGGATTCAACAGCGAAGTGGGCGGAAGG
>JAJZTW010000055.1 GCA_021847345.1 Pseudomonadota bacterium
CTGGCCGCTTGGTCGATGTTCGCGTCGGCGAGTTTTCTTACCCAACCCTCAACCAGCGTATTGATGCGCTCAAGCTCGGTCATGAGGCTGGCGGAAAGACGTGAGCCACTTTGGGATAAGCATCTGTAGTGCAGCAGTCACGGCACTACGGGAGGAGTTGATGCTCACAGTTATTCCGTCTGAGCCTGATCAACATACTTGTTCCATGATGTCGGCAGCCCAGCAGGCGTGATCGAGTTGGCACGTTGCTGGTCAATGCATCCGGTAGGCATCGCGAGCTGCGAGGGGTGATTGCAACGGCTGCATTCTTCTCCTTAACTGCGACCAGGGCCATAGGCAGTGGCCCCACAGATAGGGAGAAAACATGAACTTGCGTCATATCGAGGCATTCGTCGCAGTGGCCGAGGAACTGCACTTTGGCCGGGCTGCCAAGCGCCTGCACATCGAACAGTCGCCGCTGTCGCGCCGGATCAGCCGGCTGGAGGCGGACCTGGGCGTGACGCTGCTCCACCGCAACGGGCGTGGCGTGCGGCTGACCGTGGCCGGGCGCGTGTTCCTGGAAGATGCGCTGCGCGTGATGCTGGCCTGCGAGCAAGCCCAGGCCCGCGTTCGGGATGCGGCGGCGGGCTATCACGGCACGCTGCTCATCGGCTTGGCAGGCGACATCGGACGCACGCGCCTAGCCGCGCTGCTCGCGCTGTGCCGACAGGAAGCGCCGGAGGTCAGCATCCGGTTGACGGAGGTACCGCTGGCCCAACTCCTGCACGGATTGGGCGTGGGTATGTTCGACGCAGGCCTGGCGTCGGTAGGGCATGTGGAGGGCGAAATCGTGGCGGCGCCACTGTGGCGCGATCCGTTCCTGGTGGCCTTGCCAGCGCGGCATCCGCTGCTGGCGTACAAGGAAGTGCCGCTGCAGGAGGTAGTGAGGTATTCGCTGGTGCTGTCTGACCCGCAGGCGTGCGACGGTTGCCACCAGCAGCGCGAGCATTTGTTCCGCTCCATTGGCGTGCAGCCGGCGGTGGCCGAGTACGTCAGCACCCATTCGCTGATGTTGGTGCTGGTGGCCGCAGGCTATGGCGTGGGCTTCTGCAGCGCGGCGCATTTCGAAGGCTGCACGCAAGCCGACGTGGTGGCCCGGCCACTTGCGGACCAGGACGCTTCGTTGACGACGTATTTGCTGCGGCCGCAGGGTGACATCCTGGAACCGCTGCGTGACTTCATCGACCGTGCGGAGCGGGTGGCAGGCTCGCCGTTTGGTGGTGATCAACGCCCGAAATGACTTATGGACGATTGGTTGGTCGATGCGTTTTGGATCTTGCGCGAGACCCGATTTGCATCGCACTCCGACCACGATGCGGCCCCGCGATAGGAGCATGCCTCTGGGGCAATCCGCATGACATGAGAAGCCGATGCCTGCGCGCTGCGAGGTCAGGGCGCTGACGCGGAACGCATGAGCTTTATCTGGATGCAAACCGGCTCATCCGGCCGACGCATTGATGCTTTACCCTGCCCCATTTCCTACGAAAGATTTGCCCTGGTTTTCCGGTTGAGCGCGGCATCGTCGATGGATGCGCGACATTTCAAACCGTTGCGCCGGTAACAAGACTTTTCGCAGGCGCATTATGGTGGCGGCGTATGGGGCATCGCAAGGAGTGTTGCCCCTTGTGCAACGCTCGGCTCCAGCGCCGAGCCCAACGTTCACCATGTGCCGGCCGGCCCGCGCTTTATCGGGTTCTGGGGCAATCGCCGCGCCCACATGGGCCGTGCGCGCTTGCCACTTGTCGATCCGACGATGGGAAGAGCGCGATGACGAAATCGAGCAGCCTCGCCTTTGGCGCCAAGACCTACTACCGCCCGATTGAGGCGGCGATCCGCTGGTGCGGGCTGCTGCGCTTCGAGCAGCGCATCCTGCAAACGCTGGGACCGCGCGCGATGCCGGAGCCCGGCGAGTTTCCGCGCTGGCCGCTGCTGCGCCTGTATGCCGAACGCATCTTCGATGCGCTGACGCATGGCGAGCTGGCCGGCGGCCGTGCCGGCATCGTGCTGGATGGGCAGCGGCCGGAACTCGACGATCCGCAACTGACGGTGCGCCATGTGGACCTCAAAGCGTGGATGGCCCACTACTACCCCGGCGAGCGGCCGGGCTTTTTGTTTGACGACATCGAACGCGCGGTGCATCCGGTGGTGAGCGTGGACACGCTCAACATCCTGCTGGCCGACCGCGAGGCAACGAAGGTGCAGCTCGCCGAACTCTCGCAGGTGCGCGAGGCGCTGCGAGCCGCGCACGAAGCCTTGGCGAAGGAACAGGCGGCGCGCGGCGATGCCAGCGACACGTCGCGCGAGCCGGGCCTGCGCAGCGAGACGACCTACCTCAATATCATCGGTGGGCTACTGACCTTGCTGCTGGGCAAGTCGCCCTCGGGCACGGCCTATTCGTGCTTCCACAGCATGGACGCGGTGGTGAGCGCGCTGCTCGCGCACCACGAAGGCCGGCCGGGCCTGAGCGAACGCACGCTGTGGAGCAAGCTCGCGCAGGCGCGGCGCCACCTCGAAGCGTCGCGCTGATTCAAGTCCCGGCCGCGCCCTGCAATTGCAGTCGCGCCTTCTGCAATTGCAGTGATTTCCGCGGCGGCCGTCTATTCAATGCGAGGCACTTTCCGAACAACGCCAATGAGCGTCAAGGAGTGTCTCTCATGTCTTCGCAGACCACAGCGCCGGTTACGCCGGCCGAGCACCGCATCCTGCGCCGCGCCGAAGTCGAGGCCAAGACCGGCTTCAAGCGCGCCCACATCTATTCGCTCATAAAGGAGGGCAAGTTCCCAAAGGCGCTGCGCCTGGGCGTGCGCGCCGTGGGATGGGACTCGGTGGAGGTCGAGCAATGGATCGCTGACCGCCTCAACGAGCGCGCCTGACGCTTCTTCCGGCACATGCCAATCAACCGGGAGAAGCCCATGCAGGTGGTGTCCATCATTTCGACCAAGGGCGGCGTGGGCAAGACCACGACGGCGGCCAACCTGGGCGGCTTCGCGGCCGACGCCGGGCTGCGCGTGCTGCTGCTGGACCTGGACGTGCAGCCCACACTGTCGAGCTACTTCACGCTGGCCGAGCGCGCGCCGGCCGGCATCTACGAGATGCTGGCCTACAACGAGCAACGCGCCGAGCAACTGGTATCGCGTACCGCCATCGCCGGGCTGGACCTGGTGCTGTCGAACGACGACCGCGGCGAGCTGAACACGCTGCTGCTGCACGCACCGGACGGCAGACTGAGGCTGCGCCACCTGCTGCCGACGCTCGCGCCGCGCTACGACCTGCTGCTGATCGACACCCAGGGCGCGCGCAGCGTGCTGCTGGAGATGGCGGTACTGGCCTCGGACCTGGCACTGTCGCCGGTGACCCCGGAAATCCTCGCGGCCCGTGAGCTGCGCCGCGGCACCTTGCAGCTCATCGAGGACATCGCGCCGTACCGGCACCTGGGCATCGAGCCGCCGCCGCTGCACCTGCTCATCAACCGCGTGCATCCGGTGTCGTCGAACGCGCGGCTGATCCAGCAAGCGCTGCGACAGGTGTTCCAGGGGCAGCCTGGCGTGCGCGTGCTGGACACCGACGTGTCGGCGATCGAGGCGTATCCGCGCGCAGCGACGCGAGGCTTGCCGGTGCACCGCGTGGAGTACCGCCAACCGGCGGGCCGCGCCGCACCCGCGGCACTGGACACCATGCGCGCGCTGGCCGGCGAGCTTTTCCCGGCGTGGCAGGAGCGCTTCGCGCTCGTCACCGGCCGAGAGAACGCGGGAGGGGCCGGCCATGGCCAGCGCGCATGAACTGGCGCGCGGCCACAAGCGGCTGCGAGCGCTGATCGAGTTCGCCCTGGGCGAGGGCTGGAAGGTGGTGCGCACCCGTGGCGGGCACCTGCTGTTCACGAAGCAGGGCTGCGCGCCGATCTACACCAGCTCGACGGCGAGCGACCACCGCGCCGAGCGCAATGCCCGTGCGCAGCTTCGCCGCGCCGACCGCCAGGCGCAGGCAGCCGCGGCATCGCCGCAGGAGCGCAGCCATGGCTGACATGACGCCAGATGACATGGCCGCGAAGCTGCTGGCCTCGGGCTTCGAGCGCAGCAGCCCTTCGGCCGCAGCCTTGACCGACCCCATCGCCGACACGCCGATGGTCGTCACGCTGGACCAGTTGCGCCCCTATGACCACGACCCGCGCGTGACGCGCAACCCGGCCTACGAGGACATCAAGGCGTCGATTCGCGAGCGCGGGCTGGACGCGCCGCCCGCCATCACGCGCCGGCCCGGCGAGCCGCACTACATCATCCGCAACGGCGGCAACACACGCCTGGCGATCCTGCGCGAGCTGTGGAGCGAGACGAAGAACGAACGCTTTCTCCGCATCCCCTGCCTGTTCCGCCCCTGGCCGCAGCGCGGCGAGGTGGTGATGCTGACCGGGCACCTGGCCGAGAACGAGCTGCGCGGAGGATTGAGCTTCATTGAGAGAGCCCTGGGCGTGGAGAAGGCGCGCGAGTTCTACGAACAGGAGATGGGGCGGGACAGCGGCCAACCGCTGTCGCAGAGCGAGCTGGCACGTCGGCTCACGGCCGATGGCTTCCCGCTGCCGCAGTCGCACATCAGCCGCATGCAGGACGCGGTGCACTACCTGCTGTCGGCGATCCCGAACCTGCTGTACGGTGGGCTGGGCCGGCACCAGGTCGAACGGCTCGCGGTGCTGCGCAAGGCCTGCGAGCGCACTTGGGAGCGGCGTGCGCTGGGCCGCAGCCTGTCGGTGGACTTCGCCACGCTGTTCCAGGACGTGCTTGCGCAGTTCGATGCGCAGCCCGACAACTTCTCGCCGCAGCGGGTGCAGGACGAGCTGGTAGGCCAGATGGCCGAGCTGCTGGAAGCGGACTACGACACGCTGACTTTGGAGATCGACGACACGGAGAGCCGGCAGCGTGCGCTGACCAGCGATCCGGCCCCACCAGCGGCAAGGCCAGCACCATCGGCGGCATCGGCCGCTGCGCCCGAGCCGCCGCGGCCGTCGCCGCCGCCATCGTCGCTGGTTACCCCATCAATGCAGTCGTCGGAGTCCCGTTCGCCCGCTACGACGGGCGCAAGCGCTGCTGCATCGATGGTTGGCGCCGAGGGCGAACAGAGTGGCGACGACCGGCGCGATGAACGCCTGCAGGGCCACATCGTGTCGCCAGCGCCGACCACCGAGCGCTTGCAATCCATCCAGCGCATGGTCGCCGACCAGATGGGAGACAAGCTGCCCGACTTCGAGGCTGACGCGCTGCGCGCGATCCCTGTGCAGGCCGGTGGGCTCTACCCCATCTCGGACGTCTGGTATATCGAACCCGGCCTGGACGTGCCGGATCGGCTGCGCGTGCACATCGCGCAGTTCGCGCGCGAGATCGCGGAGGAAGCCGGCGTGGCCGAGAAGGTCGAGCCCAGCGACGGCGGCGTCGGCTTCGCCTGCGTGGCCCCGCCGGCTGCGCGCGCGATGCCGCCGTTCGCGCGGGCGGTGCTCACGCTGTTGCAAGCGCTGTGCGCCGCCCGTGCCGTGGCCGGGCTCGATCACGCCCGGCTGGCCGATGACTTGGCGCCCTTGCTGTATGGCGGCGGTGCCTATCCGCGCCTGAGCGATGCTGGGCTGGTCAAACTGTTCCGGCTGCTGCGCCTGGCGCGTCGGCTTCTGGATCTGGAAGCCGGCGCGGGCGCCAATGCCCCTGGCGCCTGAGCGGAGACCAGCCATGTCCGCACCGCACCCGCTCAACCAGGCCGTGATCGCGCAGGCGCTGCACGACCTGCGCAACGGGCAACTGCGACGCTGCAAGGCGATGGGCTTCGGCGAGGAAGAACTCGATGCGCTGAAGCATCCCGAACTCGTGAGCATGCTGGTCAATGCCACGGTCTCGTGGTGCTCGGTGTCGGTCAATCGCGAGGTGCTCAAGCGATTGCTGAGCCAGGTGCACGACGTGGAGCGCGAGATCGCCACGGTTGACCGCATGCTGCGCCTGGGCGCTAGCACCGAGATGGTCAGCCGCTTCTACGGCCTGACGCACCAGGAGGTGGCCCTGCGCCGCGACATACTCGGCCTGCCCAAGCGCAAGGGGCGGCATCCAGTGCTGGACGAGGCGCAGGACACGGCGTTGTGGAAGCAATGGAAGGCCGGCGTCACGGAGCGCGGCGTCGCGCTGGACGACGAGGTGGCGATGCTGGCGCTGACCATGGACCTGGCCGAGACCTTGAACCTGCCGATGTCGGTGATCTGGTCGGCGATACGCAACTGGATCGATCAGGGGCTGGTGTAGACCATGGCGACCGGCGGCTCACCCCGGCGCGATGGCCCCGTGGCGCTGTCGGCACTGTTCGACGACGCGCTGCGCGAACTGGTCCCCCCGACACCATCGGCACCGCCAGCCCCGCGCGGCACTGCCCCTGCGGCGCAGGCCGCGCCGGTCAGCGACGGTTTCCTGTACAGCGGCAACCGGCACGAGAGCGTGCCGCGCGCGCTGTTCCTCGACCGTCGCCTGACGCCGCTGGAGCGCAACGCCTGGCAGGTGTTCCGCCTGCAGCTCCAGAGCGACGGCGTGACGGCTTTCCCGACCTATGACCAGCTCCGGCCCTTTCTTGCCTCAATGCCATGCGCGGCACAAGCCTCGCACGAGACCGTGGCGCGCGCCTTGACGTTGCTGCGGCTGACGCGCTGGCTGAGCCTGGTGCGACGGCGCCGCGACCCGAAGACCGGGCGCATCCTGGGCAACCTCTACGTGCTGCACGACGAACCGCTGACACCCTTCGAGGCGATGCAGCTCGACCCCGACTACCTGGGCCTGGTCAGCCAGGCGCTGACCCATGCCGCGAAGGCGGTGCAAATCGTCGGTGCGAACACCCTGCGCGAGATCGCCGAAGACCCGATGCTCAATGGCCGCACGCTGCCCACGCGCCTACAGGTGCTGGCACAACGCATGGCCTGCAACGAATGGGTCGATGCGAGTTATCCACAAGAGCCTGTGGATCACGAATCCGAAGAAGGCCAGGACGGCCTACTTCGGAATCTCGACGGCCCGTCTTCGGATTCCGAAGCAGGGCCGAAACCCGCGCCAGACGGCTCACTTCGGAATCCGAAGGAGGACCGTACAGTACGTAAAGAAAATCATAGTGAAGTACGTACAATACCGCGCGCGAAGGCGTTGCAGCACCTGCGCCTGCCCGAGCGCCTGCTGCGCTTGAAGGACGAACAGCAAAGCGGCGCGATGGTGGCCTTGCAGCAGGTGGACGAGTCGCTGCGGCAGGCGGTGCTGGACGAATGGGATGCGCGCTGTCGCAACAGCGCGGTGCGCAACCCGGCCGGCTACCTGTTCGGCATCATCCAGAAGGCGATCCGCGGCGAGTTCAAGGCTTGGGCCGGCGAAGGCGGCTCGCCATCGACGCCGCCTGCGCCGCCGCCACGGCCACCCGAACCGGCTCCTTCTGCATCGCCACCGCCCGCACCGAACGGCCCCGGCCGTGAGGCAGCGCGGGCTTACCTGGCGAAGCTGCGTTCGACGTTGGGCAACGCCTGAACAGCTATCCCCAGGGGATAGCTGGGACACGAAGCCTTCCAGCCATCGGCTTCGGTTCTGTCATGTGTCGCACCGTCGCAGCCCGGCGCGGACCTATCCCCAGGGGATAGGTGGAACAAGCAGCCTTCCGCGCCCCCGGTTCGGTCCCCGTCTTCATCGCCTGAGACGGGGAGCTATCCCCTGGGGATAGACGCAACACGCGGCCTTCCGGGACGACAACCGGGGACGCACCCGCTGCGGTTTGTTGACTGACGCCCTTCCGGGCGATGCCGATGCTGGCGGCTCGTTCCTTTACCGCGAGTCGTCACCATGGCCAACGAATCCCAGCAGCCCTTGCAGTTGAACCTCGGATCGCTGCGCAGCGCGATGTCGCTGACGCTGCACACCCACCACGCTTCGCGCATCTGGCATGGTCGAGCGCCCGCCGAGGGTCGGCCCGGCATCATCGGCCTCAACGGCTACATCAGCGTGATGAACAAGATGAAGCGCGGTGCCGAGCAGGACGATCCTTACTCGGATTTCTGGATGCTGCGCATCGAGGACAAGCTGACGCAGACCAAGACGAGCTTGCAGGCGCTGCGCGAGCAGGTGGACCAGGCACTGGCCGACGTGCCGCCTGCGCTTTCGCTGGGCGAGAACATGAACGTGCAGCCCGTGAAGCTGCCGCTGTTCGTCAACGCGCAGCTCGGCTTCATGGCGGTGTACCTGCTGGCCGACTATGACGACCTGGCGCGCAAGCTGATCCTTGCCCATCACACCGCACTGATCGACCGCAGTACGTTGGAACGCTGGCTCAACGACGGCGCGCACGCGCTGCGCAGCCTGTTCTCCTTGGCACAGCAGTACCGCTACTCCGGCGCGACGCGCGACGACTTCGCCTCGAAGAACGCGGTGGCGCGGGCGGCCCTGGAGAAGTTCGGCGAGCTGCCGCAGGACGTGCTCGAAGGCACGCGCCGCTCGCGCTTTGCGCCACCGATCGCGCGGCGGGCAGGCAAGCCTGGTGCAGCCGTTGAGGCCGCACCCGTCGCTGGCGCAGCCGACGTGGCGGACGACGATCTGGACGGCGAAGGCGCCAAGGCATGACGGCATCGTCTTCGACCGGCCAACCGGCGCGCTTCCTGCCGCTGGAACAGGCGGACTTCCAGCGCCTGGAACACGCGGCCTACCTAAAAGGCCTTTTACAGCCTTTTAAGGGTAAGGGGAGTCTGGAGGCCTGGGCCAACCAGTGCACGGCGCTGCGCGACCACTTGATCAGGCTGGCGCAGCGGCGCGTGCTGCAACAGGCGCGGGCCTATCCCTTCTCGCTGCTCGACGTGCAACTGGCCCAGCAGACCACGGGCGCGGGCACGACCTTCCTGCGCTGGCGCAACCACGACCGTTCCTCGATGGGCGTGGCGTTGTGGGAGTCGCTGCTCGACACCCCGGCGACGCCGGCCTCGCTGATCGATGACCTGTACGCGATGGAGCTGCAGCGCATCGCGCTGAACATGCAGATCAGCCTCCTTCACACGCTGGGCCGCCAGGCCCAGGAGTGCGCCAGCAAGGCCGCGCAGGCCGAAGCGGCTTACCTGCGGCGTGTCCACGGGCATGCCGCGTCCGTTCCATCCACCACCCCCAAGGAGTCACCATGAGCACGCACTTCGTCGGCGAAGGCAACATCGGTTCTGCGCCGGACTACCGCGAATTCCCCAACGGCAACGACGAGCCGCGCCGGCTGTTGCGCCTGAACGTCTACTTCGACAACCCGATCCCGAAGAAGGACGGCGAGTTCGAGGACCGCGGCGGCTTCTGGGCGCCGGTGGAGCTGTGGCATCGCGACGCCCACCACTGGAAAGACCTGTACCAGAAAGGCATGCGCGTGCTGGTGGAAGGCCGGACCGTGAAGGACGAGTGGGAGGACGCCGACGACAACGAGCGCACGACCTTCAAGATCGAGGCTCGGCGCGTGGGCATCCTGCCGTACCGCCTCCAGGCCGTGACCCTCAGCGCCAGGACGCTGGAACCCGAGGCGGCAGTACCGCCGCCGAAGGAAGCCAAGGGGACAAAGGCGCCGAAGGAAACCAAGGCCAAGGGCTGATTCCCCGCAGGGGCGGCTGTAGCAACCGTCAGACGCCCGACATGCACCAGCTATCCCCAGGGGATAGCTCCAGGGTGTTCCACCGAATTCCAGCCGCCCTCCCGAAACGACGCTCCCGCTGCGCCAGCCGTTGCAGTGCCGCGCGTGCCGCTGCGGCAACGCATCGCCTGCTGATCACAAAGCGGTGTCTGCGCCGATCGACTTCCTTGCTGCCGTCATCCGCTGGCCCGGCCAAGCTGGGGCCATCCGATGAACCGCACACTTCCAAGGAGGCTTAATGCGCGTGTTCCTGTGCGAGAAGCCGTCCCAGGGCAAGGACATCGCCCGTGTGCTGGGCGCTGGCCAACGCGGCAACGGCTGCTACAGCGGTGCCGGTGTCATCGTGACCTGGTGCATCGGTCATCTAGTCGAGGCGGTTCCGCCCGAAGGCTACGGCGAGCAGTACAAGCGCTGGGCCATCGAACAACTGCCCATTCTTCCCGAGCGCTGGCGTGTCGAGCCCAAGGCGGCGACCGCGGCGCAGTTCAAGGTCGTGCAGCAGCTCGTCGCCAAGGCAGGCGAGCTGGTGATCGCGACCGACGCCGACCGCGAGGGCGAGATGATCGCCCGCGAGATCATCGAGCTGTGCGGCTACCGCGGCCCGATCCAGCGGCTGTGGCTGTCGGCGCTCAACGATGCGTCGATCCACAAGGCGCTGGGTGCACTCAAGCCATCCGCCGAGACGCTGCCACTGTACTTCTCCGCGCTCGCCCGATCGCGTGCTGACTGGCTGATCGGGATGAACCTGAGCCGCCTGTTCACGCTGCTGGGCCGCCAGGCCGGCTACAGCGGCGTGCTGTCGGTCGGGCGCGTGCAGACGCCGACGCTCAAGCTGGTCGTGGACCGTGATCGTGAGATCGCACGCTTCGTCTCGGTGCCGTTCTGGGCCATCGAGGTCGCGCTCTCGCATGCAGGCCAGTCCTTCGTCGCAAGCTGGACGCCGCCGCAGGGCAGCACTGACGACGCCGGCCGCTGCCTGCAGCAGCCGGTGGCGCAACAGGCCGCCGTGCGCCTGCGCGCGGCCGGCGCCGCCCAGGTGCTGTCGGTGGAGACCGAGCGCGTGCGCGAAGGCCCGCCACTGCCGTTCGACCTCGGCACCTTGCAGGAGGTGTGTTCCAAGCAATTGGGCCTCGACGTGCAGGAGACGCTGGACATTGCCCAGGCGCTGTACGAGACGCACAAGGCGACGACGTATCCGCGCTCGGATTCGGGCTACCTGCCCGAGAGCATGTTGGCCGAGGTGCCGGCCGTCCTCGACAGCCTGGTCAAGACCGATCCCGGTCTGCGGCCGCTGATCGACCGCTTGGATCACCAGCAGCGTTCGCGCGCCTGGAACGACGGCAAGGTCACGGCGCACCACGGCATCATTCCGACGCTGGAACCGGCCAATCTCTCGGTGATGAGCGAGAAGGAGCTGGCCGTCTACCGGCTGATCCGCGCCCACTACCTCGCGCAGTTCCTGCCGCATCACGAGTTCGACAGGACGGTGGTGCAGCTTACGAGCGGCGGGCAGTCGCTGGTCGCGGTCGGCAAGCAGATCGCGGTGGCCGGATGGCGCCAGGTGCTGGCGGCGCCGGAGCCCGACGACACGGACGGCGAGGACGCGCAGCGCGGCCAGGTGCTGCCGGCGTTGCGCGCCGGGGCCTCCTGCCAGGTCGGCCAGGTCGAACTGAAGGCGTTGAAGACGCTGCCGCCCAAGCCCTACACGCAGGGCGAACTGGTCAAAGCGATGAAGGGCGTCGCCAAGCTCGTGACCGACCCGCGCCTTAAGCAGAAGCTCAAGGACACCACGGGCATCGGCACCGAGGCCACACGCGCCAACATCATCAGCGGGTTGCTGGCCCGCGGTTATCTCTTGAAAAAGGGCCGTGCCATCCGCGCGTCGGATGCGGCTTTCACGTTGATCGACGCGGTACCGGCGGCGATTGCCGACCCCGGCACCACGGCGGTGTGGGAGCAGGCGCTGGACATGATCGAAGCCGGCCAGATGACGCTGGATACCTTCATCGCCAAGCAATCGAACTGGGTCGCCCAGCTCGTGCAGCAGTACCGCGGCGCCACGCTGGACCTAAAACTGCCGCCCGCACCGAGCTGCCCACAGTGCAGCGCCCCGATGCGCCAGCGCAGCGGTAAGAGCGGCGCGTTCTGGTCGTGCAGCCGCTACCCGGACTGCAAGGGCACGCAGCCGATCGAAGACGCCGCGGCAGGCAAGCGCGGCGCATCCGGCCGAACATCCAGCACACCGCGTCGGCGCCCCAAGGCGAACTGACGCCCACGTCTCCCTCTGCCACGCCGGCTGCTGCCGACGGCGGGGCAAACATCCCGCGCCCCGCGGGACTCCCCAGCGCGCGTTCCCTTCTGCAACAGTGTGCGCGTCCTGCACGGGCCGATCACGGCTGGCAGGGCGAGAAGGTCATTGCTCCATCGAATTGCGCTCGTCGCGGTTCCGCTGATTCAGGTGCTCGCGTCCATCCGCGAGCGGCCTCCTGACGCCTTGGCCCAAAAGGCTGTGAGGTGCCAGGAGGCCGCTTGCGGTCGACGGTATTCGGTGCCGGTGCCCGCCGGCGAAACAACGGGTTCCCTTTGTGTGTGGATACACGCCAGAGGATGCCGGCCCCAGCCACGAAACGGGCCGGGTGAGATTGCTGATGCAGCGAATGGCTTTGACGACGGCCTGGCCTGCTTGCAGCCCACAGGTGGATTGATTCCTCTCCAGCCGAAGTCCTGCGGGGCTTCGGCGCCTTTGTCGTGGGCGGACGGATAGTGCATCGGCTTTTGCACGGGGCTCGGGGCAAACCGGACGGCGCGCGGTTCCGTTTGATCGGCGACGGCGCGGTGCCGCGCTTCCATCCTTCCCGCATGTGTCGCTGACGGTCGTCAGCACCATGCCCTGGCAGCCCCGGTCCTCAAGGCTGCAACGCGGTTCGCCGCATTGACCGATCCAGTCCGCTTCGCACCGCCCCCCGCGGACGCACGTCGCCACGACGCGGGTGCTTTTTATGTTCAACCCCTCGGGAGGTATCCGCTCCCGTCAGGGCGTGGTGCTCCCGGTCTTCAACCACCAGGAGAAACCCATGTCCCTTGCGTTCGCATCGGCACCTTTGAGTGCTGAACAGGCCCGCGCCGAATCCATCGGCTACCAGGCCCTGGCCTACGTCGGCAAGCGCCTGCCCCTGCAGGTGCTGTGCAGCGCGGCCGGCCACTACATCGGCACCGCCGATGCGGACGGCCCGGTCTCGCGCGAGTCGGTCAGCTACTTCCGTTCGCACCACGCCGCCGAGCACGCCCTGCAAACGGGCCGCTGGCAGCAGCGCCTCCACCCGTGATGTCCAACCACCAGGAGCCCATGTCATGAACCGTGCCCTGCCTCAAGAGGTACTTGATCAGATCGAGCTGGAACACCAGCACTTCGCCGCCGCGCCCCAAGCCTTCTTCGAGGCGTGGAAACGCGGCGTCCACATCGCCGGGGCCGAATGGTTCGGCGACGGCACCCGCGAAGGCCTGCAGCGTGCCACCACCAAGTGGGATCTGCGGCCGAAGCTGCTGATGCTCAACGATGCCCTCGGTGTCCTGAGCAGCGGCCAGCGGATGTTCCTGTCCGCGATGGTGAGCTTCTACAACGCCCGCGAGGGCGGCGCGATGCTCAAGCGTTGCGGCTTCGAGGGTCTGTCCGACTTGGGCGGCCTCGACCTGGAACGGCGCAAGGTCATCGCCGACCTGACGCTGAACTACAACGGCTGGTGAGCCGCGCTGCGGCCTGCCGACGTTCTTCTTTTCTTCCTACCCCACGAGGGACATGTGTCCCCGCATGGGGCCATGCCCCTCCTTTTCTTGAAAGGAGCGATTCATGTCCCCTAGCTTTTCCATCGGTCTGCTCGTAACCGACGACGACATCGATGCGGTCATCCTCGAAGGCTGGCCGACCGACGTGCGCAAGCCGCGCATGGTGGTGTTCGACTACGCCGGCCACGATGTCCCCGACGAGTACGTGCTGCGCATCGGAACTGGAGCGCCGAACGCCGGTTTGACCGGGCGCGAGGTGTTCGCGGTCGAGTACGGCCCCGATTGCCGCTACCCATCGCCCGCCGAAATTCTCTCGATACTCGATACGCGCAAGCCGGCCGAGAAAGCTTCTGCACTGAGCATCGCCCGCGACGTGCACCAGAGCATCCTCGACTTGGATGCGCGGCTGGATCGCCTGGAGCAGGCGCCGACCGGCGACGACTACAACCGCCTGTACCAGCTTGCGAATGGCGGCCTGCTCGACCTGTTGAAGGCGCTGGG
This sequence comes from Pseudomonadota bacterium, assembly GCA_021847345.1. Lineage (GTDB taxonomy): Bacteria > Pseudomonadota > Gammaproteobacteria > Burkholderiales > Burkholderiaceae_C > Thiomonas_A. Next base: position 13,963 of record JAJZTW010000055.1, read on the forward strand.
CGACCCGTCCTCTACCGCTGCCGGCTGACCGGCTGCCACTTCATCCACGTGCTGGGGTTCAATTCCCCAGCAGGGGATTGCCTCGGCCATCCTCTGCTGGAGAAATCCCATGTCCTACCCGAACAACAATCCCTTTGTCCGCGGCTACGACGGCCTGTCCGTCCAGCGGCTGCTCGCCATCTCCTACGACGACGACTGCCCGCTGACCTACCTGCCGCTGCATCCCTCGCAGTCGAATCAGCCGGACAGCCAGGTCGAACGGCGGGCCTGCATCTTCTCGGACGACTTCGTGCTGATCACCGAGGACCAGGCGGTCCCGGACGAGCTGCAAGCGCAATGCCGCAGCCACGGACTCGCCCGCAACGTGGTCTACGCCGTGATGGCCGAGGAAGACGGCAAGCCGCGGCACGTGGGCGACACTTACTCCGAGGAAGCGGCCCGTGAGGTGGTGCGGCGCCTGCGCTTCGAGACCGGCTACTACAGCAGGTGCTGGGAGATCAGCAGTGCGCACCTCGACGCCGAGGCGCACCAGTTCCTCGCGGAGCTGGCGGACATCGCCACGCCGACGCTGTTCCTGTTCGTCGCCTTCCGCATCCCGTACAGCCCGGCCATCGGGTTGAAGCTGATCGCCACGCCCTGGAGCGACGAAAACCTGCGCGCGGTGGAAGGCATCACGGCCAAGCGGCTGACGCAGGAGCACCGCAAGAAGGGCATGCCGGAATCGCTGGTGCATGTGCTGCACCTGGCCGCGCTCGCCGACGTGCGCATGCTGGTCTTCGATGCCGATGCGCAGGTGCTGGACGGCCTGCCGATCTACGACGACTGACACCACCTTTCGAGCCCCCACGCGGGGCTCGTTTCATTTCTGGACGAAGCCGGTGGCGGCGCAGTGCCGATTCCCCCGCGACGCTGGCCCACACCCGACGCACGCTGCTCGCATGTTCGCTGGCGTTGCCGGCAAGCATGCCCAGGCAGTCGAGACCTTCGAGGCTGCGGCACGGTTCGCCGTGCTGGTTGCTTTTCCTTCCACGGGCGCATGCGCGTCCATCCACCTCACCCCCAAGGGACATGCCTCCCTTGCGGGCGGAAGTTCCTTGGATTGCCACAAGGAGCCTCCTAATGGATACCCAAGCCATCCGCGCACAGATGCCGACGCTGGTTCGCGGCCACGTGCCTTCCAACGTCCGCAGCTTCAAGTTCAACATCTTCGACGGCCAGCCCAAAGTTTCGACGCTGGGCTTCCACATCGATCCCAAGCCTTTCGAGGGCAAGGTCATCGCCACCACCGACGAGGCAATCGTCGTCAAGACGGGTCGGGCCGAGTTCGCGGTGCTCGACAAGGCGCTCGTCACCGACGTGCCCGACGAAGGCGCCAAGGTGCAGGTCGAACCGTATGCGCGGCGCCGCTTCGACGGCGTGCGCGCGGACACGCCCGAGGAGAGTACCGAGTTCACCGCCGACGGCCAGCCGTACACGGTGAAGCGGCTCATCCTGGGTTCCGCGCCGGCCAAGTTGCCGATCCCTGAGCCGCAGTGCCCTGAGCTGCAGGAGCTGATCCATCAACTGGAACAGTTGCCCGCGCCCGATGGCTTTCGCCGCATCACGCACCTGCTGGTGGATGCCGGCGCGCGGGACTTCACGGTGGTCGATCCGAGCCCCAGCAACATCATCGCCACGCCGCCGGCCATCGGCTTCACGGTCGCCTCGGCGAAGTTCCAAGGGCGCGTCACCGTGCTCTACGAGCGCGGCCTCGACCTCTACGCGGTGGAGCTGCACCGCAACGGCGAACTGGTCGAGCGGGTCGATGAAGTGTCGTTCGACGAGCTGGGCCAGGCCCTGGAGCGGCTGATCGACGACGGGAGCTGGCGCCTCATCCGCGTGCAGCGCCTGTCCGGCCGCAAGCCGGTCCAGCACTGAGCCCCTGCGTTCCCAAGCGGCTTCCCGTCCTCGCGGCGGGAAGCCTTTCCTCCCATACCTCGATTGGAGACCACTTCCATGACTGTTCGATTCAAAGGCACCGAGCTTCGGCCTGTGCTTGCCGAGGCGGCGGCCAACCAGTGCCGCGTCATCCTGGTCAAGGACCAGGGCGTGTATTTCATGGCCGAGCGCGGCGAGAGCCGGCCCGATGGGCGGCGCAAAACCATCGCCTATGCCGTGGGCTGCAACCCTGATGTCGATGCGTTCGACGACTGGTGGGAACTGGCGCGCGCCGAATTCGGCGGCGACGACTTCGGCGAGTTCTTCGACCTGCAGGAACGGGTGTTCAGCCGCATCCTGCACAGCGAGGACGACCTCGAAGTGTCAGCCACGGCCACGCACCTATCGATGCAGCCCATGCCCGCTGCGCCGGCCGGCCACTGACGGTCCTGCTTCCCAGCCCCTCATGAGGGGGCTTCACTTTTTCCCGAGGACGCCCTCAATGCGGGGCGTCTCGGATACCGATTGCCGCTCGCGCGGGCGCGTGCCAGGCGCCACGCTTACCACCATGTTCCGCTGACACCCGTCAGCAGCATGCCCAGGCAGTCTCGATCTTCAAGACTGCGATGCGGTTCCGACCGCGTTGATCACCCAGTTCGCTCCGGCATCCCAGCGCGAACGGCCATCGGTTCTCCCGATGGTGATGCCACCCAAGCTGTTCCTTCAACCCACGCGGGGGTTCCACACCTTCCCCGCCTTGGGTCGGGTGTGTCTCCGCCTCTTTGTTCTCAGGAGATTCACCATGACCACTTCCACCGAAAAGTCCTTCTTCGACCTGCACATCACCGGACTCGGGTATCTCAATCGCATCCGCGAAGTGAAGCCCAAGAAAGGCGATGCGTTCCTGGCCTGCGACATCGCGGCGCTCAACGGCCCCAGCGATGATGTGGCCTACGTGCGTTTCGACACGCGCGTCTCGGGCTCCGAAGCGCAGCACCTGGTGCGCCGCTGCATCCAAGCGGTTGATGCCGAGAAGAAGGTGATGATCGGCTTCCGCCTGGGCGACCTGTGGACCGACACCTTTACCTACTCCAAGGGCAAGCGTGCCGGCGAGCAGGGCGTTAGCCTCAAGGCCCGCCTGCTGTTCGTCAGTTGGATCAAGGTCGATGGCAAGCTCGTCTACAAGGCCGAGCCCAAGCCGACCGACGCCGACGACCGCGACGAACGCGACGTGCGCGCCACGGATGTCCCCGCGACGTCCGCCGAGCCGCAAGCCGCTGCGTCCGAGCCCGCCAGGCCCGCCGCTGAAGCTGCCGATGAAGCCACTGCCGATGCGCCCGCATTGGAAGTTGCCGAGTCGTTCTGATCCGCAAGGCCCTGACTCTGAATTGAGCCCAGGGCCTTGTCTTCTCCCACTCGCGTGCGCATGCGACCGTCACCATGACGGCCGTGTGCGTGACCGCAGCTTCGTCCGCAGGAGTTCTTCATGATCACCATTCCCGGCCAATTGGCCATCAAGACCATCCACGGCCGCAACGGCGACTTCAACGTCGGGCGCCTTGCGACCTCCATCGGCGAGTTCGTCGTGAAGAACGCCGAACTCGACCAGTACGCCGAAGGCAAGTACGAGGGCGATTTCGCCATCGCGGAGATTCGCCCGTCCACGTACACCGCCAACGGTCGCATGGTCATCGAGATCCGCGCCCTCCTGGGCGGGATGACCTTGTCCAACATCGACGCCCTGAGCCGTGACGACGCCCGCCGGCTGAGTCCGCAGGAAGTCGATCCGATCGACGAGGAAGCGCAGACCGCCACGCCGACGCCGACGACCGCCCCCAAGGCGGCCGGCCGGAAGAAGGCGCGCAGCTCGCGCGACCCGCTGGTCGATACCACGCCGTTCGGCAGCGAACCGGCTGCTGCGTCTGCCGAGGCTCCGGTCCAGGCGGACGAAGACGGCGACGCGGCACTGTTCGGTGTGCTCTGGCCGCTGGGCGATGTCGTCAAGCTCGATGCCACCGTGGATCGGCGCGTGCTGCGTCAGCAGCGCGACCGTCTCGGCGAGCTGGGCTACGAGTTCGCTCCGCTGTCCCAGGACTGGCACCTCGCCAGGGTCTGATCCCATCGCCACTTCACGCCGCATGCCTGCGGCTTTCCACCAACCCGCCGGGGTTCCTTCCCCGGCGGGAGGACTCCGGCCCTTTCTCACAGGAGTCATTCCATGGGCTGGACATTCGTTCGATTGACGCGCGATCAATTGATCCGCGAGCTGACCGCAACTGAGGAAACCGAGCGGTCGCGCAATGAGGTCATCGATCACACGCTGGTCGGCAACGTGCTGTGGACGGTGGTGCGCGTCACCGCCAAGCAGGCCGGTGTCCTGGGTCTCGCACCTGGAGAGTCGGCCACCTTGATCGGCTGCCATCTGCTGGAAAGCGAGGGCCGCGAATGGGGCTACAAGTCCCTGGTCGAGGCCGAGCACCCGTACTACTACTCGTGCCCGCTGCGCTATCTCGACATGGCGCCGCAGCGCTGCGCCACTTGGCGCGCAAGGGTGCATGCCTTCCATCAGCAGCATCCGGCGAGCAGTGTGGCCGGCGATGCAGCCACTGAGTGAGGCGCACATGGACACCATCCTGTCGTCCATGCGGCCCGAGCTGCTTCGCTTCGTCGAAGACCAGTTGGCCAACAACGAGGTTTCCGACGACGACGAGCTGCGCGAGCACTTCATCGCCAACGGCCTGAGCGAAGAACAGGCGTGGCAGGCACTGACCTACCGCGCCCTGTACTTGCGCTACATCTTCCTCGAAGGCTTCACGCCGATCCTTAAAGGCCAGGAAGCGCTTTGCTTCAACCCGCATAGCCGAGGCTGGGGGCCGGTTCAGAACCCATAGGCCGCTTCCCAGCGACGCGCTTCTTCATCCCTTCCATCAGGCCCTGTTCAGCAGGGCTTTTCTTCGTCCCATGCAATCCGCGCATCCGGCCTCGGCCGCTGGATACCGATTGCTTCATTCCGCAAGGAGATCATCATGCAACTCGCTTCCCGCTTCGCTTTTCGCTCCCCGGTGCTGCGCGCCGACTATCCGCTGTCGGATGATCAGATTCGCACCGTGGCCCCGTCCATCTTCGCGGACACCCCGCACGAAAGCCGCTCCGAACGGTACAGCTACATCCCCACGGCGGCTGTGCTGACTGAACTGCGCAAGGAAGGCTTCCAGCCGTTCATGGTGTGCCAGACCCGCGTGCGGCACGAGGACCGCCGCGACTACACCAAGCACATGCTGCGCCTTCGCCACGCCAGCCAGATCAACGGCGCCGAGGCGAACGAGATCATCCTGCTCAACTCGCACGACGGCAGCAGCAGCTACCAGATGCTCGCGGGCCTGTTCAGATTCGTCTGCCACAACGGCCTGGTGTGCGGCGACACCTTCGCCGACGTGCGGGTGCCCCACAAGGGCAACGTCACCGATCACGTGATCGAAGGCGCCTACGAGGTGCTGCACGGCTTCGAGCGCGTGCAGGACTCGCGCGACGCCATGCAGGGCATCACGCTGGACAACGGCGAGGCCGAGGTCTTCGCCAGGTCGGCGCTGACCTTGAAGTACGACGATTCGGGCAAGGCCTTGCCCATCACGGAGACCCAGATCCTGCGGCCCCGTCGTTACGACGACAACCGCGCCGACCTGTGGACTGTCTTCAACAGAGTCCAGGAGAACCTGGTCAAGGGCGGCCTGAGCGGCCGTGCTGCCAACGGGCGCCGGCAGCGCACGCGAGCCGTCCAGGGCATCGACCAGAACGTCCGGCTCAACCGGGCGCTGTGGCTGCTCGCGGACGGCCTACGCCAGCTCAAAGCCTGACCCACAAGCGGATCGTGCCTCACGGCATGGTCCGCTTTTTTTTGGCTGGTGCTGTGCTGCCAGCGCACCGTGTTCCATTTGGTTCGGTGTAACCCTAATGCGGCAATTCGCGGCTGCCTCGAAAATCGAGATTCGACTGCATACCTCCCTGGCTTTTCCTCCCTGAGCCAAGCAGTCATCTTTGCCGCCTCGGTGTCCCCGGGGCGGTTTTCTTTTGCGGCCGTCCTTCCGGCGCCGCGGGCGATGCGCCAGCGCAAACAGGGTTGGGCGCCGGGTCGGTTTTTCGCTCACGCGGTGTACGCAGCTTGGCGCAGGCTATGACTCGTGTCCGTCGGCGTAGCCGACAACATGCCCAGGTAGCCCAGACCTTCAAGGCTACGGTGCGTTGCGACGCACGGTCTGATTCTTCACAACGACGTTCACCGCGTCTTCTTTCATCCCCCTGGGGCAGTGACTGCCCTCGCGGGTGGTGCTGTCTCCGCTCACTTCGAGGACATCACCATGCCTGCACCTTCTTCCCCCAAGACGCTCTATCGCATCGACGAATGCCCCGACCTGATGGCCGATGGCGTCGTCGGTGACGAGAACGGCAACCTGGTCTTCATCTCTCTCTGGGCGCGCGACACCGCCGTCCAGGAATTCCTGGCCCGCCTCACCCTGGGCCGGGACGAGCAGGGACTGGACCAGTTCCACGTCATCACCGAGCAGGGCGCGAGCATCCCGGTCTTCGTCGGCAACGTCGAGAACCTGGAAAAGCGCAGCGCACGCGCCTACCGGCGCACGCTGTTCGGCTCGCTGACCAACATCTGGCTGTTCGATCGGCGCTGCGTCAAGCCCGACAAGGCCAACGCCAGCGCGCTGGCGCTCCTGCCCCGCGGCTCCGCGCACCGGCTCGACCGGATGTGGAGGCTGGTGCGGGACACCTGCCCGCTGCCGCTTCTCGATCCCTGGCGCGATGGCGTGCTGGAGCTGCTGCAGGCGAAGTCAATGCTGACGCGCCTGCCGTTCGCCCTCGGTCCCCTGGAAGGCCATCGGCTCGCCATCGACGTGCCGACGCTGACCCAGGTGCTGGGCGGCCTGATCCGCAGCGGTGCGCTGGTCGCCGACACGCCCGTCAGCCGCATGCCCTCGGCCCGACCGCTCGAAGCGGTGGCTTGAGGTTCCTTCACCGGACATGCACGCGCGCATGTCCGCATCCCTTCATCTTCAGGAGATTCCCATGGCCCTCATGTTCCCGCGGCTCGCCCGCAACTTCATCAAGAACGGGTACTTCCCCACGGATGAACCCACGCTCGAAAGAGCACTCGCCGCACTGGCGCCCGCCGAGGCCTCGGCCGGACCGCTGTGCATCCTCGATCCCTGCGCCGGCGAAGGCGTGGCGATCGCCGAAGCCGCGCACGCCCTCGGGCGCGAGCGGGTCCAGGCCTTCGCCGTCGAGTACGAGGCCGAGCGTGCACGCCACGCCCGGCAGTTGGTCGATCGCTGCATCCACGGCGACCTGATGGACACGCTGATCAGCCGGCAGAGTTTCGGCCTGCTGTGGCTCAACCCGCCGTATGGCGACCTGTCCAAGGATGCCAACGGCAACGTCGGCTACCAGAGCCAGGGCCGCGCCAGGCTGGAAAAGCTGTTCTATCAGAAGGCGCTGCCGCTGCTGCAATACGGCGGCGTGCTGATCTACATCGTGCCGCACTATGTGCTCGATGCCGAGCTGGTCGGATGGCTGACCCGGCACTTCGCCGAGCTGCGCATCTACCGCGCGGTGGACGCGCAGTTCAGGCAAATCGTGATCTTCGGTCGCAAGGTTCGCCAGCGTGACCAGGTATCGGATTCGTGCAAGGCCACGCGCGCGCTGCTGTTGCAGATCGGGCAAGGCGACGCCGAAGCGGAGGAACTGCCGGTTGAATGGCCGTTCCTGCCGTACACGGTGCCTGCCACGGCCGAGCCGGAGCACTTCTACCGCGTGACGATGGAGCCCGAGCAGTTCGCCGATGAAGTCGGCCGGCTGCAAGGACTCTGGCCGACGCTCGACACGCACCTTGGCGCCGCGCAGCAGTCGCTGCGGTCCCCGGCGCGAGGGTTATCGCATTGGCATCTCGCCTTAGCGCTCGCCGCGGGTGCGATTTCCGGCGTGGTGAAGTCTAAGACGGGCCGCGTGCTCGTCGTCAAGGGCGACACGCACAAGGAGAAGACCTTGCAGACGGAGTACACCGAGCGCGACGACGGCACCGTGGCCGAGACGCGCATCCTGACCGACAAGTTCGTGCCGGTCATCCGCGCCTGGGACATGACGCCGGGCTCGTCGACGTGTGGCGAGGTGCTGACCATCCGCTGATCGCTGTTCCCTGACGGTTCGCCGTCGCTTCATCCACCAACTCATCCACCCAACGGGGCCATGTCACCCCGCCGGGTGCCGTGGCCCCTCTTTCATCCGAAGGAGAAACACCATGGCATTCGCAGTTCTCAACGTGGCGTTGCAAGCACGCTTTGCCCCCGGTCACCTTGTCATGACCTGCGGCATTGACGCGCTGGTCCGGCAGGGCCGGCTCAACCCGACCCCGTACCTCTGCCGCCATCTCAGCGGCGATTGGGGCGACCTCGACGACAGCGACCGGCGGCAGAACGATGCCGCGTTGCGCTCCGGCGAGGATCGGCTGTTCTCGTCCTACCAGGTCGCGCCCGACCTGAAGCTTTGGATCATCACCGAATGGGATCGCAGCGTGACCACGCTGTTGTTGCCCAGCGAATACTGATCTTCAGGGGGTGCGGATGAAAACTTGGACTGTTTCTATTCCGCAAGCCCAAGGCTCGCCCGGTATTCGATGGGGCTGAGAGAGCCAAGGGATAACTTGATCCGCTTCTCGTTGTACCAACGGATGTACGAATCGACCGCCTCAATGAACTGCTCGATGGTGGCGCTCTTCCAGTCCCGAGCGTAGAACAACTCGTTCTTGAGACGCCCGAAGAACCCCTCGCACGCTGCATTGTCAGGAGAGCAGGCCTTGCGAGACATCGAGCGGGTAAGGTTCGCATCGTTCATTCTGCGTAGCCAGCCCGGCCAGCGGTAGTGCCCCCGCGGTCGGAGTGGAGCACTGGTCGCTCGCCTGTTTGCGCCACCGTCTCTATGGCTGCATCCAGCATGCTGTTGACCAGTTCCGCGTCTGGACTGGTGCCAATGGTCCAGCTCACTACCATTCCATCGAAGCAATCGATGATCGGCGACAGGTACACCTTGCCCGCCGGGATCTGGAACTCTGTGATGTCGGTCAACCATTTCGCGTTGGGCGCCGCAGCTTGGAAGTCTCGGTTGATGATGTTCTCCGGCGCGGTGCTGATCTCGCCGAGGTATGACGCGTAGCGGCGCCGCTTTGGCTTGGCAACGATCAGGCTCTCTTCCTTCATCAGGCGCTGCACCACCTTCTCGGAGATGGAGACGTCTTGCCTGGTCAGCGAGGCCTGCAGCCTGCGGTAACCATAGCAGCGGTGGTTCGACTCGAAGATCTCGGCAATGGACTGTCGCACCTGGATGTACTTGTCGCCCATCGCTGCACGGGCGCGATGGTAGAAGTACGAGCTGCGTGCAAGACTCAACTGTCCCAGGAGTTCTGGCAAGCCATAGTGCTCCCGCAGGGCGTCAATCAGCAGTGTCTTCTCCCGGTTGGACAGGAGCTGTAGATCGACGCCCAGGCCTTTTTTTAACAGTTCATTGGCCTTGTTCAAGAGGTCTTGCTCAAGCCGCAGTTGCCGGACTTCGCGGCGCAAAGACTCCACCTGGCGCTCAAGCTCGTCGCGCTCTTGCTCACGTGGTGATGGGTTGATGTGTTTCATGGAGGAAGATGCCTCACGTCCCAGAAGCTGGTTCTTCCAGTTGTACAACGTTGGCCGACACACGCCGAGCTTGTCGGCCACAGCCTGCGCACTGTCCTGCCGGGTGCAAAGCTGCATGACCCCCGCTTGCTTGATGCTCTCGGAATACCTTCGCTGGCCCACACTGCCAACGACAGCTCTCCTCGCCTCCGGGAAGGCCTCGCGCACCCATTTGGTAAGCGTTCCACGACCGGGGTAGCCCAGCGCCCTCATGGTGACCGCGATGCAACGATCATGGGTGAGGTAGTGATCGATGGCTGCCGCCTTCTGCGCCTGCGAGAACTTCGACTCACGAGGTGCGTACCTCACCGGAAGGTCAAGGCTTTGCTGATACTCGCTGTACCAACCCTTCAACGAATTCTTCGTGGGATAGCCCAGCTGCCGGAGTGTGGGCCCGACGCGCTTGCCAAGCTTGATGTAGAGCTCAACGGCTCGGATTCGATCTTCGTACGAATACATGAACTACCTCCAGGTAGTCCAAGATTTCATCCGCACCCCCTCATCTACCGCGGCCACGCGCCGTTCTTCTCTTCCCACCACGGGGCATGCCATCGCCCCGCAGGGGAGGTGCATGCCCCATTTCATTTGGAGCATCACCATGTCCCTCGATACCGACGTTGTTTCCGCCGCCGATGGCACGCCCGTCCAGGGCGATCTGCTCGAAGCGGCTGCTTCTCCCCTGGCGATGAGCCTCCAGGATTTCGTTGCCGAATTCGGCGACGAGCTGCTGGACTCGCTCAACCGCGCCAACCCCCCCGTCTACGCCGGCCAGGCCCGGCCGCATCGCCAGCTCGTGCTGGCCAGTCTCAAGCGCAAGCTGTTCGGCGCGCAAGCCGAGGTGGTGCATGCCGTCACCGAGCTGCTGGCCGACCGCGGCGAACGCGCCGCGATCGTCAATGGCGAAATGGGCTGCGGCAAGACCACCGTTGGCATTGCCACGGCGGCCGTGCTGCACGCCGAAGGCTACCGTCGCACGCTGGTCCTCTCACCGCCCCACCTGGTCTACAAGTGGCGCCGGGAAATCCAGGAGACGGTGGCCGGTGCCAAGGTCTGGGTGCTCAATGGCCCGGACACGCTGGTCAAGCTCATCAAGCTGCGCGAGCAGTTGGGCGTGCCGGTACGCGGCCAGGAGTTCTACGTGCTCGGGCGCGTGCGCATGCGCATGGGGTTCCGCTGGAAGCCCGTCTTCAACGTGCGGCGCACGCGGCACCGCGAAGTGGGCGCATGCCCGGACTGCGGCCAGGTCATCACCAACCTCGACGGCGAGCCGATCAACCCGGTCGAACTCGAAGCCGAGGACTACCGCCGCCGGTGCAGCCATTGCGCCGCACCACTGTGGACGCTGATGCGACCGCGGAGCCTGTCCGCCAGCGACCAGTCCACGGCCGTCTTCAAAGCCTTGCAGCGCATCCCGACCATCGGGGAAGTCACCGCGCAGAAGCTGATGAAGAAGTTCGGCGACGGCTTCCTGGCCTCGATGCTGGGCGACAACATCCACGAGTTCATCAACCTCATGGATGCCAAGGGCGAGCTGGTCTTCTCGGATCGTCAGGCGCACCGCATGGAGCGGGCGATGGCGAACATGGAGTTCGGCTTCGGCGAAGGCGGCTACCAGCCGTCCGAATTCGTCAAACGCTACCTGCCGCAAGGCACGTTCGATTTGCTCATCGCCGACGAGGCGCACGAGTACAAGAACGGCGGCTCCGCACAGGGCCAAGCGATGGGGGTTTTGGCGGCCAAGGCACGCAAGACGCTGCTGCTCACCGGCACGCTGATGGGCGGCTACGGCGACGACCTGTTCCACCTGCTGTTCCGAGCCCTGCCGGGGCGAATGATCGAAGACGGCTACCGCCCGACCAAGAGCGGCAGCATGACCTCGGCCGCGATGGCGTTCATGCGCGATCACGGCATCCTCAAGGACATCTATTCCGAGAGCACGGGCACGGCGCACAAGACAGCCAAGGGCACCAAGGTTTCGGTGCGCACGGTCAAGGCGCCGGGCTTCGGCCCGAAGGGCGTGCTGCGTTGCGTCCTGCCGTTCACGGTATTCCTCAAGCTCAAGGACATTGGCGGCAACGTGCTGCCGTCCTACGACGAGGAGTTCCGCGAGGTGGCGATGGACACGGCGCAAGCCGCGGCCTATCGCGATCTGTCGTTTCGTCTGACCTCGGCGCTGAAACAGGCGCTGGCCAAGCGCGACACGACGCTGCTCGGCGTGGTCCTCAACGTGCTGCTGGCCTGGCCGGATTGCTGCTTCCGGTCGGAGACGGTGGTGCACCCTCGCACGCGCCAGACCTTGGCCTTCGTCCCGGCTCAGTTCAACGAGCTGGAGGTGATGCCCAAGGAGCGCGAGCTGATCGAGATCTGCAAGCAGGAGAAGGCTGCGGGTCGCAAGACGCTGGTCTACTCGGTCTACACCGGAACGCGCGACACCACGTCGCGTTTGAAGGTGCTGCTGGAGCAGGAGGGCTTCAAGGTGGCGGTGTTGCGCGCGAGCGTAGACGCCAGCCGTCGCGAAGACTGGATCGCCGAGCAGTTGGACCGCGGCATCGACGTGCTGATCACGAACCCCGAGCTGGTGAAAACCGGCCTGGACCTGTTGGAGTTTCCGACGATCGTGTTCATGCAGTCGGGCTACAACGTCTACAGCCTGCAGCAGGCGGCCCGGCGCTCATGGCGCATCGGCCAGAAGCTGCCGGTTCGCGTGATCTACCTCGGCTACGCGGCTTCCTCGCAGATGACCTGCCTGGGGCTGATGGCGCGAAAGATCATGGTCTCGCAGAGCACGTCGGGAGACGTGCCCGAGTCGGGATTGGACGTGCTGAACCAGGACGGTGATTCCGTCGAGGTGGCACTGGCCCGGCAACTCGTCGCGGCCTGATCCACCCACCCACGCCGGCTGCCCTTCGGGGCGCCGGCTTCTTTTTTCCGTGCATCGATGGCGCGCGATGAAGTCGGGCGCCTGCCAGTTCCCTTTGTTTGCTGCCCGAACGCTTCGCGGCGGCGATGGTGAGGGCTCCGTGTTCTAGGGAATTGCCCCATGCAACCACTCACCTGCGTCGCTCACCGCTTGGCTGTGCCTGCCTTGCTGGCCGGCTGCGTGCTCATCACCGGCTGCGCCGCCACGGGCACGACGAGCCCTCCCACTGTCCATGACTCGCTCCCCGAGCCTGCGGTGTTGGTCAGAACCATCGCCCCGGAGCCCGAGCCGGGCCTGATCCCGGTGGCCCGCTACGGGCGCTACACGCTGGTCGAGATGGTGCCGGAACCGGCACAGCGCGACCTGCTGCGACAGGTGATCGAGATTTCGATTCCGCCGATCTTGGACGCGAGCGTCGGCGATGCCCTTCGGCACGTGCTGCTGCGCACCGGCTACCGGCTCTGCGACGCGACGGAGGCGACCGCGCTGTACGCGTTGCCGCTGCCGGCGGCGCACCTGCGGCTCGGGCCGCTGCCGCTGCGCGATGCCTTGCTGGCACTCGCCGGCCCGGCCTGGGAACTGTCCGTCGATGACGCTTCGCGCGCGGTGTGCTTCACGCGCGTGACGACTGCGCGTGCGCCGAGCGCAAGCCCGATTCCCGCGGCTCCGGCATCGAGCGCGCCGGCCGCCGAACCCGCCGATTCCC
>JAJZTW010000003.1 GCA_021847345.1 Pseudomonadota bacterium
GCGAGCGCCTGCTCGAGTTCGACGTCAGCGCCGAGCAGGCGGCGCGCCTGCACGGGCCCGTGGGGCTGCGCCTGGGAGGCCTGACGCCGCCGGAGATCGCCATGAGCATCGTCGCCGAGATGACCGCCGTGCAGCGCGGCGCCGACCTCGCCCAGCCGCTGACCGACTGGAGCGCGTCGGCGTCGATCTGCGCGCTTTCCTGAGCCGGGGACGAGCCGGCGCAGCGCGCCGCGTCAGCCCGCGTCGACGCGCCCGAAGCGCAGCGCGAGCTGGGGCAGTGCGAACAGGTTGAACGCCAGCGAGGCCAGCAGACCGCCCAGCAGCACGACGGCCATCGGGCCCTCGATCTCGCGTCCGGGCGCGTGCATGCCCAGCGCCAGCGGCAGCACGCCCAGCGCGGTGACCAGCGTGGTCATGACGATCGGCGCCAGGCGGTCGCACACCGCGCGCAGCACGGTCTGCGCGTCCCACGCCAGCCCCTGCTCGCGCACCAGGTGCTGGGCGTGCGCGAACACCAGGATCGCATTGCGCAGGCTGATGCCCATCAGCGCCAGCAGTCCGACCGCCACGCCGATCGAGAACACCCCGCCGAGCAGCCAGATGGCGAGCATGCCGCCGGCCCAGGCGACCGGCAGCGCGGCCAGCACCAGCAGCACCTGGCGCGCGCTGCGCAGCGCCATCGCCAGCAACAGCACCAGCGCCGCGCCCACCAGCAGCGTGTCGACGGCCACGCGCCGCAGCGAGGCGGCTCGCTGCTCGGCCTCGCCGTGGTAGCTCAGCACCACCCCGGGCGGCAAGCGCAGGCGGCGCTGCACGGCCTGGCGGGCGCTGCGAACGAAACCCGTGAGGTCGGGCGACATGGTGGCTGCCAGCACCTGCTGGGTCCGCTGGCCGTCGATGTGGACGATGCGCCCGGGCGCGCTGACCAGGCGCATCGAAACCAGTTCGCGCAAGGGCACGAACCCGTCGTGCGGCGTGAGCACCGGAAGTTCCCCCAGCGCGTGCGGATTGTCGCGCTGCGAGGCCCGCAGCACGACCCGCACCGGCACCGGCACCGCGCCCCGGTACACGGTTCCGACCTCGCTGCCGGCGACGGCGGTGTGCACGGCCCGCAGCACCTCCAGGGGCTGCAGCCCCCAGCGCTGCAAGGCCTGCTCGCGCAGGCGCAGCCTGAGTTGCGGAACCCCGGGGGGCGATGCCACCTGCACACCGGTCGCGCCGGGCAGCGCGGCCAGCACGCGCGCCACCTGCTGCGCGGTGGCGGCGATCACGTCCAGGCGGTTGCCGGTGACGTCGACCACCAGCGGCGCGCTGCTGCCGCCGGCCAGGGTCTCGTCCAGGCGCTCGCCGAAAAAGCTGTTGATGCGGAACGTGGCCCCGGCGAAGCCGGCCAGCACCCGCTGGATGTCCCGCAGCGCGCGCGCGGAGTCGACCCCGTTGCGCAGCGTGACCTCGATCTCGCTGCTCTCGGTGCCGGCGGCGTCGGGGGAAAGCCCGGCACGCCCGACATGCTGCGCGACCACGCGCACCTGCGGCAGGCGCTGCAGCGCGGCGTCGACGCGCGCGCCCATGTCCAGCGAGGCCTGCAGCGACGCGCCCGGCGCGAGATGCATGTGCACGACGAACTGCCCTTCCTGCAGCGGAGGCAGGAAACTGCCGCCGATCGATGTCGCCGCCCACGCGCCGGCCGCCACCACCAGCACGCTCAGCCCGGCCGCCGCCTGCCAATGCCCGAGCAGGCGTTGCTGCAGCCCCATGTAGTGGCGCTGCGCGAACCGCACCGGAGCAGGCAGATGGCTGGCGGCGCTGTCGCGCACCAGCAGCAGTGCGCACAGCGCCGGCGTGACGGTCAGCGCCACCAGCAGCGAGGCCAGCACGGCCAGCGCGTAGGCCTGGGCGAGCGGCGAGAACAGGCGTCCGGCCAGGCCCGGCATGAGCAGCACCGGAATCACCACCAGCAGCACCGCGGCCGTCGCGTAGACCACGGCCGCGCGCACCTCCAGGCAGGCGGCCAGCACCACCTGCAGGTCGGGCAGCGGCTGCGCCAGCGCACGATTGGCGCGCAGGCGCCGCAGCACGTTCTCGACGTCGATCACGGCGTCGTCGACGACCACGCCGATGGCGATCGCCAGCCCACCCAGGGTCATGACGTTGAGACTCACGCCCTTGGCCGTGAGCACGGCCACCGCCGCCAGCAACGACAGCGGGATGGCCAGGCTCGACACCAGCGCGGCGCGCCAGTCGAGCAGCGCCAGCAGGATCACCAGCACGACCAGCGCACCGCCCAGCAGCAGCGAACTGCTCACGTTGTGCATGGCCAGGTGGATGAAATCGGCGGGGCGGAACGACGGGTGGTGCAGCACCACGCCCTGCTCGAGCAGGCCGGCGCGCACACGCTCCAGCGCCTGCTCCACGCCGCGCGTGACGCGCAGCGTGTTGGCGCCGTACTGCGCGCTGACCACCAGCAGCACCGCCGGTCGGCCCCGCAGGCTGGCAGCGCCCACCGCCGGCAGCGGCGCGAAACGCACGTCGGCCACGTCGCCCAGCGTGATGGAGCCCTGCGGCGTTGCGCGCAACACGGCACCCGCCAGTGCGCGGGCGTCGGCGTCGAGCCCGTCGGTCTGCAGCAGCAGGCGCTGCTGCGAGGTGTCGATGAAACCGGCTCCGAGCACGCCGGCGGCGCGCCGCGCCGCCGCCCGTACCTGGTCGAGGCCGACACCGAAGCGCAACAGGTCCCGCGCGCGAACCTGCACCTGCAGGGCCCGCGGCCTGCCGCCGTACACCAGCACGTCGGCCACCCCCGGCACCGCCATGATCTGCGGCAGCACCTGCCAGCGTGCGATGGTGTGCAGGCGCATCAGGCTCAGGTGGGGCGCCGTGAGCTCGACGATCAATACCGTGCCGGTGGACGAACTCAGCGGCGTCAGGCGCGGCGCCGAAACGCCGCTCGGGAGACGGACCACCGCCAGGCGCTGCGCGACGCGCCAGCGGTCGGCCTGCAGCGAGCCGCCGGCGCGGAACTGGATGCTCAGCACCGACAGCCCCGGGCTGCTGCGCGAGACCACCCGGCGCACTCCCAGCAGGCCGCCGGCCGCCTGCTCCAGCGGGTCGGTGACCAGCAGTTCCACCTGCTTGGGGCTGAACCCCGGGGCGCGGGTCTGTACCTTGACCACGGTGGGCGCGAACTCCGGGAACACGTCGGTGGCCGCGCCATGCGCCACCAGCAAGGCCAGCGCGCCCAGCAGCAGGGCCAGCGCGACGACCACGCCACGGCGCCGCACACTGGCGCCGATCAGCGCCGCCTGCAGGCCCTGTTGCGCCGCCATCAGTCGTCCCCGTCGTCGGCGTTTCCCGCCGGCGGCAAGGTGTGTGCCTCCGGCGGCGGCGTGAGCAACAGTCCGGCGCCGCCGCTGACCACATCGGTGGCCGGCCATCCCGGCTGCACGTACCCGCCGTCCAGCGGCCAGCGCGTCGACACCTGGCGCGCGGTGAACTGGCGATCCCCGCGCGACGCCGGCGCGGAAGCGACGAACACGAACGCGCGCCCGCCGTGGAACAGCACGGCCGACGCCGGCAGCCACACGCCCTGCCGCGGCGTCGCCGACTCGATCACGGCCTCCAGGCGCAGCCCCGGCTGCAGCGCGTCGCTCGCCCGGGCAAGCCCCAGGTAGGCCAGGCCCTGCGAGATCTCGCCGGCGCGCGGCGCCGGCCCCAGCAGCCGCAGCGGCACGCCGGGCGAAGGCGAGCGCGTCGAGTCCGACGCAGCGGGAAGGCGCACGCGGACCCGCGCGCCGGGCGCCAGGCGACGCCCCGGCGGCAGCAGCACCCTCAACACCCGTTCCCGGCCCTGCGCCAACGCGTCCGCCAGCCCGGGCTGGCGGCGCAGGCGTCGGCCCAGCGTCGGCCCGAGAACGGCCGCGCGCTCGGCCCGCGCCGCGCGCAGCGCGCTTTGGGCGGCAGCCAGCCCCGCCTGCGCTCGCAGGCGCCCGGCGCGCGCCTGCTCGACGGTGGCCTGCGCCACGTCCTGGCCGGCCGCGAACAGCGCGCGCGCCTGGCGCGAGCGCAGCGTGGCCAGCTCCAGCTCGGCACGTGCCTGGGCGCGACGCGCACGGGCGTCGTCCAGCGCGGCCTGCGCCTGCAGCAGGCGACCCGGGTCGAGCACCTCGGCCATGCCCAAGCGCTTGCGCCGGTAGGAACGCACGGCGAGGTGCTCGATGCGCAGCCCCGAGGCCCGCTGCTGCGACGCGCTCCACGAAACCGGCGGCGGCAAGGCCGTCTGCGCACCCGCCGGCACGCTCACGGCCCAGGCGCAAAGACCCAGCAGGCCGGCAAGCAACAGGCGAGGCAGCAGGTCGTGCAAAGAGTGCTTGAACAGGATGGTCACGTTTGCGCGTCAGGCGTCGGCAAAGCCCGGGCCCGGCCCGTATCCGCGCCGATGGCCGGCGCGCCCCTACCCTGCAGCGCGGCGCGCAGGCGCACCAGCGCCTGCCACTGCCTGCTGCGCGCGCGCAGCAGGTCCTGCTGCGCCTGCAGCCAGCGCTGGCGCACCAGCACGCGCTGCAGCGGATCGATCCATTCGCGAGTGGTGGCGGCGTCGGCGCTGACCCAGGCCCGCCGCGCGCGGCGCCAGCCCTGCCGCGCCACGCGCTGCGCAAGGTCGGCCGCACGCAGCTCGGCGCGCGCCTGTTCGATGCGCGACGCCGCGCGTGCCTGCACCTCGAGCAGCCGATCCTGCGCCAGCGCCTGGCGCGCGCGGGCGGCGTCGATCTGGCCTTCGTGATGATTCAGCAGCGGCAGCGGCAGGGTCGCCGTCAGCGTCAGGTCGTTCGCCCCCTGGTCGCGCTCGGCCCCCGGCGCCACGCTCGCCGGCGCACCGTCGCGCAGGCTGATCTGGCGTTGCACCTCGGCGCGCGCGGCGAGCACGCGCTGCCACGCCGCCTGCACGTCCGCGCGCTGTTGCAGCGCCTGCTGCGCGAGCCGTCGCGGCGGCAGCCTGAAGCGCCCCGGCGCCGGGGCGTCGAGGCTGTGCAGATCGAGCACCTCGCGATGCAGCGCGCGGCCCGGCACGCCGACCGCGGCGGCCAGCCGCAGTCTCGCCGACTCCAGGCCTGCCTGCGCGTCCAGCACGGCACGCCGCTGCAGGCGCAGCACACGACGCTGTTCGTCGACCCGCCAGGCAGACACCCAGCCCTGCTGCTCGCGCTGCTGCAGCACCTGCTCGCGTCGCAGCTCGACGGCCAGCAGCTGGCGCTGCAGCGCCAGCTCGCGCCGAGCCGTCCAGCAGTCGACGAATGCCCCATCCACCTGCCTGCGCAGATGCCAGGCGCTGGCGCGCAACATCAGCCGCGCCGCGCGCAACCCGGCCTCGGCGCGCTGCTCCTGCGCCCTGCGCTGCTCGTGCGACCACAGCAACAGCCCGATCGCAGCTCCGATGGTCCACGGCGAAGGCAGCGCGGCGGCCTGCGTGGCCTGGTACTTGAAGCCCAGCTGCAGGCGCGGATCCGGCCACTGCCGGGCCAGGCGCAGGTCGGCCCGCGCCAGCTCCACGCCGTCGCGCGCCAGCCGCAACGAGGGATGAAAGTACAACGCCGCCAGGCGCAACTGGCGCGCGCTCCACGCAGCGCCGGGCGCATGCTGCGCCCCCTGGGCGCCGAGCCAGCGCTGCAGCCCGGGCTGCTGCAGGCCACGTGCCAGCCAATGCCCTGCGCCGGCGGCGGGGGTTTCGGCCACGCGCACGGGCGGCGGCGCGGCGCAGGCGCCGAGCAACAGCAGCGCCGCGAGCGCGCCGGCCAGCCGCGCCCGCGCGGCAGCCGACGGCGCGGGCACCGCCAGGCAGGCTCGGGGTCGGCGGCCGGGGAGGGCTGGGTGCAAGGCAGCGAGGCGGCTGGGGTGGAAAAGCCTGCAAGCCTAACCGCGACGCCCGCGCGCTGCCACGCCGTCGCGGTAAGAAGTCCTTCAGCGTGCTACCGGCGCGGCCGCTGCCCGGCGCGCGCGCGGCCGCGCCGGCTGCTGCGCAACCGCCTCGGCGCCCACCCCGACCACGACCACGGTGGGGCGTCCGGCATGCAACAGCGAGGCACGCGCCAGATCGGCCAGTGCGTGGCTGCTGTGCAGCATGTCGTCGCAGCCGGCGCGCGAGACCACGCTGACCGGCGTGGCGGCGTCCCAGCCCGAACCGAGCAGCTCGCGGGCCAGCGCGCCGAGCTTGCGCCCGGCCATGTAGTAGACCTCGGTATCGGCACGGCGCGCGGTGCCGGCCGTGGCGGCACCCCCGTCGCCGGACTCGTCGCCGGGCTCGCCGTCCTGCTCGCCGCGACCTTGCCGGACCATGGCCGTGCAAAGCGCCACGCTGCGCCCGCGGCCGCGCCGCGTCAGCGGACGTGCGGTATCGGCGGCCGCAGCCAGCGCCGCGCTGATTCCCGGGACGATCTCGAAATCCAGCCCGGCCTCGCGCACCGCCTGCAGTTCCTCGTCGAGACGCCCGAACACGCTCGGATCGCCCCCCTTCAGGCGCACCACCAGCGCGTGCCGTCGGCCCATGCGCACCAGCAAGGCGCAGATCACGTCCTGCGGCGTGCTGGCGCGAAAGCCCCGCTTGCCCACGTCGATCCAGTTCGCGCCGGGCGCCAGCTCGCGCAGGCCGTCGCCGACCAGCGCGTCGTACAGCACGACGTCGGCCTGGCCCAGCAGGCGCGCGGCGCGCACGGTGAGCAGATCGGGCGCCCCCGGGCCGGCACCGACGAAGGCGATGCGTCCCATCACGCAGGCACCGCCTGGTCGACCAGCAGCGCGCCGCTGGTTCGATGGCTGTGCGGGTCGACCAGGATCATGCCGCCGGCGACATGGTTGTCCGCGTAGCGCGCCAGCGGCAGCTCCGACTGCGCCTGCACGCGCACGCGCCCGATGTCGTTGGGGCCCAGCGCGCTGGCCTCGACGCGGTCGAGGGTGTGGATGTCCAGGCGCGCATGCACCTGGACGATGCGCGCCGCCACCCAGGCATGACCGTGGCGCAGCCAGTACTTGCGGCCGAGCACGGCCGGCTCGCTGTCGAGCCAGGCCAGCGTCGCGTCGAACTCGCGCGCCGCCGGCGTCGCCTGGGCGGCGTCGCCGAGCCAGTCGCCGCGGGAGACATCCAGGTGCTGGTCCAGCACCACCCCGGCCGACTGTCCGGCCGCGCACTCCTGCACGCGCAGCCCCGCGTGCCAGATCTCGGCCACGCCGGCGAGCTGCCCGCCAGGATGCACCCGCAGCTGCTGCCCCACCCGCACCCCGCCGCGAGCCACGCGCCCCCACAGCGTGCGCCGGGGGTTGCCCGCGGCGTCGTGCCCGCGGGCCACGTACTGCACCGGCAGCAGCAGCGAGCCGTCGGCCGCCGGCTCGCCGGCCGGCAACTGCTCCAGCAGCTGCAGCAGCGACGGCCCGCTCCACCAGGGCCAGTGCGCCGACGCCTGCACCACGTTGTCGGCGCGCAGCGCCGAGATGGGAACCACTCCGGCAGGCACGATGCCGGCACCCTGCGCGAACGACTCCAGCGCCTCGCGCACCGCGTCGAACACGCCGCGCGCATCGTCCACGGCGTCGAGCTTGTTGACCGCGAACACGATCGAGCGCACGCGCAACAGCTGCGCCAGCAGCGCGTGGCGCCGTGTCTGCGGCAGCAGGCGCAGCGGACGCTCGGCGAGGTCGAGCTTGGTCACGTCCACCAGCACCACCGCGCAGTCGCTGCCGGCCGCGGCAGTGACCATGTTGCGCGTGTACTGCTCGTGCCCTGGCGCGTCGGCGATGATGAACTTGCGCCGCGGTGTCGCGAAGTAGCGATACGCGACGTCGATGGTGATGCCCTGCTCGCGCTCGGCCTCCAGCCCGTCGGTCAGCTGGGCCAGCAGCGACGCGTCGCTGCCGTGGCCCACCGAGTCGAGCTGGTCGGCGAGCAGTGCGCGGCTGTCCAGCAGCAGGCGCCCGATCAGCGTGCTCTTGCCGTCGTCGACGCTGCCGGCGGTCAGGAAGCGCAGCGCGGGAAGGCCGCCGGCTTCGGGCTGCACGGCGGTCGCCGCCAGCACCTCGGGTTCGGTTCGCATCAGAAATATCCTTCCTTCTTGCGCCGCTCCATCGCGGCCTGGCTGCTGCGGTCGTCCATGCGCGTGGCGCCGCGTTCACTGTGGGTCACGTTGAGGGTCTCGGCGACCACCTCGGCGGCGCTCGCGGCGCGGCTCGGCACCGGGCAGGTGCAGCTCATGTCGCCGACGGTGCGAAAGCGCACGTCGAGTTCGCGCGGGTGCTCTCCGCTGCGCGGCGGGGTCAGCCCGGTCACCGGCACCAGCAGACCGCCGCGCTCGACGACCTCGCGGCGATGGGTGTAGTAGAGCTGCGGCAGGCGAATGTTCTCGCGGGCGATGTACATCCACACGTCGAGCTCGGTCCAGTTGCTGATCGGAAAGGCGCGGAAATGCTCGCCCGGACGCAGGCGCGTGTTGAACAGCGACCACAGCTCGGCGCGCTGCTCCTTGGGCTGCCATTGGCCGAAGGCATCGCGGTGGCTGAAGATTCGCTCCTTGGCGCGCGCCTTTTCCTCGTCGCGGCGCGCCCCTCCGACCAGGCAGTCGAAGCCATGCTGCTCGACGGCCTCCAGCAAGGTCACGCTCTGGTGCGCGTTGCGCGACTCCAGCGGGTCGCGCAGGCGCACGCTGCCGCGGCGGATCGAATCCTCCAGATGGGCGACGATCAGCTCGTCGCCGTGACGCGCGACCTCGCGGTCGCGGAACTCGATCACCTCGGGAAAGTTGTGCCCGGTATCGACATGCAGCAGCGGCAGCGGCAGGCGACCGTCGAATTCGCCGTCGTCGCGCAGGCCGCGAAACGCCTTGTGCGCCAGGTGCAGCACCACGCAGGAGTCCTTGCCCGCGGAGAACAGCAAGGCCGGGCGCGCGAAGGCGCCGGCGACCTCGCGCAGGATGAAGATGGCCTCTTCCTCGAGCGCGTCGAGATGGCGCTGGTCGAGAGCCGGCAGCAGCTGCCGGGTTTGCAGGGGTGCATTCATGCCGGGGCTCCGGGCTGGCGGGATGGGTCGTTTGAGGCGCCTTGCGGCACCGGGGTTTCGCGCTGCACGTGCAGGCCGCATTCCTTCTCGCCGTCGCGCTCCCACCACCAGCGGCCCGCGCGCTGGTCCTCGCCGAGGGTCACCGCGCGGGTGCAGGGCGCGCAGCCGATGCTGGGGAAGAAGCGGTCGTGCAGCGGGTTGTAGGGCACGTCGAAATCGGCCACGTACTGCCACACGTCGCCCAGGGCCCAGTCGATCAGCGGGCTGAACTTGACCCTGCCGTCGCTGCCCACCTGGCGCGCATGCAGCGAGCCTCGCTGCGCCGACTGCTCGCGACGCAGCCCGGTGACCCAGGCACTGCGTGCCTCGAGCATGCGCCCCAGGGGCTCGAGCTTGCGCACGGCGCAGCAGGCGTGGCGCAGCGCAACGCTGCGATACATCGCGTCGGCACCGTTGCTCGCGACGAACTGCAGCACCGCCTGCTCCTGCGGGCGCCACACCTCGATGTCGATGCCGTAATGGCGCTGCGCGCGCTCGAGAAGTTCCAGGGTCTCGGCGTGCAGGGCCCCGGTATCGAGAGTCGCCACCGGGATGTCGAGCTGGTGGCGCCGGATCAGGTCGGTCAGCACCATGTCCTCCACCCCCAGGCTGCTCGACAGCACGACGCTGCCGGCATGCTCGGCGGCGGCCCGGCGCAGCAGCTCCAGCGCCTGTTCGATCAGCTCGTCGTGGCGGTCGCTGGCGCGCGCATGGCGCTGCGTGGCCGGCTGCAGGCGCGCCGCCGCCCCGGGCGACTGCGCAAGCGAGCTCGACGCGTGTCGGGAGAGATCGTCGGACATCATGCGTACGCCGCGAAATACGACGGAACCAGGCCGACGGGGCGGGCCAGCGGACGCCGCGCGTCGATCTGATAGTGCCCGGGGAAGAACTGCAACGCGCGACGCGCCGCCTCGACGTCCTGGTCCTCGCGCAGCACGGCGGAGTCGAAGCCGCTGCGAGCGAGCGGCAGCACCATGTCCACCAGCACCTGGCCGACGGCGCGGATCTGGCCTTCGAAGCGCAGGCGCAGACGCAGCAGGCGGGCCTGGGTGTACGCGCGGCCATCGGTCCAGCGCGGGAATTGCAGCACGAGCAGCGCGAACTTGCCGAGCTCGTGCTGCAAGGCTTCGACATCGGCATCGTTGGGCAGCAGCAGGCCCACCCGGGAGTCCCGCAGCAATGCATCGCGTTGCTGCTCGTGCAACTCGCTCCAGGCGGCCAGCGTGACCAGCGCCTGCCGCGGCGCCGCGCCCGAGCCGGGTTCGAATTCGTGCCAGTCGTCGCTGGCCGGATGGATGAAGTTCATGCTGTCGCCTTTCGTGCGGTACTGCGACGCACCGCATCGGCGGCGCTCGCGAAAGGCGCCGGGCCGAGCCGGCGCGCGGTATCGATGAAACGCTCCCCGGGGGTCCGCTCGGCGCGGTACACGTCGATCAGCGCCTCCACGACGTCGGCGACCTCGTCGGCGGCGAAGGACGCGCCGATGATGCGTCCCGGGGCGGCGCTGCCGCCGCGTTCCGAGCCGTCGCCGCCGCCCACGGTCACCTGGTACCACTCGGCACCGTCCTTGTCGACGCCGAGAATGCCGATTCCCCCGCTGTGGTGGTGGCCGCAGGAATTGATGCAGCCGCTGATGTTCAGGTCGAGGTCGCCGATGTCGAACAGCTCGTCCAGGTCCTGGAAGCGCTGGGTGATGTCCTCGGCCACCGGCAGCGAGCGTGCGTTGGCCAGCGAGCAGAAATCCCCGCCCGGGCAGGCGATGATGTCCCCCAGCAGCCCGATGTTGGGGGTTGCCAGTCCGGCGTCGCGCGCCTGCTCCCACAGCAGGCCCAGGTCGCCCTCGCGCACCCACGCAAGCACCAGGTTCTGCTCGTGGCTGACGCGCAGCTCGCCGCGGCTGAAACGCTCGGCCAGCTCGGCCGCCGCCAGCATCTGCTGGGTGGTCGCGTTGCCCGGCGCCTGGCCGGCGCGCTTGAGCGACAGCGTGACCACGCGATGGTCGGCCAGGCGGTGGGCATGCACGTTGCGCTGCAGCCAGCGCTCGAAGGCCGGCTGTCGCCGCGCCTGCTCGAGCGCGCGCGCCTTGTCGGCGAGCTGCTGCGGCTCATCGGCCGGCGGCGCAGGAGGCGGCTCGAAATGCCGCGCCATCGCGTCCAGCTGGGCATCGGTGACGAGCTGCGCCTCGGCCCCCAGATCGCGCTCGACGATGGCCGCGAACTCGCGCTCCACTGCGTCGATGAAACGCTGCCCCTCGGCGCGAACCAGGATCTTGATGCGCGCCTTCCAGATGTTGTCGCGCCGTCCGTAGCTGTTGTAGACGCGAAGGATGGCCTCGGTGTAGAGCAGCATGTGGCGCCACGGCAGGAACTCGCGCACCACCGTGCCGATGAGCGGGGTGCGCCCCATGCCGCCGCCGACCAGCACGCGCAGCCCGAGCTCGCCTTCGGAGTTGCGCACCAGGTGCATGCCGATGTCGTACCAGCCGGAGGCCACGCGGTCCTCGCGCGATCCGCCGATGGACACCTTGAACTTGCGCGGCAGGAAGGCGAATTCCGGGTGCAGCGTGCTCCACTGGCGCAGGATCTCGCAGAACGGGCGCGGATCGGCGATCTCGTCCGGAGCCACGCCGGCCAGCGCGTCGGTGTTGATGTTGCGAACGCAGTTTCCGCTGGTCTGGATGCCGTGCATGTCGACCTCGGCCAGCGCGTCCATCACGTCGGCGCTGCGCTCCAGCGGGATCCAGTTGAACTGCGCGTTCTGGCGGGTCGTGAAATGCACGTAGCCGCGGTCGAAGCGCTCGGCGATGTCGGCCAGCGCGCGCAACTGGCGCACGGCCAGCGCGCCGTACGGCACGGCCACGCGCAGCATCGGCGCGTGGCGCTGTATGTACCAGCCGTTCTGCAGGCGCAGCGGCTTGAACTCGTCCTCGCCCAGGCTGCCTTCCAGGTGCCGGCGCAACTGGTCTCGGTACTGGGCCGCGCGCGCATGCACGAAGGCGCGATCGAATGCACTGTAGCGGTACATGGCAACGGGGCTGAAGGCGTCGGCGACGCCGTGGGTTCGACACACCCTGCATGCTAGGCAGGGGGCCCCGCGATCCCAACAACAGTGTGGTGATACCGATAGATGCCGGCGGTTATATGGCCGACGCCGGGCCCGCGCCCCCGGCCGCCGCCGCCAGCGTGGCTTCGCGCGCGCGAAGCCAGCGCAGCACCTGCTCGGGCTCCAGCGGCTGCGCGATGGCGTAGCCCTGGCCGGCGTCGGCCCCGAGTTCGCCCGCCATGCGAACCAGCTCGGGAGTCTCCAGGCCCTCGACCACGACCACCAGTCCGAGGCGGTGCATGAGCTCGGTCAGCCCGCCGACGATGGCCGCCACGGCCTGCGGGTTCGACGGCATGTCGCGCACCAGCCCGCGGTCGATCTTGACCAGGTCGAATTGCAGGCGCCGCAGGCGCAGCAGGGTCGAGTGCCCGGCGCCCAGGTCGTCCATCGCCATGCGCGTGCCCAGGGCCTTGAGAGACTCCACGGTGCGATCGATGCTGGCGTCGCCGATCCACTGCTCGGTCTCCAGCAGCTCGAAGGTCAGTCGCTGCGGCTCGATGCCATGGCTGCGCAAGGCATGCTCGACCACCTGACACAAGTCGCGCTGGCGCAACACGCTCGGCGGCAGGTTGATCGACGCGTCGACGCGCAGCCCCAGTCGCTCCCACTCTCCCAGGCGCCGCAACACCTGGGCCAGGCCCTGGCGGAACAGCTGCCCGAGCTCCACGCTGCCGCAGGCGGGCAGGAACTCGTCGGGGGTGAGCAGGCGGGCGCCGTCGCGCAGCCGCGCCAGCGCCTCGACCTTGCGGCAGCGCCCGTCGCGCAGGTCGATGATGGGCTGGTACAGCATCTGCACCTGGTAGGCGCCGATGAGCTGGCGCGCGCGCGCCATCGCCGTGCTGGACACGGGCGGGCTCTGCGCGGCGGCGTCGAAGCGTGTCCAGGCCTGGCGCAGGATCTGCAGCACGGTGGCCAGCCACGGCCCGACCGCCTGCGGGCCGAACTGCCCCGGGTGGCGCCCGAACAGGCCCACCACCGCCACCGGACGCCCCTGCGCGTCGAGCACCGGGATCGCCGCGTGGCTGCGCACGCCGGCATGCGCTGCCGCGGCGTGCCAGCGCGCCAGCGACGCGTCCTGGCCGTACACCGTGCTGGTCTGGATGCAGCCGAGCATCCAGCAGCGCGCGAACGAGCCGTTGTCGCCGACACTTGCGCCCAGGTCGGTCAGCGGCTGCACGGCCGGGCTGTGGAACTCGAACACGAAGCGCCCGTCGTCGCCGGCACGCGCCAGCGCCACGCCGACGATTCCGGGCAGGCGCTCCAGCGCCGCGCCGGCATGGCCGACGAAGTCGGCCCACACCGCGAAACGCTCCAGATCGCCCAGCGCCTGCGTGGCCCATTGGCGGTAGGCCCGGGTGACCTCGTCGGCGCCCAGGATGCGCTGCTGCAGCTCGCCGCTGACGCGTTGCGCCAGCACGTCGAGCAGGTGCAGGCGCCGCAGGCTGTGCATCGCGAGCTGTCCGATTCGCTCGGCCAGCTCGTGGTGCAGCCCGAAAAAGGCCCGTGTCAACGCAGCCGGCCCCACCCCGGCCAGCGCCAGCCTGCGCCCGACGCGCAGCGACGCGTCGGCGCGCGCGCAGGCTTCGGCCTCGGGTTGCAGCAGCGCCAGCAATTGCTCGGCCTCGCTGGCGCGCAGCGCGTCCAGGCTGGTGGCGTCCAGCGCGCCCAGCGCCGCCGCGGCCTGCGAATCCTCGTGCAGACGGGTGAAGTAGGCGCCCAGCAGCGCGTCGTCCAGCGCCAGGCCATGGGCCCGTGCCTCGCCGAGCAGTTGCGCGGCCGGCGTGCCGTAGGCAGCGGGGGCGAGCGGCGCCGCCATGTCGCTGAACTCGCTGCGCAGCGGCTCGCCCCAGCGCAGCCACCACTCGCGCCGGGTCGACTTGTGCATCTTGCAGCTCAGCAGCGCGGTATCGGCATGGCGCAGCAGTCCGTCGACGCTGGTCTCGTCGTCGGGATAGACGGCCAGGCCCAGGCTCATGCCCAGTCGCAGCCCGGACGGCGACATCGAGAACGCGGCCTGCATCGCCTGCTCGAAGGGCTGCAGGCGCTGCGCCAGCCGCGCGGGGTCGTCGACGCGATTGAGCACCAGCACGAATTCGTCACCCCCGATTCGCGCCAGCAGGTCGTGGGGCCCCAGCGCGGCGCCCAGGCGCTGGGCCACCTGACGCAGCACCGCGTCGCCGACCAGATGGCCCCAGCGTTCGTTGACCGAAGCGAAGTCGTCCAGGTCGAGGCAGCCCAGCGCCAGGCGCGAGCCGCTGCGCGCGACCTGCTCGAGCTCGTGTTGCAGGAAATGCTCCAGCCCGAAGCGGTTGGGCAACTGCGTCAGCGCATCGTGGCGTGCCTGCCAGCGCAGGCGTTCCTGGGCCTGGCGGCGCTGCGTGATGTCCACCGCCGACCAGACGGAGTCGAACTCGCCGTCGGCATGCCCGATGCGCCGTCCGGCGATCTCCCACCACACCAGCTCGCCGTCCACGCGTTTCATGCAGGCCTCGGCGCGCGCCTGCCCGGCATCGCGCAGCGGCTGCTCGAGCTGGCGGCGCCAGCGCGCGAAATCCTCGGGCGACGCGTGCAAGCCGCCGACGTCGACCCCGACCAGCTCGCTCGCATGGGCAAGGCCCAGCATCTGCGCCAGCGTG
The DNA here is from genome assembly GCA_021847345.1 of Pseudomonadota bacterium. GTDB lineage: Bacteria > Pseudomonadota > Gammaproteobacteria > Burkholderiales > Burkholderiaceae_C > Thiomonas_A. The sequence continues at coordinate 14,815 of JAJZTW010000003.1, forward strand.
GCGTTGGCCGCGCGGATGGTGCGCCCGCTCAGCAGGGCCATGCCCACCAGCGCGTTGTCGAGCATGGCCGCGTGCAAGGCCTGCGCGCGCTCGCGGCGAACGCGCAGGCGCTCGAAGCCCAGCAAGGTGCCGGCCATCGTGGCGGCGAATTCGAGAAGTTCGAGCTCCTCGGGCGCCGCCGGGCCGGCGGCGGTCGCCGTCAGCGCGAAGGTGCCGATGAGCTCGCCGTCGTGCCACACCGGATAGGAATGGCACGAGGCCAGGCTCCAGCGCAGCGCCGGTGCGCGCAGGTCCTCCCAGCGCGTGTCGGAGCCGATGTCGTCCACCAGCACCGGCTCGCCGCGCAGCGCAGCATTTCCGCAGGAGCCGCTGCCCTGCCCGGGAGCCAGCCCGTCGAGCTCGGCCAGCAGCGCCGCAGGCGCGCTCGGCGCTGCGAACACATGCAGGCGCCGGTCCTCGCCCAGGTACATGATGCTGGCCACGCGCCCGGGGGCATGGCTTTCGGCCAGGCGGCACAGGCGCAGCGCGAGCTCGCAAGGCGCGTGTCCGGCCACCAGCTCGCGCAACGTGGACGTGGCGAACTCGAGCCAGCCATGCTGGCGGCTGGCATCGGCGGGCATCGGGGCGGGACGCTCGAGCGGCTGGGGTGTCATGGGTGGGGCGAAGCGGGCAAGCGGGCTCGCGCCGTGCGCCCCGCGCGAGGACAGCGAGCGGTCTGGGAGCATGGGGGCGATTGTGCCCCGGATTCGGCATGACCGGTCCCCGGCAGCGACGAGAAGCGACCAAAAATGCCCGTCATGTTGACAAATTCCCCACACCCGGTCCCGCGCCGGGGCGACGGCGCCTACGGCCGCCCGCTGAGCAGGTCGCGGTCGCGCTGCTGCACGTAGCGCACCACCGTCTGGTCGAACGAAAAGGACTTGCCCAGGAACTCCAGGCCCAGCGGCAGCAGGACCTTGCCGCTCGACAGGGTCATCGGCTCGTCGACATGCTGGATGCGCGCGGCCGTCTGCAGCGCCACGCCCCTGAGCTCGAAGCGCAGCTCCGGCACCTGTTCGCCGGCGCGCAACGGGAAATCGCCTTCCACCGGGCTCACCAGCACCCGCATGCCTCCGGCGCTGATGTCGTGGCAGCGTCCGCTGACGGCCCCGGCGCCCTGGCGCACCAGCAGCACCTCGCCGACGTCGCTGCTGCCCACGGGAACGCGGAAATACTGGCGCCGCTGCAGGTAGTACACCTGCTCCGGCAGCGCGGCGCGCAACGCGGTGGAGTCGTTCCACGGCGCGCGCTCGATGCCCTCCAGCGCGAATCCCACGTACACGCCCTCGTAGCGCGCCATCGCCAGCAGCGTCGACTCGCCGTCCCATACGACCCCCTCGACGTCAGGGGGAATATCGAACACCACGCTGGCTTCTTGCTCGTCGACCTCCAGCAGGATCGACGGCATTTCACGCGACGCCCCTTCGACGAACAGGTTCAGGCGCTCGTGTCGCTCGCAGAGTTCGTGCAGCACGCCCAGCGCGCGCCTGCGCGCCGTCAGGCGGTGCTTTTCCGTGAACAGGCTTTCGAGCAGGTTTTTCATCCGGGGGGCGACGAGCAGCGCAGCTGCGACAGTGTACGAATACGCCGCCCCCTGGCTGCTCAGCCCCTGCGCCTCCACAGCGTGACCTGCGACACCGTGTGCTGGAACTTGCGTCGCGTCTCACGGATCACGAACTCGACGTCGCGCGGCTCGCCGACGCGCTCGAAATGCTCGCCCAGCATCGCCTGCAGGCCGTCGAGGGTGCTGAAATTCTCGCCGTCCTTCTTGAAGCCGCCGATCCACTCTTCGCGCCGCGTGTGCTCGGCCAGCCAGGTGTAGGGCGACGCGATCAGCAGCAGTCCGCCCGGCACGATGCGCTGGTGCACCTCGCGCAGGAAGCGAGAAGGACTGTAGAGCCGGTCGATCAGGTTGGCCGCCAGCACGAGGTCGAAGCCGCTGTACAGGGGCTTGAGGTTGCAGGCATCGCCCTGCACGAATTCCACCCGCGACGCTGCGTCCTGCAGCCCGTATTCCTGCAGGGAGTGCTCGTGGTACGACACCAGCTCGCCCTCATCGGGCAGCTGGTAGCGTATGCGCTGCTGCTCGGCGAGCTGCGTGCCCACACCGACGAAGCGCGCGGAAAAGTCGATGCCCACGACATGCTCGAAATGTCGGGCCAGCTCGAAGCTCGCACGCCCCGTGGCGCATCCCAGGTCGAGGGCCCTGCGCATCGGTCGGCCCTGCATGGCGTCGGTCGCCAGTTGCGCCAGCGCGCGCGGGAAATTCGGAACGCCGAAGGCCTCGGCCCCCCAATGGAACTCGCAGTACTGCGACACCAGTGCGTCGGTCTCGTACATCGAAGCCTCCGGTGGCGGCGGCTTTTCGCCGACCACGTAGCGAAAACCGGCATGCTGGAAAAAATGCCGGCGGAACGCGTAGCGCGAAATCGGCAACGCCTGGTTGCCGCAGGAAATCCAGGAGCCACCTTTGATCAGGTTGTGGCGCTGGTCGAAGGTCGGTGTGGTGAAGTCGTCATACACCGGGTGCACGTCGAATCCCGGGAACGGGTAGGTCGGCGTGTCCAGCCACTGCCACACATTGCCCACCACGTCGTGGAAGCGGCCATGCGCGAAGCGATCCACCGGGCACGAAGAGGCCCAATGATCGAGCTCCAGGTTGGCCGTCGCGGGCAGCGCCTGCGGCCCGTCGGCGATGCCGGCGGCCAGGCGCAGCGCGTGCCATTCGTCCTCGCTGGGCAGGCGCACCTGCAGGCCGTCGCGCGCCGACTTCCAGTTGCAGAACGCCTGCGCCTCGTGGAAATTCGTCTCCACCGGCCAGTTCCACGGCATGTCGACCACTTCGCACATCAGGCGCAGCTTCCACGCCTCGCCGTCGCGCAGCCAGAAGGTCGGATGCGCGGCGTGCGCGAAGCGCTTCCACGCCGCGCCCTCCTCGCTCCACCAGGCGTCGTCGGCATAGCCACCGGCGTCGACGAACTCCAGGAACTCCTGGTTGCTGACCAGGTAGCGCGCGGCCTGGAACGCGGCCGTGCGCGCCTCGCGATGCCCGAATTCATTGTCCCAGCCGTAGTAGCCGGCTTGCTCGCGATCGCGCCCCAGGCGAAAACTCGCCGCGTCCACCGCGAGCAGCTCGTTGCGCGGCGCCGGCCCGCTGTCGCGGCAGGGCTGCCAGTCCGGGTGGCTGCGCACGAACTCCAGACGGTGCTGGCGGATCAGCACCGACGAGGTCTCGAGATGGATTCGCTCGTGCTCGATGCCCATGAGCACCACCCACCAGGGGCTGTCCCAGCCGATCGGCGACGAGATCGGCAACTCGCGCAGCACCCGGTCCACGGTGGCGCGCACGCGGTCGCGGTACGCGCGCACCTCGGCCGAGCTCGGCCAGTCGTAATGCGCCTCGTCGAGGTCGTCCCAGCTCATCTCGTCGACCCCGACCGCGAACATCGACTCCAGTCGCGGGTCGACGCGCTGCTCGAGCACCCCGGCGAGGACCAGCTTGTTGATGAAAAAGGTCGCGGTATGGCCGAGATAGAAGATCAGCGGGTGGCGCAACGAGATCGGCTTGACGGTGTAGGCCTGCTCGCCCTGCAGAACTTCGAACAGTCGTTCGTAACGGTCGAAGGTGGCGTGGAAATCGGCAAGCACGCGCTCGCGAAGGCGCTCGGGGTCGAGGTCGGCCAGCGCCAGGCTGCGCAGTGCGACGTCGGAATGCATGGCAAGGGACCTCCGTGGCGGCCTTTGCGAAGCCGCATCCAGTTCTTGGTGGTTTTTTCGATTATTGTTCAGGTCACGAACCGGCGTACGCCATGCATGATCGTGCATGGCGTACAGCACGCACTCCAACCATCGTCCGGAACCTTCACGACATGTCGCAGGAAATTCGTCGATCCGCTGAGCGTGGTCACGCCCAGCATGGGTGGCTCGACTCCCACCACAGCTTCAGCTTCGCGTCGTACTACGACCCTCGCCACATCCAGTTCGGCCCGCTGCGAGTGATCAACGAGGACCGCGTGCAGCCCGGCACGGGATTCGACGAGCATGGCCATCGCGACATGGAGATCATCAGCTACATCCTCAGCGGGGAACTCGCGCACAAGGACTCGCTGGGCAATGGCTCGGTGATCCGCCCGGGCGACGTGCAGCGCATGAGCGCAGGCACCGGAGTGCGGCACAGCGAGTTCAACCCCTCGGACTCGCAAGCCGTGCACTTCCTGCAGATCTGGATCCAGCCGCACACGCAGGGAGTCGCACCGGACTACGAACAACGCCACTTCGACACGGCGTCCAGGCGCGCACGCCTGTGCCGCATCGTCGACGGCCAGGGCCGCGACGGAGCGCTGCGCATGCAGCAGGACGCCAGCTTGTACGCGGGGCTGTTCGAGGCCGGCGAGGACTTCGAACTGCCGCTGCCGGCAGGGCGCCAGGCCTACGTGCATCTGGTGCGCGGCAGCCTGCAGGTCAACGGTGTGGAACTGCACACCGGCGACGCGCTCAAGCTGCGCCATGTCGACGCGGTGCGCCTGCGCGACGCCCGACAGGCCGAGGTGCTGGTATTCGACCTGCCGGACACCGGGGCCTGAATCCAGATCTGCGGCGGTGGCGTAAGAGCTGGCAGGCAGGCCGCGAACGGGCACGATGCCCACGGCCCGCCTGCCAACCCCGAACCCACCGATGGAGATCATGATGCAAGCTTCCGACAAGTCCGCCACCCCCGCCGCGCAGGACCGCCGCGACTGGTTCAAGCGCTCCGGGCTGTTCGTCGCCGGGCTGAGCGCAGCGTCGGCGCTGGCGCTGCCCACTCGCAGTTTCGCCGCGTCGATGTCGAGCGACGACGACGTGAAAATGCTCAACGTCGCGCTCGGGCTCGAGTACCAGGCCATCGCCGCCTACCAGGTCGGAGCCGAATCGGGACTGCTGCAAAAGCCCGTGCTGGCGGTGGCCGTCGAGTTCCAGGGCCAGCACAAGGCGCACGCCGGGATCCTCGAGGCCACGATCAGCAAGCTCGGCGGGACCCCGGTGATGGCGCGCAAGCCGGCCGAGTACGGCTTCCCCACCGACAAGCTGCACAACCAGGCCGACGTGCTGCGCTTCGCCGCTGGGCTCGAGAAGGGCGCGGCCAGCGCCTACCTGGGCACGGTGCCGCAGTTCCACAACCGCGACCTGGCGAAGGCCGCCGCGAGCATCCTGGGCGACGAGACCATGCACTGGGCGATCCTGCTCAACGCGCTGGGCGAGAACCCGGTGCCGGCGGCGTTCATCGCCTGAACGCCACCGCCCCGGCGCGCTAACATGCCGCGCATCGCGGGCGGCCTTGCCCGCTCCCGTGCGACGGCATGCCCGACCTGGAAAAACTGCTGGCCTTCACCGCCCTTGGCGACCGCGCCGCATTCGCCGAGCTGTACGAGGCGACGCGCCGGCGCGCCTGGGGCATCTGCCTGCGCCTGCTGCGCGAGCATGACCTGGCCGAGGACGCCATGCAGGACGCCTACGTGAAGATCTGGCACCAGGCGGGAAGCTATCGGCCGGCCGTCGGCAACGCCGAGGCCTGGCTGGCGGCCGTGGTCCGCAACACCTGCCTCGACCGCCTGCGCTCGCGCCGTCGCGAGCGCTCCGAGAGCCTCGACGAGCTGGCGCTGGCCGAACACCTCGCCGATGCCGCGCCCGGCCCCGAGCAGCGCATGGAGGCGAGCCTGTCGCAGGGGCGCCTGCAGCAGTGCTTCGATGCGCTGAAGGCGCAGCAGCGCGAGCTGCTCACCGACTCCTACGTGCTGGGTCTGAGCCACGCCGAGCTTTCGGCACGGCGCGGCATGGCCCTGGGCACCGTCAAGACCATCATCCGGCGCTCGGTGCTGGCGCTGCGGGACTGCCTGGCGGGAGCGGCCTGATGAGACTCGAGCGCAACCCCGAGTTGCTGGACCGGCTCGCCGCGGATTACCTCACGGGCGGCATGGCGCCGGGCGCCCGGCGGCGTTTCGAGACCCTGCTGCGCACGCAGCCCGTGGCCGCGCAAAGCCTGCAGCGCTGGCGCGAGCGCCTGGAACAGGGGCTGCTTCCCGAGCACACGCCGCAGCGCGTGTGGCAGGCCGTGCAACAGCGCCTGGAGCCCGTGGCCGCGGATTCCGCCGCAGTGCGCGGCGCGCACGCCTGGGGCCTGCGCGCCTGGCGTGCGCTGGCGCTGGGCATGGGCGGCCTGGCCGCTGCCGCCGGCGCGCTGGTGCTCGCGCTGCTGCTGCAGCGCCCGGCGCTGCCGCCGGCGGGCCAGCCCGCCCAGCTCGTCGCGGTGCTGGCCGGGCCGGCCGGACACGCCGCGCTGCTGCATGTACGCGGCGCGCAGGCCTCGCTGACGGCCATCGGCGAGCAAGCGGCGCCGCAGGGCAAGTCCTTCGAGCTGTGGGTACTGCCCGCGCAAGGCAAGCCGATCGCCGCCGGAGTGGTGCAACTGCACGGCACCTTCCGCATGCCCATGCCGCCCACGCTGCTGGCCGCCGCGCTGCGGGCCAGGGGCTTCGCCATCAGCGTCGAGCCGCAGGGTGGCTCGCCGACCGGGCAACCCACCGGCCCGGTGACCTACGTCGGTCGGCAGGTGGCCAGCGCCGGGGCCCCCGCCGAGGGCTGATCAGGCCACGCGCGCCAGCGCGGCGATGGCCAGCCCCGCGAGCAGCAGGCCAGCGCGGTTGATCCTGCTCGTCGGCTCACGCAGCCACAGCATGCCCAGCAGCGCGCTGAGCGCCACCACGCCGAGGTTCATGCCGGCGAACACGACCGCCGGGTTGGCGTGCAGCTCGATGTGGGCGCGGATGTAGCAATCGATGTTCGCGAAATTGAGCAGGCCGAGCACCACCCCGGCCCCGAGGCTGCGCGCATCGGCGCGCGCGCCGCGTGCCATGCGCCAGGCTTGCGCCACAGCCATGCAGGCGAAGGCCAGCACGAAGGACGTCTGCAGCGTGGTGCCGAAATCCCCGCCACGCAGCGCCACCAGCTTGAGCAGCACGTCGACCAACGCGTAGCCCACCCAGACGGCGCACAGCCACAGCGCCGAGCCCAGGCCCGGCGCGGCGCGCGCCGGCGTACGCGCCGGGCGCGCGAGCAGGGCCAGCATCGCCGGCAGGCCGAGCGCGAGCCCCACCAGCTGCCAGGCGTCGACCCGCTGGCCGAACCAGGTGAACGCGGCCAGCAGCGAAAGCAGCAGCGAAAGTCGCTGCGCGGTATCGGCGCGCACGATGCCCGCGGTCTGCACCGCGCGCCCCATGATCAGGAACAGCCCCGGCAGCACGACCCCGAGTGCCAGCACGATGCCCCACGGCAGCGAACCCAGGGCGCGCGCGTCGAGGCGCGGGTGCAGCAGCAGCAGGCAGGAAATCCCTGCCGCCGCGTAGTTCCACAGCACGATCTGGCCGAGATCCAGGCGCCATGCCGCCGCCTGCCTGAGCCACAACGACACCGCAACACTGAAGCAGACGGCGAGTGCGAGCCAATGCATGAGCCGATTCCCCGCGCGATTCCCCGCGCCGGCACGCGACCGCGCGCCACGCGCAATGCCCAACAAAAAGCCCGGGCGACGGCCCGGGCGACAAACCTGGCGGAGAGAGGGGGATTCGAACCCCCGAAGGGCTATTCACCCTTACACGCTTTCCAGGCGTGCGACTTAAACCGCTCATCCATCTCTCCGGGAAGCCTGACATCGTAGCAGCAGCCGCGAGGGCGTTGCCACGGCGAACCCATGGTTCGCATCCTGGGCGTGCCCAGGCTCAGCCCCCGGAGTCGCGCTCCAGCGCGTCGGCCAGTTCCGCGGCGCGGCGCGCCGCGGCCTGCAGCGCGGCGTCGAAGGCGCCGGCCAGATCGCGCTGGCGCAGCACGTCCAGCGCGGCAGCGGTGGTTCCTCCCTTGCTCGTGACCTGCTCGCGCAACTGCGCAGGCGTGGACGGCGAGTCCGCGGCCAGCGCGGCGGCGCCCGACATGGTGCCCAGCGCCAGGCGCCGCGCGACGTCCTCGGACAAGCCCAGGCGCACGCCGGCGGCGATCAGCGACTCCAGCACGAGAAACATGTACGCCGGCCCCGAGCCCGACACCGCGGTGACCGCGTCGAGCGCCGGTTCGCTGTCGACCCATACGAGTTCCCCGGTGGCACGCAGAACCTGCTCGGCCACCTCGCGCTCGGCAACGCCACATTGCGCATTGGCATACAGGCCCGAGACGCCACGCCCGATCAGCGCGGGCGTGTTCGGCATCGCGCGCACCACGCGCTGCGCCGCGGCCAGCCGAGCCACCGCCGCGCAGCGCACGCCGGCCATGATGCTCAGGTGCAACGCGCCAGCGCTCGCCGGCGCGCGCTCGCGCAGAGCCCGCGCCGCCTGCGCGAACTGCTGCGGCTTGACCGCCCAGACGACGACGTCGACCGATTCGAGCTGCGGCCCCGGCTCGGCCTGCGCCTGCACGCCGAAGCGTTCCCGCAGTTGCTCGCGCTGCGCGGCCAGCGGCTCGACCACGCGCAGGCGCGCGGGGTCGACGCCGCCGCGGCGAAGACCGCCGACGATGGCGCCCGCCATGTTGCCGCCCCCGATGAAGGCGATGGTGATTTCGTGCATGCGTCGCATTATCGCCTCAGCCTGCACATATTCCGAAAGAAGAATACTCCCAGACAGCGGCAGGAATGCCCACAGGAGTGATAATCGATGACGATTTCATGAACGATTCATTCCACTTGGTGCCACGCCCACCGCGGACAAGCCCGCGGTGCAGGGGCCGGGCGGCGCGGTGCCCGCGTCGCGCAAGGGTTCCGCGGCACATGCCGCGATCGGACATGAGCCCACGATCCCGACGCCTACTCGGCGCCTGATGTGTCTGTTTTCCCGCCGATCGGCGACAATGAAACCTTGCTGTCGAAGCTGCCGGCCCGTTCCGGCCTCGTGCCAGGCGACGTACCAGACCGCGCCCGCTCCGCGCGGCCACTTGCGAAGGTACGCCGCCAGGTGAAGTGTTCCACGTCGTTCCACCTCATTTCCGGAGACTGCAAACCATGAAAGATGCCGCCAGCGCCCTCGATCGCGTTGATCGGCGCATTCTCGCCCTGCTGCAGGGTGATGGCCGCATGTCCAACCTGGCGCTGGCACAAGCGGTGCACCTTTCGCCCACGGCGGTGCTCGAACGCGTCAGGCGCCTGGTGCGTGAACAATTCATCCTCGGCTACGAGGCACGCCTGAACCCGCAGAAGCTGGGGGCGTCGCTGCTCGTGTGCATCGAGGTCCTGCTCGACCGCGGCAGCCCCGACGTGTTCGAGCGCTTCAAGGGAGCGGCCCGTGAGCGCCCCGAGATCCTCGAGTGCTATATGGTGGCCGGCGACTTCGACTACCTGCTCAAGACCCGCGTGAGCGACATGGACGCCTATCGCGAGTTCCTCAACAAGGTCCTGCTGGCCCTGCCCGGGGTGCGCGAAACCCGCACCTACGTGGTGATGGAGGAAGTGAAGAACACCCACGCACTGCAGGTGGAGTGAGCGCACGGCGGCCCTCCCGGGCCGCCGCAATGCCTCCCGCAACACTGCCGTGTTGCCGCGCACGACGCGCTGCGCGGATCAGGCGGCGGGCTGCGCCGGCTCGCGGGGGGCGGCCGCCGCGGAGGGCTCTGCGGCGCCGGCAGGCATCGATTCGTCGAGCTTGATCACTCCAGGCAACTCGCATTCGAGCACCGCCCTGCGCAGCGCATCGATGGCCACCGTGCGCGTGAAGGTCTTGCGCCATGCCAGCACCACGCGCCGCGTGGGCACCGGGTCGCGAAACGGCACGTAGCGGATTTGCCCGCCAGCATTCGACGCGTCGGCGTCCGCCTGGGCCGACATCCTGGGCAGGATGGTGATGCCCATGCCCGATGCGACCATGTGCTTGATGGTCTCCAGCGACGAGCCCTCGAAGCTCTTGCGGATTCCGTCCGAACCAGGCGAGAACCGAGCGAACTCGGGACAGACCTCGAGCACGTGGTCGCGAAAGCAGTGCCCGGTGCCCAGCAGCAGCATGGTCTCGTCGCGGATCTCCTCGCTGCGCACCGAACGCGCGTGCGCCAGGCGGTGCCCGCGCGGCACGGCGACCAGGAAGGGCTCGTCGTACAGCGGTGCGATCGCAAGTCCGTGGTCGGGAAAGGGCTCGGCGAGCACCGCGACGTCGAGTTCGCCATTGCGCAGCATTTCCAGCAGGCGCACGGTGAGCTGCTCCTGCAGCATCAGCGGCATCTGCGGAGTCAGGTCGATGACCCGACGCACCAGCGGGGGCAGCAGGTAGGGCGCGACGGTGTAGATCACGCCCACGCGCAGCGGCCCGGCGAGCGGATCCTTGCCACGCTTGGCGATTTCGCGAATCGCAGACGACTGTTCCAGCACGCGCTGCGCCTGCTCGATGATCTCGGCGCCGATCGGCGTGATGCTGACCTCGCTGCCACCGCGCTCGAAGATCTTCACGTCGAGCTCTTCCTCGAGCTTCTTGATCGCCACCGACAAGGTCGGCTGGCTCACGAAACAGGCCTCCGCGGCCCGGCCGAAATGTCGCTCCCGGGCAACGGCGACGATATAGCGCAACTCGGTCAGGGTCATAGCTTGTATTAAAGCACAGAGGGAAGCGAATGACCCTAGGCTATTGACCCGGCCACCGCTCAGGCGGCGAGCCAGTCCATGCCGCCGCCGAGCCAGCGCTGCAGATGTTCGCGCGCCGCCTGGGGGTGCTCGCGCAGCAACTCGGCGGCTGCCTCGCGCGCCAGCTCCAGCAGGTCCTGGTCGTCGCGCAGGTCGGCGTGGCGCAGCCCCTGCAGTCCGGACTGGCGCTGGCCCAGCAGCTCGCCGGGGCCGCGCAGCTCCAGGTCCTTTTGCGCGAGCACGAATCCGTCGCTGGTCTGGTGCATGGCCTGCAGGCGCGCGCGCGCGGTCGCCGACAGCGGCTCCGAGAACAGCAGCAGGCACTGGGCCGCCTCGCTGCCGCGCCCGACACGCCCGCGCAACTGGTGCAACTGCGACAAGCCGAAGCGCTCGGCATGCTCGATGACCATCAGGCTGGCGCTGGGCACGTCCACCCCGACCTCGATGACCGTCGTGGCCACCAGCAGCCGAAGCTTTCCGGCGGCGAAGTCGCCCATCACCTCGGCCTTGCGGCCCGCGGGCATGCGCCCGTGCAGCAGCCCCACGCAGCCGGCCTGCTCGCCCATCAGCGCCTGCAGCTCGGCATGCGTGGCCAGCGCGTCGCGCAGCTCCGCGTGCCCGCCGGGCCCGTCGTTCGGCTCGGCCGGCGCCTCGATCAGCGGGCAGACCCAGTAGGCCTGGCGCCCGGCCAGCACGAGTTCGCGCACCCGCTGCATCACCGCGTCGCGGCGCTGTCCGGAGAACACCCTGGTGCGCACCGGCTGGCGCCCCGGCGGCGAATGCGCGATGGTGGAGATATCCAGGTCGCCGAACACCGCCATGGCCAGCGTGCGGGGAATCGGCGTGGCCGTCATCATCAGCAGGTGCGGCTGGCGCTGCTCTCCGGCGCCCTTGGCGCGCAGGCTCAGGCGCTGGGCGACACCGAAGCGGTGCTGCTCGTCGACCACCGCCAGGCCCAGGCGGGCGAATCGCACCTTGTCCTGGATCACGGCATGCGTGCCCACCACCAGCGCGGCCTCGCCACTGGCGGCACGCGCCAGCTCGGCCTCGCGCTCGCGCCGGGTCTGGCTTCCGCGCAGCCAGGCCACGCCCACGCCGAGCGGCTGCAGCCACTCGGCGAGGCGTCTCAGGTGCTGCGCGGCCAGGATGTCGGTGGGCGCCATCAACGCGCACTGCAGGCCGTTGTCGATGGCCTGCGCTGCGGCCAGCGCGGCGACCACGGTCTTGCCGCTGCCGACGTCGCCCTGCAGCAGGCGATGCATCGGCTGCTCGCGCTCGAGATCGCTCGCGATCTCGGCAACGCAGGCGGCCTGGTCGGCGGTGAGCTCGAAGGGCAGCGCGCGCAGCAGGCGCCCCACCAGCCCGTCGGGCTGCCGCGCCAGCGGCCACGCCCGCTGTTCGGCGCGTCGCGCCCGCGCCAGCTGCTGGGCCAGCTGCTGGGCCAGCAGCTCGTCGAACTTGACCCGCCGCCATGCCGGATGCCGGCGATCCTCGAGCTGCTCGATCGAGACCTGCGGCGGCGGCGCGTGCAGCAGGCGCAGCGCCTGCCCGATCGGCGGCAGGTCCAGCCGCGCCAGCAGCGCCGCCGGCAGCCATTCGCGCATGTCCAGGCGCGCCAGCGCAGCCGCCACGGCCTTGCGCAGCCAGGACTGGCTGATGCCGGCGCCGGCCGGGTAGATCGGCGTCAGGCTGTCGGGCAGATCGGCATGCGCGCCGGCCGCGTGGCACACCGGATGCACCATCTCGAAGCCGAACAGCCCGCGCCGCGCCTCGCCGCGAATTCTCAACTCGCGCTGCGGCGCGAACTGGCGGGTCCAGCTGGGGTAGAAATGGAAAAAACGCAACTCCAGGCGCCCGCCGGAATCCTCGACCAGCACGCGCAGCACGCGCCGGCGCGCCGGCATCAGTTCGGCCTGCACCACGCGCGCCTGCACCACGGCCACTTGCGCCTCGCGCAACGCGGTGATCGGCGTGATGCGCGTCTCGTCGACGTAATGCAGCGGCAGGTGCAGCGCGTAGTCCCAGTCGCTGCGCAGGCCCAGGCGTTCGCCGGGCGCCGTCGCCTGCCCACGCTGCGCCGCCGGCGTGCCTGCGCGCGACGCCGCGGGCTTGCCTGCGCGGGGCGCCGTCATCGGCCCTGCCCGGTGCGCTGCGCAACGCTCATGGCCACTTCAGCCCGAGGCGCCGCCGGACGTGTCGGGGTCGCTGACACCATGCTCGTGCTCGACTGCGGCACCTGCCCGCAGCAAGGCGTCCAGGGTCTGCTCGAAGGCCTCCCGCGGCGACTGCCGCGGCCAGTGGCGGGCGAGCGTGTCGCGCACCAGAGAGGTGGTCTCGAACCAGCGCCACAGCTGCTGGCGCGGCACCGCGCGCCCCTGCTCGAGCAGGTGGAATTTCAGCAGCACGCGCAGCGCGTGCGTCGCGTGACGCGCGGTGTCCGCCTCGAACATGTCCAGTCGCGCATGCGCGCGCTGCAGCACGCTGGCCACGTCGCCGAACACCGGCCCATGCCCGGGAATCACCCACAGCGGGTCGAGTCGCTCGATACAGCGCAGCGTGCGGCGCTGCGCGCCGAAACCGTCGCCGCCGAGCAGTTCGGGAAACAGCACGCCGAAGCCGTACTCCCACAGCGCGTCCCCGCTGATCAGGATCCTCGCGTCGGGCTGGAACAGCATCAGCGCATGGTCGTCGTGCCCCGGCGCCGCATGGGCCTGCCACGTCAGTCCGCCCAGGCGCAATTCGTCTCCGGCCGCATAGCTGGAGCTGGCGCGAAAGGCCTCGGTGTGCTGCCCCGTCTGCACGAAGCTCAGGCCCGATTCGTCCCAGTCGTTCACCGCCTGCAACTCCCCTGCCGGCACCAGGATCGCGCAGGGGCGGTCGGCGCCGAAGGCTCGCTGCAAGGCCGCGTTTCCGCCGCAGTGGTCCGAATGCAGATGGGTGTTGACCACGCGGCTCAGGCGCCGGCCGGCCAGTGCGCCGCGCACGCCGTCCACCGTGGCCTCGGCGCGCACCAGATGGCCGCTGTCCACCACGCTGGCTTCGTGGTCATCGTCGAGCGTGACCACGCAGTTGGCACTCAGCCAGTCATGGACCAGCACCTGGACGGAAGGGGGAAGCGAAGGCTGCATCGTCATGGACCGTGGAGCATACGAGCGCGCGGCGCATCTGCCGCGCCGCGGGGCCGATTTCCGCGCAGCGGAATTGCCCACGCGCGCCGGGCCTTGCGCGCCAGCCGGGCTTTTATCGCCTAGCATAAGACCATCGCGTCAACCAACCACAGGCGTGGTGCCGCATGGACCGCCCCCTGCCCTTTTCGTCGGACCTGCATGCCGCGTATGCGCACCAGCGCGCCGCGTTCCGGGACGACCCCTACCCCGCATGGCCGGTGCGCCGCGACCGTCTGCAGCGCCTGCTCTCGCTGCTGCGCGAGCACGAGCAGGCGCTGTGCGCGGCCATCGCCGACGACTTCGGACAGCGCGCCCGGGCCGAGACCGAGGTGCTCGACCTGGTCCCGTCGCTGGCCGCGCTGCGCCATGCGCTGCGCCACGGCCAGCGCTGGATGCGCGCGCGCCGCGCCAGCCCCGGCATCTGGTTCCGCCCCGCCAGCGCGCGGGTGCTGCCGCAGCCTCTGGGCGTGGTCGGCATCATCTCGCCCTGGAACTACCCGCTGTACCTGGCGGTCGGCCCGCTGGCTTCGGCGCTGGCGGCCGGCAACCGCGCGATGCTCAAGGTTTCGGAATACACGCCCGCCTTCGGTCGCCTGTTCGCGCAGCTCGTGCACGAGCGATTCTCCGCCGACGAGCTCGTCGTGTTCACCGGCGGCGCAGAGCAGGCGGCGGCCTTCTCGGCGCTTGCGCTGGACCACCTGCTGTTCACCGGCTCGACCGCGGTGGGGCACCGGGTCATGGCCGCCGCGGCCGCGAACCTGGTGCCGGTCACCCTCGAGCTGGGCGGCAAGTCGCCCGCGGTCGTCGCCCCCGGATTCGACCTCGAGCTGGCGGCAAGGCGCATCGTCTACGGCAAGCTGGTCAACGCCGGCCAGACCTGCGTGGCGCCCGACCACGTGTACGTGCCGCGGCAGCGCCAGCGTGAATTCGCCGAGGCGTGCGCTCGCGCGGCGCGCGAGCTGTATCCCGCCGGCCTGGGCAGCGCCGACTATTGCAGCATCATCGACACTCGCCAGTACATGCGCCTGCAGGGCATGCTCGAGCAGGCGCGCGACGCCGGCGCCGAGGTGCTGCCGCTGTTCGCGGGCGAGCAGTCCCAGCCCGAGCGTCACCGCATGGCCCCGGTGCTGCTGATGGACCCTGCGCAGTCCTTGCGAGCGATGCGCGAGGAGATCTTCGGCCCGCTGCTGCCGGTGCTGGGCTACGACCAGCCGGAACAAGTGCTCCAGCGCATCAACGAGCAGCCGCGGCCGCTGGCCCTGTACTGGTTCGACGACGACGCGCGGCGCATCGAGCACGTGCTGCGCAACACCCACTCCGGCGGAGTCACGCTCAACGACACGCTGATGCACGTCGCGCAGGACGAACTTCCCTTCGGCGGCGTCGGGCCGTCGGGCATGGGGCATTACCACGGCCGATGGGGATTCGACACCTTCAGCAAGCTCAAGCCCGTGCTGCGCCAGCGCCGGCTGGCCGGCACGGCACTGGTGCGCCCGCCTTACGGCGCGGTGTTCGCGCGCCTGATTGCGATCATGAAGCGCTGGGCCTAGGAGCCTGGCCCCCATGGGCCCGGGCGCGCGGCCAGCGGGCGGCGCAGCCTGCGCTTGAGCGCGAAATCCAGCTCGCCGATCATGTCACGCAGCCACGCGTCGAAATGACTCAGCAGGCTGCGCGGCGGGACCTGCAGCGTGGCCTCGGCCTCCCCGTCTCCGGCACACACCAGCATTCCGGCGCGCCGGGCGATTCTCATCATCGCCTCGTTGCGACTGAGGCACTGCAGGCGCAGCGTGTGCAGGCCGCGATTGCGGGCGAAGGTCGCGGCGCGCTCGAACAGCCGCGTGCCGATTCCCCTGCCTCGGCCCCTGGGCAGCACCGACACGCCCAACTCGGCCTCGCCGGGTGCGTCGGCGGAAAGCGCCAGGTGAGCCACGGCGATGAGCTCGAGGTCGCGGTCGAACACCCCGAACACCTCATCGCGCCCGAAGTCGATGCCGCGCACGTAGCGGGCGATCTGCCGGTCGCTGGCAGCATGGCCGAAGCGCAGATGGCGGTCCTCGCTCGCAAGCGCCAGCAGGTGCCGGAGCAGCGCGGGGCGCGACTGCTCGGTGAGGACGCGTATGGGCACCAGGCCGCCGGCGCCGCCGACCGGCGGCCCGGGGGGCGAAGGCGAGGCCAGGCGTGGCGGGAGCGGAGTGAACATGGTCGATGGTGCGCTGCAACATCGCTAATATAAGGGCCCCGCGTCGATTGGCAACACCCCGCGAACGCGGCGCCGTGCGCGCGTTCTTGGGCCGCCGCAGCTTTTGGCGTAGAATGGAAAATTCCGGTTTTTTGGCCACCGGAGAAAGTTCGCTTTGCCCGCCGCGAGGACTTCGGCAATCCACCCCCCGGGGCTGGGTGCGCCGGGGGCGCGCGGCACGGTCCGGTCACCTGCCCTCCGGAACCGGCAACGAAGCGAAACCCGGGCAGAGCCCGCCGGCGAACAGCCTGCAGAGCGGGAAAAACGGCCCCAACACTCCTCAAGAGCGGTTCAACCACCATGAAAACCTTCAGCGCCAAACCGGCCGAAGTGAAGCATGAATGGTTTGTGATCGACGCCACGGACAAGGTCCTCGGCCGTGTCGCCAGCGAAGTGGCACGTCGCCTGCGCGGAAAACACAAACCCATCTACACGCCTCACGTCGATACCGGCGACTTCATCATCGTCGTCAACTCGTCCAAGCTGCGCGTCACCGGCAACAAGGCCCACGACAAGGTGTACTACCGTCACTCGGGCTACCCGGGCGGCATCTACGCCACGCGCTTCAAGGACATGCAGGCCCGTCATCCCGGACGCGCGCTGCAGCTGGCCGTCAAGGGCATGCTGCCCAAGGGCCCGCTGGGCTACGCGATGATCAAGAAACTCAAGGTCTACGCTGGCGCCGAGCATCCGCATTCCGCGCAGCAACCCAAGGCCCTGGACCTGTAAAAGGAACGGCGATGATCGGCAATTGGAATTACGGCACCGGCCGCCGCAAGAGTTCGGTGGCCCGTGTGTTCATCAAGAAGGGCAGCGGCAACATCACGGTCAACGGCCGTGCGCTGCAGGAGTACTTCGGGCGCCAGACCTCCATCATGGTGGTCAAGCAGCCCCTGGTGCTGACCGAAAGCGAAGCCCTGTTCGACATCCAGGTCAACGTGCGCGGCGGCGGCGAAACCGGCCAGGCCGGTGCGGTTCGCCTGGGCATCACCCGCGCGCTGATCGATTTCGACGCCACGCTCAAGCCCTCGCTGTCCAGCGCAGGCTACGTCACGCGTGACGCGCGCGAGGTCGAGCGCAAGAAGGTCGGCCTGCACGGCGCGCGCCGTCGCAAGCAGTTCTCCAAGCGCTGAGTCCGGCCCGTCCAGGCCGCGCCGCGAGCCCACTCCGCGAGGAGTGGGCTTTTTTGCGTCCGCCGAAGGTTTGCGAGCCGGCGTCGCGGGCCTAATATTGACCATGCACAATATTCAGGATCGCAACAGCGAGGGGGGTGCATGGGAATGTTCGCGTGGCTGCGGCGGCGTCGGCGTTTCGCGTCGGAAGCGCGCGAAGCCTCGTCGCCGGACGATGGCGGCCTGCACGAACCGGGGCCGCACACGCGCTTCGGGATGCACCCGGGCGCCGAAGTGGCCGGCCTGGACTTCTACCGTGCGATCGACTTCCAGCGCCGCTGGAAGCTGCGCCTGGGCGCCTACGTGCGTGGCGAGGCGCGGGCGCGCCAGTCATGGCGCGAGATCGCTCGCGACGACCAGTGCGAGCTCGGACGCTGGTTGCGCGACGCCCCGGTCGCCACGCCGGCCCATGCGCAACTGGTGCTGCGCCTGCGCGAGCACCACGCCGCACTGCACAGGGCAGCCGGCGAGATCGTGCGCATGGCGGACTGCGGCCAGCGCGAAGCGGCGCTGCAGGCGCTGCGCGACGGCGACTTCGCGCACGCGTCCCACGCCACGGTGGCCCGGCTGAGCGAACTGTTCCTGGCGCTCAACGACGCGCGCGGGGACGAGGCGCGACACTGAAGCTACGATAGTGGTTTTTTCGCGCCGACGCCGCCGCAGCGGCGGCCGCGCGTTCCGCGAGGGCAATGGGTCATGGCCGCTTTGAAGGCTGGAATCGTCGGCGGCACCGGGTACACCGGCGTCGAGTTGCTGCGCCTGCTGCTGGCGCACCCCGAGGTGCGACTGAGCGCGATCACTTCGCGCAAGGAAGCCGGCCTGCCGGTCAGCGAGCTCTACGCCAGCCTGCGCGGACACACCGAACTGCGCTTCACGTCCCCCGAACAGGCTCCGCTGCGCGAGTGCGACGTGGTGTTCTTCGCCACGCCGCATGGCGTGGCCATGCAGCAGGCGCGCGAACTGCTCGACGCCGGCGTGCGAATCATCGACCTGGCGGCCGACTTCCGGCTGCGTGACGCGGAACTGTTCGAACGCTGGTACGGAATGCCCCACGCCTGCCCGGACATCCTCGCCGAGGCCGTGTACGGCCTGCCCGAGCTGCAGCGCGCGGCGATCCGCGAAGCCCGCGTGGTGGCCAACCCCGGCTGCTACCCGACCACGGTGCAGATCGGCTTCGCCCCGCTGCTGCGCCATGGCCTGGTCGATCCCGCGCATCTCATCGCGTCCTGCGCGTCCGGCGTGTCAGGCGCAGGTCGCAAGGCCGAGATCGGCTACCTGTTCTCCGAGGCAGCGGACAATTTCAAGGCCTACGGCGTCAAGGGCCACCGCCATGGTCCCGAGATCGAGCAGGAACTGCGGCGGGTCGCCGGCCTGGATCACGCGGACCCCTCGCTGCGCTGCCTGTTCCAGCCCCATCTGGTGCCGATGATCCGAGGCATGCACAGCACCCTGTTCGCGCGACTGAACGACGCCGGCCAGGCCACCGACCTGCAGGCGCTGTACCAGCAGTTCTACGCCGACGAGCCCTTCGTCGACGTGCTGCCGACGGGCAGCGCCCCGGAGACGCGCAGCGTGCGCGGCGCCAATTCGCTGCGCGTGGCCGTGCATCGCCCGCAGCCCGACACGGTGATGGTGCTGGTGGTGCAGGACAACCTGACCAAGGGCGCGTCGGGGCAGGCGGTGCAGAACATGAACCTGATGTTCGGCCTCCCCGAGACTTGCGGACTGCAAGGCATCGCGCTGCTGCCCTGACCCTGCCCTGACCCGGCGCGGGCGCCAAAACCCACTTTGCGGGCATGGATGTATGCCCGGCAGGCGCGCGCGACACGGCCTAAAATAGGGGCTTCACCAGGAGAAACCCATGAGCGCAGTGTTGCACGACGATGCGTCGACCGCTTCGGCCGAACCCTTGCTGTTCACCGACAGCGCGGCGGCGAAGGTCAAGGAGCTGATCGACGAGGAAGGCAACCCGGCCCTGAAGCTGCGCGTGTTCGTGCAGGGCGGCGGCTGCTCGGGATTCCAGTACGGATTCACCTTCGACGAGGCCGTCAACGACGACGACACGCAGATGGTCAAGAGCGGCGTCACGCTGCTGATCGACGCGATGAGCCTGCAGTACCTGGTCGGCGCCGAAATCGACTACAAGGAAGGCCTGGACGGCGCGCAGTTCGTGATCAAGAATCCGAACGCCACGACCACCTGCGGCTGCGGATCGTCGTTCTCGACCTGAAGCGCGTCAGCGACGGTGCGGTCGAACCGAGTCAGGCGGGGTAGATCGCACCCAGTACCCGGGGCCCGCGCGCCCCGGTGACGGCCGGCAGATTGCCGACCTCGCCATCCAGGGTTCGCGCCGCCAGCCACGCGAAGGCGGCGGCCTCCACCTGCTGGGGCTGCAGTCCCCTCGCCGCGGTGTCCAGCACCGCGCGCCCGCCCAGCGCGCCGCGCAGTCGGCGAACGAGATCCTGGTTCGACGCGCCACCTCCGCAGACCAGCACCTCGCCTGACCCCGGCATGCTTCGCCGCAGGTCGGCGGCGACCGTGTCCGCCACCATCTGCGACAACGTGGCCTGCACGTCGACGGGCTCGAGCGGGCCCGAGGCCTGCAGACGCAGATCCAGCCAGTGCTCGTCGAAATGGTCCCGCCCGGTGCTCTTGGGCGCGGGCGCAGCGAAATACACATCGTCGAGCAGCGACTGCAGCAACTGCGGAACCACCCGTCCGCGGGCGGCCCAGGCGCCATCGGCGTCGAAGGCGCAGCCCAGATGCCGCTGCGCCCACAGGTCCAGCAGCGCGTTGGCCGGGCCGCAATCGAAGCCCAGCACGCGCCCGTCGGCGAACAGCAGGCTCAGGTTGGCGATCCCGCCCAGGTTGAGCACGGCCAGGTCATGGCCGTCGCGCCCGAACACCGCTCGATGGAAGGCCGGCACCAGCGGCGCACCCTGTCCGCCGGCGGCGACATCGCGAGCGCGGAAATCCGCCACCACGGTGATCGCGCATTGCTCGGCCAGCAACGCGGGACATCCCAGCTGCACCGTGTAGCCCAACTCGGGCCGGTGCCGCACGGTCTGGCCATGCGCTCCCACCGCGGCCACCTGCGAGGCCGGCACGGCGGTGATGCGCAGCAGTTCGCGCATGGCACGCGCATACAGATGGGTGAGCTCGATTCCGGCCAGCTGCGCTCGGTGGAGTTCGTCAGCGCCCGGCTGGTTCAGCGCCAGGAACTGCACGCGCAGCTCGTCGGGCATCGGCAATTGCACATGGCCCAGCACACGCGGGCCGGACTGCGCCAGCTCGAGCAGAACGGCGTCCACCCCGTCGAGCGAGGTTCCGGACATGAGTCCGGCGAACAGCCTGCGCTGGCTCATCGGCGCCGCATCCTGCCAGGCACTGCACGCGCTGCACGCGCGCCGCGCTCAGCGCGAGGACGCGCTGGCCACCACCGGGGCATCCGCTGCCGGCAGCAGGGCCAGCAGGCGCGTGCGCGGCGCCGTGCTGGCGAGAAACTCGGAGCGCAGCCCCTCGGGCAGGTGCGTACCCTTGGGCGTGTAGCGCGCGATGTTCAGCGGATTGACCGGCGTGCCGTGCACGAAGAACTGGAAATACAGGTGCGGGCCGGTCGACCAGCCGGTATTGCCCGACAGCGCGACCACCTCGCCCTGCTTGACCTGCTCGCCAACATGCACCTCGAATCGGCTCAGGTGCGAGTAGATGGTGGCGAAGCCTCCGGGGTGCTCGACCTTGACGTACTTGCCGTAGCCGGTGCCCCAGCCGGCGTAGACCACGCGCCCATCGGCGATCGTGCGCACGGGGGTGCCCACCGGAATGGCCAGGTCGATGCCCTTGTGGAATTCGGGCTTGTGGAAGATCGGGCTGATTCGCCAGCCGTATCCGGAGGTCAGGCGGTCGTAGGGCAACGGCGACAGCAGGAATGCGCGCGCCAGGCTGCTGCCGTCCGGCGCATAGTAGGCGGCGGCCTTGTGATCAGCGGGGGGATCGAACCAGACCGCGCTGTGGCGCTTCCCGTCGACCGTCATCTGCGCAGCCAGGATGCGCCCCACGCGCAGCACGTGGTCGCCCGCCGTGTACACGCGCCACGCCACGGTGAAATGGTCTCCCGGGCGCAGGTCGCGCCGGAAGTCGACTTCACCGCCGAACAGGCTCACCAGCTGCGACGCCACGGTGTCGGGGACCCCCGCGGAATCGGCGGCGGAGAACAGCGACGACTGCACCACTCCGCTGGCCACCCGGGTCTGCGCCTGCGCGGCCTGCGTCTGCACCTGGGTGTCGAAACCGCCACCGGCGCGAGCGTCGACGCGCAGCAGGCGCCACTGCACCCGCCCCGGCACCTGCTCGACGGATTTCGCTTCAGGCTCCGAAGCGGGAAGCGCGGCCTGCAGGTGATGCAGCGCGCCCAGCGAATCCACCTCGGCGCTGACCATCGCGCCGCGGTCGCGCAACAGCTCCTCCAGCGCCTTGTCGTGGGTCAGCGTGCGCAGCTGCGCCGGATCCGTGACCTGCAGGCGGCGCAGCAGCGAACCCACCGAGTCCGTCCTGCCGACGAAGGCCGTCGTGTACAGCTTGCGCGGCTGGGATTCGAGGGCATCGAGCTGCGGCGCGATGTCGATCGACACCGACTGACGCACCACGCTGGGCGTGGGCAACGGCGGTTGCGGGCCGTACTCGACCAGCGCGAATGCGCTGACGCTGCTCAGCAGCAGGACCCCGCCGACTCCGGCGGCCACGCGCCCGGGATGGGCCTCCACCGCGTCGCGCAGGCGCAACGCGGCCTGGCGCACACGGGCAGCAGTCTGGACGAAAAACAACATGCGCACTCCTGAATTCTCGAGTCGCGGACAAACTGGAACCACGACGAACCCGCCACGGCGCAAAAACACCTGTCGCGCGAGGCGGCCCCGGTCGGGTCCAATACACTTGCCACTTGCTACCTGGCACCGCACGCCGCATCCGACGCGCGGAACGAAGGCGAATCGCCGCGGGAACAGCCAGCCCCGGGTCCAGGCCCGGGCTGACAGCAGGCCAGCCAGGGCTCGCGCCGGCGCAGCCTGCCCGCATGTCGGAGATCCGCCACGCCCCCCCCTTAAACAGGGGGATTGGCGTCAAAGTGCCGAGTTTAGCAGTGGTCGCCGGCCCATTTGATAAAAATTTCATGTCCCTAACTTCCCTACCCGCTTCAGGTTCATCCGCAGAGCACTCGCTTCCCGAGTCCGTACGCCATGCGCTGGCGGTGACTCGCCGCGGCTGCGCCGAGCTGCTGGTCGAAAGCGACTGGATCGCCAAGCTGCAGCGCAGCGCCGCCACCGGCAAGCCTCTGCGCATCAAGCTGGGCCTGGATCCCACCGCTCCCGACATCCACCTCGGGCACACCGTGGTGCTGAACAAGTTGCGGCAGTTGCAGGACCTGGGCCACACGGTGATTTTCCTGATCGGGGACTTCACCTCGCGCATCGGCGACCCCTCCGGGCGCAACACGACGCGCCCGCCGCTGACCATCGAACAGATCCGGAGCAACGCACAGACCTACTACGCCCAGGCCAGCCTGGTGCTGGATCCGCAGCGCACCGAAATTCGTTACAACTCGGAATGGAGCGAGGCGCTGGGCGCCGACGGAATGATCCGGCTGGCGGCCCGCTACACGCTGGCGCGCCTGCTCGAGCGCGAGGACTTCACCCAGCGCTTCCGGGCCAATGTGCCGATCGCCATGCACGAACTCCTGTATCCGCTGATGCAGGGCTACGACTCGGTGGCGCTGCAAAGCGACCTCGAGCTCGGCGGCACCGACCAGAAGTTCAACCTGCTGGTCGGTCGCGACCTGCAGAAGGAGTACGGCCAGGAGCCGCAGTGCATCCTGACCATGCCGCTGCTCGAGGGGCTGGACGGCGTGGACAAGATGTCCAAGTCCAAGGGCAACTACATCGGCATCCAGGAAGCGCCGGCAAGCATGTACGCCAAGCTGCTGTCGATCAGCGACACGCTGATGTGGCGCTATTACGAACTGCTGTCGTTCCGGCCGCTGGAGGACATCGCCCGGCTGCGCGCCGAGGTCGACGGCGGGCGCAACCCCAAGGACGCCAAGGTCGAGCTGGCGCGCGAGATCGTCACGCGCTTTCACGATGCCGCCGCGGCCGACGCGGCGCAGGCCGATTTCGAGCTGCGCGCGCGCGGCGGCATTCCCGACGAGATTGCCGAGCTGCGACTGAGCCTGCCCGAAGGCGGGCTGGCGCTTCCGGCGGCGCTCAAGCAGGCCGGGCTGGTGCCGTCGACGGCCGAGGCGCTGCGCATGATCGAGCAGCGCGGAGTGCGCGTCGAAGGCTCCGTGGTCGAGGACCGCAACCTGCGCCTTCAGGCCGGCAGCCACGTGCTGCAGGTGGGCAAGCGCAAGTTCGCACGCGTGCATCTGGGCTGAGCCGGCGCGGCCGGCGGCATTCGCGCGGCGGCGGCGCGGGGTTGCCGGTCTTGTCTATGATCCCGGCTCTGGATGTTCTGCGCCCCCGGCCGCGCCCGCCACGTTGAAACCCGCCTCCGCCTCCGCCCCCTCAAGCCGCCCCGCAGGGCAGGATCTCGCAGCGCGCAGCCTGCGCAGCGTGTGGCACCCGTGCACGCAGATGAAGCGCCACGAGGCGGCGCCGCCGCGCGCCATCGTCGCCGGCGACGGCGTCTGGCTGATCGACGAGCAGGGCCGGCGCATCCTCGACGCCATCAGCTCCTGGTGGGTGAACCTGTTCGGCCACGGCCAGCCGAGCATTCGCGCGGCTGTCGTCGAGCAGATGCAGCGCATCGAACACGTGATGCTGGCCGGCCTGACCCACGAGCCCGTGGTGCGCCTGTCCGAGCGACTGGCCGAGCGCACCGGCCTGGGCCACGCCCAGTACGCCAGCGACGGCGCCTGCGCCAACGAAATCGCCCTCAAGCTCAGCGCGCATTACTGGCGCAACGTGGGCCGTCCGGCCAAGAACCGCTTCATCGCGCTGGCGGGCAGCTATCACGGCGAGACCGTGGGCGCCCTGGGTGTCACCGATGTCGAACTGTTCCGCGACAGCTACGCCCCGCTGCTGCGCATCGCGGCCACCGTGCCGGCGCCCGAGCTGCGCGGCCTGCCCGACGATGCCGCCCGGCAGGCGGCCGTCGAGCGCGCGTGCGCTGCGCTCGAGGCCTACCTGCTGCGCGAGGCGCCGAACACCGCGGCGCTGATCGTCGAGCCTCTGGTGCAATGCGCCGCCGGTTTCCTGTTCCACCCGCCGGGCTACCTGGCCCGCGTGCGCGAACTGTGCACCCGCCACGAGGTGCATCTGGTGGCCGACGAGATCGCCGTGGGCATGGGGCGCACCGGCCGTTTCTCGGCCTGCGAGCACGCCGGCGTGCGCCCCGACTTCCTGTGCATCGGCAAGGGCCTCACCGGCGGCTTTCTCCCTCTGTCGGCGGTACTGACCACCGAACAGGTGTTCCAGGCCTTCTACGACGACGACATCGCGCGCGCCTTCCTGCACTCGCATTCCTATACCGGCAATGCGCTGGCCTGCGCCGCCGCCCTGGCCACGCTGGACCTGCTCGACGAGCAGCGCCTGAGCGCCAACCGGGCGCTGGCGGAGCGCCTGGACCGCCTGTTCGAGCCGCTGCACCGCCACCCACGCCTGCGCCATGCCAGGCGCATCGGCATGATCTGGGCGTGGGACGTGGCCGACGCGCCGGCGGATTTCGCGCGGCGCTTCGGCGTCGAGGCACTGGCACGCGGCGCGCTGCTGCGGCCCATCGGCTCCACGCTGTACTTCATGCCGCCGTACGTGATCGACGAGCCGGCTGCCGAGCACCTGCTGCAGGCCACGCTGGGCGCCCTGCGCGCCACGCTGGACGACGCCGGCGGCGCCCGCGGCGCCGAGCAGCCCCTGGCCTGACCCCCCCGAACGCCCGATGACACGCGAACTCGCTCCCGCCTGGCTGGTGACCGGCACCGACACCGAGATCGGCAAGACCCTGGTGTCCTGCGCGTTGCTGCACCTGCTGCGCGCACGACACGCGCGCGTGGTCGGCGCCAAGCCGGTGTCGGCCGGCGACGGTCCCGGCGGCGTCAACGAGGACGTGGCGCTGCTGCGTGCGGCCAGCACCCTGGGCGTGCCGCCGGAGCTGGACAACACATACGCGCTGCCCGACCCGATGTCGCCGCACGCCGCGGCGCGCCGCGCGTCGATGCCGATCGACCTGCACCGCATCACCGACGCCGTGCAACGTCTGCGCGAGCAGGCCGACGCGGTGGTGGTCGAGGGCGTCGGCGGCTTCCTGGTGCCGCTGTCGATGCGCGACGACGGCGGCGACCTGGCACGCCATTTGCGCCTGCCGGTGATCCTGGTCGTCGGCCTGCGCCTGGGCTGCCTGAACCATGCGCTGCTCACGCAGGAGGCCATCGCCGCGCGCGGGCTGGCGCTGGCCGGCTGGGTCGGCAACCTGGTGGATCCGGGCATGCTCGCCCAGGCGGACAACATCGAACTGCTTCGGGCGCGCCTGCGCGCGCCCTGCCTGGGTATCGTCCCGCACCTGGCACAGCCCGACCCGCGGGCCGCCGCGCAGCACCTGCAATGGGCCGCGTGAGCGCGAACCCGCCGACCACCGCTTGGGACTTCGACGCCGAGCTGCGCGGCATCGATGCCGCGCAGCTGCGCCGACGCCGGCGCGTGGTCGACGCCTACGACGGCACGCGCCTGCGCATCGACGGTCGCGAGATGTCGTGCTTTTGCAGCAACGACTATCTCGGGCTGGCCCAGCACCCGGCGCTGGTCGACGCGGCGCGTGAAGCCGCAGCGCGCTGGGGTGTGGGCGCCACGGCGTCGCCGCTGGTCTGCGGGCACAGCCGGGCGCACGACGAGCTCGAACGCGAGCTCGCCGACTTCGTCGGCATGCCGCGCGCGCTGTATTTCTACGCCGGCTTCCCGGCCAACACCGGCCTGGTGCCGGCGCTGGCCACGCGCGGCGACGCGGTGTTCTCCGACGCGCTGAACCACGCCTGCCTGATCGACGGCGCCCGACTTTCCCGCGCCGACCTGCAGGTGTACGCGCACGCCGATGCCGCCGACCTGGAGCGCCGCCTGCGCGCCAGCCCGGCGCGCCGCAAGCTGATCGTCACCGACGCCGTGTTCAGCATGGACGGCGACATCGCCCCGCTGCCCGAACTGCTGCAACTGGCCGAGCGCCACGACGCGATGCTGCTGATCGACGATGCGCACGGCTTCGGCGTGCTCGGCCCGCACGGCGCCGGCAGCGCCGCGGCCTTCGGGCTGCGCAGCCCGCGCCTGCTCTACATGGCCACGCTGGGCAAGGCCGCGGGAGTGGCCGGCGCCTTCGTCGCCGGAGCCGAATCGGCGATCGAGTTCCTCATGCAGCGAGCGCGCAGCTACATCTTCGCCACCGCGGCGCCGGCGCTGGTCGCCGAGGTGCTGCGCGCCAGCCTGCGCGTCATCGCCGAGGAATCGTGGCGCCGAGAACGCCTGCGCGAGCTGATCTCGATGGTGCGCGAACAGGCCAGGTTGCCCGCCGGCTGGCGCCTGGGCGAATCGAGCACCCCCGTGCAGCCGCTGCTGATCGGCGGCAACGATGCCGCGTTGCGCGCGATGCAGGCGCTGTGGGACCAGGGCTTGTGGGTACCGGCCATTCGCCCTCCCACCGTGCCGGCGGGCAGCGCGCGCCTGCGCCTGAGCCTTTCGGCCGCCCATGCACCGGGTGACCTGCGCCGCCTGCTCGATGCCATCGCCGGGCTGCGCCCGCACGACCCCGCCCCCTGAAGCGCGCGACTCAGGCGTCGAGCACCCGCTCGATGCGTCGGTCGGGAACCAGCCACAGCAGCGCCACGAACACGTACAGCGCCTGCGCCGCCGCCGGCGATGCGTACGACAGCGCGATGCCCAGCACGTACAGCAGCGGTGAGGCCTTGCCCTTGAGGTCGCGCCCCACGGCGCGGCGCAGCGTGTCGCTGCCGGCCGCGATGATGCATCGCTGCAGCAGCCAGTACGCGCAGGCGGCCATGAGCAGCACCACCCCGTACAGCGCGCTGGGCGCCGACGCGAAATGATTCTCCCCCATCCAGGCCGTGGCGAAAGGCAGCAGGGACAACCAGAACAGCAGGTGCAGGTTCGCCCACAGCATGGCACCGCTGACCCGGCCGACCACGTGCAGCATGTGGTGGTGGTTGTTCCAGTAGATGCCGATGTAGACAAAACTCAGCAGGTAGCTCAGCAGCACCGGCAACAGCGGCGCCAGGGCCGCCCATGAAGGGCTGCGCGGCACCTTCAGCTCCAGCACCATGATGGTGATGATGATGGCGATCACGCCATCGCTGAACGCTTCCAGCCGATTCTTGCCCACGTCTGGCCTCCGTCGCCGGGTCAGGTCCGCGGCCACACGAGCACTTCGCGCGCCGGCAGCTCGAAGTCGACGTCGACCCCGGGCGCCAGCGCGTGCTGCTCGACTTCGTGCCACGCCGCGCCGAGCCACATCAGCGCGTCGCCGCGGCGCAGCGCGATGCGTGCGCGACCGGCCTGGGCCACCAGGTGCTCGACCCGCGCGCGCAGGCGCTGCTCGTCGGGCACGGCGGCCCCTTGCAGCGACGGCAGCCGCAGCGCGTCGGCCGGAACCGCCCAGTCGACCATCTGCCCGGCACGCAGCCCGGGTGGCGCCGCCGCGCGCAGCTGCGCACTGCCTTGCTGCCAATCGAGCAGTGCCAGTCCACCGGCTTCGGGCACGGCGTGCACGCGCGCCTCGAAACGATTGTGCACCCCGAGCAGCGCGGCCGCCTGCAGGCTGGCCGGGCGCGCGAACACGTCGCGTGCGCCGCCTTGCTGCAGCACGCGATGGCCGGCCAGCACGACCACCCAGTCGGCGATCGCCGCGACCTGCGCATCGTGCGTGGCCACCAGCGCCGGCATGCCCAGGGCGTGCATGCGCGCGACCAGTTCGGCCAGCACGTCATCGCGCGTGGAGGCATCGAGCGCCGACGTCGGCTCGTCGAGCAGCAACAGGCGCGGGTGCCGCGCCAGCGCGCGCGCCAGCGCCACGCGCTGCTGCTGCCCGCCCGACAACTCCGAGGGGCGCCGCTGTGCCTGTGCCAGCAACCCGACCGCGCCCAGCAGTTCGAGCGCCTGCGCGCGGCGCCGCGACAACGCACCACCGAGCGCGTAGGCCACGTTCTGCCACGCGGTCATGTGCGGGAACAGCGCGTACCCCTGCGGCAGGTAACCCACCGGACGCCGCTGCGCCGGCAGGGTGTCGAACGGCTCGCCGCGGCTGGGCACCAGCCCGGCGAGCGCCTTGAGCGCCGTGCTCTTGCCCTCGCCGCTGGCCCCCAGCAGCGCCGTGAAGCCGCGAACCTCGAAGTCCAGACGCATGGACAGCGGCCGGGTCACGTCGAGGCGGACCCGCAGCCAGGGCGCGACGGTCGCGGCGCTCATTGCCGGGCGGGCGCGCCGCGCCGCGACCACAGGCCGCCGAGCAGCGGCAGCGGAAGGCCGACGGCGAAGAACAGCCACAGCAGCGGATACACCGCCTGCAGCCCGGTGTCCTGCAGGTTGACCCACAGGCGCACGGGAATGCCCTGCGGGTAGTAGGCGACGATCAGCACCACGCCGAACTCGCCCAGCGCACGCACCCAGGCCAGCGCCAGCGCCGCCGCCAGGCCCAGGCCGGCCAGCGGCAGCGTGACGCGCCCGAAGGTGCGCAGCGCCGACTGGCCCAGGCTGAGCGACATCTGCTCGAGCTCGCGCGGAACCCCCTCGAAGGCGGCGCGAGCCGCGACGATGAAATACGGCGCGCTGGCATACACCTGGGCCAGCACGAAGGCCGCGGGGGTGTTGGTGAGCAGCAGCCCGGCATGGGCCAGCGGCCGGCCCAGCCAGCCATAGGGGCCGAAGCTCATGCTCAGCAGCAGCCCCATGGCCAGCGGCGGGGTCAGCAGCGGCAGCAGCACCAGGACCTCGCACAGCCACTTGCCGCGAAAGTCGCGGCGCGCCAGCAGCCACGCCGCCGGCGTGCCCAGCAAGGCCACGACCAGCATGGCCAGCGCCGTGTAGAGCAGCGACACGCGAACGGCGCCAAGGTCGCCGGGCTGCAGGTGCAGGGCCCGCCAGGGCGTGCTCCACAACAAGCCGGCGAAAGGCAGCGCCAGTGCCACCAGCGCGGCCAGGCCAAGCGCGGCCACGATCAGCGCACGACGCGGCAACGGCATGGTGACGCGGCGGGGCGGACGGGGCTCGAAGGCGAAGGGGCTCACGGGGTCGGGGCGCGGGACGGCGGCACCGGGGGTGCGCCGAGCGCGATCATAAGCACGAAGCCGGCGCGCGCGACGTCAATCCCCGGCGCAGATGTCGGCGCCACGGGTTTCCGGCAGCAGGAACAGCCCGATGACAAAGCTCGCCGCGGCGACGATCACCGGGTACCAGAGCCCGTGGTAGATGCTGCCGTCGTGGGCCACCAGCGCGAAAGCCACCGTCGGCACCAGGCCCCCGAACCAGCCGTTGCCCAGGTTGTACGGCAGGCCCATCGACGTGTAGCGGATGCGGGTCGGGAACAGCTCGACCAGCGCCGCCGCGATCGGCGCGTAAACCATCGCCACGTCAGCCACCAGCAGGGTCAGGATCAGCACCACCAGGGGTCGGTCCACGGCCGCCGGATCGGCATGCGAGGGATAGCCGGCGGCGAGCACCGCCGCGCCCAGCTGCTGCTCGAGCGCCTGCTGGCGCCGCATTCGCTCGGGTTGCGAAAGCCGCCGCGCATCGAAGGCCTCGATGCGCCGCCCGTCGACCTCGATGCGGGCCGGCCCGGGGGCGTCGCGTCGCCGGTAGTTCACCGCCACCGCGCTGAGAGCCTGCTTGGCGACGTCGCACGAACGGGTGAACGGCTCGCCGCCATCGGGTCGCAGCGGGAACGAGCATTGCGCCGGGTCGGCCACCAGCACCACGGGATGGCGCGCCATGGCGCGCGCAAGAGCCGGGTTGGCGGCCGTGGTCAAAGCATGGAACATCGGGAAATAGCCGAGCGCGGCGAGCAGGCACCCCGACAGCATCACCGGCCGCCTGCCGATGCGATCCGACAACGCGCCGAACACGTGGAACAGCGGAAGCGCCAGCAGCAGCGAGATCCCGATCAGCAGACCCGCCAGCGCGCCGTCGAGCTTGACCGTGCGGGTGAGAAACACCAGGGCATAGAACTGGCCCGTGTACCAGATCACGCCCTGCCCGGCGGTCAGGCCGAACAGCGCCACCAGCACGCGCCGCAGGTTGTCTCCGCGCCCGAGCGCCTCCGACAGTGGCGCCTTGGACGTGCGCCCGGCGCGCCGGATGCGCACGAAGGCCGGGGACTCGCTCAGGCGCAGGCGCATCCACACCGAAACCGCCAGCAGGGCGCTAGAAGCCAGGAAGGGCAGGCGCCAGCCCCAGGCCGTGAATTCCTGCTCGCCGAGCAGGCGCCGCAGCCCGACGTTGACCAGCAGCGACAGCAGCAGCCCGACCGTGGCGGTGGTCTGCAGCCACGACGTGTAGGCGCCGCGCCGCTCGCGCGGGGCGTACTCGCCGACGTAGGTCGCGGCGCCTCCGTACTCGCCCCCCACCGCCAGGCCCTGCAGCAGGCGCAGCGCGACCAGGATCATCGGCGCGGCCACGCCGATGCTGGCGTAGCCCGGCAGCAGCCCGGCGATGAAGGTCGACAACCCCATCAGCAGGATGGTCACGAGAAAGGTGTACTTGCGCCCGATCAGGTCGCCCAGGCGCCCGAACAGCAGCGCGCCGAAGGGACGCACCAGGAAACCCGACGCGAAGGCCAGCAGCGCGAACACGAAGGCCGAGCCGGGGTCGAGCCCGGCGAAGAATTCATCGCCGATGATGCCGGCCAGCGAGCCGTACAGGTAGAAGTCGTACCACTCGAACACCGTGCCCAGCGACGATGCCAGCAGCGCCCGGCGCTGCTCGGGGTCGAGCCGTGGCCGGGTTCGCGCGGGCGGCAGCGGCGGCTTCAAACCCCCCACACCACCGGTGTATCGGCTTCCAGGCTGCGCTTGAGCAGCTGTACGAAGGGCCACGCCCGCTGGCGCAGCGTGATGCCCTGCGCGCCGGCGGCTGCGGGCGCGGCGTCGCCCGGCGCGTGGCGCGCGCGCTCGTCGTCGTCGACCGCGGCCTGCAGCGCGGCGATGGCCCGCGGCATGTCGGCCGGCTCGATGATGCCCTGCGGCGCGGGCTGCTTGCCGATGATGCCCAGGATGCGCTCGGCCGGGGCCTGGTTCATGAACAGATCGGAGTCGGCGCGCGATCGGAACTTGTACATCATGGCATGCAGCGGCCAGGCCGCGAAAGGTGGCGCGGGCGCCAACGGCATGGCCCGCGAATGCCCACAGCATAAGGCGCCCGCCCCGGCGCAACCAGCATGGACTGCGACGAGCCGCAAAACCGTGCTGCCGCGTCAGGATCCAGGGCTCTGCGGGCCCGCCCTGCCCGCGCCGGCACTTGCCCCTAAGGTATCTCCTTCGCGAGCCGCCACAACCGCGCATATCACGCGCGAACGCGCCGACGCGCTGGCGCGCTGGCGCTGCCGGCGGCCCGGCTGCGGCCTCACACCGCTTCGAGCCCCTCCCGAGCCCCTTCCATTCCCGAGCGTCGCCGATGATCGACCCCGACGTGGTCCTGCTGTCGCGCTGGCAATTCGCCGTCACCGCGCTGTACCACTTCCTGTTCGTGCCCCTCACGCTGGGCCTGGGCTTCCTGCTGGCGGCCATCGAGACCGTCTACGTGCTCAGCGGGCGCGCGATCTACCGCCACATGGTCGAGTTCTGGAGCAAGCTGTTCCTGGTGAACTTCGCGCTGGGCGTGGCCACCGGCCTGACCCTGGAATTCGAGTTCGGCACCAACTGGTCCTTCTACTCCGGCTTCGTCGGCGACATTTTCGGCGCCCCGCTGGCGCTGGAAGCGCTGATGGCCTTTTTCCTCGAGTCGACGTTCGTCGGCCTGATGGCCTTCGGCTGGAAGCGCCTGAGCCGCATGCAGCACCTGGTGGTCACCTACCTGGTCGCGCTGGGCGCCAACCTCTCGGCGCTGTGGATCCTGGTGGCCAACGCCTTCATGCAGGACCCGCAGGGCGCGCAGTTCAACCCGATCACCATGCGCATGGAGCTCGCCAGCCTGCCGTCGCTGCTGTTCAGCGAGGAGGCGCAGGCCAAGTTCGTGCACACCAGCCTGGCCGGCTACGTCACCGCCGCCGTCTACATGGCCGGCATCAGTGCCTGGTACATGCTGCGTGGGCGTCACATGGAAGTGGCGCGCCGCTCGTTCCGGGTGGCCACGCTGTTCGGGGTGCTGTCGATGGCCGGCGTGATCACGCTGGGAGATGCGCTGGGCTACGTGGGAGGCCACGCCCAGCCCGCCAAGCTGGCCGCGATGGAGGCTGCCTGGCGCACGCAGCCGCCGCCGGCCGCGTTCAACGTCGTTGCCTGGCCCGAGCAGTCGCGTCTGGACAACCGCTTCGAGCTGCGCATTCCCTACGTGCTCACGCCGCTGGTCACCCACACGCTGACCCAGCCGGTGCCCGGGGCGCGGCAGATCGCGCAGGCCAACGAACTGCGCGTACGCAACGGCCTGCAGGCACTCGAGGCGCTGCGCGAACTCGCCGCCGAGCCGGGAAGCGAGTCGGCCGTGCGAGCCTTCCAGGCCCATCAGCGCGACCTCGGCTTCGGTTTGCTGGCGCAGCGCTACGCCCGCGACGGCGACGTGCGAAGCCTCGGCGACGTGGCCATACGCCGAGCCGCGCTCGACAGCCTGCCCGATGTATTCGCGGTGTTCTGGAGCTTCCGCCTGATGGTGGCGGTGGCGCTTGCGCTGCTCGCGTACTTCGTGCTGGCGCTGGTTCTCACCTTGCGCGACCAGGTGCAGCACCGCCTCTGGTTCCTGCGCCTGGCGCCCTGCATGATCCCGCTGCCGTTCCTGGCCTCCGAGTTCGGCTGGCTCACTGCCGAACTGGGGCGCCAGCCCTGGACCGTGTTCGAACTCCTGCCGACCTGGATGAGCGCGTCCGGACATACGCGCGGCGAACTGGTGTTCTCGCTGGGCGTGTTCGCCACCCTCTACACCACGTTCCTGGTCGTCGACATCGCGCTGCAGTGGCGCCTGGTGCGCCGCGGACCACACGCCGGCGACGAAGCCACCCCGCTGCGGGCGCCGAAGCCCGCAGCGCCCCACTGACCCGCCGGATCACGCCATGGAACTGTATGCCTTGCTCAAACTGGGTTGGTGGTGCGTGCTGGGCATCGTGCTCGTGGGCACCGCCACGCTGATGGGAAGCGACATGGGCGTCGGCGCCCTGCTGCGGGTGGTCGCGCGCAGCGACAACGAGCGCCGCGTCTGCCTCAACGCCATCGGCCCGCACTGGGAAGGCAACCAGACCTGGTTCGTGCTCGGAGGCGGCGCCAGCTTCGCCGCCTTTCCACTGCTGTACGCGACGGCCTTCTCGGCGCTGTACGTGGTGATGCTTCTGCTGCTGTGGTCCATGCTGCTGCGACCGGTCGGCTTCGAGTACCGCAGCAAGCTGCCGCTGCGCGCCTGGCGCGAGGTCTGGGACTGGGCCCTGGTGCTCGGCGGCGCGCTGCCCATGCTCATCTTCGGCGCCGCGTTCGGGAACCTGCTGCTGGGAGTGGGCTTCGACCTCGACTGGAGCCTGCGTTCGAGCTACCAGGGGCACGCCGGCGCGCTGTTGCGCCCCTTCGCGCTGCTTTGCGGACTGCTGGCACTGGCGCTGGCCGCGCTTCAGGGAGCGGCCGTGCTGGTGCAACGCTGCCCCGGAGCTGTCGCGCGGCGGGCCAGGCTCGCCGGCGCGAGTGCCGGGGCCTGCGCGCTGCTGCTGTTCGCCGGCGCCAGCGTCTGGGCCGCGCGGCTCGACGGCTGGCTGCTGCTCTCCCACCCCGGCGCAGGGGTGATGCAAAGCCCGCTGCAGCAGCAGGTGCTGGTGCAGGCCGGCGCGTGGCAGGCGAACTTCGGGCAGCATCCGCTGCTGTGGCTGCTGCCGGCGCTCGGCGCGCTGGGCATGCCGGCGGCGGCGGCATGCCTGTACGCGCGCCATGCGCGTGCCGCCTGGCACCTGGGCACCCTGGCGTGGGTGGGCGTGCTGGGTACGGCCGGCGCCAGCCTGTTCCCCTTCGTGCTTCCGTCGAGCACGCACCCCGAGCACAGCCTGACGGTCTGGAACGCAGCGTCCAGCAGCGGCGCGCTGCTGTGGATGAGCGGCTTCACCGCGGTGCTGCTGCCACTGGTGCTGTGGTACACGCGCTGGTGCTTCCGGATCATGCGCGGCAGCGTCGACGGCCATGAGATCGAAGGCAGCGATCACGCCTACTGAACCGGTTCCTGCGATGCGCACCCTGTTGACCTTCGTCGGCCTGATGGGCCTCAGCGCCGTGCTGATCGTGCTCGGCGTGATCCTCGGCGACTATGCCTCGTGGTACTTCGCATGGATCGTCGGCACGGCGATGATCGTGCTGGTCAGCGCCGCCGGGCTGGCCTGGCTCGATGCCCAGGACGCCGAGCGCCGCGCCGCGCCCGCGCGACCGCCACGCTCCGGGCACGCTTGATGCGCGTCAACGGTGCGGCCCGGCCCCGGCGCGCAGGCATCGCGCCAGGCGCACGCGTCGCACTAGACTGCACGGCAGGCCCCGTGCGAGGCGCATCGGGGCGCGAACCCCGAGAGCCATCATGTCCGAAGCCACCGAGCACCTGGTCACGCTGCGCCAACGCCAGGACTACCAGTTCGAGATCGAGTTCGGCGGCGGCCGTCCGTTGCTGGTGGCCGACGAGCCGCCCCCGCTGGGACAGGCCGCAGGCCCGTCGCCGGTGCAGATGCTGCTGGGCGCTGTCGGCGACTGCATGAGTTCCAGCCTGCTGTTCGCGCTGCGCAAGTTCAGGAACGACCCGGGCAGCATCACCACCGAGGCGCGCGCGCACGTCGGCCGCAACGACGATGGACGCCTGCGGGTGCTGCACATCGACGTGCACATCCGGCTGGGACGCCCCGCCGCCGAGTTGCAGCACCTGGAGCGCATTCTCGACCAGTTCGAGGCCTTCTGCACCGTGGGCGAAAGCGTGCGTGCCGGAATTCCCACCGACATCGCCGTGTTCGACTCCGACGGCACGCGCCTGCATTGACACGCCCAGCGCGGCCCAGCCCCCGACCCGACCATGCCCTCAGACTCCCAGCACAAGCCCGCCGCCGGCGGATTCAACGACGCCCAGAGCCACTGGGATCAGCGCTTTTCCCGCCCCGGGTTGCTGTTCGGCGAGCAACCCAACCGCTTTCTCGAGCGCGAAGCCGCTCGCCTGGCGCCTGGCTCGCGGGTGCTCAGCGTGGCCGACGGCGAGGGCCGCAACGCGCTGTACCTGGCATCGCTGGGTCACCGGGTGTGCGCCTTCGACATCTCCCCGGTGGCGGTGGCCAAGGCTCGCGAGCTCGGCGCGCAGCGCAGGCTGCAGGTGGATTGGCACACCAGCTCGGTCGACGACTGGGACTGGGCGCGGTCACGCTGGGACGCCGTGGTCGCCGTATTCGTGCAATTCGCCGACCCAGCCATGCGCCGCCGCATGTTCGAAGGCATGTGGGAATCGCTCGAACCCGGCGGCTTGCTGCTGGTGCAGGGCTATACGCCGCGCCAGCTCGAATTCCGCACCGGAGGCCCGGGCAAGGTCGAGCACCTCTACACCAGCTCCCTGCTTCGCGAACTGCTGCCGCGTGCCGAGTGGCTGTTGCTGCGTGAATACGAGGACGAACTGTCCGAGGGCAGTGCCCATGTCGGGCACTCCGCCCTGCTCGACGGCGTGGCCCGCAAGCCGGCCTGAGCGGCCAGCCTGACGCCCCGCCGGCTCAACGCCGGCGCCAGTGTCCCGGGCGCTCGCGCCATGCACCGCCGTGCGGCTCCCAGCGCGGCGCGACCCAGATGTAGCCGGGACGCGGGTGCTCCCAGCGCCCCGGGTGCCAGACATAACGCGCACCGCCCCAGCCCCAGAAGCCGGAAATCCAGAGGTAGCCCGGAGCCGGCGCGACGCCGACGACCTCCACGCGTGGCGGCGGCGGCGGCGCCGGCACCACGACATAGCCTGGCGCCGCGTAGGGCGCGTAGTACGGGGCCGGCGCGACCACGCAGCCAGCCAGCAGGCCGGCGCACAGCAGCGCGGCTGCGTATGCCCGAATACGAATTCGCATGATGCGGGGCTCCTGGGGGAATTCCTGGCCAATGATCGACCCATGCGCGACGCACGATCGACAGATATTGCATCAACGCGTTACAGATGGATTCTGACGACAAACCCACGACGCCGCAACCGGCTTGAGCGCGACAATCCGCGGCCGTCGCGTACGCACGCGAGTCGCAGGGCTGGGCCTGCATCCACCCGACGCCTCCCGGCGAGGGCCTCTGATCCAGCGCTCCAGCCGAATCCGGACAGCCTGCGGGCGGCGAGGTGGGGTGGGGCGGGTCGGGCAACGCCCGACCCTGGGGGGCACACTCAAGGAATCGCAGGGCCGCCCCAAGATTCCTTGACCCCCCTCGGGGGGGCGGGACGAGCAACGCCCGTCCCTGGGGGGCACGCACTAGAACGGAATATCGTCGTCCATGTCGTCGAAATCCCCGGCGGCCGGCTTGGAGGGCGCCGGAGCACGCGACGCGGGGGCCGAGCGCGGCGCGCTGTCGCGCGATTCGCCGCGCGACTCGCCGCGCGAATGCTCCCGGCTGCGGCTGTACGAGCCGCCGCCTTCGTCATCCCCGCCGTCGCGCGAGCCCAGCAATTGCATTTCCGTGGCGATGATGTCGGTGGTGTAGCGCTCCACACCATCCTTGTCGGTGTACTTGCCGTACTTGAGCCGGCCCTCGACGTACACCGGGCGACCCTTCTTCAGGTACTCGCCGGCGATCTCGGCCAGGCGGTCGTAGAACACCACGCGGTGCCACTCGGTCTCCTCCTTGCGCTCGCCCGACTTGTCCTTCCATTGGCGAGTGGTGGCGATGGACACGTTGCAGACGGCGGCGCCCGACGGCGCGTAGCGCACCTCGGGGTCGCGCCCGAGATTGCCCAGCAGAATGACTTTGTTGACGGAGGCCATGGGTTGTCCTGATGTGTGGAAGGGCGCGCCGCGCACGCCTGGGCACAAATAGAAAGCATAGCGCGAAGCCGGCCACCCGCAGCCCATGGGGCCGAACGCCCCGCCGGACGGTGCGCGGGACGGCCTGAGCACCCGCTCCGCGCGCTCGCCCTATAGTTGCGGGTTGCGCCCGACCCTGCCATGACCGCACCTGACCCCGCCCGCACCTCGCACCCCGCAGACCCCTCCACTCCCGGCGGCGTCCCGGCGATCCGCGTGCGCGGCGCGCGCACCCACAACCTGAAGAACATCTCGCTGGACATCCCGCGCGAGCGCCTCGTCGTGCTCACCGGACTGTCGGGATCGGGCAAATCGTCGCTGGCCTTCGACACCCTGTACGCCGAGGGGCAACGCCGCTACGTGGAAAGCCTGTCGGCCTATGCGCGGCAATTCCTGCAACGCATGGAAAAACCCGACGTCGACCTCATCGAGGGGCTGGCGCCGGCCATTTCCATCGAGCAGAAATCGGCCAGCCACAACCCGCGCTCGACGGTCGGCACGGTCACCGAGATCCACGACTACCTGCGCCTGCTGTGGGCGCGCGCCGGCACCCCGCACTGCCCGCAGCACCCGCAACAGGCGCTGCGCGCGCAGACCGTCTCGCAAATGGTCGACGCCCTGCTCGAACGCCCGGCCGGACAACGCCTGGCGCTGCTTGCGCCGGTGGTGCACTCGCGCAAGGGGGGGCACGCCGAATTGCTGGCGGCGCTACGCGCGCAGGGCTACGTGCGCTTTCGCGTCGACGGCAGCATCCACGAAGCCGAGCGGCTGCCGGCGCTCGACGACGGCTCGCGCCACGACGTCGAGGTCGTCGTCGACCGCGTGAAGACCGGCGGCGACCTGCGCCAGCGCCTGGCCGAGAGCCTGGAGGCGGCGCTGCGCCTGAGCGACGGCCGCGCGCTGGCGCTGGACCTCGACAGCGGGGAGCTGCAGAGCTTCAACAGCCGCTTCGCATGCCCGCTGTGCGGCACCTCGCTGCCCGAACTCGAGCCGCGCCTGTTCTCGTTCAACAACCCGGCGGGCGCCTGCCCGGAATGCGACGGCCTGGGCCACGTCGAGGTGTTCGACCCGGCGTTGGTGGTGGCGCACCCCGAGCTCAGCCTGGCCAGCGGCGCCATTCGCGGCTGGGATCGACGCAATCGCTTCTATTTCGAGCAGTTGCAGGCGCTGGCGGCGCACGACGGATTCGACCTGGACGCCGCCTTCGAGCAGCTGCCGCAGCCCGTGCGCGAGCGCGTGCTGCACGGCACAGGCGACGAGCGCATCGCGTTCACCGCGGTCGACGCCAAGGGGCGCTCGGGCACCCGCCACCACCCCTTCGAGGGCGTGCTTCCCAACCTGCAGCGACGCTGGCTGGAAACCGAGACCGCCGCGGTACGCGAGGAGCTCGCGCGCATGCGCAGCGTGCACGCCTGCCCGGCCTGCGCCGGCTCGCGCCTGCGCCCCGAGGCGCGTCTGGTGCGTGTGGGCGATGCCTCGCTGCCGGAGGTCTGCTCGATGACCCTGCAGGACGCGCAACAGTGGTTCGAGGTGCTGAGCCTGGACGGTGCCAAGGCCGAGATCGCCGCGCGCATCCGGCGCGAGATCGCGTCGCGCCTGCGTTTTCTCAACGACGTCGGACTGCGCTACCTGACCCTGGAGCGCAGCGCCGACACGCTGTCGGGAGGCGAGGCACAGCGCATTCGCCTGGCGTCGCAGATCGGCTCGGGCCTGACCGGCGTGATGTACGTGCTCGACGAGCCCAGCATCGGGCTGCACCAGCGCGACAACGACCGCCTGATCGCCACCCTCAAGCATTTGCGCGACCTCGGCAACAGCGTGCTGGTGGTCGAGCACGACGAGGACATGATCCGGGCCGCCGACCACGTCGTGGACATGGGCCCGGGCGCCGGCGAACACGGCGGCCTGGTGGTCTCGCAGGGAACGCCGCAGGCCGTCGCCGCCGACCCGTCATCGGTCACCGGCCAGTACCTGTCGGGGCGCCGGCGCGTGGCCTCCACCGCGGCCAGGCGCGCTCCGGGCGAGCGCTGGCTGGAGCTGACAGGCGCCAGCGGCAACAACCTCAAGCATGTCACGGCGCGAATTCCGCTGGGCCTGCTGACCGTGGTCAGCGGCGTTTCGGGCTCGGGCAAGTCGACCCTGGTCAACGACACCCTGTACGCGGCCGCGGCCGCCACGCTCAACGGGGCGCACACGGAAGCCGCGCCCTACGAGACCCTGCAGGGACTGCAGTTCCTGGACAAGGTCATCGCCGTCGACCAGTCTCCTCTGGGGCGCACTCCGCGCAGCAACCCGGCCACCTACACCGGGCTGTTCACGCCGCTGCGCGAGCTGTTCGCGCAGACCAACCTGGCGCGTGAACGCGGCTTCGACGCCGGGCGCTTCTCCTTCAACGTCAAGGGCGGGCGCTGCGAGGCCTGCCAGGGCGACGGGCTGGTGAAGGTGGAAATGCATTTCCTGCCCGACATGTACGTGCCCTGCGACGTCTGCCACGGCAAGCGCTACAACCGCGAAACCCTGGACGTGACCTGGCACGGGCTGAACATCGCCGAGGTGCTCGAGCTCAGCGTCGACCAGGCGCTGGAACAGTTCAAGAGCGTTCCGGCCATCGCGCGCAAGCTGCAGACCCTGCGCGAGGTCGGCCTGGGCTACATCCGCCTCGGCCAGAGCGCCACCACCCTGTCGGGAGGCGAGGCCCAGCGCGTCAAGCTCGCGCTGGAGCTGTCGCGGCGCGACACCGGGCGCACCCTGTACATACTCGACGAGCCGACCACCGGGCTGCACTTCGCCGACATCGACATGCTGCTCGGCGTGCTGCTGCGCCTGCGCGACGCCGGCAACACGATCGTGGTCATCGAGCACAACCTGGACGTGATCGCCAGCGCCGACTGGGTCATCGACCTCGGTCCCGAAGGCGGCGCCGGGGGCGGGCGCATCGTCGCCAACGCGAGCCCGGAGGTGCTGGCCACGCAGCCCGGCTCGGCCACCGCGCCCTACCTGGCGAGAGTGCTGCAGCAGCGCGCTGCCGGCTGATCCACGCCCAGCGGAAATTCGTATTCCACTTGTACCATGTGAGGCTCCACGTGCTGCCCGCGGGCATGCCACGTGAGCGGCGCGCTCCTTGCGCCCCCGCGGCCCGCGCTGCGCAAGGCGCACGTGGCCGCCTCCTCCCCGAGAACGATCACAACCCCACGGAGAAACTGTCATGGGCAAGACCATCTCGTTGCAACTCAAGGACGGAACCCGCATCGGCGCCTATGTCGCCGAGCCCGCCGGCGCGCCGAAGGGCGGCCTGGTGGTGGTGCAGGAGATCTTCGGCGTGAACCCCCACATCCGCAGCGTCGCCGACCGCTACGCAGCGGCCGGCTACCTGGCCGTCGCGCCCGCGCTGTTCGACCCGGTGCAGCCCGGCGTCGAACTCGGCTACGACCAGGAGGGCATGCAAAAGGGCCTCGACTACGTCGGCAAGCTCGGTTTCGACCGCGCGCTGGCCGGCGTCGAGGCTGCCGCGCAGGAAGCCTCGCGCGCCGGTCGCGTCGGCGTGGTCGGCTACTGCTGGGGCGGCACCGTCACCTACCTGTCGGCGATTCGTCTCGGACTGCCCGGCATCAGCTACTACGGAGGACGCAACGTGCAGTTCGTCGGCGAACAGGCGAAGGCCCCGCTGATGTTCCACTACGGCCTCAAGGACGCCCACATCCCCGAAGCCGACCGTGAAGCCGTGCGCAAGGCCAATCCGGGCGCCGAATTCTTCGTGTACGACGCCGACCACGGCTTCAACTGCGACGCGCGCGGCAGCTACGACGACGCCGCCGCCAAGCTGGCCATGGAGCGCTCGCTGGGCTTCCTGGCCAAGCACGTCGGCTGAAGCGCGAGATCAGTCGCCGCGCAGGCGGCCGCCGTGGTTGAGGAACTCCGCCCAGTCCTCGAGCTGGCGGGGTTCCCCGAACAGGTAGCCCTGCATCACCTGCAGTCCGATCTCGCGCAGCGCATGCGCGTCCTCGGCCTTCTCGACCCCCTCGGCCACGATCTGCACACCCAGGCGCTGGCCGAGCGCGACCAGGCTGCGCACGATCTCGCGGTTGCGGGCGTCGCGGTCCAGCCCGGTGGTGAACCCGGCGGGCAGCTTGATCTGCGCCGGGCTCAGGCGCTTGAGATACTCGAACGACGCATAGCCCTCGCCGAAGTCGTCCATCGCGATCAGCACGCCGGACTGCTGCAATGCGTGGATGTTGCGCACCACGCTCGGGAACACCGGGATCTGCCTGCGCTCCGTGACCTCCAGCGCCAGGCGCTGCGCGGGCCAGCGGCTGCTCGCCAGCACGCGCTCGATATGCGGCACGAGCTCCGGGTCGCCGAGCTGGTCGGCCTCCACGTTGACCCCCACCAGCCCCTGCCAGCCGGTCCAGTCGCACAGCACGCGAGCTTCGGCCACCGCGGTGTCGACCACCCAGAAGAACAGCTGGCTGGTCTGCGACACCGACAAGCGCGGCAGGAAGGCCAGCGGGGAGTGCCGGCGCGGCGCGGTGTCGGCGCGCCAGCGGAACAAGGCCTCCAGGCCCACCACCTCGCCACCGGGGTAGCGCACCTGCGGCTGGTACACCAGCGAAGGCGAACCCGAGCCGGTGTGCACGGCGATTTCGCTGAACACGTCTCGTTCCACGGCAGCCCTTGTCCTGTGCGGCGCGCTGTTGCAATATCCGGCGGGACCTCCCCGACGCGGCTGCGCAGATTAGCATGAAGCCCAGCTGATTCCTCTCGTCGCCATGACTTCTGCCAACACGCCCGCGCGCTCTGCACGCGCAACCGGCACTTCCCGCGCGGCCGCGCCGCGCAGCGCAGCCGCCGCCTCGGCCGCGCTGCGTTACCGGGTGCGCATGCAGCAGTTGCACGCCCACGTGTTCGACGTCGAGCTGGAGCTCGACCATCCGGATCCGGCGGGCCAGGAACTGTGGCTGCCGGTATGGATTCCCGGCAGCTACCTGGTACGCGAATTCGCGCGCCACGTGCTGCAGGTGCAGGCGCAGTGCGACGGCGAAGAGCTGGCGGTACGCAAGACGGCGAAGAACCGCTGGCGCGTGGCGCCGTGCTCGGGGCGCCTGCTGCTGCGCTGGAGCGTGTACGCCCACGACCCCTCGGTGCGCACCGCGTGGCTGGATCCGTCGCGCGGGTTTTTCAACGCCAGCAGCCTGCTGCTGGCGGCGAGCGGATTCGAGTCCGCCACGCACGAAGTGCGCATCGAGCCTCCGCCGGCGCCGCTGCGCTGGAGCGTGGCCACGACGCTGCCGGCGCGCAAGGTCGATGCCCGGGGCTTCGGCGTGTACGCGGCGCCGGGCTATCAGCAGCTCATCGACCACCCGGTGTCGTGCGGCGAGCAGCTGCGCGTGGCCTTTCGCGCCTGCGGCACGCCGCATGCGATGGTCATCGAGCACGCGTCGCGCCTGCGCGGCCAGGTCGATGAGCGACGCCTGGGCTCCGACCTCAAGCGCATCTGCGAAGCGCAGATCGCGCTGTTCGAGCCCGAGACGCGACGCGCGCCGTTTCGCAGCTACGCCTTCCTGCTGGCGCCATCCCCGCAGGGCTGGGGCGGCCTCGAACACGCCGACAGCAGCGCGCTGATCTGTGCCGAGGCCGACCTGCCGCACCCGCGCGACGGCGCCGATGCCGGCGCCGGCTACCGTCGCTTGCTGGGCCTGTGCAGCCACGAGTACTTCCATGCCTGGAACGTCAAGCGCATCCGACCCCAGGCCCTCACGCCGCCCGACCTGCAGCGCGAGAACCTCACCGGGCTGCTGTGGCTGTTCGAGGGCTTCACGTCGTACTACGACGACCTGATGCTGCGTCGCACGGGGCTGATCAGCGCCGAGCAGTACCTGCAGCTGGTCGGCGACGCGATGCGCGCCGTCCAGGCGACGCCCGGCCGGCAGCTGCAAAGCCTCGACGAGGCGAGCTTCGACGCCTGGATCAAGTTCTACCGCCCCGACGAGAACACCCCCAACGCCACCGTCAGCTACTACACGCTGGGCGGCCTGTTCGCGCTGGCGCTGGACCTGCACCTGCGCAGCCGCGGCAAGGGCTGCCTGGACGATGTCATGCGCCTGCTCTGGCAGCGCTACGGCCGCGCCGACGCGCCGCTGCGCGAGCAGGGAGTGGCCGAGGACGCGCTGCCCGCGCTGGTGCGCGAAGCCTGCGGGCTGGACGTGCGCGCGTGGTTCCGGCGCCATGTGCACGGGCGCCAGGAGCTGCCGCTGGCGCGCCTGCTCGCCGGCTTCGGCGTGCGCTGCGAGCAAGGCGCGCCGGAAGCCCCCGATGCGCTGGGCATGCGACTCGACGGCCAGGGCAGCTGGCCGGTGCTGCGCTACGTACGCAGCGGCTCGTGGGCCGAGCAGGCAGGCCTGTGCGCGGGCGAC
Source organism: Pseudomonadota bacterium (assembly GCA_021847345.1). GTDB lineage: Bacteria > Pseudomonadota > Gammaproteobacteria > Burkholderiales > Burkholderiaceae_C > Thiomonas_A. Next base: position 58,623 of record JAJZTW010000003.1, read on the forward strand.
GTGCTGGTGGCCGTCAACGAACAGCAGGCCAGCCAGGCCGCGCTGGCCCGCGCGTACCGGCGCGCCGAACCCGGCCAGCCATGGAGCGCGCACGTGATGCGCGACGGACGGCTGCTGAGCCTGGGCGCCGCGCTGCCGCGAGCCCCGGCGGGGCCGCTCCGGCTGCAACTGAACCAGCGCCCGTCGGCGCAGGCGCTGCGCCTGCGCCGCGCCTGGCTGGGCGCATGAACCCGATACGAATCCAACAGCGAGGAGACCCCGATGAACCCCGAGAACCTGCTGCTCGAAGTGCGCGACCAGGTCGCGCTGATCCGCCTGCACCGCCCCAAGCAGCTCAACGCGCTGAATGACGCGCTGATGGACGAACTCGGCCAGGCCCTGTCGGCCTACGACGCCGACGACAGCATCGGCTGCATCGTGGTCACCGGCAGCGAAAAGGCCTTTGCCGCCGGCGCGGACATCGCCGCGATGGCCGAGAAGGACTACATGCAGGCCTATCGAGAGGACTTCATCACCCGCAACTGGGAACGCATGCGAAGCGTGCGCAAGCCGGTGATCGCGGCGGTCGCCGGCTACTGCCTGGGCGGAGGCTGCGAGCTGGCGATGATGTGCGATTTCATCATCGCCGCCGACGACGCGCGCTTCGGCCAGCCGGAGATCCGCATCGGCATCATCCCCGGCGCCGGCGGCACGCAGCGTCTGCCCCGGGCGGTGGGCAAGAGCAAGGCCATGGACCTGGCGCTGAGCGCGCGCATGATGGACGCGGCGGAGGCCGAGCGCGCCGGACTGGTGTCGCGCGTGGTGCCCGCCGCGCGCCTGCTCGACGAGGCGATGGAGACCGCTGCGACGATCAGCTCCTTCCCGAGGCACACGGTGATGATGGCCAAGGAATGCGTCAACCGCGCGTTCGAGACCCCGTTGTCCGACGGGCTGATGTTCGAGCGCCGCATGTTCCACAGCCTGTTCGGAACCCACGACCAGCGCGAGGGCATGGCGGCCTTCCTGCAAAAGCGCGCACCGAAATTCGAGCATCGCTGAGTTCGGCGCCGGGGCATTCAAAAAGGACTTGAGACGCCCGCCGGCTCAGGGTACAATTTTCGTCTTTTGGCGCTTTAGCTCAGTTGGTTAGAGCGACGGAATCATAATCCGCAGGTCCGGGGTTCGAGTCCCTGAAGCGCCACCAGAGTTACCGAACCCCGCAGATCCAAAAGGTCTGCGGGGTTTTTTGTCGACTTGCAGCAGACTTTCCGCCACCATGACGCAAGCACCCGCCCGCAAGGGCATCATCCTTGCCGGAGGCTCCGGAACCCGCCTGTACCCGGTCACGCAGGGCGTGAGCAAGCAGTTGCTCCCGGTCTACGACAAGCCGATGGTCTACTACCCGTTGAGCACCCTGATGCTGGCCGGGATCCGCGAGGTGCTGATCATCTCCACCCCGCAGGACACACCGCGCTTCGAGCAGCTGCTGGGGGACGGCTCGCAGTGGGGCCTGCGCCTGAGCTACGCGGTGCAGCCCAGCCCGGACGGCCTGGCGCAGGCCTTCCTGATCGGGCGCGGCTTCCTGGACGGCGCACCCAGCGCCCTGGTGCTGGGGGACAACCTGTTCTGGGGCCACGACCTGCAGCCCCTGCTGCAACAGGCCAGCACGCGCGCCGACGGGGCCACCGTGTTCGCCTATCACGTGCTCGACCCCGAGCGCTACGGGGTCGTCGAATTCGATGCGCAGGGGCGGGCCGTGAGCATCGAGGAAAAACCCCAGCACCCGAAGAGCAGCTATGCCGTCACCGGCCTGTACTTCTACGACGCCGACGTGGTGGACATCGCAGCGTCGCTGCGGCCGTCGGCGCGCGGCGAACTCGAGATCACCGACGTCAACCGCATCTATCTCGAACGCTCGCGCCTGCATGTCAGCACCCTGGGGCGTGGCTACGCCTGGCTCGACACCGGCACGCATGAGAGCCTGCTCGAGGCCGGGCAGTTCATCGCGACCATCGAAAAGCGCCAGGGCCTGAAGGTGTCGTGCCCCGAGGAAATCGCGTGGCGCCAGGGCTGGATCGACGCCGCCCGGCTGCAGCGCCTGGCCGAGCCGATGCGCAAGAACGGCTATGGTCAGTACCTTTTGCGCCTGCTCGCAGACGAGCAGTGAGACCTCGCCTCGACGCCACCGCCACGACGCCACTGTCCCGATGCCTTTCACCGCCACCCCTACCGCGCTCCCCGAGGTGCTCTTGCTCGAACCCAAGGTGTTCGGCGACGCCCGGGGCTTTTTTTTCGAGAGCTACAACCGCCGTGATTTCGCCGCCGCCACCGGTGTCGATCCGGAGTTCGTGCAGGACAATCATTCGCGCTCGGCACGCGACGTGCTGCGTGGCCTGCACTACCAGTTGCATCGCCCGCAGGGCAAGCTGGTGCGCGTGGTGTCCGGCTGCGTGTGGGACGTCGTCGTGGACATGCGCCGCAGCTCGCCGCGCTTCGGTCAATGGGCGGGAGTGGAGTTGTCGGCCGAAAACCGGCGCCAGCTCTGGATCCCGGCGGGCTTCGCCCACGGCTTCCTGACCCTGTCCGAGCAGGCCGAGTTCCTGTACAAGACCACCGATTACTGGTTCGCCGAACACGAGCGATCGCTGCGCTGGGACGAGCCGAGCCTGGGCATCGACTGGCCGCTGGCCGGCCGCACCCCGGTGCTTGCGCCGAAGGACGCCGCCGCCCCCGCGCTGGCAGACGCCGAATGCTTCGACTGACTACAATCGCCACCCAAGCCCTTGCCGCCAGGAACCCGCCCGTGCGCGTGCCCGCCCCGACCCGCCTGCCCCGGATGCTGCTCGCGTGCGCGCTGCTCGCGGGGGTCTTCGCGGCGCAGGCCCCTGTGACGCGGGCCCAGGTCGCTCCGGACCCGGTGCCCGAGCATGTGTATCCGATGGGCAGCGAAATGGGCTATGCGCGGTTCCGCGCGGGCCCCGGCCTGCAGATCAACTGCGTGAGCTATCCGCTGGGCCCCGGGCTGCGCGTGCACGACCCGCAGCAGCACCTGGTGCTGCGCGGGCAACTGGCCGGGCTGCACGGGCCGGCCGTGTTCGCCCGCGACTCCATGGGCAACGTGTTCCAGGTGTGGATGCTCGCACCCGGCCAGGTGCTGCCGAAGGTTCCTGCCGCGCCCAACCGTTGTCTGTTCCAGCAATACTGAGCCGGGCCCGGCGACCCGGCTTGAGCGACCCGGCGCGCGGCGCTGGCCCGTCCAGCCGAAGCACGACTTCCCGGGCACGCTGCCTTCCATCATGAAAAAGCTCTACATCAAGACGTTCGGCTGCCAGATGAACGAGTACGACTCGGCCAAGATGGCCGATGTGCTCGGGGCAGCGCAGGGATACGAGCCCGCCGCGACGCCGGAAGAGGCGGACCTGGTGCTGCTCAATACCTGTTCGATTCGCGAAAAGGCCCAGGAAAAGGTGTTCAGCGACCTCGGGCGTCTGCGCCTGCTGAAGGCCGAGCGGCCCGGCATGCGAATCGGCGTGGCCGGTTGCGTGGCCAGCCAGGAAGGTGCCGCGATCGTCGAACGCGTTCCCTTCGTCGACCTGGTGTTCGGCCCGCAGACCCTGCATCGCCTGCCCGAACTGCTGGCCGCGCGCGAACGCAGCGGCCGCGCGCAGGTGGACGTGAGCTTTCCCGAGATCGAGAAGTTCGACCATCTTCCCGCGGCGCGGGCCGAGGGGCCGACGGCATTCGTGTCGATCATGGAAGGCTGCAGCAAATATTGCAGCTACTGCGTCGTGCCCTACACCCGCGGCGAGGAGGTCTCGCGCCCGCTGGAGGACGTGCTGACCGAGGTCGCCGAGCTGGCCGCGCAGGGCGTGCGCGAGGTCACGCTGCTGGGCCAGAACGTCAATGCCTGGCGCGCCGACGTCGACGGCCAGCCGGGCGACTTCGCGCTGCTGCTGGAGTACGTTGCCGAGATCCCGGGCATCGAACGCATTCGCTACACGACCAGCCATCCGAACGAGTTCACGCAGCGCCTGATCGATGCGCATGCGCGCATCCCGCAGCTCGTCGCGCATGTGCACCTGCCGGTGCAGCACGGCTCCGACCGCGTGCTCGCGGCGATGAAGCGCGGCTACACCGCGCTGCAGTTCAAGTCCATCGTGCGCCGGCTGCGTGCGGCGCGCCCGGGAATCAGCATCGGCTCGGACTTCATCGTGGGCTTCCCGGGCGAGACCGAGCAGGACTTCGAGCAGCTGATGAAGCTGCTCGACGACGTGCGTTTCGACGCCAGCTTCAGCTTCGTGTTCAGCGCCCGCCCAGGCACGCCGGCGGCGGCGCTGCCCGATGACACGCCGCAGGAGGTCAAGCTGCAGCGCCTGCAACGCCTGCAGGCGCGCCTGGAGGGTTTCGCGCGCGAGATCTCCGAGTCCATGGTGGGCAGCACGCAGCGCGTGCTGGTCGAGGGCCCCAGCCGGCGCAACCCCGAGGAACTGCAGGGGCGCACCGAGAACAACCGCATGGTGCATTTCACCGGGCCCGCCCGACTGGTCGGTCGCATGATCGACCTGCGCATCGCCGCGGCCTACCCGCATTCGCTGCGCGGCGAAGTCCTCACGCTCGAGACGGCCTGAGCTGGGCGGGCGCCGAGGCCCCGGGCGCCCGGGCCGCAGCCCGGGCTGCACGGCTTACTTGATGGCCAGGCGCAGCGCGTCCCACATGCGCTTGAAAAAGCCCGCCTGGCGCACCGGCTGCAAGGCCACCAGCGGCAGGGTCGCCAGCGGCTTGCCCGCCAGCGTGACCTTCAACGTGCCCACCTGCTGGCCCGCGCTCAGCGGAGCCACCAGCGGGTCGTTGCGCTGCACCGTGGTCTGGATTCGCTTGGCATCGCCGCGAGGCACGGTCACCGTGACCCCCTGCTCGCTGCCGATCGCCACCGTCGAGGCCGCCCCCTTCCACACCGGCGCCTGCAGCAGCGGCTTGCCCGCCTGCAGCAGGTGCACGTCGTCGAAATTCTGGTAGGCCCAATTGAGCAGCACCGCGCTCTCGGCGACACGGGCATGCTCGGTGGGCGTGCCCATGACCACGGTCAGCACGCGCCGCGGGCCGGTCGGGGTATTGCGCAGCGCCGTGGTGATCATGCAATAGCCGGCCTGCTCGGTATACCCGGTCTTCATGCCGTCGACGGTCGGATCCGTGAACAGCAGGCTCACCCGATTCGGCTGGGTGATGTGGTTGTACGTGAACTCCTTGACCTTGAAGTAGCGCGCGAAGTCCTGCGGGAAGTCGCGGATGATGTGCGTGGCGATCACGGCCAGATCATGCGCGCTGCTGTGGTGCCCCGGGTCGGGCAGGCCCGTCGGGTCCATGAAATGGGTGTCGGCGAGCCCCCACTGCTGGGCCTGCCGGTTCATCATCGACACGAAGGTGGCCTCCGATCCGGCCACCGTCTGCGCCAGGGTCATCGCCGCGTCGTTGCCCGACTGCACGATCATGCCCAGCAGCAGGTCGTTGACCGACACCGGAACGCGCGGATCGATGAACATGCGCGAACCGCCCGTGCGCCAGGCCTTCGTGCTCTCGTGCACCATCTGGTCGCGCTTGATGACCCCGTCGTGGATGGCCTTGAAGGTCAGGTAGGCCGTCATCAGCTTGGTCAGCGACGCCGGCGCCTCCTGCTGGTGGGAGTCGTGCTGGGCGAGCACCTGGTTGCTGGTCAGGTCGAGCACCACCCAGCTGCGCGCGTCGAGGTTGGGCGGGGTCACGGTCTGCAGCAGCGCCGCGGTGGGACCGTCGGGAAGGTTGCCGACTGCGGCCGGCGCGCTCGCCACCGCCGCCGGCGCGGCCAACTGCGCCGGCGCGGCCTGCGCGGACGACACCATCGGCGAGGCAAGGCAGACAACGAGCGCGGCCATGGTCAGGCGGCTCGGAACGACAGAATGGGACAGGGACATTGTGTGAATCACCCGATGCGAAAAACCCGGCGGCGACCCGCCGGCGAATCCGGAAGCACCCGCGGCTGAGTGCATGAGACCTTGCGCACCATAGCAGCGCGCGGCGTGCTTGTTGTTTCCTCAGGTTTCCGCGCCGGGCACGGCCCCGTGCCACGCGCGAACCCACTCCTTCAACGGCGTCAGCAGGCCGTGAAAAAAATGTCCGGCCCCGGGAACCACCAGCACCGGCTGAGACTGCGGCCTCGCCCAGTCCATCACCGCGCCCAGCGGCACCACGTCGTCGTTCTCGCCATGCACGACCAGCATGCGACGAGCCAGCGTGCCGCCGTCCGGCTGGCGCAGCCTGGGCACGTCGAAACTGGCCACCGCCGGGCCCACCAGGCACAGATGCTGCACCGCCTGCCCTTGCGCGTGCAGGCGTGCGCACAAATTGGCGGCGACGTAGGCCCCGAAGGAAAAGCCGGCCAGCGCCAGCGGCATCGGGTCGTGCAGGCCGAGTTCGGCCCGGTAATGCGCGAGCGCCGCCTGCAGGTCGTCGGTCTCGCCCGCTCCCTGCGCATAGGAACCCTCGCTGGCCCCCACGCCGCGGAAATTCGGCCGGACCGCGGCGAAACCCATCTGCACGAAGGCTCGCGCAAGGGTCTGCGCGACCTTGTTGTCCAGCGTGCCGCCCTGCAGGGGATGGGGGTGGCCGATCACGGCCAGCCCCCGGGGCGCCTGCGCGGGAAGGTCGACAGCCGCCTCCAGCGCGCCGGCGGGGCCCTGGATGCACTCGCGCCGCGTGCCGCGATTCACGCCACCGTCTCCGGCGGCACCAGCAGGCGTTCGACGATCTCGCCGTGCTTGAGGTGGCGCTCGACGATTTCGTCGATGTCCTGCTGGTCGACGTAGGTGTACCAGACGCCTTGCGGGTACACGACGCACACGGGGCCCTGCTCGCAGCGCTCCATGCAGCCGGCGCGGTTCACGCGCACCTTGCCGGGGCCGGCCAGGCCCGCTGCCTTCACCGCCTTCTTGCAATGCTCGAAGGCCTGCTCGGCGCCCTGCGCGGCACAGCACGGGCGAGGGCCGTCGCGCTGGTTCAGGCAGAAGAACACGTGGTATTGGTAGTGGCTCATCGACGGATACGCGCGCCGGGCTTGCGTCGGCGCGACAACATGGGGACTTCGGGATCAGAAGGGCTTGACCACCACCATGGGCACGATCACGAACAGCGCCACGGTGGGAATTTCATTGAACCAGCGGTACCAGCGATGGCTGTGGCGGTTGCGCCCCTGCTCGAAGCCGCGCAACAGTCGGCGGCAGGCGTGGTCGAAGCCCAGCAGCACCAGCACGAAGGTCAGCTTCACGTGCATCCAGCCGTTGCCGGGACCGTGCAGGCCGACACCGTAGCCCAGCCACAGCACGAGGCCGAAGCCCAGCGCCGGCACCATCAGGATGGTCATGAAGCGCAGCAGCTTGCGCGCCATGAGCAGCAATCGCTCGCGCTCGGCGCTCGCCTCGGGCGCGTCGCCCACCATGGCCAGGTTCACGTAAATGCGCGGCAGATAGAACAGCCCGGCGAACCAGGACACGACAAAAATCACGTGCAGGGCCTTGATCCACAAATACATCGCTTGTGCCTTTGAAGAAAAAGCTCGCTCCCGCACCCGCCCGGGGCGGCAACCCCGCATTGTGCCTGCCAACCGGCGCGACGGCTGCCCTGTCCACGTGGCGGTGCCGCGACGGGCAAAAAAATCCCCGGCATGTGCCGGGGTGAATAGCCTGGCATCGAGCCAAGGCTCCCGCTCAGGGAGGAAAAGCGGGAGGGGGCGCCTCGCGGCGGCCACCTGAAGGAATAGACTGACGCCGACCGGAAAAGTTCCCGGCCTCGTGTTCCCGGCCCTGTGTTCCCGGCCGTGTGTTCGCGACCTCGTGCCATTTCGACTTCCAGGGGCCCTCGCGCCCCGCCCGATGCCATGACCCAGCCCCCCTTTCCCGCGACGCGCCTCCGGCGCCTGCGTCGCGACGACTTCACCCGCCGCCTGGTGCGCGAGCACCGCCTCGGCGTCGAGGACCTGATCCTGCCCGTGTTCGTGCTCGACGGCGAACGACGCCGCGAAAGCGTGGCGTCGATGCCGGGCGTCGAACGCCTCAGCCTGGATCAGCTGCTGCCGGTGGCCGAGGAATGCGTCAAGCTCGGCATTCCGGTGATGGCGCTGTTTCCGGTCATCGACTCGGCGCTGAAGACCCCCGACGGCCTCGAGGCGGCGAACCCCGACGGCCTGGTGCCGCGCGTGGTGCGCGCGCTCAAGCGCGAATTCCCGCAACTGGGCGTGCTCACCGATGTGGCGCTCGACCCCTACACGTCGCACGGCCAGGACGGCCTGCTCGACGAGACGGGCTACATCGTCAACGAACCCACGGTGCAGATGCTGGTGCGCCAGGCCCTCGTGCAGGCCCAGGCGGGGGTCGACGTGGTCGCGCCCAGCGACATGATGGACGGGCGCATCGGCGCGATCCGCGACGCGCTCGAGAACGCCGGCCACATCCACACCCGCATCATGGCCTACAGCGCCAAGTACGCCAGCGCCTTCTATGGGCCCTTCCGCGACGCGGTCGGCTCGGCCTCCAACCTGGGCAAGGCCGACAAGAAGGTCTACCAGATGGACCCGGGCAACTCCGACGAAGCCTTGCGCGAGGTGCGACTGGACATCGCCGAAGGGGCCGACATGGTGATGGTCAAGCCCGGCATGCCGTATCTGGACATCGTGCGGCGTGTGAAAGACGAGTTCCGCATGCCCACCTTCGTCTACCAGGTCAGCGGCGAATACGCGATGCTGCGCGCGGCTGCCCTCAACGGCTGGCTCGACGGCCACGCCGTGATGATGGAATCGCTGCTGGGCTTCAAGCGCGCCGGGGCCGACGGCATCCTGACCTATTTCGCGATCGAGGCGGCGCGTGCGCTGCGCGGGGGCTGAGCAGACCCGGGCGGGCACGGTGACGTCGCGCAGGTCGTTCGATTCACCCAGAAGCGCTGGGGGCGTGCGTGAAACCGGGGGATCGGGCTCCTAGACTGAAGCCCAGCAGGGAGTTTTCACAAGACCGCTGCGCCACCCCTCGCCCGCGAGCAACGGCGGCGACTCGGCTGCGCTACCCGAGCAGGAGCTGCCATGTGGTCGTATCGCCCCCCGAATCACCCGAATCACCCGAATCACCCGAATCACCCGAATCACCCGAATCGCCGCCGCACCCGCGCTTGGCTCCCCCACGCGGCCTGCCGCCCCCAGCCGCCGCGCGTGCCATGCTCCACACGCCTGGCGCGCAGCCTGGCGCGCAAATCGCTCCTGCTGCCGCTGGGCCTCGGCGCCGCGGGCCTGCTGGCAAGCCTGCCCGAGGCCCGGGCGGGTCAGAATGTGTCCATCCAGGTCCAGCCCATGCAGGGGGCCGAGCCGGGCTCGCTGTCCCAGGACACGTACGCCATTCCCGGCCTGCGCAACCGGATCCATTTCCTGCTCACCTGCGAGACCGATCCACCGGGCGGATGGTGCGACCGCGGGTACCTGGTCGCCTATTTCAACGGCACCGACCCCGGGCAGAAGGTCGTCAGCGGATGGACCGCGTTCGGCCGTGACTGCGTGGTCAACGACTACTACCTGGCCTGCCCGATGGAGATCGCGCACGACCAGGAGCAGCAAAAGGCCTTTTTCGAGCTCGACGTCAAGCCCTGGTCCTACACCGACAACCACGGCGTCGTGCAGGGCACGGACGGGTTCGGGCTGGCACCATCGCCGTTCACCATCGAGATGCGGGGCCAGGGCGCCTTTCGCATCGACAAACCGGAGGACATCGTGATCCCGGAAACTTCCGCGCTGGCCACCACGCACTTCGTCAACGACGGCCCGTCGACCAACCGCCGGCTGATCTTGCGTTTCGGACCCTTTCCCCAGCACCTGGCACCGATCCTGTTCAGCCCCGACATGCCCTGCGCGCTGACTCCCGAACGCGTGCTGGAGTGCGGCCCGGTGGACCAGCCGCCCGACAGCCGGGGCATGGTGATGCTCGGGGTGAAGGCGGTTCCTCCGCTGCCCCATGTCCCGGACATCGAGCTCATCAACGTGAAGGCGACCAGCGATCTGACGCCCTACGTCAGGACCGACTTCGTGGTCCACATCGTCGAGCGCCCGCACGAGCCCTGAAGGGCGGGCGGCGCGATGAACTCAGCGCCACAGCACGACCAGCGCCACGGCCAGCCAGCCCAGCGCGAAGTTGAGCTGCACCAGCCGGTGGATGCGCTGCAACTCGGCGCCCACCGCCTGCCACTGACCGTCGCGCGCGGCGTGGCGGGCGCGACGGTAGGGCGCGAAGTGGATGTGGGCGAACACGGCGATCATCAGCAGCCCGATGCCCAGCATCGCATGCCAGGCCGGCGGCGCGTGGGCCATTCCCACCTGCGCCAGCACCCACGCGCCGCTGCCCAGCAGCAACGCGATGCTTGCCCACACCAGCCCGAAGAAGCCCTGCAGCACCTGCAGCAGCAACTGCGCCCGCAACGGCGGCTGGAGCACACGCATGGCCGCCGGACGCAGCGCGAACAGCACGAAACTCATGCCGCCCAGCCAGACGATGGCACCAATCAAGTGCACAAAAAGCAACAAGTTGTTCATGTTTTTCCCCCTTCGCGAAGCCTAGCGCCTTCACGCGCGAAGCGTGTGCGCACGCGGGCGCCAGCCGGTCGGACGACCCCGAGAGCTTGCGAACCGACAAGGCAAGCACAAGCCGGACAACGAAAACACTGGATCGAGCGCTAAGGGTTTACGTATACTTCCGCCGTTTGGCCGTGAGCGAATTGTTACAACGCCGGGCCGGGGTGAACATCGAGCCGGGGCGCTCGGCCAGCGCAGCAAAAGCGGACGCCGCGGGCGCCCCGTGATGGTGCCCCGGCCGCTCTGCGGGGGCAGCCAACAGCGCCTGCATCCGCGACGACGTCTCGCCTCGAACCCCGCGCGTCACGAAAGACCCCGATCCGCCCGGCCGGACCGGACAGTACCCTGGCGGTCTCGCTGCGAGCGAACTGCCGCGAACCACCGACCGGCGATCAGCCGGCCACCAACCGGCGCCACGCCGACCGACACCGTGCAAGCCTTGAACACCTGGCAGGACGAACACGAGGAAGCACCGCGCGAGCCGCTCAGCCCAGAGCAGGCGCAGGCGTTGCTGCGTGCCAAGCCCGGTGTGTCGGCCTGGCGCGTGGTGAGTCTGCAGCTCGGTGTCACCGTCTTCGCCGCGGCGCTCGGCTGGCTGCTCGGCGGCGCCACGTCGGCGCTGTCGGCGGCCTGGGGCGGCGGCATGGTGCTGCTGCCCGCGGCGCTGTTCGCCGGCGCCATGCAGCGCTGGCTGGTGCGCCTGCCGCCCGCGTATGCGCTGTTCGGCTTCGCCTTCGGCGAACTGCTCAAGATCGCCCTCACCGTGCTGCTGCTGGTGCTGGCCCCGCGCGCGCTGCCCGCCGTGAGCTGGCCGGCGCTGCTGCTGGGTCTGGTGGCCACGCTGCAGGTGTACTGGATCGCCCTGTTGCTGCGCGGCAAGTCGCGCAGCAGCGGGAAACAAGCCTGAGTCCGCGCGAAAACGCGAGCCCTCCAACTTCTCCTACGCCATGGCAGCTCCAGAACCCACCATCACCGCAGGCGAATACATCATCCACCACCTGACGCAGTGGACCAACGTCCCGCGCGCCGGCGTGATCGACTTCCACGTCATCGACCTGGATTCGCTGATCATGACCGTGCTGCTGGGCTCGCTGGCCTGCTTCGTGCTGTGGCGCGTGGCCCGCGGCATGACCAGCGGGGTTCCCGGGCGCCTGCAGGCGGCGGTGGAATTCCTCGCCGAGTTCGTCGACGAGCAGGCGCGCGGAATCGTGCGCAACGCCAAGTCCCGCGAGTTCGTCACGCCGCTGGCGTTCATCGCCTTCATCTGGATTGTCATGATGAACGCCATGGACCTGCTGCCGGTGGACCTGCTGCCGCGCCTGTGGGAAGGCGCGGCTGCCGCCACCGGGCACGACCCGCAGCACGCCTACCTGCGCGTGGTGGCCACCGCCGACCTGTCGGTGGCGCTGGGCATGTCGATCACCGTGCTGCTGCTGAGCCTGTACTACGGAATTCGCGTCAAGGGCCTGGGCGGCTGGCTGCACGAGCTGTTCACGGCGCCGTTCGGCAACCACCCGTTGCTGTGGCCGCTGAACTTCGCGATGCAACTGCTCGAGTACCTGGCGAAGACCCTTTCGCACGGCATGCGACTTTTCGGCAACCTGTACGCCGAGGAAATCCTGTTCATGATCATCGCCCTGATGGGCGCGGCGGGGCTGAGCAGCCTGTCGGGCTGGGCGCTGTTCGTGGGCAACGTCGCGGCCGGGCTGGCGTGGTCGATTTTCAGCATGCTGATCATCGTGCTGCAGGGCTTCATCTTCATGATGCTCACGCTGGTCTACATCGGCCAGGCCCACGATCACCATTGATCGAGCCCCGGGCCCGTTCACATCCTTTTTCGCGGTTTTTGGTTTTTTCCTTTCCTCTCTGACTCTTCAACCCCTTCTCAGGAGCCATTCATGGAACACGTTCTCGGTTATGTCGCCCTGGCCGCCGGCCTGATCATCGGTCTGGGTGCCAACGGCGCCTGTATCGGCATCGGCATCATGGGCAGCAAGTACCTCGAGTCCGCCGCCCGCCAGCCCGAGCTGATGAACGAACTGCAGACCAAGATGTTCCTGCTGGCTGGCCTGATCGACGCCGCCTTCCTGATCGGTGTCGGCCTGGCCATGATGTTCACGTTCGCCAACCCCTTCGTGCTGAAGTGATCGGGCGGGCCTCGCCGAGGCTTGCACACCCCCCATCTCTGAAACTACGCAAGGGTTAGCGCCATGCATCTGGACGCAACACTGATTGCGCAGCTCATCGTGTTCCTGCTGCTGGCGGCATTCACGGCAAAGTTCGTGTGGCCACCGATCACCAGGGCCCTCGACGAGCGCGCAAAGAAGATCGCCGACGGCCTGGCCGCGGCGGACCGCGCCAAGGCCGAACTGGCCTCGGCGAACCAGGAGGTCGAGCGCGAGCTCGCCCGCTCGCACGAGGCAAGCGCGCAGCGCCTGCAGGATGCCGAGCGCCGCGCGCTGGCGATCATCGAGGAAGCTCGCCGCAAGGCCGAGGAAACCGCCGAGGGCATCGTCGCCCAGGCGCGCTCCGAGGCCGAGCAGCAGGTGGTCAAGGCCCGCGAGGCACTGCGCGACCAGGTCGCGCAGCTTGCGGTCAAGGGCGCCGAGTCCATCCTGCGCCGTGAAGTCAACGCCCAGGCCCACGCCGAGCTGCTGCAGCAGCTCAAGGCCGAGCTCTGACCGGAGAACAAGCGATGGCTGAACTCGCCACCGTCGCCCGGCCCTATGCCGAAGCGATGTTCGAAGCCGTGCAGGCCGCGGCCGCTCCCGAGTCGCTGGCCGACGTCGCCCAGGCGCTCGACGGCCTGGCGACGGTCGCGCGCGACCCCGGGGTACGCCAACTCGTCGGAGACCCGCGCCTGGACAGCGACAAGCTCGGCGAGCTGATGCTGTCGGCCCTGCCGGGCCAGCCGGGGCCCGCGGTGCGCAACCTGCTGCGCGTGGTGCTCGAGAACCACCGTCTGGCGGCGCTGCCGGCGATCGCCGAGCAGTTTCACCGCCTCAAGGACGACGCCGAGCAACGCGCCGAGGTGCTGATCACCAGCGCGTTCCCGATGGACGATGCGCAGCTGGGCGCGCTGCTGCCGGCGCTCGAGAAGCGCTTCGGGCGCAAGCTGTATGCGCGCGTCGAGGTCGATCCCTCGCTGATCGGGGGCGTGCGCGTGGCCGTCGGCGACGAGGTGCTCGACACCTCGGTACGCGCCCGGCTGGAGACCATGCGCCACGCGCTCACCGCTTGAGCCCCCATTAACGCCTACGTATCCCGAGGCTCCCCATGCAACTCAATCCCGCAGAAATCTCCGAACTCATCAAGAGCCGCATCGAAGGCCTGGGCACGGCCGCCGATGTGAAGAACCAGGGCACCGTGGTGTCCGTGTCCGACGGAATCGTGCGGGTGCACGGCCTGTCGGACGTCATGCAGGGTGAAATGCTCGAATTCCCGGGCAACACCTACGGCCTGGCGCTGAACCTGGAGCGCGACTCCGTCGGCGCCGTGGTGCTGGGCGAATACGGCCACATCTCCGAGGGCGACACCGTCAAGTGCACCGGACAGATCCTGTCCGTGCCGGTGGGCCCGGAGCTCATCGGGCGCGTGGTCAATACCCTGGGCATGCCGATCGACGGCAAGGGCCCGATCGACACCAAGCTGACCGACGTGGTCGAGAAGGTCGCCCCGGGCGTGATCTGGCGCAAGTCGGTGTCGCAGCCGGTGCAGACCGGCGTGAAGGCCATCGACTCGATGGTCCCGGTCGGCCGCGGCCAGCGCGAGCTGATCATCGGCGACCGCCAGACCGGCAAGACCGCGGTGGCCGTCGACTCGATCATCAGCCAGAAGGGCAAGGACCTGATCTGCATCTACGTCGCCGTCGGCCAGAAGGCCTCGACGGTGGCCAACGTGGTGCGCAAGCTGCAGGAACACGGCGCGATGGACTACACCATCGTGGTCGCCGCCACCGCGTCCGACTCCGCCGCCATGCAGTACCTGGCTCCCTACGCCGGCTGCACGATGGGCGAGTACTTCCGCGACCGCGGCCAGGACGCGCTGGTGGTGTACGACGACCTGACCAAGCAGGCCTGGGCCTATCGCCAGATCTCGCTGCTGCTGCGCCGCCCGCCGGGCCGCGAAGCCTACCCCGGCGACGTGTTCTACCTGCACAGCCGCCTGCTCGAGCGCGCCGCTCGCGTCAACGAGGAATACGTCGAGAAGTTCACCAAGGGCGAGGTCAAGGGCAAGACCGGCTCGCTGACGGCGCTGCCGATCATCGAGACCCAGGCCGGCGACGTCTCGGCCTTCGTGCCGACCAACGTGATCTCGATCACCGACGGCCAGATCTTCCTCGAGACCGACCTGTTCAACTCGGGCGTGCGCCCGGCCATCAACGCCGGCGTGTCGGTTTCGCGCGTGGGTGGCGCAGCGCAGACCAAGATCATCAAGAAGCTCTCCGGGGGTATTCGTACCGACCTGGCCCAGTACCGTGAACTGGCTGCGTTCGCGCAGTTCGCCTCCGACCTGGACGACGCCACGCGCCGCCAGCTCGAGCGCGGGCGCCGCGTGGTCGAACTGCTCAAGCAGCCGCAGTACCAGCCGGTGCAGGTGTGGCAGCTGGGCGCTTCGCTGTACGCGGTGAACAACGGCTACCTCGACGACATCGACGTGAAGCAGATCCTGGGTTTCGAGAAGGGCCTGCACGAGCACCTGCGTTCCAAGCACGCGGCGCTGATCGACAGCATCGAGGCGAAGAAGGATCTGAGCAAGGAAGACGAGGCCGTCCTGAAGGACGCGATCGCCGAGTTCAAGAAAAACGGCGCTTATTGAGTGCCTCTGGGCGGTCGGGCTTGCCCGGCCTGCCCTGTCGAGGTGATCCCTGCCTCGGCACCGGAGCACACGTGAGCGAACGGACTGGAGATCCTGCATGCCTGGAATGAAAGAAGTCCGCCTGAAGATCAAGAGCGTGCAGAACACGCGCAAGATCACCAAGGCGATGGAAATGGTGGCCGCGTCCAAGATGCGCAAGGCGCAGGAGCGCATGCGCGCGGCGCGCCCATACGCCGAGAAGGTGCGCGCCATCACCGCCAACCTCAGCCAAGCCAACCCCGAGTACAGCCACCCGTTCCTGGTGGCCCGCTCGCCGGTGCGCAAGGTCGGCCTGATCCTGGTCAGCACCGACAAGGGCCTGTGCGGCGGTCTCAACACCAACCTGCTGCGCGCGGTGACCCAGAGCATCAAGCAATGGCAGGCCGACGGCGTCGAGGTGCATGCCTGCGCCATCGGCAACAAGGGGCTGCAGTTCCTCAACCGCATCGGGGTCGACGTGGCGTCGCAACTCGTGCAGATGGGCGACAAGCCGCACCTGGACAAGCTGGTCGGTCCGGTCAAGGTGCTGCTCGACGCCTACGAGCGCGGCGAGCTCGACGCCATCCACCTGGCCTTCAACCGCTTCGTCAACACCATGCGCCAGGAGCCGCAGGTGGAGCAGCTGATCCCGCTGAGCAAGCAGGCGATGAGCACCACCGAGGAAGAGCGCAAGCAGTACGGCTGGGACTACATCTATGAACCGGACGCCAAGCCGGTGATCGACGCGCTGCTGGTGCGCTACGTGGAAGCCCTGGTGTACCAGGCGGTGGCCGAGAACATGGCCAGCGAGCAGTCGGCACGCATGGTGGCGATGAAGTCGGCCTCCGACAACGCCAAGACCGTGATCAGCGAACTGCAACTGGTCTACAACAAGAGCCGCCAGGCAGCGATCACCAAGGAACTGTCCGAAATCGTCGGCGGCGCCGCGGCCGTTTGAACACCGCCCGCGCCCGACCTCGAACCCCATTCAGGAAATCCCGGAGAAACCCGAAATGAGCACGGCCCAAATTCAAGGCAGGATCGTCCAGTGCATCGGCGCTGTGATCGACATCGAATTCCCGCGCGAGCACATGCCCGCCGTCTACGAGGCGCTGCGCCTGTCGGACGCCCAGGACCTGGGCCTGGCCGAACGCGGCGTGACCTTCGAGGTGCAGCAGCAGATCGGTGACGGCGTGGTGCGCACCATCGCGCTGGGCTCGACCGACGGCCTGCGCCGCGGCATGGCGGTCGACGCCACCGGCGCGCCGATCTCGGTGCCGGTGGGACAGGGCACGCTGGGCCGCATCATGGACGTGCTGGGTCGCCCGATCGACGAGGCCGGCCCGATCCAGTCCGACGAGCTGCGCTCCATCCACGCCAAGGCCCCGGCCTTCGACGAACTGTCGCCTTCGGTCGACCTGCTGGAAACCGGCATCAAGGTGATCGACCTGGTCTGCCCGTTCGCCAAGGGCGGCAAGGTGGGCCTGTTCGGTGGCGCCGGCGTGGGCAAGACCGTCAACATGATGGAGCTGATCAACAACATCGCCAAGCAGCACAGCGGCCTGTCGGTGTTCGCCGGCGTGGGCGAGCGCACCCGCGAGGGCAACGACTTCTACCATGAGATGGAAGAGTCGAAGGTGCTCGACAAGGTGGCGATGGTGTTCGGCCAGATGAACGAGCCCCCCGGCAACCGCCTGCGTGTGGCGCTGACCGGCCTGACCATGGCCGAGAAGTTCCGCGACGAGGGCCGCGACATCCTGTTCTTCGTCGACAACATCTATCGCTACACGCTGGCCGGCGTGGAAGTGTCGGCGCTGCTTGGCCGCATGCCGTCGGCGGTGGGCTACCAGCCGACCCTGGCCGAGGAAATGGGCGTGCTGCAGGAGCGCATCACGTCGACCAAGAACGGCTCGATCACGTCCATCCAGGCCGTGTACGTGCCCGCGGACGACCTGACCGACCCGTCGCCGGCGACCACCTTCAACCACCTGGACGCCACCGTGGTGCTGTCGCGCGACATCGCCTCGCTGGGCATCTACCCGGCGGTCGACCCGCTGGACTCGACCAGCCGCCAGATCGACCCCAACGTGATCGGCGAGGAGCACTACAACACCACCCGCGCCGTGCAGGGCATCCTGCAGCGCTACAAGGAACTGCGCGACATCATCGCCATCCTGGGCATGGACGAACTGTCCCCCGAGGACAAGCTCACGGTGGCCCGCGCGCGCAAGATCCAGCGCTTCCTGTCGCAGCCCTTCCACGTCGCCGAGGTGTTCACCGGCTCGCCGGGCAAGTACGTGCCGCTGAAGGAAACCATCCGCGGCTTCAAGATGATCGTCAACGGCGATTGCGACGCGCTGCCCGAGCAGGCCTTCTACATGGTCGGCACCATCGACGAGGCCTTCGAGAAGGCCAAGAAGCTGAACTGAGCAGGCTCCACCGGGCCGCCATGTACGGCGGCCCGCCCCCTGCCCTCGCGGAGTGCTCATGAAAACCTTTCAAATCGATGTGGTCAGCGCCGAAGAGCTGATCTATTCCGGGCAGGCGCGCTTCGTCGCTCTTCCCGGAGAGTCCGGCGAGCTCGGCATCCTGGCCGGGCACACGCCGCTGATCACCCGCATCAAGCCGGGCGCGGTGCGCATCGAACGCCCTGACGGCGCCAGCACGGAAGAAGATTTCGTGTTCGTCGCCGGCGGCGTGCTCGAGGTGCAGCCCCACCATGTCACGGTGCTGGCCGACACGGCGATCCGCGGCAAGGACCTCGACGAAGCCAAGGCCCAGGAAGCCCTGAAGGCGGCGCAGGAGAATCGCGCCCACGCCAAGGAAAGCCAGGACATCGCGGTGGTCGAGGGCGAACTGGCCATGCTGGCCGCCCAACTCGCGGCGATTCGTCGCCTGCGCGGTCGCATGCACTGACCGGCACCGCCGGCGCCGAGTCCCCAGGCCACGCCCGAAGGGCGTGGCCTTTTTTTGTCTGTGCGGCGCGGGCCGACGATCGCTGCGCTATTGGGCACCCGGGCACGACCTGTGTAGCATCGGGGCATCAGCCGCAACCCGCCGATGCCCAAGCCCGCACGCGCCCCCATCGCCTGCCGCGCGGCCGCCAGCCGCCGCGTCGGGCACGCGCCTGCCGGCGCCGCCACGGCGCTGGCGGCCGCGCTGCTGCTGGCCGGCTGCGCCAGCGCGCCTCGCCGGGGCGAGGTGTCGATGCAGGCCCCCGTCAACGCGTCCACCGGCTGCTACGCTGCGCGCCCCAATCCGCACGCCGCGTACAACCGGGACTACACCGTGCTCGGGCACAGCTATGCGCCGCTGCGCAGCGCCGCCGGCTACGAAGTCGATGGAACCGCGTCGTGGTACGGCTGGGAGTCCGGCAAGACCACGTCGATGGGCACGTACTTCAACCCTCGCGCCTTCACGGCCGCCAGCCGCGTGCTGCCGCTGCCCACCTGCGTGGAGGTGACGAACCTGCGCAACGGACGCAGCGCGCTGGTCCTGGTCAACGACCGCGGCCCCTTCGTCGACAGCCGGGTCATGGACCTGTCCTACGGCGCCGCCAAGGCGCTGGGAGTCACCGCCACCGGCACGGCCCCGGTGCGCATCGTGGCGCTGGCACACGGCCGTGTGCAGGACGCGCCGCCACCGGGCACAGCTCCCCCGGCCCCGGCGGAAGCGGTTCCGTCACCGGGCGTGGCGCCCCCGCAGACCCGCTTCCCACCCGAGCCGGTCGCGTCGCAGCCCGTGATGACTGCGCAGGGCGCGCCGGCGCAGGCGATGCAGGTCACGAGCCTGCCGCCACTGGGCGCCGAGCCGGCGCCCGCGGCGGGCACGTCGGGGCCGCAGGCCCCGGCCGACGACGCCGTGGGCGCCTTGCTCGCCGACGCCTCGCCGGCCTCGCTGGCGGCCTCCGGCCCCGCGCCGACTCGCGCTGCGCCACCGCAGCCCGAGGCGCAGGCTCCCCTGCCGGCGGGAGCGCTGCAGACCTATGCGCAGACGGGCGCCTTCACCATCGAAGGCAACGCGCAACTCGAAGCCGATCGCCTGCGGCGCGCAGGAATCGGCCCGGTGGAGGTGGTGCCGGGATACGTGCACGGGCGCACCTGGTACAAGGTGCAGATCGGCCCCCTCGGGGCCGATGCCGGGCTGCCCGGCCTGGCCCGCAAGCTCGCGCGCATCGGGCTGCGCAACTACACGCTGGTGCAGCAGTGAAGCCGCGCGCGGCCGCCCGCGCGCGTCAGCGCCCTCGATGCAGGCAGTGGCGCAGGAACTCCGCGCGCTGCGCGCCGGCCAGCGCCTGCTGGCGCGCCTGCGACTGGCAAAAGCGCATGCGCCATTGCTGGCGCCCGGCGTGTCTCCGCGGCGCAGGCCGCGCCCCGTACGCGGGGCCCAGGCAGGCGGGGCCACGCGGCCCCTTGCGCGGGTCCGCGTCGGGCGGGTAGGGGCATTGCGGACGCGGGCGCACCGGGTACTCCGCGGGCCACGCCGGCGAGCCGGCCAGCAGCGCCAGCCAGGCGCCCAGCATCCAGGCGGCGCGGCGCCTGCGCCGCGCATGCATCGGTGTCTTCTCCATCGGGCCTGCTCCCGCTCGCGACGCGAGCCTTGTGCGCCGCGGCACGCGCTCGCCACATCATGGGGCCATCTTAGAATGGGTCGCTTTGCCCTTGCCGGCCGCGGTGACCTGCGGCATGCGCCCGGCGCGCCATTGCCCGAATTTCCACGCCCATCATGCGCGAATACCTCCTCAGGCTGAACGACACCCTGGCCACGGCCGCCGCGCAACTCCTGCCGCAGGGCCAGGCCCTCGGCGCCGCCACCCTGCTCGAACGCCCGAAGGCCGCCGGACACGGCGATTTCTCCTGCACCCTGGCCCTGCAGCTGGCCAGGCGGGTCGGACGCGCGCCACGCGAGATCGGGCAGGCGCTGCTGGATGCCGTGCAGCGCGACACCGAGCTCGCCGCCGGGCTGCAGGCGGCCGAAATGGCGGGGCCGGGCTTCATCAACTTCACGCTGGCGCCTGCCATCAAGCACGGCATGGTGCATCGGATCATCGCCGACGGCGACGCCTATGGCCGGGCGGCCACCGACCCGAAGCGGCGCGTGCTGATCGAATTCGTCTCCGCCAACCCGACCGGCCCGCTGCACGTGGGCCATGGACGCCAGGGCGCGCTCGGGGACACGCTCGCCGAGCTCATGGCCACGCAGGGCTGGAGCGTGACCCGCGAGTTCTACTACAACGACGCCGGGGTGCAGATCGCCAACCTGGCCGTGTCGGTGCAGGCGCGCGCGCGCGGGCTGGCTCCGGGCCGGCCCGGCTGGCCGGAAGCCGCCTACAACGGCGACTACATCGCCGACATCGCTCGCGAGTACCTGGCGCGGGCGACCGTGCAGGCAGCCGACGGGCAGGCCGTGCGCGGCGCCGGAGACGCCGACGACCTGGAGTCCATCCGCGCCTTCGCGGTCGCCTACCTGCGGCGCGAACAGGACATCGACCTGAAGGCCTTCGGCATCGCTTTCGACAACTACTACCTCGAATCCAGCCTGTACAGCGACGGTCGCGTGCAGGAGGCGGTGCACGCGCTGGTCACGGCCGGGCACACCTACGAGGCGGACGGCGCCCTGTGGCTGCGTACGACCGAGTTCGGCGACGACAAGGACCGCGTGATGCGCAAGTCCGACGGCAGCTACACCTACTTCGTGCCCGACGTCGCCTATCACCTGGCCAAATGGGAACGGGGCTTCCATCACGCCATCAACATCCAGGGCTCGGACCACCACGGCACCATCGCCCGCGTGCGCGCAGGGCTGCGCGGCGCCGATCCGGCCATCCCCGAGGGCTACCCGCAATACGTGCTGCACAAGATGGTCACCGTCATGCGCGGCGGCCAGGAGGTGAAGATCTCCAAGCGCGCGGGCAGCTATGTCACGCTGCGCGACCTCATCGAGTGGTCGGGCGGCGTGCGCGACGAACTCGACGAGCCGGCGCGCGAGCAGGCGCTGCGCCGCGGACGCGACGCGGTGCGCTTTTTCCTGGTCTCGCGAAAGGCCGACACCGAATTCGTGTTCGACGTGGATCTGGCGCTGGCGCAAAGCGACGACAACCCCGTGTATTACGTGCAGTACGCGCACGCGCGCATCTGCTCGGTGCTGGCGCAGTGGGCCGAGCGCGACGGTGGTCGCGCCGAACAGCTCGTCGGCTGCGATCTCTCCGCGCTGACCCATGCGCGCGAGCTGGAACTGATCATGTTGCTGGCGCAATACCCCGATATGCTGCGCCAGGCCGCCGCCGACCTCAGCCCGCACGACGTCGCCTTCTACCTGCGCCAGCTGGCGGCGAGCGTGCACGGCTACTACAACGCCGAACGGGTGCTGGTCGACGACCCGGCGCTCAAGCACGCGCGCCTGGCACTGCTGCTGGCGGCGCGCCAGGTGTTGCACAATGCCCTTTGCGTGCTGGGAGTCAGCAGCCCGCAGCGCATGTGACCAGGGCGCGGCAACGCGCAGCCGCGAGCCCGCGCCCCCAAGCACTTTCCCGACCCACCATGCCACGTTCCTCCCGCACCTCCCGCCCCCAGGCCAACACGCAACGCGGCGGCACGCTGCTCGGCGTGATCATCGGCCTGGTGCTCGGGCTGGCCATCGCCCTGGCGGCGGCCGTCTACATGAACCGGGCCTCGCTGCCCTTCATGAACCGCTACCAGCAGCGCCCGGCGAGCGCGGCTTCCGAGGCCCCCAACTGGAAGCCCAACGCCGGGCTCAGCGGCGCGGCGGCGCCGCCGGCGGCGGTGGCCGGCGGCGAGCAGCCCGGGCATGTCGCCAGCGCCCCGCTGACGCCGCGCGCGATCGAGTCGCTGGCCGTGCCCGCCAAGGGCATCCTCGGAGCCCAGGGCGCCACCGGGGGCGGGCCGGCGCCCTCGCTGCCGAGCACGTCCACGGCGGCCAGCGCCAGCGCAGCGGCGCCGGGGGTTCCGGGAGTGCAATACATCGTGCAGATCGGCGCCTACAGCCAGCGCGCCGACGCGGAATCCCAGCGCGCCAAGGTGGCGCTGACCGGACTGGAGGCCCACCTCGACGAGCGCGCCGTCGGCGGGCGCACGCTGTGGCGGGTGCGCGTGGGCCCCTACCCGACGGCGCAACAGGCCGACCAGGCGCAGAAGACCCTGAGCCAGAATGGAATCGGCTCCGCGGTGGTGCGCGTGGCGCCCTGAGCCGGGTATCCGCGAGTTTCTGATGCGAGCGGCGGTAACCGAGGTCGACCTCCGCTCGCTGTCGAGCGTTCATGACCCATACGGATGGAAAGGAAGCATGATGATTCGCTGGTTGATTCGTCTCGCCGCCGTGGCGCTGCTGGGTGTTCAGATCGGTGCGCACGCCGCTCCTGTCACGCTGACCGAAGGCCAGGGCTATCAGCGCCTGGCGGTACCGCAACCGGTCAGCCCGCAGGGCAAGATCGTGGTCACCGAGTTCTTCTGGTACAACTGCCCGCATTGCGCGGCGATGGAGCCGCTGTTCGAGGCGTGGGCCAGGAAGCAGCCGTCGGACGTGGTGATCGAGCGTGTGCCGGTGGCCTTCGCTCCCCAGTTCGTGGCGCAGCAAAAGCTCTACTACGCGCTCAAGGCGCTGGGCAAGGTGCAGCAGCTGCAGGGAGCCATCTTCGACGCGATCCACCAGCAGCACATCACGCTGATGACCTCCGAACAGATGGCCAACTGGCTGCAGTCGCACGGAGTGCCGCGCAAGACCTTCCTCGCCGCGTTCAACTCCTTCGGCGTGCAGATGGACGCCAAGCGCGCCACGCAGATGGTCAACGACTACCAGATCAGCGGCGTGCCCACGCTGGCCGTGCAGGGAACCTACCTGCTTTCGGCGTCGATGCCCGAGACGCCGAGCAACCCGCAGGTGCTGCAGGGAGTCGACTCGATGATCGCCAAGGTGCGCGCCAGCATGAAGCATTGACGGGCTCGGCGGGCGCTTCGCGCCACGCTTGCGACAGCCAAGCCCGCCCCAGGCGGGCTTTCTTTTTGGACAACCCGCTTGCGTGCCTACAATGCACGCCATGAAAGCAAAGTTCGTGCCGATGAAGCGCGCGCTGGTGCTGCGGGGCGTGGCGCTGCTGCTGTCCTTGCTGCTCGGCGCGCCGTTCGCGCAGGCCCTGCAATCCGACCGCAAGCAGCCGCTCAACGTGGTGGCCGGCGCGATGCACTACGACGACATCGCGCAGGCCACGGTGTTCACCGGCGGCGTGGTCATGACCAAGGGCTCGCTGGTGCTGCACGCGCAGAGGGTGCGGGTGCGCCAGCATGCCGACGGCTACGACGAAGCCACCGCGTACGGCAGCGCGAGCCAGCCGGCGACCTTCGACCAGACCCTCGATGCCGCGCCCGGCCAGCCGGTGCCGACGGTGCACGGCAGCGCGCTCACGCTGCATTACGACGGACGCACCGATATCGTCACGCTGACCGGGCAGGCCCTGCTGGAGCGCTCGCTGGACGGCCACCTCAGCGACCGGGCGCAGGGCGCCGTGATCACCTACAACGATCTGACCGACGTGTTCAACGTGCAGGCCGGCAAGGCCGGCGCCACGCCGGGCAATCCCCAGGGGCGGGTGCGGGTCATGCTGTCGCCGCGGGCGGCGGCGCCAAGCCCCCCGGCAGCGAGCACTCCGGCGCTGCGCAGTTCCACGAGGCTGGAGCCGCGCAAGTGAACGAGGCGGGCGGGATCCGGGATCGCGCGGCCGATGCCGCCGGCCTGCTCAGCGTGCGCCGGCTGCAAAAGCGCTACGGCGGCCGCAAGGTGGTGCGCGACGTCAGTTTCGACGTGCGCAGCGGGGAGGTCGTCGGACTGCTCGGGCCCAACGGCGCCGGCAAGACCACCTCCTTCTACATGATCGTCGGGCTGGTGCGCGCCGACGGCGGACAGATCCACCTCGACGGGCGCGACATCTCGCAGCTGCCGATGTACCGGCGCGCCCGCCTGGGGCTGTCGTACCTGCCGCAGGAGGCCTCGATCTTCCGCGGCCTGACGGTGGCCGAGAACGTGCGCGCGGTGCTCGAGCTCCAGCGCGACGCGAACGGCCGCGCACCCGGGCGCGAGCTCATCGAGCAACGCCTGGGCCAGCTGCTGCGCGAGCTGCATGTCGAGCATCTTGCCGACACGCCGGCGCCGGCGTTGTCCGGCGGCGAGCGCAGGCGCGTGGAAATCGCCAGGGCGCTCGCCACCGATCCGCAGTTCATCCTGCTCGACGAACCATTCGCGGGCGTGGACCCGATCGCGGTGATCGAGATCCAGCGCATCGTGCAATTCCTGAAGTCGCGCGGAATCGGTGTGCTCATCACCGACCACAATGTGCGCGAGACGCTGGGCATCTGCGATCACGCGTGCATCATCAGCGAAGGCAGCGTGCTCGCGGTCGGGCGGCCGCAGGAGATCGTCGAGAACCCTGCCGTGCGCAAGGTGTACCTTGGAGAGAGCTTCCGGCTCTGAATTCGCGGTGATGAAGCAGTCGTTGAACCTGAGGTTGTCGCAGCACCTTGCGCTGACGCCGCAGCTGCAGCAATCCATTCGCCTGCTGCAGCTGTCCACGCTGGAACTGCAGCAGGAAGTCGAGCAGATGCTCGAGCTCAACCCCTTCCTGGAGCCCGACGACGAGCCTGGCGAAGCGGGCGAGGCGGGCGGCGGGGGCGAAGCGGCCGAGGCAGGCGCCGCGGCCGAGGCGGCCGCGCCCGAGCAGGCGTCGGAGCCCGCGGCGCAGGCCGGGGAATACGCTGGCGAAGCGGCGTCCGCGAGCAGCGACGCGCCCGCGGCCGAAGCGGCCGCGGAAGCCCCGGAGCTGCGCCTGGACGCCGAGGACTGGCGCAACGGCGCGCAAAGCGCCGACCCGGCCGAGAACACGCAGGCCGCCGAGCCCGGCGAAGGCGCCGAATGGGACGAAGCCAGCGCCGGCAGCTGGCAGTCCGGCGGCGACGCCGACGATGAATTCGACCCGCTGGGCCTGGCCCACGTCGCGCAGGACCTGCGCGCCTACCTGCGCTCGCAGCTTGCCGGGCGCAGCCTGTCCGTGCAGGACCGCGTGGCGGCCGAGGCGATCATCGACTCGCTGGACGACGACGGCTACCTGGCCGAGGATCCGGAGCAACTGGCCGGGGAGCTGGCGCCGCACAGCACCGACGACGATCGCCAGGCGCTGGGCGAAGCACTGCGCGTGGGCCTGCGCCTGGTGCAGAGCTTCGATCCGGCAGGCGTCGGCGCTGCCAACCTGGCCGAGTGCATGCGCCTGCAACTGCTGCGCCTGCCGGCCGACGCCACGCGCGAGCTGGCGCTGGCGCTTTGCACCCCGCAGCACCTGGAGCTGCTGTCCAAGCGCGACTGGAAGCGCCTCGGGCGCGCTCTGCAGGCCGACGAGACGGCGCTGCGGGCGGCGCAGCAATGCATCGCCCGGCTCGACCCGCGCCCGGGCGCGAGGTTTTCCGCGCAGGCCGCGCACAGCGTGGTGCCCGACGTGATCGCGCAGCGCATGGGCAAGCGCTGGCGCGCGGTGCTCAACCCCGAGGTCATGCCACGCCTTCGCATTCACTCGCTGTACGCCGAACTGCTGCGGCGTGCGCGCGACGGCAACGGCCTGTCCGGCCAGCTGCAGGAAGCGCGCTGGTTCGTGCGCAACGTACAGCAGCGCTTCGAGACCATCGAGCGCGTGGCCCAGGCGGTGGTGGAACGCCAGCAGGCCTTCTTCACCGACGGCGAGCTGGGAATGCGCCCGCTGGTGCTGCGCGAGATCGCCGACGAACTGGGCCTGCACGAGTCGACGATCTCGCGCGTGACCACGCAGAAGTACCTTCTCACTCCGCGCGGCACCTTCGAGCTCAAGTACTTCTTCGGCTCGGGCCTGTCGACCGACAGCGGCGCCAGCGCGTCCAGCACCGCGGTTCGCGCGCTGATCCGCGGCATGGTGCAGCAGGAGAACCCGGCCTCGCCGCTGTCCGACGGGGAGATTGCCGAACGTCTGTCGGCGCAGGGCATCAGCGTGGCCCGGCGCACCGTGGCCAAGTACCGCGAGGCGCTGCGCATTCCTCCCACCGCGCAGCGCAAGGCGGTTTGAGCCAGGCGCCGGGCGCGGCTCAGCCGAGCTCGCGGATGCGCCGCAGCAACGTGGTCGTCGAGCGCCCCTCGACGAAGTCCAGCGCCTGTGCGCGGCCTCCCCACGAACGCACCAGCGCGGCCTCGGGCAGGCTCTCCATGTCGTAGTCTCCCCCCTTGACGTAGACGTCCGGGCGCACCTGCCCGAGCAGCGCCAGCGGCGTGCTTTCGTCGAACAGCACCACCAGGTCGACGCTTTGCAGTCCCGCCAGCACCAGCGCGCGGTCGTCCTGCGGGTTCAACGGCCGCTCGGGGCCCTTGCCCAGCGTGCGCACCGACGCGTCGGAATTGAGCCCCACCAGCAGGCTGGCGCCGAGCGCCCGAGCCCGGGCCAGGTAGGTCACGTGGCCGCGGTGCAGGATGTCGAACACGCCGTTGGTGAACACCAGCGGGCGCGCCAGGCGGGGCAGGGCCGAGGGCAGGCGCTCGCGCGCGCAGACCTTGCCCATCAGCGCGCTCAGCGCATCGCCCGGGCAGTCGTCGGAAGGAACTGGCATGCGGCGGATTGTCGCAGACCCGTACACTCCCACAGGCTTGCGATCGACCCACACGGAGACTCGCAAGGCGCAAAACAGGCGCAAACGGAACAATGAGTACCATATAACGACGTTTCGAGCCGACGCGCCCAACACATCCGTTTCCTTTCATGCCTGATTCGAGTTCTTCGTCGCGCCTGCAGGCGCAGCTCTGCGATGTCGCGGCGCGGCTTCGCAATGGTCTCGACCCCATGGTGCCGATGCTGGTCGTCGGCGCGCTGGTCGGGTTGATCAGCGCACTGGCCGTCGAGGGCTTTCGGCAGGGCATGTACCTGGTGATGCGCTTGTACACCCACGAGCAGCACCTGGTCGCAGCCGCCGAGGGCCTGCCGCTTTGGGCCCGCGCGCTGGTGCCGCCGGCGGCGGCGGTGGCCGGCGGCCTGATCATGTGGGCCGGCCAGCGCTGGATCCGGCGCCCGCGCGGCCCGGAATACATGGAAGCCGTTCGCGTGGGCGACGGCCGCCTGCCGCTGGCTCCCAACCTGGTGCGCACCGGCTCGTCGCTGGTCGCGGTCAGCGGAGGCATCACCATCGGCCGCGAAGGCACGATGATCCAGTTCGCTGCGCTGATCTCGTCGATCATCGGGCGCATCGGGCGCGCCGACACCTCGCACCAGCGCCTGATCGTGGCCTGCGGCGCGGCCGCCGGCTTCGCCAGCGCCTACCACGCGCCGATCGCCGGCACGATGTTCGTGGCCGAGATCATTCTCGGCGGGCTGGAACTGCGCGAAATCGCCGCGGTGCTGGTCGCCGCGGTGATCGGCGAGCTGACCACGCAGAGCCTGTTCGCGACGGGGGCGCTGTACCTCGCGCCGCATGTGCCGCCGGTGAGTTTCGTCGACCTGGTCGACGCGTCGCTGCTGGGCCTGCTGGCCGGCGTGCTGGGCCCGCTGTTCCTGTGGCTGCTCGACACGTCGCGCCGCGCCTGGCAGGCGCGCGTGAGCTGGCTGCCGCTGCGCATGGGGTTGGCCGGTGCGCTGATCGGGCTGCTGGCGCTGCTGCGCCCGGAGGTCTGGGGCAATGGTTTCAGCACCGTGCAGTCGCTGCTGGTACACCACTGGGCGTTGAGCTCGCTGGCGCTGGTGTTCGTGCTGCGCCTGGCCGCGGTGACCGCGGCCAGCGCGGCAGGCATCCCCGGCGGCGTGCTCACGCCCACGCTGGCGCTGGGGGGCATCCTGGGGCTGATGGTCTCCCATCTGATGCTTGTTCCCGACGCCAGCCATTCGCAGGCCCTGTGGACCCTGGTCGGCATGGGCAGCCTGCTGGCTGCGACCACCCACGCGCCCGCGATGTCGGCCATCATGATGTTCGAGGTCACCCACAACTACAACGTCGTGATGGCGGCGATGCCCGCCTGCGTGATCGGCTCGGTGATCGGCAGCCTGTTGCGCCACCGCTCGGTGTATGCCGAGGCCCTGGGACTGCGCGAAGCGGCCGAATCGCAGGGCGTCGAAGCTGCCCCCGAGGCCGCCACGGCGCAGGGCGGCACGAATCATTGACGGAAGTTGGCGCTGATTTTGCGCGATTTCAATGATGAAGCCGAAAAAAACCTGCAAGATGCCCAGGGCTGCGGGAGCCGCCCTGCGGCCCTGCTGAGCTCGGCGCGCGGGCCATCCCTGGCCTGCTTGCTTTTGGTTCGCGGCGGGCGCACACTGGCATCGCCGGGTTCGCGAACGTCCCGCGGGACTCCATCCAGCCCCGAGGGCGCTCGACCGA
This sequence comes from Pseudomonadota bacterium, assembly GCA_021847345.1. Classification (GTDB taxonomy): domain Bacteria; phylum Pseudomonadota; class Gammaproteobacteria; order Burkholderiales; family Burkholderiaceae_C; genus Thiomonas_A. The sequence goes on from JAJZTW010000003.1 coordinate 87,453, forward strand.
CACATGCCGGCATCGGCGAATCCCGGGCCAAACCTGCAACCAACCGTTTCACACGAATCAGGAGGGATTCATGAACCTGACCATCAGCGGCCACCACATGGAAGTCACCCCTGCGCTTCGCAGCTACGTGGAATCCAAGCTGCACCGGGTCACGCGACACTCCGATCAACTGATCAGCGTCAACGTGCTGCTGTCGGTGGAAAAGCAAAAGGAGAAGGAGCGCCGGCAGAAGGCCGAATGCAATCTGCAACTCAAGGGGCGCAACATCTTCGCCGAGAGCCAGGACCAGGATCTGTACGCAGCCATCGACGAACTCGTCGACAAGATCGACCGGCAGGTGGTCGAACACAAGAACCGTACCCGAGCGCACCAGGCCGTGCCGGGCAAGCTCCTGGCCGAATCCTGAGCCAGCACGCATCGGGCAGCAGCCGCTCGCGGCGCTGCCCGGCCCCCTGACGTGACACCGATTCCTGCTTCGCGGCCCATGCGGGCCGCCCGCGTGGGAGCGCCGCGGACGACGCCACACGAACATGGCGCCGCCAGCCTGCGCCCAGGCTCCCAGCGGCCGGCAGGGTTTCCCGGGCGCCCTGCGCCGCCGACGCGGATACACTTACGCTGATTTTTCGTTTCCTGCGCGGGTCGTCTCAAGCGCCGCGCAAGCGCTGCCGCCTGGGGCCCACGACGCTCCCGGGGGCGTGCCCAGGCCCCGGAGGCCTTGCAACATCCGTTTGGGTTTCCATGCCATGAATCCCCTGGCCCAGATCCTGCCGCTGGCCCACGTTCAGGTGAACGTCGAAGCCAGCAGCAAAAAGCGCGCGTTCGAGTCCGCCGGCCTGCTGTTCGAGAACCACCTCGGGCTGGCTCGCTCGGTGGTCACCGACAATCTGTTCGCGCGCGAGCGCCTCGGCTCGACGGGCCTCGGCCAGGGCGTGGCCATACCCCACGGTCGCATCAAGGGCTTGAAGCAGCCCAGCGCCGCGCTGGTCCGCCTGGCCAGTCCGGTGCCCTTCGAGGCGCCCGACAACCAGCCCGTGCAATTGCTGGTGTTCCTGCTGGTGCCGGAGGCGGCCTCGGGCAAGCACCTGGAACTGCTGTCGGTGATCGCCGAAATGCTTTCCGACGACGCGTTCCGCCGCCGCCTGCTCGAAGCGCCGGACGCGCTCGCGCTGCATCGCCTGGTGCAGGACTGGACCACGCTGCAGCACGCGGCCTGACGGCGCGAACCGCGCCCGCGTTTCTTGAAAGCCGCAACCCTTTCCGCCGACCGCCTGTTCGAGGCCAACGCCGCGCTGCTGAAGTGGCGCTGGGTGGCCGGACAGCGCAATCCCGAGCGGCGCTTCGACGATGCCGCAGTGCAAGGCGCGACCTCAGGCGCCGACCTGGTCGGCTACCTGAACTACATCCATCCGTACCGGGTGCAGATCCTCGGCTGGCGCGAGGTGCATTACCTGATGCATGCCGACGAGGCCGACAGCGGGCGTCGCATACGCCGCGTCGTCGGCCTCGGGCCGCCGGCGCTGGTCATCGCCGACGGCCAGGAACCGCCGCCATGGCTGCTCAAGACCAGCGACGACGCGGGCATCCCGGTGTTCGTCACCGACGAGCCGGCGGCCTTCGTCATCGACGTGCTGCGCGCGTATCTGTCCAAGCTGTTCGCCAACCGCACCACGCTGCACGGCGTGTTCATGGACATTCTCGGCCTGGGCGTGCTGATCACCGGCGAATCCGGGCTGGGCAAGAGCGAACTCGGGCTGGAGCTGATCTCGCGCGGACATGGCCTGGTGGCCGACGACTGCGTCGAGTTGTCACGGGTCACGCAAAGCTCGATCGAGGGCCACTGCCCGCCTCTGCTGCAGAACCTGCTCGAGGTACGCGGGATCGGCATTCTCGACATCCGCACCATCTTCGGCGAAACGGCGGTGCGCAGAAAAATGCGCCTGCGCCTGATCGTGCACCTGGTGCGCCGCGACACCCAGGATCAGGACTTCGAGCGCCTGCCGACCGGCAACGTGCGCCAGGACGTGCTCGGCGTGGCGGTGCGCAAGGTGCTGATTCCGGTGGAAGCCGGGCGCAACCTGGCGGTGCTGGTCGAGGCCGCGGTGCGCAACACCATCCTGCAACTGCGGGGAATCGACACCTTCAAGGAATTCCAGGACCGGCAGCGCCAGGCCATGCTCGAGGGCGGCGAGGACTGAAGCGCAACGGCACGCCCGCGGGCAGCGAGAAGCCCGGGAGCCTAGGCCTAGGAGCCCTGCGTCTCGTCGCCGGAGGCCGGCCGAAAGGGGCAGGGATCGCGCCTGCAACTGGCGTACAGGGCCAGCGAGTGATCCTGCAGCGCGAAGCCTCGCTCCACCGCGATTCGCTGCTGCCGGCGCTCGATCTCGGCGTCGACGAATTCCTCGACCCGCCCGCAATCCACGCACAGCAGGTGATCGTGGTGCTTGCCCTCGTTGATCTCGAACATCGCCTTGCCCGACTCGAAATGCGTGCGCGACAGAATGCCCGCCTGCTCGAACTGCGTGAGCACGCGGTACACCGTGGCCAGCCCGATATCGCGCGAGTTGTCGTTGAGCAGCTCGCGATAGACGTCCTCGGCGGTCATGTGGCGCATTGCCCCCTTCTGGAAGATCTCCAGGATCTTCAGGCGCGGCTGCGTGACCTTCAGTCCCGTGCTGCGCAGGCCTTGGGCGTTTGAGACCGTCATGGGAATAGGCGATGTTTAGAATCACCATGATAGACCACCCCGCAGCGGCGCCCAAGGCTGATCCCCATTCCCCGCAACGCCGCATTCGCATGCTCCAGGCGTGCCCCAACGCACCGATTCCGATGCCACTGTCATCACTTTTGCTGGACAAACGCTCCGCGCGCTCGGCGCTGGGCTGCGCGCTGGGATTGCTCGCCGCGCTGAGCCTGGGAGCCTGCAGCACGCAGACCCAGCAGCATGACCTGACCAACCTGTTCAAGCCCTACCGCATCGACGTCATCCAGGGCAACTTCGTCTCGCGGGAAATGGCCGCCGAGCTGCACCCGGGAATGACCAAGCAGCAGGTACGCAACATCCTGGGCACGCCGCTGCTGCAGGACGTGTTCCACGCCGATCGCTGGGAATACGTGTTCAGCCTGCGCCAGGGCTATCACGCGCCGATCGTGCGTCGCTTCACCGTGCTGTTCGACAAGCAGGGACGCCTGCTGCGCACCCAGGGCGACCCGCTTCCTTCGGAAGACCAGTTCGTGGCCCAGATCAACGCGCTGCACAACGGCGGCAAGGCGCCTTCGCTGACCACCGCGCAGTTGCAGGCCGAGATTTCGGCCGCGGCGAAAAAGACCGACGCGCACGCTCCCGAACAGGCGGCCTCCGAGCCGGGGCCGCTGACCGTGGTCGCGCCGCGCGCCGAGATCGAGCGCCTGCAGGGCCTGGCCAGCAAGGCCGACCAGCGCGCGCTGGGCGACGCGGCTTCGGCCCCTGCGACTCCCGAGATCCCCCTGCTCCCTGGCTCGGCCAGCGAACCCGCCGCGCAATGAACGACACCGACACCCTGCACCCGATCGCGGTGGCCGGCAGCAGCGGCCGCATGGGCCGCATGCTGATCGAGGCCATCGCCGCAGCGCCCGACTGCCGGCTCAGCGGCGCGCTGGACCGCCCCGACTCCCCCGCCCTGGGCCTGGACGCCGGGGCCGCGCTGGGGCTGCACACCGGCGTGCGCGTGGCCTCGGAGCTGCATGAGGGGCTGCGCGGCGCGCGCTGCCTGATCGACTTCACCCGGCCGCAGGCCACGCTGCTTCATGTCGAGGCCTGTGAGTCCCTTGGCGTTGCCATGGTCATCGGCACCACCGGCTTCGACGCCGACGGGCTTCGGCGCATCGAGGCGGCGGCACGGCGCATCCCGGTGGTGCTGGCCCCGAACATGAGCGTGGGCGTCAATGTCGTGCTCAAGCTGCTCGAGCAGGCCGGACGCGCGCTGCGCGAGGGATTCGACATCGAGATCATCGAGGCCCACCACCGCCACAAGGTCGACGCGCCGTCGGGCACCGCGCTGAAGATGGGCGAGGTCGTGGCCAGGGCCGCCGGGCGCGATCTGGCGCGCGATGCCGTGTGGTCGCGCCACGGACATACCGGCGAACGCGCCGACGGCTCGATCGGTTTCGCCGTCGTCCGCGGAGGCGACATCGTCGGCGACCACACCGTACTGTTCGCCGGCACCGGCGAGCGCATCGAGATCACGCACAAGTCCAGCAGCCGCGCCACCTATGCCGAAGGCAGCCTGCGCGCGGTGCGTTTCCTGGCCGGGCGCGCGCCCGGCCTGTACGACATGCAAGACGTGCTCGGCCTGAAGGACTAGCGCCCAGGGCCCGAGCACCCAGCCGCGATGCCCTCCGCCCCGACAGCCTGGTTGCATGGCGATGCGCCGATGCAGGCGGTCGGCGTGCTGCTGCTGGCCATGTCGGTCGCCAGCTGGTTCGTGATGTTCTGGAAGGCGGCGCTGCTGCTGCGCGCCGGACGCCGGCTGCCGCGAGCCATCGACGACTTCTGGGCGGCGGCGTCGCCGGCCGAAGGCGTGGCTGCCGCGCTCGCCGCCGACCCCGACGGTCTCGCCGCGGCGCTGGCCGAGACATGCGGCGAGCTCGGGCAGCGCCAATCGCACGCCTGGCAGGCCCATGCCGACCGCGTGCGACGCACCTTGCGCACGGCGCTCGACGGCGCCAGCCGACGCCTGCATGCCGGGCACGTGCTGCTGGCCAGCGTGGGCAGCACGGCGCCGTTCATCGGACTGTTCGGCACCGTCTGGGGCATCTACCACGCACTGGGCAGCATCGCCGCCAGCCGCCAGGTCGGCATCGACAGCATCGCCGGCCCGGTCGGCGAGACCCTGATCATGACCGCCGCGGGACTGGCCGTGGCGATTCCGGCGGTACTGGGCTACAACGCGCTGGGCAAGCGCGCCCGCCACCTGGACGCCCTGCTCGAGGGTTTCGCGCTGGACCTGCAGCATCTGCTGGCCGCACCGCCTGCCGACGAAGGCCCGCCATGACCCGCCGGCCGCAGCGCGTGCGCCTGATCGGCGCCCCCACCGACGTGGGCGCCGGAACGCGCGGCTCGTCGATGGGCCCGGAGGCGCTGCGCGTGGCCGGACTCGCCGACGCATTGCGAAGCCTCGGCGTGCAGGTCGGTGACGCCGGCAACCTGGCGGGCCCCGCGAACCCCGGGGCGCGGCAGCATGGCGCATGGCGCCATCTCGAGCAGGTGACAGCCTGGAGCCGCGCGGTACGCGACGCCACCGCCGCGGCGTTGCGCGCCGGCGACCTGCCGCTGCTGCTGGGGGGCGATCACAGCCTGGCCTTCGGCTCCATCGCGGCGGTGGCGGCGCACTGCGCGGACTCCGGGCGCGAACTGCGCGTGCTCTGGCTGGACGCGCACGCCGACTTCAACACCGAGCGAACGACTCCCAGCGGCAACCTGCACGGAATGCCCCTGGCCTGCCTGTGTGGCATGGGACCGGCCGAACTGCTGGCGCTGGGGCCGACGCAGCCGGTGCTGCGACCGGAACAGGTCCGCCTGCTCGGCGTGCGCAGCGTCGACGAAGCCGAACGCGAATTGCTGCAGCGCCACGCGCTGACCGTGTACGACATGCGCGCGTTGGACGAGCGCGGCATGCGTGACGTGATGCTCGCGGCGCTCGATGGCGTGGACGACGGCACCCACCTGCACCTGAGCTTCGACGTGGATTTCCTGGACCCCGACACCGCGCCAGGAGTCGGCACGCCGGTGCGCGGCGGACCGACCTGGCGGGAAGCGCAGCTGTGCATGGAAATGCTGTCCGACCGCGACTGCGTGGGCTCGGTCGACGTGGTCGAGCTCAACCCGGCGCGGGACCAGCAGAATCGAAGCGCCGAAGCGGTGGTGGACCTGCTGCGCAGCCTGTTCGGCCGCTCCATCCTGTAGGGCGTTTCAGGGCGCCGCAGGGCGCCTTCGCGCCAGGCCGCTCAGCGCGACACGCTGCGCAGCAACAGCAGCAGCGCGGCGGCGATCACCAGCACGCCTGCGATCTCGGCCGCGCCCGGACGCTCGCCCAGCCAGGCCCATGCCATCAGCACACCGGTGGTCGGGATGGCCAGGCTCGAAAGACCGGCGATGCCGGCCGGCAGGCGCTGCACGACAAAGGCCCACAGGGTCCAGGCCAGGCCGCCGGCGAGCAGCACGTTGAAGGCCAGCGCCGCGATCAGGCCGAGGTTCCAGTCCACCGGGCGCTGCGGCGCCAGCACCGCGAGCACCCCCAGCGCGACGCCTCCGAGCAGCATCTGCCACGCCGTCAGGCGCAGCGCCGACAGGTTCCTGCCGTGTCGCAGGAACAGGCGCTTGCTCAGCACCGTGCCGGCCGCCCAGCTCAGGCCCGAGCTCACCGCCAGCAGGCCGTTGCGCAAATCGGCGTGCAGGCCCCACGGGCGCAGGATCAGCAGCATGCCCACGACGGCCAGCAGCACGCTGATCCATTGCGCCACGCGCAGGCGTTCGTGCAGAAACAGCCAGGCCAGCAGCAGCCCCCAGAAAGGCATGGTGTACACCAGCAGCGCGGTCTGCCCCGCGCCGCCGCGAACCAGGGCCCATTGCGCCAGCGCCGTGAAACCGGTGGTCTGGGTCAGGCCGATGGCCAGCGTGGCACCCAGAGGCGGCGGACGCAGGCTTTCGCCTCGCACCAGCAGGAACAGGAACAGCACCGCGGTGGAGCCGACGTAGCGAAACGCCGAGAAATCGAAGGGGCCACAGGAACTCATGGCCAGCTTCATGACGATCCAGTTGGAACTCCAGATCAGGGTCAGTGCCAGCAGCGCGGCCACGGCAGCGCGCTGCGCGCGCGGCGCGGGCGGGGAGGGCGGCGGGGAGGTCGACGGGGAGGGCGGCACGGCGGAAGCGGACATTGCAGCATGCTATGCGTGTTGTGGCGTCGGCGCGTGATCGGACGCTGGAACGCACCATGATTGTGCGTGAACACCGTCTTTGCGCACCAGGTTGATGCGTTGCGCCATGATGGTGCGCACGAAACCCTGCGGCAAACGCCCCGACGCACGGAGAGCGCGCATCGCGCACGATTTTGGAACGCTTTTTGCTTCATCGCGGGGCCCTTGTCCAATGCGGTGCATCGCAACCGCCCGGAGCCTCCCACCCATGCAAGCCCTGCAAACCAGCACCAACGTGCTGTTTCTTCTTCTCGGCGCCATCCTGGTGCTTTTCATGCATGCCGGATTCGCCTTCCTGGAGCTCGGCACGGTACGCCGCAAGAACCAGGTCAACGCGCTGGTCAAGATCCTCACCGATTTCTCGGTGGCCACACTGGCGTACTACTTCATCGGCTATTCGATCGCCTACGGCGTCAGCTTCGTGGCGCCGGCGGCGCGGCTCAACCTCGACGACGGTCTGGAGCTCACGCGCTTCTTCTTCCTGCTGACCTTCGCCGCCGCCGTGCCGGCCATCATCTCCGGGGGTATCGCCGAGCGCGCGAAGTTCTACCCCCAGTTGCTGGCCACCGCCATCATCGTCGGCGTGGTGTATCCGCTGTTCGAAGGCGCGATGTGGGGCAACCGCTTCGGCGTGCAGGCCTGGCTGCAGTCGGCCTTCGGCGCGCCGTTCCACGACTTCGCCGGCTCGATCGTCGTGCACGCGATGGGCGGCTGGCTGGCGCTGCCGGCCGTCGTGCTGCTCGGCGCGCGCAAGGGGCGCTACCGCGACGGCCGCGTCAACCCCCACCCGCCGTCGAGCATTCCGTTTCTGGCGCTGGGCTCGTGGATCCTGGTCGTGGGCTGGTTCGGCTTCAACGTCATGAGCGCGCAGAACGTGACCCACATTTCCGGGCTGGTCGCCGTGAACTCGCTGATGGCCATGGTCGGCGGCACGCTGGCGGCGCTGCTCGCCGGGCGCAACGACCCGGGCTTCGTCTACAACGGCCCGCTGGCCGGACTGGTCGCCGTGTGCGCCGGCTCCGACGTCATGCACCCCATCGGCGCGCTGATCACCGGCGCGGTGGCCGGCTGGCTGTTCGTGCGCATGTTCACGCTGACGCAGAACCGCTTTCGCATCGACGACGTGCTCGGCGTGTGGCCGCTGCACGGGCTGTGCGGAACCTGGGGTGGCATCGCCGCCGGCATTTTCGGGCAGACCGCGCTGGGCGGACTGGGCGGCATCAGCCTGGGCGCGCAGCTGCTGGGCACGCTGGCCGCGGTGGCCTGGGCCCTGCTCGGCGGCGCCGTGGTCTACGGCATCCTCAAGGCCACCATGGGCCTGCGCCTGGACGCCGAGTCCGAGTTCGACGGCGCCGACCTGTCGATCCACAACATCACGTCGACGCCCGAACGCGAAGTGAGCTGGTGAGTCGGCACGGGTTCCAGCACGCCCGTCGACGCGGCGCAAGGCGCGCGCCGCGCCAGTTTGCGACAATGCGCATTCACGCAGGAACCCGCCCATGAGCAGCGCCGACACCAGCATCCACGACTTGATGGCCGATCTCGGCCGGCGCGCGCGCGCCGCGTCGCGCCACATGGCGCGCGCCGGCACCGCCGAGAAGGACCGCGCGCTGCTCGCGCTGGGCGAGATCCTGCAGGCACAGGCCGAGGCGCTGCGCAGCGCCAACGCCCTCGACGTGGAGGCGGCGCGCCGGGCCGGCCTGGAAGCCGCCTTCGTCGACCGCCTCGCGCTCAGCGACAAGGTGCTCGCGCAAATGGCCGAATCGTGTCGCCAGGTGGCCGCGCTGCCCGATCCGATCGGAGAGATGACCGATCTGCGGCGGCGCCCCAGCGGCATCACGGTCGGCCGCATGCGCGTGCCGCTGGGAGTGTTCGGCATGATCTTCGAGAGCCGGCCGAACGTGACCATCGAGGCGGCCAGCCTGGCCATCAAGTCGGGCAACGCGGTCATCCTGCGCGGTGGCTCGGAGGCCATCCACAGCAATCGGGCGCTGGCGCGCTGCGTGGCCGAAGCGCTCGAGCGCGCCGGCCTGCCCGCCGATGCCGTGCAACTGGTGCCGGTGACCGACCGCGCCGCGGTGGGCGAGCTCATCACCATGCCGCGCTACGTCGACGTCATCATCCCGCGCGGTGGCAAGGGCCTGATCGAGCGCATCAGCGCCGAGGCGCGGGTGCCGGTGATCAAGCACCTCGACGGCAACTGCCATGTCTACGTCGACGACACGGTCGACCTCGACATGGCCGTGACCGTCACCGACAACGCGAAGACCCAGCGCTACAGCCCGTGCAACGCCGCCGAGTCGCTGCTGGTGGCGCGCGCCAGCGCGGGCTCCTTCCTGCCGCGCATCGGCGCCGTGTTCGCCGCCAAGGGCGTGGAAATGCGCTGCTGCGCGCAAAGCCGCGAACTGCTCGAGGCGGTTCCCGGCGCCGCCGCGTTGCTGCGCGACGCCAGCGAGGACGACTGGAGCACCGAATACCTGGCGCCGATCATTTCCATCAAGGTGGTCGACGGACTCGACGCGGCGATCGAGCACATCAACCGCTATGGCTCGCAGCACACCGACACCATCCTGACCAGCAACCACCAGCACGCCATGCGCTTCCTGCGCGAGGTCGACTCCGCGGCGGTGATGGTCAACGCGTCGACGCGATTCAGCGACGGTTTCGAATTCGGCCTGGGCGCGGAGATCGGCATATCCACCGACAAGTTCCACGCCCGCGGGCCGGTCGGGCTGGAAGGCCTGACCAGCCAGAAGTGGATGGTGCTGGGCGACGGCCAGGTCCGCCGCTGAAGCCCGCGAAAGCGCCCGCCCTCCCCAGCCCGACGCGATGCGCCACCCCGACCACCTCGAAGCCATTCTCACCCTGCCCACGCTGCTGCGCCTGAGCGCTGCACTGGGCGCAAGCATGGGCGCCATCAGCGGCCTGATCGCGCTGCCCGTGTCGTGGCACCAGCTCGGTGCCGGCCAGGCGCTGGGAGTGCTGCTGGGCGCGGTGCTGTTCAACGCGCTGGCGCTGAGTTTCGCCACGCTCGTCGGCTACTGGCCCTACCGCGCGCTGGCCAGGCGGCAGCGCTTCGGCCTGCACCGCCTCAGCGTCTACCAACTGCACCGGCATTGAGCCAGCCCCGGCTGCCATGCATACGCGCCGCCCGGGCGCCGATCGAGGAGAACGCATGAATCCACGTGACCGCATCCGCCTGCTGGGCGCCGGCCTGGCCGGGCTCGGCGCGGCACCGGCCGCGCTGGCGCAAAGCCAGGGGCCGGTTTCGGCCAAACCGATCTCCAGCCAGCCGTGGAAGGTGGTGATGCAGATCAGCGTGGACCTGGAACAGGCCTACGAAGGCCTGATCAACATCCAGAACGTGCTGCAACTCGACCCGCGCATGCAGTTCGTGGTCGTCGGCTACGGCAAGGCCATACGCTTCCTGCTGAACGGCGCGCGCACACCGACCGGCGCGGCCTTTTCAGGCATGATCGGGGGCCTGGCCAACCAGGGCGTGCAGTTCAAGGCCTGCCAGAACACGATGACCTTCCTGAAGATCCCTGCCAGCGAACTGGTGCTCGAGGCCACCACCGTTCCCGCAGGCGTGTATGAAATCATCCGACTGCAAGCCGAGGGCTGGCATTACATCAAGCCGTAACATGAGGTTACCGTCGCATCTGCGGCGGCATGCGAATCCAACCGTCTGGAGCACGCCATGCCCGAAACCCCTTCCTCGCGCCGCCGCATGCTGATCGCCTCCGCATCGGCCGGCGCCGCCACGCTGGCGGCGGCCGCCCCGGCAACGGCCGCACCGACCCAGGCGCCGGTGCGCGTGGTCTACCACATCACCCAGGGCAATGCGCAGGCATCGCGCGCGATGAGCAATGTGCGCAACCACCTCGCAGCCGACCCTACGGCCCGCATCGTGGTCGTCGGCAACGGTGCCGGCATCGATTTCATGCTCAGCGGAGCCAAGGACGACCAGGGAGCCGAATACGCCGGCAACATCGGCGACCTCGCCTCGCGCGGCGTGTCCTTCCGGGTGTGCGAGAACACCCTCAAAAGCCGCAAGATCTCCAAGGACCGCGTGCTGCTCGACGCCACCACCGTGCCGTCGGGCGTGGTCGAGGTGGCCGACCTGCAATTCCGCGATTCCTACGCCTACATCTCGCCCTGAGCCCCGCCGATACCGCCCCGCAGGCGCCGCGCGCACTGCACCACGACCTGCTCTGCGCGGCCGAGCTGCTCGGCTGCGTGCTGCGCGGTGAGTCGCTGTCGGCCGCGCTGCCGCGCCTGAGCGCGCAGCACGCATGGAACGCGGCACAGCGCGGCGCTGCGCAGGCGCTGGGCTTCGAGGCCCTGCGCGGACTCGGGCGCGCACGCGCGCTGCTGGAGCTGCTGCACCCGAGGCGCATCAAGCCGGCGCTCCTCGAACAGCTGCTGCTGGTGGCGGTGGCGCTGATGAGCCTTCCCGAGCCACGCCCCTACGCCGACCACACGCTGGTGTTCGAAGCCGTTCGCGCGTGCTCCACGCATGTGCGCACGCGTGCCGCGCGCGGCCTGGTCAACGCGCTGCTCAGGCGCCTGCAGGCGCAGCGCACGGCCCTCGAGGCCCAGGTGATGCAGCAGCCCGAGGCGCGCTGGAACCACCCCGCATGGTGGATCGATGCGCTGCGCGCGGCCTGGCCGGACGACTGGCAGCACGTGCTCGAGCTGGCGGCCCGGGTACCGCCGATGAGCCTGCGCGTGAATGCGCGCTGGGGAAGCCGCGAACACTATGCCGAACGGCTGCGCACCGCCGGGCTGAGCGCGGTGGCCCCCGAAGAGCCCGGGCTCGAGCAGGCGCTGGTGCTCGAGCGCGCGCTGCCCGTGCACCAGCTGCCGCTGTTCGACCAAGGCGCGGTGAGCGTGCAGGACCTGTCGGCGCAGCTTGCCGCCGGGCTGCTGCATGCGCAGGCCGGCATGCGCGTGCTCGACGCCTGCGCCGCCCCCGGCGGCAAGACCGCGCATATCCTGGAGCGAGCCGACTGCGAACTGCTGGCGCTGGAACGCGACCCCGATCGCGCCGGGCGCATCGCCGACACCCTGGAGCGCCTGCACCTGCCTCAGGCCGAGGTGCGCGTGGCCGATGCCGCGCAGCCCGGAACCTGGTGGGACGGACGTCCCTTCGACCGCATCCTGCTCGACGCGCCGTGCAGCGCCAGCGGCATCAGCCGCCGCCACCCGGACATCCGCTGGCTGCGCCGGCCCGGCGACATCCCGGCGCTGGCGGCCCAGCAGCACGCGCTGCTGGAGGCCCTGTGGCCGCTGCTGCGCCCGGGCGGACGCCTGGTGTATGCCACCTGTTCGCTGTTCCCCGCCGAAGGCGTGGAACAGGCCGCAGGCTTCCTGGCGCGCCATGCCGATGCGCTAGCATTGGTCGCGCCCGGGCAGATCCTGCCGGGCCGTTCTCCCGAGCGCGACGGCTTCTTCTATGCTGTGTTCGCCAAGCGTACCGATGACCCCGCATGAGTCCGCCGCAGGCCCCTGACACGACACGCCGCCGCGTCCTGGCCGCCGCCAGCGTCGGCGCGGGCGTGGCGTTGCTGCGCGCCTGGACCCCGGCGCGCGCCGCCACCGTGTACGCCCAGCCGCCGACGCTCGAGCTCGAAGCCGACGGCGTGTATGCCAGCGCGTCGGTCGTGTTCGCGCTGCCGGTGGCACTGGAGGATGCGCTGCGGCGCGGCATCCCGCTGTATTTCCTCACGCGCCTGAATGTCACGCAGTCGCGCTGGTGGTGGTTCAACGCCGGCATCGGCGAGGGCCAGCAGCTCACGCGCCTGGGATACGAACCCCTGCTGGGCAAGTACCGCGTATCCACGGGGGCGCTGCGCACCAGCTACTCCTCCCTCGACGAGGCCCTCAACCAGGTGCAGCACGTCTCGCGCCTGAAGGTCGCCGACGCACAGGCCCTCAAGCGCGGCGAGACGTACTCGGTGGGCGGGCATTTCGAACTCGACCTGTCGCAACTCCCCCGCCCCTTCCAGCTCAACGTCGGCTCCCAATCCGAGTGGCAGCTCGAGGCGGACTTCCCCAGCGTCAGCTTCACATGGACTCCCAGACCGTCAACCGCGCCACCCGGATAGCGTCGTGGACGGCGCTGGCGGCCGGCCTGCCGCTGGTGGTGTTCCTGGTGTTCCTGCTCGCGGTGTCGACCAAGAACACCGCCGAGGTGAACCCCTACTTCGGCGTCCTGTACTGGATCAACATCGCGGTCGCCGGGTTGCTGCTGCTGCTCATCCTCGGCCTGTCGCTGCGCCTGCTGTGGCGCCTGCGCAAGCGACGCTTCGGCAGCCGCCTGCTGTTCAAGCTGGCCATGGTGTTCACGCTGGTCGGCGTGCTGCCGGGAATGGTCATCTACGTCGTGTCCTACCAGTTCGTCGCGCGCAGCATCGAGACCTGGTTCGACGTCAAGGTCGAACGCGCCCTGACGTCGGGCCTGAACCTCGGGCGCACGACCCTCAACGTGCTGCTGGCCGACCTCAGCACCAAGGCGCGCAACGTGGCCGCGCAACTCGTCGACAGCCACGGCGACGTGCAGCCGGTGGCGCTGGAGCAGCTGCTGCAGCAGCTCAGCCTGGAACAGGCCACGGTGTTCGACGGCAACGGCACGGTGCTGGCCAGCGCCGGCGGCAACCCCTTCGCGCTGGTCCCCGACCTTCCCAATGCCGAGGCGATGCGCCAGTTGCGCCTGATGGGCCAGCTCGCCAGCGTCGAAGGCGACGAGGACGGCGTGGCCGGCTCGCGCGACCAGCTGCGTCTGCGCGTGGTGATTCCGCTGCCCAACCGCAGCCTGCTGCTGCCCGGGCATCAACGCTACCTGCTGCTGGTGCAGAACGTTCCCGGAGCGATCTCGCGCAGTGCGCTCGAGGTGCAGCGGGCGTACGCCGAATACCAGGAACGCGCGCTGGGCCGCGACGGGCTGCGGCGCATGTACATCTCCACGCTCACGCTGACCCTGTTCCTGGCCGTGTTCGCCGCCGTGCTGATGGCCGTGCTGCTGGGCAACCAGCTCGCCAGCCCGCTGCTGCTGCTGGCCGACGGCATGCGCGCGGTGGCCGGCGGCGACCTGCGCCGGCGCCCGGAAGCGCGCTCGAGCGACGAACTGGGCACGCTGACACGCTCGTTCAACGCCATGACCGCGCAACTGGCCGACGCCCGCCAGCAGGCCGAGGCCAGCCGCCAGGCGCTGGAAGCGTCGCGCGCGTACCTGCAAAGCGTGCTCGACAACCTGTCCGCCGGCGTGCTGGTGCTGGGCGACCAGCTGCGCCTGACGCTGGCCAACCCCAGCGCGACGCGGGTGCTGCGCGTGGCCGTGCAGGGCTCGGTGGGGCAGCCCATCGCCGGCGTCGCCGGGCTGGAGTCCTTCGCCGCCGAGATCGAGGCCGCGTTCCACGAACTCGGCCCCGGCAGCGGCGACCACTGGCTGCGCCAGCTCGACTACACCCCGCCGGGAAGCGACACCGCGCTGACCCTGCTGGTGCGCGGCGCGCGCCTGATGCTGCCCACGCAAAGCGCCGCGGTGGTGGTGTTCGACGACATCAGCGAGCTCATCTCGGCCCAGCGCTCGCTGGCCTGGGGCGAGGTGGCGCGACGCCTGGCGCACGAGATCAAGAACCCACTCACGCCCATCCAGCTGTCGGCCGAGCGCCTGCAGATGAAGCTCGAGCCGCGCCTGAGCGGAGCCGACCGCGACATGCTCACCCGCGCCACCGGGACCATCGTCAACCAGGTCACCGCGATGCGCCGCATGGTCGACGAATTCCGCGACTACGCGCGCGCTCCGGTCACGCATCTGGCGGTCATGGACCTCAACGCGCTGGTCGGCGACGTGCTCAACCTCTACGTCGCGCAATCCGCGCACATCCACGCCGAGCTCGCGCCGGCGCTGCCGAGCATCGAGGGCGATGCCGCGCAACTGCGGCAGGTGGTGCACAACCTGGTGCAGAACGCGCTGGACGCGATCAGCGGCCAGGACGACGGCACTGTCACGATACGAACGCAAACCTATCTCTCGACCAACAGCGGCGCGCAACGCGTGCGCCTGTCGGTCAGCGACACCGGGCCCGGATTCAGCGATAAAGTGCTGAGCCGAGCCTTCGAGCCCTACGTGACCACCAAGCCGCGCGGCACCGGCCTGGGCCTGGCCGTGGTGAAGAAGATTGCCGAGGAACACCATGCCCGCGTGGAGGCGCAAAATCTCAGCAGTCCGGCGGGAACCAGCGGCGCGCGCGTATCCCTTATATTTCCCGCTATGGCACCCCCCGCGCCGGCCAGCGGGGCCTGACGGCAAACATCGGAATTTCTTGGCCTATGGCTAGCATCCTTGTGGTGGACGACGAGATCGGCATCCGCGACCTGTTGTCCGAGATCTTGAACGACGAGGGTCATACGGTGGAGGCTGCCGAGAACGCGCAGCAGGCACGCGAGATGCGTGCGCGCTTCCAGCCCGACCTCGTACTGCTGGACATCTGGATGCCCGATACCGATGGCGTGACGCTGCTCAAGGAGTGGGCCGGCACCGGACAGCTCACCATGCCGGTGATCATGATGAGCGGGCACGGCACGATCGACAACGCGGTGGAGGCCACGCGAATCGGCGCGATGGCCTTCCTGGAAAAACCCATCGCGCTGCAAAAGCTGCTGCGCGCCGTCGAGCAGGGCCTGAGCAAGCCGGTGCCCAAGCCGCGCGCCGAGGCCGCGCACGGCGCGGCGCCGCTGGCCGAGCCACCCGCGCTGCTGGCCGAACAGAGCTTTCCGCTCGACCGCCCGTTACGCGAGGCGCGCGACGATTTCGAGCGCGCGTATTTCGAGTTCCACCTGGCGCGCGAGGGCGGCAGCATGACCCGCGTGGCCGACAAGACCGGCCTCGAGCGCACCCACCTGTACCGCAAGCTCAAGCAGCTCGGAGTCGACTGGGGCCGCGGCGGACGCCGCGCGCAGGGCGCTCCGGGCCTGGCCGCACAGCACTCCGCCAACCCCGGCGAGCTGCCGGCGGCCGACGACGACGAGGATTGACGCGCGGGCATGGCGGCTCCCGCACCAGGCACTTGCCAGCGCCGCGCGAAGGTTTGCTAATATGTGCGGCTTGCCCAGATCGCAGCGACGCCACGTAGCACGGCGCGGCCCGCGACAACACCTTCGGCAAACCCCGGCCAGGTAGCTCAGTTGGTAGAGCAGCGGACTGAAAATCCGCGTGTCGGCAGTTCGATTCTGCCCCTGGCCACCAGATACCCACGCCCAACCCTTTTCGGTTGGGCGTTTTGCTTTGCGGGCTCCGAATGTCTCGCCGTGTCCGGAAGGGCATGCGCAGCCGACGCCGGCAAGGCCCTTGGCAACGTGAGGACAGGGGAACTCCGCGGCCCGCCAACACTCTGATCCAGACGAGCGGCGGCTGCCGTTCGGCGCCGTGGTGGCGCCGAGGCGAGCCGGTGCGTGGAGTGCGAAGTGGGGTACGAGCAGGGGCCGGCATGGGCGCGCAGCGATCAGGCGCAGTGCTTTGCGATGCGGGTGAGCGGGGCGGCGCTGC
>JAJZTW010000056.1 GCA_021847345.1 Pseudomonadota bacterium
AACGTCCTGCCGGCTGGCCCCGAGGTGGTCGCCGTCGCCGCGATCAGCGGCTCAGATCACCCCGGCCAGGTGGAGCAGTTTGGGTGGCCAGAAGTGGAGCAGTTTGGGTGGCCGCCGGGGGGTAACGTCTGGCTCCGACAGATCTTTGCCGCATCGTTGGCACTCCTTGGGTGTCCCGACATGCAGATCCGCAAGGCCGAGCTCATGCTCGGACCTGTCCGCTATGACACCGCGACCGACCGATCCGTACAAAGTTCAATGCGGGTGGCGCAGCAGGATCTGGAGGCCTGGCTGTGGCGAAGTGCTCCCAACGTGATGGACGCCGACCCCTTGGCGGCGGCGCAGTGGCTGAACCAACGGCCGACGCGGGTGCGCGGCGAACTCGTATGGCCGGATCGGGCAATGCAGGAGATGATCTCTGCGTTGTAGGGTCGACAGCAAATCGGGCGAGCCGTCGTCAGAGGGACTCGCTTCGGTCGACGAACTGGAGCTTGACTGCCAGATCTCGAAGGCGGTCAACGTCCACCCGAAATCCTCCCATGAGATCTCGCGCCCGTCGATGACCAGAACTGGCGAGGGATAGCCATCGTCATCCAGGCCACTGGTGATCTGGCCGCCGACTGACAGGCCTTCGATGTGCAGCGCTCCTCTGCGTTCGCGAAGGTAGGACACGCTCAAGGCACCGCGGATGCGCTCAATCAGCTTGGCCCTGAGCCCCCAGAGGTCAGCTTGCGCGTCGTCGATCCCCTGGAACTGATAGCCTCCTGGAGAACCGTCGATCAACTCGAACGCTTTGACGCTGACGATCTCGCCAAGCAGCCGGGTCGCCAAGTGGAACTCGTGCTTCCCTGTGCATTTCGAGCATGACGCAGCCGTAGAGAGTCTGACGGGCTAGATGTGCATTTCCAATGCCGAAATCACGACGCAGACTCGCCGAGGCAAGGTAGCAACGCGTACCGAAGTCAAAGGTAGATGCCGCTCTGTATCGCACCGAGGACACGTAGCACGGCGGCGACGCCTTCCTGGCTGTCAAGCATGTCCTGCGGTGCTCTACCTCCGAGAGCAGGTTGGGGGACTTGCAGCCAAGCCGCAAGCCAAGCGGCCACATCAAATGAGGCAGCATCCGGGTGCGTCGACTGGCTTGCCATTTCGCGAGCCTTTTCTTCCAGGCGAGAGATTGCCGCGGACCTCGGTCCCGTGGCGCCGCCGTCGCTGTTCGTTGCCATGGCTTTCCTCGCTACTGATTGGAAGTTTAGATCGACTTGCAGCCTTTGCTGCTTGCCGAACCAACGGCCGACGCGGGCGCGCGGCGAGCTCGTATGGCCGGATCGGGCGATGCAGCAAATGATCTCTACGTTGTAGGGTCGACCGCAGGTTGGGCGAGCCGTCAGAGGGGCTCGCTTCGGTCGACGAACTCCAGCTTGAACTGCCAACCCTCGAAGGCGCTCAACATCCGCCCGAAATCCTCCCAGGAGATCTCGCGGCCGTCGATGACCAGCACTGGCGATGGATAGCCATCGTCATCCAGGCCACTGGTGACCTGACCGCCGACCGACAGGCCTTCGATGTGCAGCGCTCCTCTGCGTTCTCGAAGGTAGGACACGCTCAAGGCACCTCGGATGCGCTCAATCAGCTTGGCCATGAGCCCCCAGAGGTCGGCTTGCGCGTCGTCGATCACCTGGAACTGATAGCCTCCTGGAGAACCGTCGATCAACTCGAACGCTTCGACGCTGGCGATGTCGCCAAGTAGCCGTGTCGCGAAGTGGAATTCGTGTTTCGCACCCGCTTCGTCGGTCATGGAGATGGGCTCGAATTTGACGTGCTCGAAGTCGACTCCGCAGCGTTCCGCCATATCCTCGTTGACACACCGCAGGCACAGCCTGCGGAATGAGTCCATCGATCCGTAGTGCACGAGCTCGTGGTCCGGCGTGGGTGCGTGGCAATTCTCGCAAAGGGTCATTCCATATCCTCCGTCATACGGGGCAATCGCGTGGACTTGGCCAGGTGCGTCCGTGCGTTGCGCCGCCGGCAGCCTTGTGCAGGGCGTCGGCCTACGCCGCTAGAGCATCGCCAACAGGCGCACTAACCAGCCCTTGACCTCGCCGCTCGGGTCTCGCTCGGCGAGTCTGTCAGCAGTCATGCAGGGGAAGGCTTTGCTCGCCAGGAGCTTCTTGACCGTGCTGTCCTTCTTTGGATCGCCAACCGGGTTTACCGCGTGCAGTGCCATCGCGACTGCTTTCGGCACGGCATGTCCGTTGGCGTTCAGGTGGTCTGCCACATCAACGACAACCCCAAGCGCGTCGTTGATGGCATCAGCGTGCAGGTAGCTTTCGATTTCGTGCTTCGACGTCTGGGTAGCCCACGAACCATCCTGGCGTGCGTTTACAGCGGCAACGGCCTTGCCATAGACCGGAACGTCGCTGTCGTAGATGTGCGCCTCCTTGCGGCCTAGGCCTGAAAGGTAGTGCTCGGCGACCCAATGCTGCAGTGTTGACCCGCCAGAGGGCACAAATGCGAAGCGATGATCCGTCGACAGGTCGGGAAGTTGCGGATCCGAGAGGTGGAGTGCTCGGCTCAGGGACTTCAGCGCGTCGATGTCCGTCGGTCCTTCCACGCAGATGAGGACTTTCACGCGACTATCCGCCACCAAGCCGAGAGCGGCGGCAACGTCCTCGAAGACGTCAACGCCAGCGTGAATCGAGGGCTTTTTAGCGATGTCTCGTGTTACGTAACGAACACTCTCGATCGGCAGTTCAGCAGCGAAGCCGGGACTGTGCGTGGTTAGGATGACTTGGCACCCGTCATCCCCGGCCAGCGCTTTGAAGGATTCGATCAGGACCTTCTGATTGTTGGGATGCTGGGCGGTCTCGGGTTCTTCGATCGCATAGATGATGCTCCGTGCTCTGTCGCCGCTGGCGAGGCGCCGTTCGGCCGCTGCTTTGAAGAAACTCACCAGGATCAGCCGGCGGATGCCACTGCCGCGCTTGTTCAGCGGGATGCCATCGTCGGTGTCCATGTTGACCGAGAACAGACCTCTCCACTTGGACTGCGTGGGCGGGGTGAACTGCGGGGTCAGTTCCTTAGCCAAGTTCGGGTCGATGGTTTTCAGGGCCTCGTGCGTCAGGCGAGCGATCTCTTCGGCCTTCTGCCGGACCTTTGCCTGGATCGCGTCGATTTCGACCTGCAGTTCGGCCAGTGCCTGGGTCACGGCAGCCATCATGGGTGCCTGAACCTCGCCGTCCGAGTCCTTGCTGTTTCGGTCGCTCTGGAACAGGGCAAACATAGGCAGGTACGCCTGAAGTTGGTCCCAGATCTTTTTGCCGTCCTCCTTGTTCTTACTCAAGGGGATTGCAACCTCGGCAAGCTGTAGGTTGGGCTCGCTGGCCCAGAGCGCCTGCCGCATGCCGGGGTTGCCTTTTAGTGCGACGTCCAGCCCTTTCTTCTTGACGAGGGTCTGGAGATCCTTCTCTTTGAGGTCGAGAAGATTTTCCACCCCAGGCGCCGTCGGGTGGTGCGCCAATAAGCTGACGTCCTCTGCGGGCTTGGCTGCCTTGCAGTCGAACACCTTTCGGATCTTGAGAGTACCGGCCGCCGTCAGCAGGTACTCAGCGCCTAGTGTCGTTGCAGCGCCCGCGTCGAGTGTCAGGCTGGGTGGCAAGTCGGAAAACTCGCAAGTGATCGACACCTTGGTGTCATCGCTGTAGACGTTGGCATCGCCCGCTTCGATCCTGACGGTCTCGTTGTTAAAGAAGATCTCCAGCGCTTCAAGGACTGACGACTTGCCGATGTCGTTCTTGCCGATGAAGGTGGTCAATTCGTCGAACCGAACGGTGATTTCATCTTGATAGCACCTGAAATTCTTGAGCGCAACGCTTTCGAGTCGCATCCTCTGCTCCTTTTCCAATGTGGTATCCAGGCGCGTCATTGCGCGGTTATGGGCCAGATCGTAGCGGCGGTCGGGTCGAGGTTCGGGAGGCACACCTAGCTGACTTGCCACGTGATTTTCGGACCAGCTGAAACTTGAGATGATGGCTCCCGCCGACAAGGAGGGAGTGGTGAGGAAGAGCCGGTTCAGCGTAGAGGGGATGGTGTCGATCCTGCGGGCAGACTGGAAGCCCGTGGGCGAGGTAACCAGGCGGAGCGAATTTCGGATAGCTCTGAACTAGAGTTGAGCCGGATAGACTAGGCGTGTTGTGTCGTCTGGCGACACCTCTCGCGCCCTCCTCACCCGCGTGTGGTCGGGCTCGGATCCGAGATGCGATTGCAGTGAGGATAAGGAGCTGATGTGAAGGCGACGGAAGCGAACCTGTTGAAATTTCTGCGGAAATCTCCCCAGTTCGTCATCCCGATCTATCAGCGCAACTATTCGTGGACGGCTGATGAGTGCAAGCAGCTGTGGGCCGACATCCTGCGTGCGGGGCGCGACGAGGCCATCACAGCGCACTTCATTGGGTCGATCGTGTACGTCGAGCGATCGTTGTCCAATGTCACGCAGCAAGAGTCTCTCTTGGTCATCGATGGGCAACAGCGCCTTACTACGACGACTCTCTTGCTGACAGCCCTCGTTGGCTATATCGAGATGGCAGAACTCGGGGAGCCCGTGGATGGTTTCGCGGCCCGGAAGCTACGCAACTACTACCTGCTGAACCCGGAGGAGGAAGGCGAGCGCCAGTTCAAGCTTGTCTTGGCAGAGACCGATCGGGACACTTTGCTCGCGATTCTCCAGGCGGCACCAGAGCCTGCAGAACCCAGTGTGCGCATCAAAGAGAATTTCAAGCTTTTCCAGGATCTAGTGGCACAGCACGCAAAGGAGATCGACGCTGTCTGCAAGGGAGTGGCAAAGCTGGTGGTTGTCGACATCTCACTCGACCGCAGCCAGGACAACCCTCAGCTCATCTTCGAGAGCATGAACTCGACGGGACGGGAGCTCAGCCAAGCGGATTTGATCCGTAACTTCATCCTCATGGGCCTGGAGCCGAAGCTCCAGGCGGACCTCTACAGGAGCTACTGGCGGCCCATGGAAAAGGGCTTTGGCCAGGCTGCGTACGCCACGCACTTCGATGCCTTTATGCGGCACTACCTCACTGCGAAGACTGGTGAGATCCCTAACGTACGAGATGTCTATCTGGCGTTCAAGACGTACGCACACACTTGGAACGGAGATACGCGTGACCTCGTCGCTGACATCCATGCGTATGCGAGCTACTACCGAGCGATGGCGCTCGGTGAGGAACTGGATGGGCAACTGAAGCAGGCATTCCAGGACTTGCGTGAGCTGAAGGTCGACGTTGCATACCCGTTCCTATTGGATGCCTATCGAGACTACAAGCACGCGCTGCTCAGCGGCGAGGATCTGCTGAACATCGTGCGCTTGGTCGAGAGCTATGTGTTCCGCCGCGCAATCTGCGCGATCCCGACCAACTCTCTCAACAAGACCTTCGCCGGCTTCAGTCGGTTGCTTAAGAAGGAAAACTATCTAGAGAGCGTCCAGTCAACCTTCGCGCTTCTTCCGTCGTACCGGCGTTTTCCGTCTGATGATGAGTTCACTCGCGATCTGAAGACCAGAGACCTATACAACTTCCGCAGCCGAAGCTACTGGCTGCGACGCCTTGAGAATCACGGGCGGAAGGAGCGGGTCTCGACCGAGGAGTACACGATTGAACACATTCTTCCGCAGAACGAGGCACTTTCATCTGCCTGGCGGGAAGAGCTCGGTCCCAACTGGAAGGAGGTGCAGGCGACGTACCTACACACGCTGGGCAACCTGACGCTCACTGGCTACAACAGTGAGTACAGCGACAGATCGTTCGCGTTTAAGCGCGATCAGGTGTCCGACAAGGCGGGCGACCTCGTTGGCTTTGCCCACAGCCCGCTGAAGTTAAACCATGGTCTCGGCCAAGTTGCCGTGTGGAACGAAGCAGCCATCAAGGCCCGAGCTGATCGTTTGGCCGAAGTGGCCAAGAAGGCCTGGGCGTGTCCGCCGCGTTCGGTAGCGACACTCGATGCCTATCGGCCGGGACGCGGTGGAGCGCAGTACAGCATCGCTGATCACCCCAACCTGCTCAGCGGGCCGATGGCAGATCTTTTCGAGGATCTTCGGCGGAGAATCCTCGCGATAGACCCCTGCGTGAGCGAAGAGTTCTTGAAGCTATACGTGGCGTACAAGGCGGAAACAAATTTCGTTGACGTGGTCCCTCAAGTGAAGCGTCTACGCCTGTCGCTTAACTTGGAGTTTCACGAGATCGACGATCCCCAGGGGATGTGCATCGACGTCTCCGGTGTCGGCCGTTGGGGTAACGGAGACGTAGAGGTCGGACTGTCGTCGATTGAGCAGTTGCCCTATGTCATGGGCTTGGTGCGACAGGCCTTCGACCGCCAGATGGCCAGTGATGACAACTGAGCCGAGCGACTCCTGCGCCTGCAGCCAGCGTCATCTATTGATCTACACATTCCAGGGAGGGGTCGATGAGGTTCATCCACGCTGCGGACATTCACCTGGACAGTCCATTGAACGGGCTCTCGGCGTATCCAGACGCTCCTGCCGAGCAGCTTCGCAGTGCGACCCGGGACGCCTTCGTTCAGTTGGTGGACCGAGCCATCGAGGAGGCAGTGGACTTCATGGTTATCGCTGGCGACCTTTACGACGGCTCCTGGCGCGACTACAACACAGGCATCTTCTTCTGTAGGGAGATGGGCCGCCTGAAGCGCGCCGGCATCCCGGCATACGTGCTGTTCGGCAACCATGACGCCGAGAGCGAGATGACGCGCAAGTTGGAGTTGCCAGACAACGTGCACGCCTTCGGCGCCAACAAGCCTCAGACCTTCAAGATCGACGAGCTAGCCGTCTCGCTCCACGGCCAGAGCTTCAAGCAGCGAGACGTCACCACCAACTTGGTCACTGCCTATCCTGCACCGACCGTTGGTCACTTCAACATCGGCGTTCTCCACACGGCCTTGGAGGGGTATGCCTCCCACGCTACCTATGCGCCGTGTACAGTCGATGAACTGCAGGCCATGGGCTACCAGTATTGGGCCCTGGGGCATGTGCATGATTTCGAACAATGGGTGGGTGCCGCGACTATCGTGTTCCCAGGCAATTTGCAGGGGCGAAATATTCGCGAGTGCGGCCGCCGCGGCGCGGTGTTGGTTTCGGTGGATGATGAAGGGGGCGTTGAGGTCGAGCGTATCTTCATCGACATTCTTCGCTGGGAGCAGGTCCCGGTTGATGCCTCCGATTGCGAAACTCTCGAAGAGGTCGTTCGCAAGACTGGACGGGCCTTAGAAGCCATCCTGAATACAGATGGCGAGGTTCCGCGAGCAGCTCGGATCACGATCACGGGCAAGACGAGGGCCCATGGGGAGCTCTTCGGCCTTGAAGCGCAACTGCGCAACGAGGTGCTCGCTCAGATTGCGAGCATTGGCAATGAACGCCTGTGGCTCGAGAAGGTTCGACTCCAGACAAATCCGTTGGTCGATGCGGTAACACTTCATGAGCGCATGGACGCTTTCACCGACCTTCAGGTGATCCTTAAGGAGGCGGCCACGGATGTCGCCTTCATCGAGGAGCTGCAAACGGCATTGGCTCCATTTGCCGGCAAGGCACCGCTGGACCTACAGCCGTTGGTGCCGCTCATAGATCAAATCCGCAAGGGCGACTTGAAGGACCTGATCGACGAAGTCGCGCCCGGCCTGCTGGCGCACCTGGCTCAGGTGGAATGAGCCATGCGACTGCAGAACCTGAATCTAGTCCGCTTCGGGAAGTTCACCGACACCGATATCCCGTTGCCGAAGGCAGAGCACGATTTTCATCTCATCATCGGTCCCAACGAGGCGGGGAAATCAACGGTCCGATGTGCGGTCGCAGACCTTCTCTTTGGCTTTCCACCTCGCTATCAGTCGATGGCATTTCTGCACCCGCAGCCAGATCTTCGCCTGGCTGCCACCGTGTCGGAAGGAACTGAGCGCCTCGCTTTCATCCGCACCAAGGGGAACAAAAACACGTTGCGCACGTCCGCAGACACGCCTCTACCGGACAACGCGCTCACGCCCTTCATGGGTCAGGCAGACCGCGCATTCTTCGAGACCATGTTCGGGCTCGGTCACGAGCAACTGGTCAATGGCGGCGCCGCGATCCTCGATGCGTCAAAAGACGTCAGCCAAGTGCTGTTTCAGTCGGCCGCTGGCATTGCTGGCCTTGGAAAGGTGAGAGACGGGCTTGTTGCTGAGGCTGACAAGCTTTGGGGATCCCGGCATTCCAGCAGCAGGGCGTACTACTTGGCGAGCGACCTGCTCGAACTGGCGAGCAAGGACCTAAAGACCGCTACGGCGCGGACCAAGAGTTGGGGCGATGCGCGGGCAGCGCTCGACGATGTCGAAGCGCGCATCGCTGCGGCGACGGAGCGGAAGGGGAACCTCCAAGTCAGCCGGCTGAAACTGGAACGGGTGCGGCGGTTGGCACCGATGGTCGGCGAGCTGAAGCAGAAGCTCGCTGAGCTTGAGGCCTTAGGCGACGTGCTGGAACTGCCCGCGAACGCCTCAGAGACGCAGAGCTCTGGCGAGCAGGAGCTGTCGGTCGCCGAGACAACGCTTCGCCAATGCGAACTCGCCGTTGAGCAGCTCACACAACAGCGAGACGGGGCGATGTTCGACGGCGCCATTCTTGCGTCAAAAGACGACATTCAGGCCTTGACGTCATTTGGCGAGAGCGTGCGGAACCACTACGCCGGCTTGCTCGCCAGGCAGGCGGAAGTTGATAGGTGCTTGGAGCTGGCCAGGGCAGCGGCGGCCGAGTTGGGCTGGCCGAGTTCGGAAGATGAGGCAGCGCTGCGCTCAAGGCTGCCAAACCAGCTCATGCTTCGGGAAGTGCTGCGCTTGGTCAACGAGCACGGCGGCCTGCTCCAGGGCAAGACCTCAACTGCGGAAAGCGTGGAGAACAAGCGGGCCGAAATCGCAGAGGCCGAGGAAGAACTGAAAGGGATAGTCGTCGCCGAGGTCTCGGCAGCCCTGCGCAGCGCCTTGTCAGAGGCGCAGGCCTTCCGAAACACCGCGACAACCCAAGCGAAGCTGAACACAGCGGTGAAGATGGCGCAGCGCGCCTTGGACGCATCGGAAGCCGCCCTGGGGCAGTGGAGGAAGGGGGCCGAAGCCCTACAGGAGATGTCCGTTCCATCGCACGAGCGGCTGGCGTGGCTGGTGGCCAAGCGGCAACGACTGGAATCCGATCTCGATACCGCGGTGGATCGAGTCGAGCAGGCTGGGCAGGATGTCAGCGAGGCAGAACTCGAGGTCAAGCAGTTCGCGCAGGCGCGACACATTGTGACCAGCGCGGACGTGCGCGACGCACGGGACAAGCGGGATGCCGAATGGCAGTCCATCAAACAGGGACACACTGCGCTCTCGTCCGGCGCACCCAGCCTGGATGTGGCCATTGCCCTGGCCGACGAGCTTGTGGACACGCAGCTGGGCTCGACGAAGGATGCTGCTGAGCTGCAAGGCTTGAGGCAACGGGTTGCGCGTGCTGATGCGGGTCGCGTCGCTGCAGATCAAACCAAGGAGCGAAAGGAAGCCGAACTTACCGCCTTCGATGAGGAATGGCGGGCGTTGACGGTCTCCATCGACTTGCCAGGGCTCGCACTGACCGATGCACACGCGTGGATGTCCAAGCGCGATCTTGTTCTGGCTGCACACGCCACCGTCTGCGAGAAGGTGGATGCCCTCGGGCAGGAGGTGGAGGCATCTCAAGCGGCGATCGCAGGTCTTGAAGCACAGATGGCACGAGTTGGCATCTTGGTGCCACCAAAGAGCACCTACTCAGCCATCCTCACTCTCGCTGAAGAGTTGGTCTCCGGCGCAGACAGCGCAATTGCGCGACGAGCGCAGCTGATCAAGCAGCGGGACACCGGCACGACTGCGCTAGGTCGACTACAGGCCGCAGCGGACGCCGCGTGCGCAGCGTTCGAAGCATGGGAATCGAAGTGGAACGCCGCGGTCGCAGCAGCTGGGCTTGCGGACTACGTGAAGTCGGTCGAGGACGCGGAGCAGGCCGTCGCCAACGTGAACACGGTGAGAGACAACCTGGACAAGGCAGCCGCGACCAAGCGTGACCGCATCGACACAATGAATCGCGACCTCGATGAGTTCAAACGGTTGGCGGCCGAACTCGTCGAGACGTTGGGCGTCACAGATCTGCGCGGCGTCGATGCAAGGGAAGTCGTGCGCGCGCTAGCGCCGAAGCTCAGGGAGGCCGAAGCAGGCCAGGCGCGTCGCGCTGCGGCGGATCAATCCCTGAAGGCGGCCATAGAGCGTCGTGACGCTGCGCAACGACAGGTGGAACAGGTTCATGCGAAAGTAGCGCCGCTGCTTGCCATCGCCGGCGTGGCGTCTCTCGCAGAGGCCGCACCCTTGGTGGCGAGGTCGGATGAGAAGCGTAAGCTCTCTCGCGAGATCGAGCGCGCACGCGCGACGCTCACGCAGGGCGCAGATGGGCTGGGGCTCGATGTCGTCATCGCCGAGGTCGAAGCTTCTGATCTCGGCCAGGTCACTGTCGAATTAACGAGCATTGAGGACAGCCTCAATCAGGTCCAGGCTGAACAGACCAGGCTCGCTGTCGAGCACACCCAGGCGAAGCTGGTTGTGGAAGCCTTTGGTGGTGGACGAGAAGCCGCAAATGCAGAAGCCCGCAAACAGGAGGCGCTTGCAGGTATGGCGGACGCGTCGGAGCGCTACATCAAGGTCACCGCAGCGGCCAAGTTGCTGGGCTGGGCAATTGAACGCTACCGTGAGCAGAACCAGGGGCCGCTGTTGACGCGCGCGGGGGCCATCTTTGCGACGCTGACACTTGGGCGCTTCGCAAGACTCATTGTCGATTTCGAGAGCACACCGCCTCGACTGACGGCGCTTCGAACCGACGGGCAGACGGTCGAGATCCCCGGGCTGAGTGAGGGAACGCGCGACCAGCTGTACCTGGCGCTGCGCCTCGCAGCCCTGGAGGTGCACCTAGCCAAGGCAAAAGCCCTTCCGTTCATTGCTGACGACCTGTTCATCAACTTCGATGATGAGCGGTCAACCGCCGGGTTGATGGCGTTGCGAGAGCTGTCGAAGCAGACGCAAGTGCTGTTCTTGAGTCACCACGATCACCTACTGCCGCGCGTCGAGCAAGTGTTCGGCCCATCAGTGAACGTGGTTCGCCTTCAGCGGTGACTCGGGATCGCGGACGCGAGTGCTGCACGCTGAACATTCGGTCGCTCTGGCACGCCCGTTTTCGACAATATTCGCGCCGCAAAGCAATGCCATGATGAGGGGACCGCCGCCGTTTGCGACTTTAGCCCGGACGATGCTGCGCACGACGGGCTCTCAAGCCGCGCCGATGCTGATGCGGCGTTTGCGACTTTGATTGGTCAGAACACGTCTGTTCCTTTTAAGAAAGACGGTCCACGTATAAGAAAAGCTGTCCACGATCTGCACGTGGGCGGGCGACGCTGGAAGCTAGGAAGGGCGCCCTCGGAGGCGCGTGGTCGCCGCCGGATCCCGTGGATGGCTCCAACTCGGCCTGAGCGGTCGCGGGGTGCCATAGGCACCAACTGCGGCAATGCGCCAGGCAGCGGTCACCGAGATCGCCGTCGACAGGCGGCCTCATCCAGTTCGAGCCATCGCAGATGTTTAGGTTGGTGTCCATCACATCGACAGCAGCCCACTCCTGAGCGCGTCGCCTCCACCACAGGCTTGAGCTGACTTCTCTCGCGCGCTGCTGCATTTTCGTGCATCGCCGCACAGATGCGGTGCGGCGGCGTGCCTTGACGGTGCGAGCGCTGAGGGCGCGCGCCGGCAGATGCCTGGCATGGGGCTTGCATTACCGCGGGTGGAGCGGCCAACGGTGGCTGCACCTCTGATTTGAGATCTCGCCGGGCCGCGACGACGTGGCTCGGCGCCGGCAAAGGCGCCTTCGCACCTCCCGTTTCGGGATGGGCGAAGGCGCCTTTCTTTTTGGGCCTGTCCTGGATCGATACGCATGAAACCCAAACTCGTCCTCGTTGGCAATGGCATGGCGGGCGTGCGCACCCTGGAGGAGTTGCTGAAGCTGGCTCCGGACCTGTACGACATCACGGTGTTCGGAGCCGAGCCGCATCCCAACTACAACCGCATTCTGCTGTCGCCGGTGCTGGCCGGGGAGCAGACGGTGGAGCAGATCGTGCTGAATCCGCGCGCCTGGTACGCGGAGCGCGGCATCACCCTGCACACCGGGCGCAAGGTGGTTGCGGTCGATCGGCTGCGGCGCGTGGTGCGCGCCGACGACGGCACCGAGGCGACGTACGACCGGTTGCTGCTGGCGACCGGGTCGCGGCCTTTCATCCTGCCGGTGCCGGGGCACGATCTCGCCGGCGTGGTCGGCTATCGCGACATTGCCGACACCGAGCAGATGATCGACGCGGCGATGCACCACCGCCACGCGGTGGTCATCGGCGGCGGACTGCTCGGCCTGGAAGCCGCCAACGGGTTGCTGGCCCGTGGCATGGAAGTGACCGTGGTGCACTTGATGCCGTGGCTGATGGAGCGGCAGTTGGACGAGGTCGCCGCATCGATGTTGCGAGACTCGTTGCAGCAGCGCGGCATCCGCTTTCTGCTCGGAGCGCGCACCCGTGAGTTGCTCGGCGACGCCGACGGGCGCGTGCGCGCGGTGCGGCTGGAGGACGGCAGCGAGCTTGCAGCGGAGCTGGTCGTCATGGCGGCCGGAATCCGGCCCGATACCGAACTGGCGGCGGGCATGGGGCTGCACTGCGAGCGCGGCGTGGTGGTCGACGATACCTTGCAGACGGTGACCGATCCGCGCGTGTACGCGCTCGGCGAATGTGCCGCGCACCGCGGCGTGGCTTATGGTCTGGTCGCGCCGCTGTTCGAGCAGGCCAAGGTCTGCGCCACCCACCTCGCCCGTTTCGGCATCGGCCGCTACAGCGGCTCGGCACTGTCCGCCAAGCTCAAGGTGACGGGCATCGACCTGTTCTCCGCCGGCGATTTCATGGGCGGCGAAGGCAGCGAGGAAATCGTGCTGTGCGACCCGGCCGGCGGCGTGTACAAGAAGCTCGTGATCCGCGACGACCGCCTGGTCGGCGCCTGCCTGTACGGCGACACGGTCGACAGCGCCTGGTATTTCAAGCTGCTGCGCGAGGGGCGCGCCGTGGGCGAGTTGCGCGAGCGTCTGATGTTCGGCGAATCGGGGTTGGGCGACGCCGGCCATCAGGGCCAGAACAAGGCCGCGGCGATGCCGGACGACGCCGAGGTGTGCGGCTGCAACGGAGTGTGCAAGGGCACCATCGTGCGCGCCATCAAGGAGCAGGGCCTGTTCACCCTGGACGAGGTGCGTCGCCACACCAAGGCCAGTGCCAGCTGCGGTTCGTGCACGGGCCTGGTCGAGCAGATCCTGATGTCCACCGTCGGCGGCGACTACTCGGCTGCGCCGAAGGCGCGTGCCCTGTGTGGCTGCACCGACGCGACGCACCAGCAGGTGCGCGACGCCATTCGCGAGCATCGTTTGCTGTCGATCCCGGCGGTGTTCCATTTCATGGAGTGGCGCACGCCGAACGGCTGTGCCAGCTGCCGCCCGGCGATCAACTATTACCTGATCTCGACCTGGCCGCGCGAGGCCGCGGACGATCCGCAGAGCCGCTTCGTGAACGAACGCGCGCATGCCAACATCCAGAAGGACGGCACCTTCAGCGTGGTGCCGCGCATGTGGGGCGGCGAGACCAGCGCGGCCGAGCTGCGCCGCATTGCCGACGTGGTGGACAAGTACGCCATTCCGAGCGTGAAGGTCACCGGCGGGCAGCGCATCGACCTGCTGGGGGTGAGGAAGGAAGACCTGCCGGGGGTGTGGAAAGACCTCGGCATGCCCAGCGGGCACGCTTACGCCAAGGCCCTGCGCACGGTGAAGACCTGCGTGGGCAGTGAATGGTGCCGCTTCGGCACCCAGGAAAGCACCCGCATGGGCAAGGAGCTGGAGCGCGCGCTGTGGCGCATGTATGCGCCGCACAAGGTCAAGCTGGCGGTTTCAGGTTGCCCACGCAATTGCGCCGAGTCCGGGATCAAGGACGTGGGCGTGATCGGCGTCGAGTCCGGCTGGGAGATCTATGTGGCCGGCAACGGCGGCATCAAGACCGAGGTCGCGCAGTTCCTGGTGAAGGTCTCCGGGCATGACGACGTGCTCGAGCATGCCGGCGCCTTCCTTCAGCTGTACCGCGAGGAGGGTTGGTATCTGGAGCGCACCGTGCACTACGTGGCTCGCGTCGGGCTGGATCACGTGAAGCGCCGTGTCGTCGACGACGCGGCCAGCCGCCGCGCGTTGTGGGAGCGCCTGCAGTTCGCCGTCGCCGAGGAACCCGACCCGTGGCACGCGAGCGTGCCGGCCGCGGTCGATCTGCGCCAGTTCATTCCTCTCATTCCCGCCTGAGGCCGCCATGCCAACCTGGATCGAAGTCTGCCGCGTCGACGACATTCCCCGCCTTGGTGCGCGCCAGGTGCGTCGCGCCGACGGCGATGTTCTGGCCCTGTTCCGCAACGCCGAGGACGAGGTGTTCGCCCTGCTCGACCGCTGCCCGCATAAAGGCGGCCCGCTGTCACAGGGCATCGTGTTCGGCCGCAGCGTGGCCTGCCCGCTGCACAACTGGACCATCGCGCTGGACAACGGCCGCGCCGCCGCGCCCGACGAAGGCTGCGCGCGCCATTTCCCGGTGCGCGTCGACGATGGTCGGGTGTATCTGCAGCGCAGCGCGCTCGGCCGCGAAGACGCCGCGCACGAGGCCGGCGGCCATGGCTGAGACGCGCTCCACCTGCCCCTATTGCGGCGTCGGCTGCGGGGTGCTCATCGCCGCCGACGGGAGCGCCATCACGGGCGTGCGCGGCGATCCGGCGCATCCGGCCAACTTCGGGCGACTGTGCAGCAAGGGCGCCACGCTGCACCTCAGCGCCACGCCCGAGGTACTGCAGCGCGCGCGCGCGCTGCACCCCGAAATGCGCCTGGCGCGCGACACGGCGAGGCAGCGGGCGCCTTGGGATCAGACGCTGGACCACCTCGCCGCGCGCTTCGCCGACATCGTCGCGCGGCACGGCGCCGACAGCGTCGGCTTCTACATCTCGGGGCAATTGCTGACCGAGGATTACTACGTCTTCAACAAGCTGGCCAAGGGTCTGCTCGGCACCAACAATCTGGATTCCAACTCGCGCCTGTGCATGTCCAGCGCCGTGGTGGGCTACAAGCGCGCGTTCGGTGCCGACGCGCCACCGGTCTGCTACGACGACCTGGCACAGGCCGACTGTCTGTTCATCGCCGGGTCGAACACCGCCTGGGCCCATCCGATCGTGTTCCGTCGTATCGAGGATGCGCGGCGCCAGCGGCCCGCGATGAAGATCGTGGTGGTCGATCCGCGCCGCACCGAGACCGCCGAGATCGCCGACCTGCATCTGCAGATCGAGCCTGGCACCGACGTCGCGCTGTTCCACGGCATGCTCCACGTCATGCTGCGCGAGGGGCTGGTCGACGCCGCGTTCATCGCCGCCAGCACGCAGGGCTTCGAGGCCCTGCGCGAGCGGGTGCGAGACTTCACACCGGCGCTGTCGGCACAGATCTGCGGCGTGCCAGAGGAGCAGGTCGTGCAGGCGGCCCGCTGGTTCGCCGGGGCCCGCGGCGCCGGCGCCCGCGGCGCCACGCTGTCGCTGTACTGCCAGGGGCTGAACCAGTCGAGTTGTGGCACGGACAAGAACCTGGCGCTGATCAATCTGCATCTGGCCTGCGGCCAGATCGGGCGCGTGGGCGCCGGGCCGTTCTCGCTCACCGGTCAGCCCAACGCGATGGGCGGTCGCGAGGTCGGCGGCATGGCCAACCTGATGAGCGCCCACCGCGACCTGGCCAATCCACGCGATCGCGCCGAGGTCGCCGCACTGTGGGGGGTGGACGCGGTGCCGGCCGAGCCGGGGCTGAGCGCGGTGGAGATGTTCCGCGCGGCGGCCGACGGTCGCGTCAAGGCACTGTGGATCGCCTGCACCAATCCGTTGCAGTCGCTGCCCAATGCGGCGCTGACGCGCGCGGCGCTGGAGCGCGCCGAACTGGTCGTGGTGCAGGAAGCCTTCGCCGACACCGCCACCACGCGCTATGCCGACGTGCTGCTGCCGGCCGCGGCCTGGGGCGAGAAGGAGGGTACCGTGACGAATTCCGAGCGCCGTATTTCGCGCGTGCGCGCGGCGCTGCCGCCGCCGGGGCAGGCACGCCCCGATTGGGCGATCGCGGCCGACTTCGGCCGGCGCCTGGAGCGCCGGTTGCGCCCGGGCGCAGCGTCGTTGTTCGGCTGGGCCGACGCCGAGGCGGTGTGGCGCGAGCACCGTGACTCGACTCGCGGGCGCGATCTCGACATCAGCGGACTGAGCTGGGAACGACTCGAGGTTGATGGCCCGCAGCAGTGGCCGTTCCCGCAGGGTGCCACGCAGGGGCGAGCGCGGCTGTACACCGACGGTCGGTTTGCGACGGCGGACGGCCGCGCGCATTTCGCTGCGCCGGACTACAGCCCGGTGGCCGAGACGCGCGACGTGCGCTACACCGTCGCCTTGACCACGGGGAGGCTGCGCGACCAGTGGCATGGCATGAGCCGCAGCGGTGGCATCGCACGGCTGTTCGCGCATCAGCCGCAGCCGTCGATCGACCTGAACCCGGTGGATCTTGCCCGGCGCGGCATCGCGGACGGCGACCTGGTGCAGGTCACGTCGAGGCGCGGCACGCAGGTCCTGCCGGCGCGCGGCGACCCCGGCGTCGCCGCGGGGCAGGCTTTCATCGCCATGCACTGGGGCCCGGAGTTCCTCAGCGGAACCGCAGGCAACGGCCGCCCCACGCTGGGGGTCAACGGCCTGACCCTGGACGCGCTCGATCCTGCCTCGCGTCAGCCCGAGCTCAAGCACGCCGCGGTGAAATTGTTCAAGGCCGAACTGCCGTGGCGCCTGGCCGCGTTCGGCTGGATCGCGCCACTGCAGCTCGATGCCGCGCGGCGCGAGCTGATGCAGGCCATGCGTGGCCTGGCGTACGTGAGCTGCGTGCCGTTCGGCCGCGAGCGCAGCGGGTTGCTGCTGCACGCCGCCGGCGCCGAGCGCGCCGACGCTGCGGCGCTGCGCGCCGTGGCCGCGGTGTTCGGGCTGGACGACCCCGGCGTATTGCGCTACCGCGACAGCCGCCTGCGCGACGAGCGCGCGCTTCGCCTAGACGGCGACTGCCTCGGCGCGGTGCTGCTCAGCGGAT
The DNA here is from genome assembly GCA_021847345.1 of Pseudomonadota bacterium. Lineage (GTDB taxonomy): Bacteria > Pseudomonadota > Gammaproteobacteria > Burkholderiales > Burkholderiaceae_C > Thiomonas_A. The sequence continues at coordinate 17,270 of JAJZTW010000056.1, forward strand.
CGGTCGCGGCCACCGCGGCCCAGGCGTGGTTGCACGAACTGCTGGCCAGCGGCGGCGCCGCGCGCACCCTCGGGCGCCTGCTGCTGGCCCCGGGGCGCCAGGCGCCGCAGGGCGGCGCCGGCCGCGGCGCGCAGGTGTGCAACTGTTTCGACGTGCGCGAAATCGAGATCAGCGCCGCGCTGGCCAGCCTTGCGGGCGACGCGGTGCAGCGTCTGGCCGGGCTGCAGGAGCGGCTGCGCTGCGGCACCCAATGCGGCTCCTGCCTGCCCGCGCTGCGGCGCCTGGCCGAAGCCGCGGCTGACCCTGCGCCGCGCGCCGTGCCGGGCGCCGCGACCACGACTTGAAGGGAACCATCATGCCCGAGATCTTCCCCGTGCTGCTGGTGGGCGCCGGCCCCGGCGACCCCGATCTGCTCACGCGCAAGGCGCTGCGCGCCATTCGTCAAGCCACCGTGATCCTGGTCGACGACCTGGTCGCGCCAGCCTGCCTGCGCCCGGCGCGTGCCGGTTGCCGCATCGTGCATGTGGGCAAGCGCGGTGGCTGCGCAAGCACGCCGCAGGACTTCATTCAGCGCCTGATGCTGGCCGAGGCGCGCCGCGGTGAGCGGGTGGTGCGGCTCAAGGGGGGCGACCCCGGAATGTTCGGTCGCAGCGGCGAGGAGATCGCGTTCCTGCGGGCCCATGGCGTGGCGGTCGAGGTGATACCCGGCATCACCGCCGGAGTGGCCGCCGCGGCGTCCGCCGCGGCCCCGCTGACCCACCGCGACCATTGCCACGGCGTCGCATTCGTCGCTGGCCACACGGCAGCCGGGGGCGAGGTCGACTGGGCCGCGCTGGCCCGCTCGCGCCTGACCTTGGTGATCTATATGGGCGTGGCCGGCGCTGGCGCCATACGCCGCGCCCTGCTCGACGGTGGCCTGCCGGCGTGCACCCCGGCGCTGCTGCTGCAGTCGGTGGGCACCGCCGCGCAGCGCCGCCTGGACACCAGCCTCGACGCGCTCGAGACCGACCTGCGCGCCGCGTCACTGGGCAGCCCGTGCGTGATGTTGATCGGCGCGGCACTCGACGTCGCGCTGGACTCGGTTTGCGCGCCGTCGGCCGCAGCGCCGCGCCGCGCTGTTGCCGCATTCGCTTGAGTCAACCCACCCCCAAGGAGAGAGCACCATGCACCAGACCGACGCTCATGCGCCGACCGTCGCCGGCAGCCCGATGCAGGCGCTGTTCGGCGCCACCACCGGCTTCTTCATCGGCTTCGGCGCCGTTTCGTTGTTCGGCCCCACGGCGCACAGTTTCGTCAAGCTCATGGGACTGTCGCCGGAGCAGGTCGGCCTGCTCGTGGCCATGCCCATGCTGACCGGCTCGCTGCTGCGCATTCCGTTCGGCGCCTGGGTCGATCGCAACGGGGGCAAGCTGCCGTTTCTGGTGCTGTTGCTGGCTTCGGTGCTGGGCATCGCTGGGCTGTACTGGATGCTGCTCACGCTGTATCCCGCGCATCTGACGCAGGCGCAGTATCCGCTGCTGCTGCTGTGCGGTGCGCTGGGCGGCTGCGGCATTGCCACCTTTTCGGTCGGCATCGGCCAAGTGTCGTACTGGTTCCCCAAAGCCCAGCAGGGGCGCGCGCTCGCGTTCTATGCCGGCCTGGGCAACACCTCGCCGGGGTTGGTGGCCATCGTGCTGCCTCTGATCATCGCGTTTGGCGGTCTGCGGATGGGCTACCTGGTGTCGCTGGCCATCGTGCTCTGCGGGCTGGCGCTGTACCTGGCGCTGGGCTACAACGCCCCGTATTTCCAGCTTCGCGCGCAGGGCATGGTGCCCGAGCGTGCCGGCGCCGAGGCACGCGTGCACGGCCAGGAGCTGCTGCCGGCGGCGAGCGTGCTGCGCACCCTGGCCGACGCCGCGGGCAGTTGGCGTACCTGGCCGCTGGTCGCGCTGTACTTCACGTCCTTCGGCGGCTTCCTCGCCCTGACCGCCTGGCTGCCCACCTTCTGGGGCGCCTACTACCACGCGCCGCACTGGCTGGCGCTTGCGCTGACGGCCGGCTTCTCGCTGTTCGCGTCGCTGATCCGCGTGCCCGGCGGCGCGTGGGCCGACCGACACGGCGGTGAGAAGGTGGCACTGCTGGCGTTCGCCATGTTGCTGGGCGGCGCCGCGGTGATGGCCTTCGCCGACAAGCTGGCGCTGACCGTGTGCGGCGAGTTGCTCGTCGGCGCGGGCATGGGTGTGGCCAACGCGGCGGTGTTCAAGTTGGTGCCGCACTATGTGCCGCACGCGGTCGGCGGCACCGCGGGTTGGGTCGGAGGCCTCGGCGCCCTGGGCGGCTTCGTCGTGCCGCCGATGCTGGGTCACGTGGCGCAATCGATGGGGCGCGTCGGCTACGCGCGCGGCTATCTGGTCTATGTCGCGCTGGCGGCCGCGTGCCTGGCACTGACCGCCTTGCTGTACCGGACGCGCGGGAGCATCGCAGCTAGCGTTCCGGGCCGGCCAGAGCGTTCGACGGGCTTGCTCGAGCAGGAACCGGCCTGAGCGGCGCGAAGTGCCCGGCTCACGCCGCTCGGTCGGGGTCGGGCGCGGGCGCCATCGCCGTCACGGCCGCCGCGACCACGGTGACGAAGGCGTCGAGCGCACCCGGCGTCGCGGCGCGACCAGCCAGCACGTCGCGGCTCCAGTCGCGCTGGGCGGCCAGGTCGGTGCCGAGCAGGGGCAGATCGCCGCCGACGGCGGCGGGTAACGCGGTCGGCGCGTCGCCGCCGGCTGGCGGCAGGCTCCAGGTCAGCTCGGTGCGGCGCGAGGGGTGCGGGACGGCTTCTCCCTCGCAGCCGTGCAGCACCAGTGCCGACGTGCCGCGTGCAGCAAGCACCTGCTGCATCAGCGCGCCGAACTCGCCGTGCGTGTAGCCCGCCAACAGCAGCGCCGGACCGGAGATCGGACACAGCAACTTGACCAGAGAGTGGCCCACGTTGCGCACGCCGAGCACGCGCCGGTGGGCCGTCAGGCGCGCCAGCGCCGGGTGCAGTTCGCGCAGATCGAGATAGACCGGCGCGCCCGCGTCGAGCAGGGTCTGCGCGACGTCGACGGCGCGGGCAAGCGCCAGGCCCAACGCGGACCACAGCGCGGCGGTGTGCAGGCGGCCATCGGCATCCTCGTCGCCGATGACCAGGGTGGCGATGCCGCGCCGCTGCAGGGCCAGGCACAGCAGCGGCACTTGATTGGCCAGCCGGCGCGCGCCGTTGACGCTCGCCATCACGACCACCGGGCGCGCGACGCGCAGCCGCGGCAGCTGCGCGTCGACGGCCTGCATGAACCCGAGCACCTCGTCGGCGCTTTCGCCCTTGATGCGCAGCGCCATCAGCGCGGCGCCGAGCTGCAGGTCGGTGAGGTCTCCGCGCAACATCGCGCGCATCAGCCAGGCGGCCTGCGTCGGATCGAGGTCGCGGCTGCCGCGTGCGCCGCGGCCGATCACGCGCAGCAAGGCGGCGGCTTCGGCCGCGGCAGGGGTTTCGGGATGCGTGTCCATGTGTCTCTTCGCTGCAGCGGCCGCGGCGCGTGCCGGCTCAGCCGGCGGCGATGTCGAAGCCGTGAGCGTACCGGTTCGGATCGCTGCCGTCCCAGACCCGGCCGTCGATCAGCGTCGAGCTTCGCGTGAGGGTGTCGGGCACCGGCACGCCCAGCGCGCCGGCTACTTCACGGTACAGCGCGACGCGGTTGACTTCCCGGACCACGCCGGCATAGTCCGGATCCTCGCGCAGCAAGCCCCAGCGGCGGAACTGAGTCAGGAACCACATGCCGTCGGAAAGCCAGGGAAAGTTCACTTCGCCTTCGGCGTGGAAGGCCATAGGACGGGCGTCGATGCGGCGCCCGCCGAGTCCGTCGGCGTAGTCGCCCATCAAGCGCGGCAGGATGGTGCCCACCTGGGTGTCGACGCAGGTCGCACCAGCCAGCGTGCCGGCCGTCGCGGTGCGATTGCTCGCGGAGGCGTCGATCCAGCGGCACGCGTCGAGAATGGCTGCCATCGCCGCTCGCGTCGTGTTCGGCTGGGCGCGCACGAAGTCCGCGGTGGTGCCGAGCACCTTCTCCGGGTGATCCGGCCACACATCCTGGCTGGTCGCGACCGTGAAGCCGACATCGTCGGCCGCGGCCACCGCATTCCACGGCTCGCCGACGCAGCAGCCGTCTATTTCCCCGTCGCGCAGGCTGGCGACCATCTGCGGCGGCGGCACGGTGATCTGGCGGACGTCGTGCAGCGGGTCGACGCCAAGGCTGGCCAGCCAATACGACAGCCATAGCGCGTGCGTGCCGGTGGGGAAGGTCTGCGCGAAGGTGTAGCGGCGCGCGCCGGCACGCACCGCGGCAGCGAGCTGGGCGCTCGTGGTGACGCCTTCGCGGGCGAGGCGGCGCGACAGCGTGATTCCTTGCCCATTGCGGTTGAGGGTCATCAGCAGTGCCATGTCGCGCTGTGGACTGCTGATGCCCAGATGCACGCCGTAGACCATGCCATAGAGCATGTCGGCCAGCTGCAGGTCGCCGCGCAGCAGCTTGTCGCGGATGGAGGCCCACGAGGCCTCTCGGCAGGGCACGATCCGCACGCCGTACTTGCGGTCGAAGCCCAGTATCGAGGCCATGATGACCGGGGCGCAGTCGGTCAGTGCCATGAAGCCGACGCGAACTTCGCCGCGCTCCGGGGGCCCGAAAGGCGCTGGGGGTGGCTGCGGCGCAGCGCTGGAGACGGGATGGGGCATAGCGTCAGGCGAAAGGGAGTTTGCTGTCGGCCAGAGTCGGCATACATTGCGCGGCGTAGCACTGCGATGGGGCGGGCATGCACCAGCGGCGTGCGGGGCTCATAGGAGATCCGCTGCGTCGAGTATGCGTTGGGCGATTTCGCCGAGTTTGAGTCCCTTCTCCATCGCTTGGCGGCGCATGCGGGAGTAGGCCTCCTCCTCGCCGATCTGCAGGCGCTTCATGACCAAGCCCTTCGCCCGCTCGATCGTCTTGCGCTCGCTCAGCTGCTGTCGCGCCGCGGCAAGCTGGGCGCGCAGGCCCTGCTCGCGGGCGAAGCGGGCCAGCGCAACCTCGATCACGGGTTTGACCCGGCTGGGTTTGAGACCGTCAACGATATAGGCCGTCACGCCAGCATCAACCGCCATGTGCGCGGTATCGGCGTCGTCGTCATCGGTGAACAGGACGATCGGGCGCGGCGTATCGCGGGTGGCAAGCACAACGTGTTCGAGTAGGTCGCGCACGCCCGATTCGGCGTCGACGATGAGCAGATCCGGTTGCAGGTCGACGATGCGTGCATCCAGGTCAGTATCGGCAGGCAGCAGCGCGACAACCTCGTAGCCCGCGTCTTGCAGGCCCTGCACAAGCAGCGCGCCGCGCGGCAGACCGCCTCGATTGGTGGGGTCGCCTGAGCACCCGCGCACGGGGTCGTGCATGACGACCGCCACGGTCGGCTTGGAGGCGGCGGGACGCGGCTTGGCCATGATGCAGAAAAAGCAAATAGCATGCCTCACCGGACTGGCGCCAAATCAATTCGCCGGGTCGAGACGAAGGAGAGTGCGCAAGCCCGGCCCATGGTGCCCACGGCGAGCCCGGAACGCCGTTGAGAGTTGGCTTGGTCGTCGTATGCGAGAGCGCCAAGGTGTCGTGAGCTCACACCTATCGGCGACCGTTGCTTGGCACATTGCAGCCGCCGCCGCGGGTAGCGACCAGCGCCTGCTTTGGCCATGTCTCGGCCAGCATCGGCGTTGCGGTTTGTCCCAGCGACGCAGCCACGGCCGCTGCTCTCTTGCGCCTAGCAGGCGAGGCGATGTACCAAGCCAAGGGCGCGGGCCGCAACCAGGTGCGCTTCTACGCGGAGGTGGCTTCCGCTTGAACCAGCATTCCGGCGATTCAACGCCACGTCATCTTCGGACAGGTGCTCGCGCAGTGCCTCCGGGACAGTCGTCGCCTCCGCCTCGATGCTCTGAACGTAGAGCTGCTTCGTGTACCCGTGGGTGTTGCCGACGGCGCCTCACGGCACCCATTCGCTGCGGTAGAAAAGTGCGCGGCCGCGGCGCTGCGTGATGTGCATGCCTACAGCAAGTATCTTCGCCCGTTTGAACTAGCGCGGTAGACCAGGTCTTGTCCACCGCCGGACATCATCAGACCGGCTCCCATCCCTGGCTCACTATTGGGTCGGCACGGTTGGCTCAGAATTGCTTCGGCGCGCACCCGCAGCTGATCTCGGCGACCGCTGCTTGGCACATTGCGGCCGCCGCCATGGGTTGTGACCAGCGCCCGCTTTGGCCGAGGTGCCGACGCCCGCCAGTGCCTTATCTCGTCGAGGATCGCGTTGGCGGACTGGACTCTTCAGACATGGAGGACTGGCTCCCGCCGAAGATCAACGCGTACACGGGCGCTGAGTGTTGCAGCCCGGCCAGCCGTGGCGGCACACGCGAGCGTGCCGCCCAGCAGGGCGCACGGAACCTGCCTGGTAAGCGATTTTGTTTCCTTCTGGGCTCGGCCTGGTCAGCAACTATATTTCCCAGTCAGCGACTTTATTTCCAGTAAGCGGCTTTATTTCTCGCGCACAGCGTCAGATACTTGTATTGCGCCGCTCAGACGCTAGACTTCAAAGACGCCACCCAACCCAGCCGGCTGTCGACCGAGGCGCGGTGCCGACACCATGCGTGATCGCCGCCAACCCGCCTCCATGAGGTACGAACTGCTCGCTCAAGAACTCGAGCAGCAGATCGCTGCCGGGGTGCTGCGCGCGGGGGATCGATTGCCCTCTGTGCGCCAGACCTGTGCCAGTCGGGGCTTGAGCCCCAGCACGGTGTTCCAGGCCTACTACCTGCTCGAGTCCCGCGGCCTTGTTCGCGCGGCACCGCGCTCGGGTTACTTCGTAACCGCACGCGCCGACGGTGTGCTACTCGCCGAGCCGCAGACGTCGGAGCCCCAGTCAGGATCTCAGCCCGTCGAGGTCAACGACCTGATCTACGCATGTCTTGGCGCCGCGCGCGCCCGCGACATCGTGCCCTTCGGCTCTGCGTTCCCGAGTCCCGTCTTGTTCCCTCTCGACCGATTGCGCCGCGCGCTGGTTTCGAGCACGCGCCGGCTCGAACCCTGGAGCATGGTCGAGGACCTGCCACCGGGCAACCTGCGCCTCAAGCGCGAAATCGCCAAGCGCTACTTGCGTCAGGGCGTGACCGTGGCTACCGGCGAGATCGTACTGACCCACGGTGCGATGGAGGCGCTGAACCTGTGCCTCAACGCCGTGACACGGCCTGGCGATGCGGTGGTAGTCGAGTCACCGACCTTCTACATGGCGCTGCAGGCGCTCGAGCGCCTGGCCCTGCGCGCCATCGAGGTGCCGACCCACGTGCGAGAGGGGATCGATCTCAACCGCCTGGCGCATGTGATCGAGCTCTACCGCCCGAAGGCCTGCTGGCTGATGACGAGCTTCCAGAACCCGCTCGGGAGCCTGATGCCTGAGGAAAAGAAGCGCGAGCTCGTCGAGCTGCTCGCCCGCCACGACGTGCCGCTGATCGAAGACGACGTGTACTCGGAACTCTACGAAGGCCAAGCGGCGCCGCTTCCGGCCAAGGCCCACGATCGTCGCGGCCTGGTGCTGCACTGCTCGTCGTTCTCGAAGTGCCTGGCGCCGGGGTACCGCGTTGGCTGGGCCGCGCCCGGCCGGTTTGCGCGCGAGGTCGAACGGCTGAAATTGATGACGAGCCTGTCGGGGTCGATTCCCGTGCAGGCGGCACTGGCCGAGTACCTGCAGGAAGGCGGGTACGACCGGCACCTGCGAAGTCTTCGGCTGTCTCTGCAGACTCAGCGGAACAGCCTGTTCGACGCCGTCAACCGGCATTTTCCGGACGGGACCCGGGTGGTGCGGCCGGCTGGCGGGTACTTCGTGTGGGTCGAGTTGCCCGTCGGTGTCGACGCGATGACCCTGCACCGTGCCGCGCTGGCGCAACGCATCAGCCTGGCTCCGGGGCCGATCTTCTCGCCGCGTGCCGAGTTCCAGCACCACATCCGACTGACCTGCGGCCAGCACTGGGACGAGGCGCTCGAGCGTGCCATACGCACACTGGCGCGGCTGGTCGATGATGCTGCGCGCACGGCGCGCCCTTTCGGCACTGGATCTGATCCGGTCGCCCCGGCGCGCAACTGATCACGCTGCTGGCGCAGGCTGCCCAGCATACTGCGGGCATGCCAAGAGCCACAGTCTCCTTCGTATGGCGCACCGCGATGCCGCGCTGAAACGCATGGCAGCCGGACCCACGCCGCCGGGCCGCGAACACGCGCTGCTCGTAGTGCTCGACCGGCTGGGGCCCTCGGCTTTCGCGGGTCTGCTCGACCCCGCCGGCGTGCTGCGCCATGCCAACCGGGCGGCCTTGCAGGCCATCGGCAGCACACCGTTGTGGATCTTCGGGCGGCGCTTCGACGCCATGCCCTGGTGGCAGGGCTGCGAGCGGTCGCAGCGGCGGCTGCAGCAGGCACTCAACAACGCAGTGTCTGGCGAAGGCCTCGCGCCTCGATGTGCGCCTCGACGGTGCCTTTCGCGAAACCAACGCGGCGGCAGGCAGGCTGCTTGGCCTGCGGCGCGAGCAGCTGTTGCGGCGGCGCATGCCCGACATCGGCACCCGGATCAACGAGGCCCTTTGACTCGAGCGCTGGCGCGGGATGTGCGCAGGCGACACCTTGCGATTTGAGGACGATCTTCGCCATCACGATGATCATGCGATTCCCGTCGATGTTTCCGTCAGCCTGGATGCGCCAATGGATCCGCGGATTGCAGCCGCGGGCGAGTCACGGATGGCGCACTGCCAGAGCGCCGTCGAACCCGCTCGTCAATTCAAGGAGAATGGCGCGGCTGTGCCGAGAGCGCCTGCTCGACGGCGGCTTGCACATGTACCTTCAACCGGTGGTGGACCTGCACACCGGGGCTTGCGTGAAGGTCGAGGCGCTTGCCCGTCTGCAGCTCGAAGACGGGCGCGTACTTTCGCCCGCACAATTTCTTCCAGCTCTCGGTGAGGCAGAACTCGATCGCCTGTTCCGCGACGGTCTGGAGCAACTTCTTGGTCACGTCCGGGAATGGGATGCCCAGGGCACGCGCATGGACGTTGGAATCAACCTTCCGCCCACTTCGCTGTTGAATCCGGCGTGTCCTGGGTGGGTTGCATCCGCACTTTCGCGGCATGGGATCGAGCCATCGCGACTCACCCTGGAGTTGCTGGAAACCCAGGACGTCGACTTCCAG
>JAJZTW010000097.1 GCA_021847345.1 Pseudomonadota bacterium
GGAAAGTCCTCCCTGCGTCCGCTGATGGCCGGCAGCAGCCCGTCGTTGCCTGATGGATCCAACCCCTCCGCTGCTATAGTGCAGTCGGCTTCTGACGTTCAGTGCAGCCGTCTTCTGAAAACGACATGCACCAACCTCCGAGTGGCCGCAAAATTGTGCGGAAAACTCTGTCGCCAGACGCTACCATACGGAAACCTCGTCTTAATGGTTTTCCGCTTATGTTGGTAGGTTACATGCGCGTGTCGTCGGACTCCGACCGCCAGAGCACGAACTTGCAGCGCGATGCGCTGCTCGCCGTCGGCGTCGATGCGCGGCATCTGTTCGAGGATCATGCTTCCGGCGCGAAGGACGACCGCGCGGGCCTGGCGCGGGCGCTCGAATTCGTTCGCCCTGGCGACGTGTTGGTCGTGTGGAAGCTCGACCGGCTCGGCCGTTCGTTGTCGCACTTGCTCGCCATCGTGACCTCGCTCAAGAAAAAGCAGGTGGCGTTCCGCTCGCTGACGGAGAACCTGGATACCACGACGCCCTCGGGCGAGTTTCTGTTCCAGGTGTTCGGCGCGCTCGCGCAGTACGAACGCGCCTTGATCCAGGAACGTGTCGTCGCCGGTCTGGCTGCCGCCCGCAAACGCGGCCGGATCGGCGGCCGGCCGCAGGCGATCACCGGCGAGAAGCTGGAGGCCATCGTCGCTGCGCTCGATGGCGGCATGTCCAAGGCGGCGGTGTGCCGCAACTTCGGCGTCAAGCGAACCACGCTGATCGAGACCCTGGCACGGGTTGGTTGGACGGGCTCTCGTGGAGCGTCATCGCGATGACGACCAAGAGCGAACGATTGACCGTCCTGTCGGACGCCGAGCAGGAAGCCCTGTACGGCCTGCCGGACTTCGACGACGCCCAGCGGCTGGAATACTTGGCGTTGACTGAAACCGAACTGGCGCTCGCCAGCAGCCGGCCTGGTCTCCATGCCCAGGTCTATTGCATCTTGCAGATCGGTTACTTCAAGGCCAAGCATGCCTTCTTCCGCTTCGACTGGAGTGAGGTCGAGCACGATTGCGCCTTCGTGCTGAGCCGCTACTTCCACGGCGAGTCCTTCGAGCACAAGCCAATCTCCAAGCACGAGCACTACACCCAGCGCGAGTGGATTGCCGATCTGTTCGGCTACCGGCCGTGGGCGGCCGAGTTCCTGGCGCAGCTCGCGCAGCAGGCCGCGCAGACCGTGCGGCGCGACGTGATGCCGGGGTTCATCGCCGCCGAGCTGATCGTCTGGCTAAACGAGCACAAGATCATCCGGCCCGGCTATACCACCCTGCAAGAGCTGGTGAGCGAAGCCCTGTCCGCCGAGCGTCGGCGGCTGGCTGGCCTGCTGTCGGAAGTGTTGGACGAATCGGCCAAGGCCGCGCTGGGTCGGCTTCTAGTGCGTGACGACACCCTGTCGCAATTGGCGGCGCTCAAGCAGGACGCCAAGGACTTTGGCTGGCGTCAGATGGCCCGCGAACGCGAAAAGCGCGCCACGCTGGAGCCGCTGCACCGGATCGCCAAGGCGCTGCTGCCCAAGCTCGGCGTCTCGCAGCAGAATCTGCTGTACTACGCCAGCCTGGCGAACTTCTACACCGTCCACGATCTACGCAACCTGAAGGCCGATCAGACCTACCTCTACCTGCTTTGCTATGCCTGGGTGCGCTACCGGCAGCTTTCCGACAACCTGGTCGATGCGATGGCCTACCACATGAAGCAGTTGGAGGACGAAAGCAGTGCGGGCGCAAAGCAATCCTTTGTCGCCGAGCAGGTGCGCCGTCAGCAAGACACACCGCAGGTCGGCCGCCTGCTGTCGCTTTACATCGACGACAGCGTGCCCGATCCCACGCCGTTCGGCGATGTGCGCCAGCGCGCCTACAAAATCATGCCCCGCGATACGCTGCAAACCACCGCGCAGCGCATGAGCGTGAAGCCGGTGAGCAAGCTGGCTTTGCACTGGCAGGCGGTGGACGGCCTGGCTGAGCGCATCCGCCGCCATCTTCGGCCGCTGTATGTCGCGCTCGACCTCGCTGGCACTGATCCGGGCAGCCCGTGGCTCGTGGCGCTGGCCTGGGCCAAGGACGTGTTCGCCAAACAGCAGCGCCTATCGCAACGGCCGCTCGCCGAATGTCCAGCGGCCACGCTGCCGAAACGCTTGCGACCGTACCTGCTGACCTTCGATGCCGATGGCAAGCCGACGGACCTGCATGCCGACCGCTACGAGTTCTGGCTGTACCGCCAGGTCAGGAAGCGCTTCCAGTCGGGTGAACTCTACCTCGACGACAGCTTGCAGCACCGGCATTTTTCCGACGAGCTGGTTTCGCTGGATGAGAAGGCCGCCGTGCTGGCGCAGATCGACATCCCGTTCCTGCGGCAGCCACTCGATGCCCAGCTCGATGCGCTCGCGACCGAGCTGCGCGCTCAGTGGCTGGCCTTCAACCGCGAGCTGAAGCAGGGCAAGCTGACGCACCTAGAATACGACAAGGACACGCAGAAGCTGACATGGCGCAAGCCCAAGGGCGAGAACCAGAAGGCGCGCGAGAAGGCGTTCTACGAGCAACTGCCGTTCTGCGACGTGGCCGACGTGTTCCGCTTCGTCAACGGCCAGTGCCAGTTCCTGTCGGCGCTGACGCCTTTGCAGCCGCGCTATGCGAAGAAGGTCGCCGACGCCGACAGCCTGATGGCGGTCATCATCGCGCAGGCGATGAACCACGGCAACCAGGTCATGGCACGCACCAGCGACATCCCGTACCACGTGCTGGAGAGCGCCTACCAACAGTACCTGCGCCACGCAACGCTGCACGCGGCCAACGACTGCATCAGCAACGCCATCGCCGCGCTGCCGATCTTCCCGTACTACTCGTTCGACCTCGATGCACTGTACGGTGCCGTCGATGGTCAGAAATTCGGCGTCGAGCGGCCGACCGTGAAAGCGCGCCACTCGCGCAAATACTTTGGGCGCGGCAAGGGCGTGGTCGCCTACACGCTGCTGTGCAACCACGTGCCGCTCAACGGCTACCTGATCGGCGCGCACGATTACGAGGCCCATCACGTGTTCGACATCTGGTATCGCAACACGTCGGACATCGTGCCGACCGCGATCACCGGCGACATGCACAGCGTCAACAAGGCCAACTTCGCTATCCTGCACTGGTTCGGCCTGCGTTTCGAGCCGCGCTTCACCGACCTTGGCGATCAGTTGAAGGAACTCTACAGTGCCGACGATCCGGCGCTGTACGATCAGTGCCTGATCCGGCCGGCCGGGAGAATCGACCGCGATCTCATAGTCAGCGAGAAGCCGAACCTCGACCAGATTGTCGCCACGCTCGGACTGAAGGAGATGACGCAGGGCACGCTGATCCGCAAGCTATGCACCTACACCGCGCCGAACCCGACGCGGCGCGCGGTGTTCGAGTTCGACAAGCTCATCCGCAGCATCTACACGCTGCGCTACCTGCGCGATCCGCAACTGGAGCGCAACGTGCACCGCTCACAGAACCGCATCGAGTCCTATCACCAGCTACGCTCGACCATCGCCCAGGTCGGCGGCAAGAAGGAATTGACCGGGCGCACCGACATCGAAATTGAGATCAGCAACCAGTGCGCCAGGCTGATCGCCAACGCGGTCATCTTCTACAACTCGGCCATCCTCTCGCGGCTGCTGATGAAGTACGAGGCGAGCGGCAACGCCAAGGCGCACGCTCTCCTGACCCAGATATCGCCGGCGGCCTGGCGGCACATCCTGCTGAACGGGCATTACACCTTCCAGAGCGACGGCAAGATGATCGACCTGGATGCGCTCGTGGCGGGGCTGGAGCTGGGATGACGGAAATTTCGGCGGTTCTGGCTTAGAACCCCGATCTGGCCCTTGCTGGCCAGCTGGATGGCCTGGCTGTCGGTCAGGTCCTTGCCGGCGATGGTCTTCCAGATCTTCAGGCCGCAGGAGCACGACAGCAGCATGGGGGACATCGACATCTGGGACGAGCACTTCGGGCACTTACATGCGCCCGGGGCACCTGCAGGAGCTTGCGCACCAGGTGCGTTGTCGAAAACGAACTCGACCTTGCCGCCGGCCGCGAGCTTCATGGCAGCATTGAAGGGCTTGCCACTCTTCGAGCTGATGAAGCCGGCGAGCGGGCCAACCTGCTTGTTGGCAAGCAGCTGCTCCACTTCCGCGTCAGAAAGTGATCTCTGCGCCACAGTTCGCCAGAGCTTGAAGCCGCATGTGCAGTTGACATCACGCGACGAGGCCTTCAGGGTCTTGTTGCCGCAGTCAGGGCATGGGTGCGTCAGATCCTGAGCGACGGAATCCGCCGCAGGGCCGGCCGTGCCGACGATCTCGCGTGTGAGCTGGGCGACCTCGCGCATGAAGTCGGCGCGACGCATTTGCCCCTGCTCGACCAGGCGCAACTTGTGTTCCCACTCGCCGGTCATGGCCGGGGAGGTAAGGGACGTGACGGAGCTGGCCTGGAGGAAACCGATCAGATCAAGCGCCTTCTGGGTGGGCACGAGCGCCTTCTTCTCGCGACGGATATAAGGCTCCTTGGGCGCCCCTTTCCCGTCTCGGTCTGCTACCAGTGTCTCAATGATCGATGCACGGGTGGCCGGCGTGCCGATGCCTTTCTCCTTCATGGCCGCGGCCAGCTCATCGTCCTCGACCAGCTTGCCCGCGGTCTCCATGGCGGCCAGCAGCGTGGCTTCAGTAAATGGCTTGGGCGGCTTCGTTTTCAGGCTCTTGACGTCCAGGCCGAGGTTCTTGCTCAGCTCACCTAGTGCCAGCTTACAAAGGGCGGGCTCCTGCTCATCTTCCTCGTCAGGAGCAATGGTCTGGCCATACACAGCCAGCCAGCCAGGCGATGTCAGGACGCGTCCAGATGAGCGGAAGGTCTCTCCGCCAAGTACGGTCGTGCGGGTGGTAGACAGGTACTCGGCGGCCGGAAAGAACGCAGCGATGAAGCGGCGCACCACCAGGTCGAAGATCTTGCTCTCGGCCGGCGACAGGCCCTCAGGCCGCTTGCCGGTCGGGATGATGGCGAAGTGGTCGCTGATCTTGGAGTTGTCGAAGATCTTCTTGGTGGGCTTGATCCAGCCCTGGGCGATGA
>JAJZTW010000057.1 GCA_021847345.1 Pseudomonadota bacterium
GTCGAGCGCAGCGCCCAGTGCCCCATCATGTCGAACTGGCGCTGCGCGGCGGGGTTGAGCGAGTCGCGCGCCTGGTTGAAGGCCTGCATCACGCGGCCTTGGTAGTTCTGCGCCTGGTCGAGCGCGTCGCGCCCGTTGAGCGTGGTGAAGCCGACAATGCCCTTGGCGGCATTGCCGTTCATGTAGTCGTCGGCGTTGGACTGGAAGCTGTTGAGCGCCTGGGTGCTGGCGTTCTCGTTGGCGAACTGCTGGGCCAGGAGCGCCGTCTGCTGGGTTTCCTGGGCCGCCTGCCCGAGTTGCTGGCCCACGCGCTGGGCAGCAGCACCCTGCAGCGCGCCGAACTCGGCCGGGTTGGCCTGGATGTCCTGGCCGCGCAGCGGGACATCGGTGAAAACGGTCTGGCTGGTCTGCGTCGGGATCTGCATCAGTAGCTCCCGACGCTTTTGCTGATCACGGGGCGGGTTTCATGGCCTCCGACGATCTGGCGGCCACCCATTTGTCGATGTCCGCCGGGCGATAACGCACACGACTCCCGACCTTGACGAACGGCAGTGCGTAGCGCCCCGTCGACCTCCAAACGCTGAGCGTCCCCGGCGATACGCCGAGCACGGCGGCGGCCTCCTGTTCCGTATAGAGGCGTGGTGACTTCCAAGGGTGACCAGAACTCGGATTCATGAAGCGACTCCATCTGTCCATGGGCGAAGCGCGCCATGCGCCTCAGTCCCCGGCAAAATCGTCGCACCAACCCGTCCAGAGAAAACCGAATTAGGTTTTCCGGGCGTGAAATCGGTTTTCCCACGGCGTTCATCAATAGCTCCCCCCGTACTGCTTCTTGTACGTGTACCACTTGTTCGCCACGGAGGCAGCCCCGCCGACGATCGAGCCGAAGGCGGACAGCTCGCCGGCCGAGGCGGCGCTGCTCGACTGCGACTGCAGCAGCCCGGCCTGCGCGCTGTAGTCCATGCCTTGGGTCTGGTAGCCGTAGGCGGTGCGCTCGGCATTGTTGCGGATCGTCGACGCATCGAGCGCACCCAGCGCCGCGGTGTCGCCCTGGATGCGCTTCGAAGACCCACTGTTCGGGTCGATGCCGGAGCCGGCGATGATTGCCCGCTGCTGGCCGATCATCTGCGCGGTCTGCTCGCGCTTGGCCGCCTCCTGCTGCTGGCCGGTCTGCAAGGCCATCTGGGCGTTCTGTTGCGCCACCAGCTGGTTGTTGCGCGCGACCTGGGCCTGGTAGCTGGCCGCCTGTGACTCGGCCTGCCCCTGCTGGTAGGCCCCGTAGGCGCTGCTGGCGGCGCCGATCGCGGTGAGCACGAGGGCTGCGGTACCCATGGTCAGGTCTCCATCCAGAATCGGCAAAACCCGCCGCGGGGCGCATCCACCGTGAAGCCGATCCAGCGCGCCAGCGCGATTGCGCGGGCGTAGCGGGCGTCCACCAGGTTTTCCAGTCGCGGCGTGATCGCCAGGGCCTGCGCGACCAGCTCGCGCATGGCGCGCGCGAATCCCACGCGGCAGCGCTCCACCTCGGCGGTGGTCAGCAGCCACGGGCAGCCGATGCCGCCCACCACGTCGACAACGCCCAGGCCCAGCACCGCCGCCGGCGTGCCCTGCACCAGGATGGTGGAAGCCGCCACCGACTGGCGCAGCGAGTCGAGCGCGGCCTCGGGCCCGCGCATGCCCATGAGCTGCACCTCGGCGCGGTCCTCGGCGCGCAGGCGCTGGCCCACGAACTCGGCGTGCCAGGGTTGCAGGGGCTCGCAGGTGAGCATCAGTCGTCCCCAAGCACCACCTCGGGCATGAAGCCGAGGATCGTCGCCGGCAGCGGGTTGGACTGCACCATGGCAATCTGGCCCGGGCGGTTGTAGTTCGGGTCCAGGTTGATGCGCTCGTCGCCCGTGTACAGGCCGATTGGCTGCCCCATCGGGATGAGGCCGCGTTCCTTGATCTCGTAGAGCGTCTGGCCGAGTGGGCCGACCTGCAGGCCCCGCGTGTCCACCACGCGCAGCGTCACCGCGCTGATCTTCTTGCGCCGGCCCTGCGCGGTAGGCTGCTCGCCGGGCACGTCCAGGTACAGGCTGTCGATCTCGCACTCGTAGGGCAACCCCACAATGATGGCGTCGGCTGCGTGCGCCAGGGTGATCTGCCCGTTGGTCACCACCTGCTGCGGCTGCACGCCGCCGTCGGCGAGGATCGCCACCGTGCGGCCCTCCAGGTGGTGCAGCCCCGAGACGGTGGTTACCGGCGTGGTCATGGTCCAGCTGCCCGCCGCAGCCGGCCACAGGCTCGTGAGTGCCTGCGAGACGTTGATCGTCGCCTGGGTGCTGCTGGCCACCGCCTCCACGGCTCCCACGCCGCCGTTGAGGCGCACCACCTTGCCGATGTCGGTGCCGGCGCTGAACACCCCGGCGCTTGCGTTGAGCGTGACCAGCTCCTGCACGATCGGCGTGAGCACTGCGCCGGAGCCCGCGCCGGTCGGGTCGTTCACCACGATGGCCGGTCGGATCCAGTCCTGGCCCGGGGTGAGCGCAGCGGCGGTGATCACGCCGCCGGAGATCGTCAGGGTGACTGTTGAGCCGCTGCCGCCTTCTTGCGGGGTGCTCGCGCCCAGGTCGACCACGGTCGCGGTGGTCTGCGAGCTGTAGCCCGAGCCGCCGGCGACCACGTTGGCGGCCGCGGCCAGCGTCGAGTTGCCGGTGAGCGCCGAGGGCACCACCGTCGCCTGGGGATAGCCCTGCGGGTAGGAAAGCCCGGCGTCGACAAACCATGCCTGGGTGACATCCCCGAACACCCGCGAGGCCATGCGCTCGACGAAGTTCACGTACTGGCCGTTGACCAGGCGCTGCACCACCAGGTACACCGCGTGCTCGGAGCCCTCGACCACCGAGCAGATCGACTTCACGAGGCCGTCCGTCTCGTGTCGGCACCAGGCGACCAGATCCTGCTGCGGCAGGTAGGTCAGCGACAGCAGCACGCCGTCCTCGCGCACGCACCAGAGGATGCGGAAGGGTTGCTGCGCCCAGGCCCACTCGACGATCTGGTGGCCGAACACCAGGTGGTTGGCCAGCAGCGTGAGCTCGTTGTCGGCCCGGAAGGTGTTGAGCAGGAAGTCGAACTTGGTCGCGCGCACCGTCGACTGCAGGTTCTGCACGAACAGCACCTCGTAGTCGATGACGATGGGCGGCACGTCCGAGCAGCCGTCGTAGCTCTGCGGGCGTGCCATGATGTTTGAGGGCGTCATCGGCTGGGTGGTGTCGCCCGTGTCGATGCGCCAGATCCCCGAGCTCGTGTAGGCCAGCAGCGTGGTCAGCGGCACCAGGTGCTTGATCGCGTTGACCTGCTGCGCCTCCAGCGTCACGTCGATGGAGTCGTCGGCCCGGCTGGGGCTCGAGTAGTCCATGTTCGTGAAGTCGCCCGAGCGCGACATCACCAGGCGGTCGGGCTCGTTCTCGGTACCGGCAAACGCCTGGCGCCCCTGGAAGTAGGTCGTGCAGCCGGGCCAGTCCGTGCCGGAAAACGGGTTGTTGGCCAGCGGCGGCGTGCGCGTGAAGTCGGGTGCGATGTTCGAGTCGACGAATCCGGTATCGGTGGTGCTGCCCACGAAGCCGTAGAGCGAGCCCGCATCGGGCGCACCGCCGTCGACCTCGGCCTGGCGATAGACGTTGTAGGAGATGTCGCCGGCCGCGCCGGTCCACGCCAGCGTGTTGTGCGCGCCGGCCGTGGTGGACATCGTGGCGCCCGAGACGGCGGCCGAATTGGACATGCGGCTTTCGGTCACGCCGTTGGGGCCCACCGCGGTGACCCCATACCGGTAGACCGTGCTCCCCGAGGTCGAGGCGCTGGCGCTCAGCGACGTCGGCGCCGGCATGCTCGGCTGGTAGGTCAGCGGCGTGTAGGTCCAGGCGTTGTCGGCGGTGCGCGTGAGCTCGGCCTGCTGGTAGAGCTGGTGCGTGAAGGTCATCACGTCGGCCGACTGCGTGAACTTCAGGATCTCCAGGTCGTTGGGGTCGTAGGGCACCGCCAGGGTGTAAACCGAGGCGAACGCGCCGCCGGACGTGTAGGCGCCATCCGCCGTCGTGTCGATGGCCGCGCCGAACAGGTCGTAGAGCTGGAAGGTCTTGGCGCTGGTGTTCAGCCCGGTCACCACCGCGAAGCGCCCGTTGAGCTGCGTCATGCCCCCGATGCCCGACAGGTACACCCAGTCGCCCAGGCTCGGATCAGCGCCGGAGTAGGTCACCACGCCGGGCTTGGCCTGGGTGACGCCGGTAATTGCCACGCCGCCGTTGAGCACCGGCGCGCCGCCGGTGAACACGCGCATGCGCCCGGTGTTGGCGCTGAACGTGCCGCCCGAGCTGTAGGCGTTCACGAAGCTGCTGCCCACCAGGTCGACGTGAGTGCCGTCGACCACCGCGATGGGCCACATGCCGTTCGCCTCGGTCGTGCCGCCCACACCGGCCACCGTCATGCGGTTGCCGTTCATCAGGCCGCTGGTGCTGGAGAGCGTCAGGCGCACGGCACCGCTGCCGTTGTTGGCCGCGCCGCTCACGCTGCCGCTGATCGTCGGGCCCGCGCCGAAGCACAGCGCGTAGGTCTGGATCGTCGAGAAGGTGAACGGGATAAGTCGGCTGGGCAGCGTCGAGTCCAGGCACTGCAGGCAGTAGGACGTGCCGGGCCGGTTGCTCGCGCCGCCGCGGAAGTCGACGAAGAAGTTTTTCATCAGCGCAGCGCCCTCGCGAAACTTCGCGAGGTCGACACGCGCCCACAGCTGGGGGCTGAGCTCCCCGGCTGCGAAGGATGGCTGGATGATCGGCTGGCCCATGCCTCAGATCGCCATGGACAGCGGCAGCGGGTCCATGTACCAACCCGAGCCGGGCGGGAACACGTAGTCCGGCAGGAAGCCGCGCACGCGGATCCAGTCGGGCACCTGGTCGATCACCGTCAGGCCCTCGTCGCCGTTGTCGGCCGCGGCCTTGGTGGTCAGCGCCTGCGCCTGCTGGAACAGGTTGAGCGCAAGTTCCTTGTCGCCCGTCAGCGGCCCGCACAGGCGCGAGCCCAGGTAGAAGATGAAAGCCTGCTCGAACTCGGCGTCGAACAGCTGCGGGTTGGTGATGCGCACCGTGTAGACCAGCTGCGCCTGGGGCTCGTTGGTCAGCACCACCGGGATGGCGTTGCCCGAGCCGTCGTCGTCCTGGCCGATGATGAACGAGACGGCCGGCATCTGCTGCTGCGGCCCTTGCCAGCCCGGGTAGGCCGCACCGCCCACGCCACTCATCTGCGGCAGCACGCGGCGCGCGCGCAGGCAGTCGGACGGGTAGGCGTACTCGTAGGACCAGGGCTGCGGCACGCTGTCGGGCGGCGTCTTGGTGGCGTCCTTCAGCAGCGAGAGCGTGACCTGCTTGCGCGCGAAGTTCCAGTGCGCGCTGCGCAGCACGGCTTCGAGCGCCGGCTCGTAGTGGCGCGCGCAGGCCTGGCCCTCGGCCGAGCTTTCCCCGATCGAGGAGATCGAGCTGCGCGCATGCGCGGCGTCGAGCGCCAGGTTGCAGAGCTGGACCTGCGAGGACATGCCTTAGCCCTTCTTGGCGTAGAGCCGCTTGGCGGCGCGTCCGAAGCGCGTTTCACTGCCTTCGGCCTCGGGTCCTTCGTCGCCCTCGTTTTCCTCGCCCTCGTGCATGGTGCTCATGTCGGTGATCTGCAGTTCCACGCCGCGCGAGTCGTCGCCCTGCTCGCTCGCGGACTGGTGCACGCGCGTGACCTTGGCCACGGCCATGATGTGGAACTCGTCGCCCACCGCCGGCAGATCGTCGATGCCCAGCTTCTTGAGCTCGTCCTTGCCCAGGTTGATGGTCAGCCCGTAGGGATAGTCCGGGCCGCTGTCGCTGATCGCGGCATCCATGCGCTTCTGCGCGGCCGTTTTCTCCTTCGCGGTGCGCTCCATCGACACCAGCTTTGCTTCCTTGGCAGCCATGGTTTCGTCCTTCCTCAGCGCGTGGTTTCGGGCGAGAACCCGACGGTGGCCTGCACGGTGCCGCTCACGGCGATGTTCAGGCCCTTGAGCGCGCGAAACGGCAGCCGGTAGAACTGGCCGCCCGTGACGGCGAACGGCGCGACCATTTCCTTGCTGGTGCCGGCGCCGGCGTCGTCGTAGACCGCGATCTGGCCCGAGGTCGCCGACGAGACGAAGATGCCGCTCAGAGCGGCAGGGCCAGCGCAGACGTTGCCGCTGGCGTTGATCTGCTGGTAGCCGGCAGATTCGGCGACGAGTGCGCTCAGGCCCATGGTTCAGGTCTCCGCGTGGGGATGGATCAGGCCGCGACCGGCTGGGCCGGCGAGCCGACCACGGTCAGGCTGTCGATGGCGCTGCCGGCGTATTCCATGCGGTCGCCGTGGCGCTTGCACTTCTCGCGCGCGGCCTCGTTGACCGGCTCCATGTAGTGGGCCGGAACGCCGCGGAAGGAGATGATCAGCGGCTTGCGCGGCGGCTCCTCGCCGGGCTCGACCTCGGCGTTGGGGTCGAAGGGCTGCGCCTCCGGGTCGTAGATCCGGTCGTTCAGGTAGCACTTCTCGGTGATGCGGTAGCGCGGCACTTCGGCCGACGCCTCGCGCTGCTGGGTGGCTGCCATGGTGGTGAGCTCCTATGCGTGTGGCTGTGAGAGCAGGTGCGGGGCGCGAGACGGCGCGCCCCAGGCCGTCGAGACGGTCGCGGTCAGTTGTTGACCGAGAAGCCCGAGGGATACGCGCCGCCCGCCGGCTCGTCGTCGCGGCCCAGCACGATGGCCGAGGTCACGGAGCCGGTGGAGAACACGCCGGTGCCCACCACGTAGTCCAGGCGCAGGTAACGCGGCATGCTCTTGCCGGCGGCCGGACGCGGCACGTCGATGTCGAACAGCCGGGCGCCGGCGACCAGAGCCGCCGCGGCGTAGGCCGGCGACTCGGCGTAGGTGTCCCAGGTGCTGTTGTCGGTCGAGCCCTGGAACTGGACCTGCAGCGTGGCGCTGTTGGTGGTGGTGAACGCGGTGTCGACCAGGCACAGCAGCTTGAGCGCGGGATCGTCGCCGATGCCCATGTCGCGCTGCTCCGACAGGTCGATGGTGTTGGCTGAAGCAGCGCTCGACGTGATGGCCGAGGCGCTGTCCAGCAGGAGGTCTGCGTCGAGAATCATGATGGTGCCCTCTGATGGTGGGTTGCGTGGTGGCGAGCCGGACCACGCGGGCCCGGCTCAGCGCGCCTCAGACGAGACGCGCCTCGGTGGACAGCAGCTGGTCGCAGGTGCGGATCGGGATGCCGCGGAACGTGGTCACGGGCATGCCGTCCCACTCCTCCAGGCGCAGCAGCACGTTGGTCTTGTTCACCGCCTGGATGTCCAGGTAGGTGCGCAGCGTGCGGTTGGCGTAGAAGGCCATGCGGCCCATGCTCATCTGGCCGCCGTTCGGCGCGTCGGTGCGCTGCTCGGTCGACACCCGGCGCGGCGTGGTGGGCACGCGGTGCACGGCGCGGATCATGGCGTTGATCAGGTTGGCCGCGTTGCCGCCCGACAGCAGGGTGACGTCGATGTTGGCCACGCGCACCAGGTAGCGCCAGTCGCGCACCGTCAGGCCCAGTTCCCACTTGAAGTGGGTGCGATAGGCCTGGTAGGTGTTGCCGTTGGCATCGGCCACCGGCCACTCGCCCATGTCCTTGTGCTGCAGTCCGGCGATCTTGCCCTTCGGGAAGATGCCGTGGCAGCTGTTCGGGCCCCAGGTCACCAGCCAAAGCGAGGCGTTGGTCGAGCCCGTACCGCCGGCGTCGATCACGTTGTTGGCGGTCTGCGCCGTGGCCGTGCTCACCGAGTTGTAGCGCGGCGACAGGCCCATGAAGCGCTCGGGGTTGGTCGAGGTGTTGCCGTAGAACAGCGTCTCGGCCATCTGCTGGTTCATGCCCTCCAGGAACGGCATGTCCTCGCTCAGGCGGAACTCGGCGGTGTTGCCGTTGAGGTCGGCGATGTCCTTGTCGATGACGCTGTACGTCTCGAGGTTGCCCATCGTGTCGACCACCTGCGCGGTGGTGCTCTTGCCGTTGGGCACGCCGTAGTTCAGCAGGCGCCACGTGCCTTGCGGCAGCCCGGTGCGCACCGTGGTCTTGTGCGAGGTCGGCCCGTTGGACTGCACCAGCAGCATATCGTCCATGATCTCGTTGGTCTGCGACAGCAGCTCGATGATCGTGGCGACGTTGCCATCGGGATCCAGGCGCTTGGCCCAGTCGGCATAGGTGACGGCGTTGCCGCCCAGAACCGTGGCGCCGGCGAAACCGACGCCCATGAGGGCTTCATGGGGATGGGGCAGCAGCCCCAGCGTGTACAGCAGGCCGAGCGCCAGGAGGAGGATGGCGGCCTGCCAGAAGCGGTTGGTGAGCAGCTTCATGGTGGTGGTCCTTTTCAGTTCGTGTGTGCAGGTCCTCCGTCGTTCGTGTCGTCGCGGTGTAGGCCGTGTAGGGGTGTGCCTTGTCGCCAGTTCAGACGTGGGGTTTCAGTAGCCCGAGGGGTTGTTCGGGTACAGCTTGGCCGCAGCGGATTTGCCACCGTCTCCGAGGGCTGGTGCGCCCCCGACGTGACCGCCTTCCATCAGCGACTTTCCGACGCGTGCCATGAAGCGCACGACTTCGGGGTGGTTGCCGGCGCCGGTGAAACTGAACGCCTGGCGCAAGGCCTTCTCGGCCTCGGGTGTCGGTGCGAAGGTCTGGATCGCCTTCGCGATCGCAGGCATCGTCTCCGCATCGAACTTGGCGCCCCCGAAATCCGGGTCCGCCTTGACTTGGGCCTGCCAGTCGCGCTGCATCGTGTGCCACGCGTCGTACTGCTGCTGCTGGGCCGTCTGCAGCGCCTTGGCGTGCATGTCGACCAGCGACTGAGCCTGTTCCTGGGTCAGCTTCGCGCCGGCTGCGGCGTCCTTGAACGCCTGCAGGTCCTCGCCTTCGAGCTTGATGCCCTCGGGCAGCGTGAAGTCCTCGTAGGTGGGCGCGGTCTCGGCCGGCTTGTCGCCCGGCTTGCCTTCCTGGCCTGCGGGCTTGTCGCCTGCGGCGGCGCCTTCGCCGGCCTCGCCGCCATCGGGCTGCGCCGCGGACTCGGCAACCAGGTTGCCAGGTGCGCCGGACGCGCCCTGCTCGGCGGCGCCACCAGCAGCAGCACCGTCGCCCGTCGCAGCGCCTGCGCCGGCGGCGGCAGCAGCATCACCGGCTGCACCAGCTGCCGGAGCGGCCGCACTACCCGCGCCGCCATCGGCGCCCTGCTCGTCCATCAGCCGCCACCAGCGGCCCCTGCGAAATGTCATCAGCACGTCACTTCCCCTCGGAGTCCAGAGCTTCGCGCTCCATCAGGGCCCATTGGTCGAAGCACAGGGCCTTGAGGTCGCGCACCAGGGTCTGGGCAGCTTCGAGCAGCCCCGCGTTGGCGAAGGTTGCCGAGTTGCCCGTGAAAATCTTGCGGTCGTAGCACAGGCGCTCGTAGATCATGTGGTGCACCCAGGCACGGCCGTCCTTGGTCTGCATCAGCTTGCGCAGCGTCTCGGCCAGCGCGCGGCGCCGAGCGTCCAGGCGCTGGTTGCGCGCCTTGACATGGCGCTCGTCGCCCAGGTCGACCGGGGTTTCCTGCTCGGTGGCTTCAGGCGTCGTTTCGCTCATTGGCCGGCGCGGCGCGTGCCGCTTCCTCTGTGTCGTGGGTTTGAACGGTGAAGGTGTGCTCGCCGATGTGGCCGATGTCGCGCGTCAGGTCGACGTCGAGCCACACCTTGAAGCCGGCGGCGCGCGCGGTGGCGCAGAACCACGTGTCCTCGCCGATGATGGCGGGCAGCGCGTAGGGCGCCACGTAGTCGCGCAGCGCCTCGGGCAGCTGCTCGGGCGAGCGCACGCTCGGCGACTCGAACCAGGGGCGCTGCAGGTCGTGGAACACCGAGGCGCGCACCAGCAGGCAGCCGGTGGGCACCAGCGCGACCTCGTGCAGCCCGTTGCTGATCACCTCCCGGCCGGCGCCAGGCAGCGGCTTGACCAGCAGCTCGTGCGGCGGCGAGCGGCGCACGTAGGCCGCGCCCACGATGTCCTTGCCGTGGCTGAGCAGCCGCCCGAGCGTCCAGGCCGGGAATTTCAGGTCCGAGTCCAGGAACAGCAGGTAGTCGCAGTCCTTGCTCAGGGCCTCGTTCACCAGCGCGTTGCGCGCCTTGTGGATCAGGCTCGTGCGGTGGTCCAGCAGCGCCAGGCGCGCGCAGTCGTAGGTGCACATGGCCGCCAGCGACATGGCGAAACCCTTGTGCACCATGTCGAACGACGGCACGCACACGGCGACCTTGGGCAGCTTCTTGCTCATGCGTCGTCCTCGATCGCGTGGGGCTCGCACCAGGGCGCGAGCGGTTTCAGGTAGGCGTTGGCGAAGGCGTGGACGTCGCTGGTGCGTGCGAAGCGCAGCGCCTTGCGCTGGTCGGCGCTCCAGCCGCCCACGCCGGCGGCGAAGTCCTGGCCGACCTTCAGCGTGAAGAACACCGGCGGCCCGTCGTCGGTGCGCTTGATGACGAAGCTGCTGGGCATGATCGTCAGTCGCGCGAGCTCGGGTAGAGGGACTTGGCCTTGTGGTGCCAGCCCTCCATGCGCAGGCCGAGATCGGCGGCCGCGCGCACGCTCTTGTTCTTGCTGTGCGAGTCGCGTTCCATCTGCGTGTGCACGCTCACCCCATGCTCCTGGGCGCGCCGCGTCTCGCGGCCGGGGTGCTTGATCGCACCGGATACCCACTTTTTGGCCATGGCAGCCTCCTGTCAGTGCATCCCGAGCAGGCGAGCCTGCTGGGCTTCCCGTTGGATGCGGGCGAAGTCCACCTCGACCGCGCGCCCGCGCTCGCCGTCGATCAGCAGCGCCGGCAGGCCCTCGTGCACGACGACGATCGCGCCGAAGAAGTCGCACACCTGCGAGTGCTCGCTGTAGCCGCGCGGCAGCGGCACCACGAAACGCGCGCCGCGAATGGCGATGCCGAAGCGCTCGCCCGAGCCGCCGGAACTCGCCGCCATGGTCACGAAGCGCGCCTCGGTCGTGGTCGGCGCCTGGATCAGGTGCGGCACTTCGATGCGTGGCGCGCTCATACCGATGTCGCCTTGGTGCTGCCGAGCATGGCCTGCAGCGCGTTGACGCCGCCGCCGACATCGGTCTGGCTGAGGGTTTGCGCACCCTGCACGCTGGCCAGGGTTTCCTGCAGCATCTGCTGCTGCTGCTGCTGTTGCGCGCGCTGCTGGCGCAGCTGCAGCACCTTGGCGTAGGGCACGATCAGCTTGGCCGGCACGCCGAGCATGTCGGCGTACTCGTCGATCATGGCGTCGAAGTCGATGTTGTCGAGCACGCCGGGGTTGACCGCCGCGGCGTTGCCGGCGAAGGCCGCCAGGCGCTCGATGCCGGCCGTCATGACCTGGCGCTGCGCCTGCGCCAGGATCGAGATGTACTCGGGCTGCACGTGCTTGCCGCGCAACGCCGCAGGGATTGGCGGCAGCATGCCGGCGCGCATCATGATGTTGAAGCAGCGCGTGATGGCCGGATCCAGCACCTCGTTCTCGAAGCGCTCGAGCACCGGGCCCAGCTGGATCAGCTTTTCTTCCTTGCGCGCGTCGATCTCGGTGGCCGTGCGCACCGTGTCGAGCTGGCTGATCATCAGGAACAGGTCGTAGAAGAACGCCGACTGGATGCGCTGCTGCGTGGCCTCAATGTCCTGCACCAGGCCGCTCAGGTCGGGCTTGGTGTCATAGACCGGCGTGAAGCGCGGCTTGCCCTCGGGCCCGTATGTCGCATAGGTCACGCCGCCGGGGATCAGCGAGGCCGGCTCGTTCTTGAGCGCAGGATCGGCCACCATCGGCGGGTTGACCATCTTGTCGATGCCCTGCGCCTTGCGCTTTTGCTCGACCTGCAGCTGCTTGATGTCGCCCAGGGCGTCCATGCCCGGGCCGTTGCCGTAGGCATCATTGCCCACGATATCCCAGCGCGCCGCCATCACCGGGAACTCGTGGAAGCCGCGCAGGCGCAGCGCCGAGTCGCTGCCGTTGCCGAGCTCCCAGTACAGCTCGCGGAACGCCATGCCGCGCAGGCCCGGCGCGCCAGGGTCGATGTTGTCGTTCGGCTCGATCGCGTGGCCGAGCTTGATCTCGGTGGCGAACTGCGCGCCGCCGGTCTTGACCGCGCCCTGGATCGTGCTGGAGCAGTTTTCCAGCCCGAACTCGCGCGCCACCTGCGGGATCGTCATGACGAATTCCCGGTAGGCGGTGTCCACGTTCATGCGCGGGCCGTTGGCCAGGTAATACTCGCCGAGCGCCCAGTTGTAGCAGCGGATCACGTCCTGCCGATCCTCGTACATGGTCATCGTGCCGGTGCAGAAAACCGACAGATCCTTGTAGAGGACGGCGAGCGTCTGGTAGAAGTTGCTGGCCGCGAAGACCAGCATCATCTTGTCCTTCACCGCGTCGAGCCACTGGCGCACCGGGCCCCATTCGCTGAGCTCGTCGTCGCCGTGGATCTTCAGCCGAAACCACGGCCGGCCCGGGCTGGTGATCCCGGACATCATGCCGGCAGCCAGCACGCGCGCCGCGATGGTGCCCGTCGAGTCGATGATGCGCTGATTCATCGGGCTGCCGCGGTTCATCTGGTTCGGCGTCACCAGCCAGCGGTAGCGCCGCGGCATGATGTAGTCGGCCAGCTCGCGCCAGTGCACCCACCAGCTGTAGCGATCGCCGCGCAGTCCGATGAGCCGACCGTCGCAGTGCTCGCGCAGGCGCTGCATCTCGCGCGTGGCCGCGTCCGTCTGCCCGCGGTTGATGCGCGCCAGGTTAACGTCTGGCGGCTGCCCGGGCAGCTGGATGTGGCTGGTGTTCTGGTCGGCCATGGATCAGCGCCCGATCACGCAGCGGGTGCGGCGCCCGCAGCGACGGGAGATTGCGCCGCACCAGCGCTGGCCGGTCCGTTCGGGTCGCTGGGCGCTGCGCCGCTGCCGGTGTTTTGCGCCACCGCCGGCTGGGCATCCTGGGGTGCAGCCGGCGCGGACGCGGCCCCGCTATCGGGCGCGGAAGCGGTCGGGGGCTCCGGCGCGGCTGCATTCTTGGGCTCCAGCGCGGCGACGCGCGCCTCGAGCGCATGGATCTCGTCGACGCCGGCTCGCACGATCTGCTCGAGCTTGGCCGCGACGGCGCGCTCGGGTTCCAGCAGGTCCATTCCGCGCGCCTTGATGGCGTCGAGCTCGGCAACGAGGGATTTCAGCAGGGACATGGCATCAGTCTCCGATCAGGGACGAGGTGCCGAGCTTGGCGCGCTGGGTGACGCCGGCGGCGCTGGTCGCGATGGTCGACGCTGCGCCCTTCTTGGCCGCGGCTTCGGCCTGCGCCTGCGCGGCGGCCGTGGATTCGGCCGGCTGCTGCAGTTGCGGCGGCGGCGCCGGAGGCGGAGGTGGCGGCGGTGGCGGAGCCGCTGCGGAAGACCCACCGAAAAGTGCACCCATGGTTCGCTCGCTCGGTTGCAGGAAGCAAAAGCAGACGGGGCGAACCTTAGGGCGTGAGAACGGTCTCGGTAATACGACGTTTCGTAGCCTCCACGCCACAAAAGCGCGTGTGCACCTCCAGGATGGCGGCGCCGTAGCTGTGGCTGGGCTCGCTGCCACCTTCCCAGCCCTGCACGGTGGAGCGGCTGATCAGCATGATCTCGGCCAGCCGGTAGCCGCTCACGCCTTCGGCGCGCAGGTCTTCGAGCACCGCGAGCCAGTCGACGCGGTGGCGCAACACTCGCACGCGCTCAGGCGAACGGGTCATAGTCGCGTTGGACCGCAGCCGGCGGTCGCTGCTGCGCCTGCACCTGCGCGCACGGCTGCTGCGACTCGGCCGAGTTGTCGCGACAGCCGCACAGCGTGCAGTACGACGCCGGGCCCTGGCCGGGCAGCTGCCGCCGGCGCCAGGCGTGGCCGTTCGGGTCAGCTGTTGAAGGGGTCATAGTCGGAAACCACCGCACTGCGCCGGTTGTCGCCCGGCACGCCGCCGGAGTGGCGCGTGGGCATCACCGGGTAGGCGAAGGTCAGCGCCAGCGCGTCGGCGCGGTCGGGCGAGCTCAAGCCGCGAGCCTTCATCTCTTTTTTCGGCTCCAGCATGATCACGTCCAGGCCCTCGCGGGTGACGTAGGCGTACTTGCGGTTCGTCAGCTGGGCGTGCAGCACCGGGTCGTTCGGGATCGCGCCGACCTTGAGCCAGTCGCGCATCGCGCCCCACATTTCGGCCACCTTGTTGCCGTAGCGCTGGGCGTCGGCGCCCGGCATCACCGGGCGGTCGGCCTTGGCGCCGAACTGGATGTCGTGCACGTCGAAGCGCAGCTGGCGCAGGCGGTCGACCACGCCGCCGCCGATGCCGCCGCCGTCGACGAACAGCGCATCGGCGCGCAGGTCGTTGCGCACCCCGACCACGCGCGCGGCCAGCTGCATGGTGTCCAGGCCGCGCAGGAACTGCCAGGGAATCGTGCGCGCGTCGCGCCCCTTGCGCGGGCAGATCACGCTTTCGTCGTCGCCGAAGCGCGCCACGTCGATGCCCAGCGGCAGCGCGTCGGTGATGATCGAGCTGGCCTCGCGCTGCGCTGCGGCTTCGACCAGGCCGGCGCCGATGAAGGCCAGCGGCGAGCTCGGCGGGAACTTGCCCAGCACGTTGGCCATGACCCACGGGTTGTCGCGCCCGTAGGACTGGATCTGGCTGCGCGCCCATCCGATGTCGATGCGGCTGGAGCGCTTCGGGTTGTCCGGGTCGCCGGTGATCTCGAACACGGTCCACAGGTGCCGGTCCTGGTTCGCCGCGCGCCACAGCGGCCCGGAGCACTCGGTCGGGTTGCCGGCCTGGACGATGCGGCACTCCACGCCGGTGGACAGCGCGGCTTCGGCTGCGACCATCACCGCGTCGGGCATCGCGCCCGTCTCGTCGAGCACGAACAGGATGAAGTCGGCGTGCAGGCCCGCCAGCGTGTCGGCCTGCTTCTCGGGACTGGCCGACTGCGACCAGGTGCGCGCCGAGGCCCACCAGGTTTCGGGGTGGTCGCGCGCGATCACCCGGGTTTTCTGCCACTCGAAGGCTTGCAGCAGGAACGGGCTTTTCGTCTGCCACTTCGCCATCTCAGCCCACAGGCCGTCGCTCAGGTTCGGGCCGCTGATCGAGGTGCAGGCGACCTTCGGGTAGGGACGCGTGGCCAGGAAATGCCACACCAGCACGGCAAGCAGCGCCGTCTTGCCGGGCCCTTTGCACGCCTGCATCGCGATGCGCTGGTCGCCTCGGTCCCAGGCCTCGAACACGTCGAGCTGCCACGGATCGGGGGAGAAAGCGAAGTTGTCGCGGGCGAACTCGCCCACGCTGCGGCGCCAGCGCGCCAGGCGCTCAACGGCCGCCTGCATCGCCCTCCCCGGCTTGCTTGTTCGCCGCCTCGACCAGCTGCGCCAGCGTGAGCTGGCCCGTGACGTGCACCTTGTCGTGCAGCAGCCCCAGGTGACGCATGGCCAGCGCCAGCGCGCCCTTCTTGTCGGCCAGCCGGTACTTGTGCACCGTGGTCAGGCCGCCGTCGCGGTCCTCGCTGGTGCGCTCGATCACGATGTCGAGCCCGGCCACCACCGCCGCGGTGTCGTCGTCGAGCTGGTCGATCGGCACCGGGTTGCCCGCCGCGTCGAACAGCTTGCGCGGGTCGAAGAACGCGATGCGGGCGATCTCCTGCAGCACGCGGTCGGCAGTCAGCTCGACCTTCTGCAGGCGCTTCCCGTTTTTCTGTTGGATTCGCGCCACAACCTGAACATTCCTCAGCAGGCGCGAGCCGGCCTGTTCTGCCGTCCTGGCGCTGTAGCCGGCACGGATGGCGGCCTGCGTCGCGTTCAGGTCGACCAGGTACTCGTCGACGAAGCGCTGCTGCTTCGGGGTCAGCGGATGGCCGGGCTTGTTCATGCGTTGCGCAGCGTCACCACGCCGTCGAAGTCCTCGAAGTCGATGGCGTCCCAGTTTCGAGCGTGCCCGCTCACCTGGTACATCGAGGCCACGGGAATGTGCACGATCGTGCCCGTCCTGGCGTCCTCGAACAGCACCACGACGCCAGGGCAGACACTGTCCTTGCGCCCGACCCGCAGGCGCGGGAAGGTCGGCCCGGGTGGCGACGCGCTGGCGATCTGGCTGAGCACGGTCATTCCGAAAAGTCCTCCACGCTCCAGCCGCCGCCGTCGCGCTTGAGCCGCTTCTTCACGGCCACGATGCGGATCGGGAACAGCTGCGCGGCCATGCGCATCTTGGCCTTGGCGTCATCGCGCCACAGGCCCTTGACGTCGTGCAGCTCGAGCACGCCGGAGTGAGGCAGCACAGCGAAGTCGGGAGTGATGCGCACGCCGCGACCGAGCTTGAGGGTGATTCCCTCGAAGGCGTACCAGAGCACGCGGCCGTCCGCCTTCAGCGCTTCCAGGTGCTGCGCATACTCGCGTTCGCTGGCGTTCATCTCGCCGGGCTTGAGCCGGCCCTTGGCCAGCATCGCGTGGAAGCCGGCATTGCGGCGCTGGAACTGCAGGGGCATCGAGGACATGTTCAGCCACCCCGCGAAAGCTCGCGCAGCTGCTCGGCCTTCGCGCCGGCGCGCGCAAGCAGGTCGCCGAAGCGGCGCTCGTGCTGGTCCACCGCGCTGTCGGGGTCGCGCTGAGCCTTCTCGCCAGCCTTGCGCTTTGCGCCGACGAGCGCGAGCTCGACGATGGCGCGCTCGACACGCATGGCGATGATCTTGGAACGCACTCCGGCGTGCTGCACGCGATCGCTCAGCCCGGGCTCGAGAAAGTCGGCCAGCCCAGTGGGCATCGCCATCGCCGTGGCGAGGAGCGCGCGGGCCGCGTCGGTGTCGGCCCGGCGGTACCCCATCGGTTGCGAGCACGCCGTGCGGCACGCCGCCAGCAGCTCGCTGTGCTCGCGCAGCACGTCGGTGACACGCTGCCACAGGCGCGGCTCAGCCATGGCGTGCGCGGAGCACAGCAGTTG
The DNA here is from genome assembly GCA_021847345.1 of Pseudomonadota bacterium. GTDB lineage: Bacteria > Pseudomonadota > Gammaproteobacteria > Burkholderiales > Burkholderiaceae_C > Thiomonas_A. Next base: position 17,001 of record JAJZTW010000057.1, read on the forward strand.
GGCGTGCCCCGGCATGCGGATGGCGCCGACGTGGGGGCATCCGTTCGCCGAGCACCCCCAGGTGCGCGGCCGCCCCGGCTGTTCCTGCTCGGACTGGTCCGCGTTCTCGTCGAATTCCTGCCGCTTGGCGTGTTTCATGCTGCCTCCTGGTGGTACTTGCCTTCGATGACCTTGGCCCAGTTGCTGGGCAGCAGCAGCCATTCGAGTTCGCAGACGAAGGGCGGCTGCCCGGCGCGCGAAGGGGGAGCGTTGCCGGTGAGGAATCGAGACTTGCCGACGTGCGCGAACAGCCGGCGGAAGTAGGCGAGGCCCTGCTGCTGGTCCGTCCAGCCCTTGTCGACGGCGGTTTCGCGCCACCTGGCGCGCAGGTGGTCGGCCCGGGTCTTGGTCCAGATGCGGTGCTGCGGCAGCTGCGGCAGCACTTCGGCCCAGAGCTGGCGGATGGCTGCTTGCGGGCACGGTGGGACGCCTGGCGGCATGTTGGCGTCGGGGTCAGTCTCGTCCCGGGAACCGGCTTCACCGGGTGGCTCAGATCCGGCGTGGCCGGTCTGAGCACCGACTACCTGGAGCGAAGCGGAAGGTAGTCCATCTTTTCTCTCCTGTTCCTGTTCCTGTTTCTGTTCCTGGTTTCGAAACGGTTTCGAAAGGGTTTCGCAACGGTTCAGCTCCGCGGCCACGTCGATTTCGAGAAGATCGCCGCAAGTCCGCAGAAAATCAGGCTTCCAGGAGCATTCGTCGGGCACGGACAACGCGATTTTCCGCGCCGCCTTGCGCTGGTTCGGGTTTTCTGGGGCGTTGAACTCGAAGTGCTTGCGAATCCACACCCATTGGGTGGTTCCGCAACGGTTGGCGAAACCGTTCCGGAACAGTTCGGCGAACCCTTCCGAAACCCTTTCCGAAGGCCAGCCCAAGTCTTCGCAGACATAGCCATCGGGCAGCCGAAAGACGCCCGCCGAGGTGGAGTGGCTGCAGCTCAGCAGGTACAGAGCCAGCACGCGGCCCGTGTCGGAGAGCTTGCCGGTTGTCTGGCTGGTCCAGAAGGTCGAGTAGACCTTGCCGTAGTCGCGCATCGTTCTACCCCTTCAGCGCGGCGAGCGCATTGGCCAGCTCGGCGCCCAGGCGCTCCACGCGCGCGATTGCCGCGACCTTGCGCGCGTCGTCGGTGGTCAGGTACTTCGAAGCCAGGTAGTCGATGGCGCTGGTGTCGCCGGTGGCCTGGATGTAGCGCTCGAGGTCGTCGACGTTGAAGCGCTGCGTGTCTCCGTCGCCCGGTGCGAGCTTGCGGCTCAGGGTCGAGGCGCCCATGTCCATGTCCGCGGCGATGGTCTTGAGCGGCTTGCTCTGCACCTGTGCGCTGTGCGCCAGGTACTCGCGCAGCGACGCGAAGCGCTCATGGACAGCCGGGTCGAGCTGAAGGGTGAGCTGGTTCATGGAAATTGCCCGCATGACGTCGTGCCGTCTGTTGCCGTCTCGGCGCGGCACAAAAAAGGGGACGATGCCGCCATGGACCAGCTCGAAAGGAAAAGGCCCCAGCGCGGCGCGCCAGGGCGAAGGCTCGCGAGACGCGAGCCAGGAGACATCGGTGCGGCGCGCATGGCGGTCTCAGGCCGCGGCGGCCGGCGGAGCGTCGAGCACGGCCTGCGCGGAGGTGACCTCGCGGTGCAGATCGATCAGGCGCTGCCCGTCGCCCCAGCGCAAGTCGTCGTACTTGCCCGCGGCGGCAGCGCTCACCCAGGCTTGGGACTTGCCCAGGCGCTGACCGATCTGAACCTGCGACAGCCCCGCGGCCTGCAGTTCGGCGATGAGTTTTTGCCAGTTCATGGGCGCCATTATCACGAGTGTGTTTTGCTGGGTCAACACCATCGTGTTGTTCCCTCTGAACACAATTGCTATATGAGCGACTTCGCGACACGACTACGAGAGACCCGCGAGGCGCGCGGACTCACCCAGCCGCAGCTGGCCAAGCTGATCGGCAAGGGGCAATCCCTGATCGGCAACCTGGAGGCCGGGTCCCGGGAAAGCTCGACCTACATCCCCGAGATCGCCCACGCGCTCGGCGTCGACGCCTACTGGCTCAAGACGGGCGTGCGTACGATCGTCGCTGGCGATCCGAAGATCGACGAGGTGGTCGAGTTGATGCGCCAGACGGCCGCCGAGGGTCGGGCCGTCGTGCTCGACAAGGCGCGCGAGGTGGCGCGCGAGTACCCGCGCCAGAACGGCGCCCAAAAAAAGGGATGATGATCAGCCTGGAAGACTGGCGCACCCGCGCCCGGCAGTCACCGATCACTTTCGACGAGGAGGAAGCATGCAACGATCGATCATCCTGATGCTGGCCGGCGCCGCCGTGCTCAGTGCCTGCGCCGGGCCGGCGCTGACATCGCGCGGAGCGTCGGTCCAGGTGCAACGCCAGGACAGTGCGCTCCTCGCATCTTGCAGAAAACTCGGGCCGGTCGCAGCGACGAGCGGCGCCTACCTAGACCCTGACGAAGCCTTCTCGGATGCTGAGGCCCAGCTGCGCAATTCCGTGGCTGCGAAGGGCGGCGACACGCTGGTGGTTGTGCACCAGGACGTCGAGATGCCCCGGATCGCGCTCCAGGGTGTCGCCCTGCTGTGTTACGGAGAGTGACGCAGGGCGAACACGATTGCTGAGGTGAACGAAAAAATTTTGCCCCGAAGTAACACATTCGTGTTGACACCATAAAACACGATGGTGATAATCCTCTCCAACCGCCCCATCCCGGGGCCTGGAGAGCGAGATGGCACGAGTCGAGATCAAGAGCATCGCGGGCGCGGTGCTCTACGCCGCCGAGGTCGAGGACAGCATCCCGAGCGGCTTGCAGTTGCAAGCGGCCTTGGAAAAGGCCACGAGCGGCCGCGCGAACCTGTCCGGCGCGAACCTGCGCGACGCGTACCTGCGCGGCGCGGACCTGCGCGACGCGTACCTGCGCGGCGCGGACCTGCGCGACGCGTACCTGCGCGACGCGTACCTGCGCGGCGCGAACCTGGGCGGCGCGAAATTGACCGACGAGCTGACGCTCGTCGGCGAACGTCCCGTCTTCACGCTCGGCCCCATCGGCTCGCGCGCCGACCTGTTCATCGGCTACGTGACGAACCAGGGCCTGCGCGTGCGCGCTGGTTGCTTCTTCGGCACGCCCGAGGAGTTCACCGCGGCGCTTGAAGCCGAGCACGGCACGAACACTTTCGCCCGGGAATACCTGCGCGCGCTGGAGTTGCTGGAGCTGCACGCCGAGTTGTATCCGGCGCAGGTTGCTTTCGAAGCCAAGGCTGCGTGAGGCGCGCCATGCCCCGATTCACCGAGACCTGGGTGCACGGCAATGCGCTGCTGGACGTAGAGGGCGAGTACGAGCCCTACCAGCGCGCCACCTACGACGAACCGTCCGAAGGCGGCACGGTGGAGCTTGACTCCATCAAGGCCGGCGGCGTCGAGCTGCTCGAGCTGCTGCGGCCTGAGGTCGTGCGTGCCTGCGAGCGCGACCTCCTGTTCATGTTCGAGGTGATGCGCCCGCCGCGCGAGCGCCGGCTGCCGAAGATCCCGGCCGAGCGCGCGCGTTTCCTCACTGACCTGGCCGTGGAGCAGCTGCGATGAACTCGCGCCCGCACTCCGATCTGCTCGCCCCGCCGTCCGACCGCGACGACGGGCTGGGCTTCGGGCGCGCCATGGCGTGGGTGTTCGCCTTCGACCTGCTGCTGGCGCTGCTGATCTTCGCCGCACGAGGAGGTCTGCAATGGCTGCACTGATCGCCAAGTTGGAGCGCCTGGCCGGCGCGTCTGACGTCTACACCTGGATCGGCTGGGCCTGCGCGGCCGGGTCGGTGCTGCTGGTGGCGCTCCTGGCCACCGGCCGCATGCACTGAGGAGCATTCAATGCCACGCATCTATGACGGCGGCCCGGCCTTCCCGGGCACATGGGAAAACGACAGCGACCTGAACCAGACGGCGCCCGACGGGACGGTCGTGCCGCCACTGGGCGTGCGGCACATGCCCGGGCTCAGCATGCGCGATTACTTCGCGGCGAAGGCGATGCAGGCGATGCTCACCAACGTCAACGTGGCCGAGGCGCCCAACGAGAAGATTTCGGAGTGGGCCTATCAAGTGGCCGACGCCATGCTCGCCGCGAGGAGCAAGTCGTGAGCAAGCCCCGCGGCAAGCGCGCCGTGCGCGCCAACCATCCCCGCAACGCCCAGCAGCCGCGCAGCTTCGAGCGCGTGCGTGAGCGCGAGCTCGACCTGGGCGCGTGGCCGCTGCCCGAGAGCACCAACCCGCTGCGCGAGCAGCCCCATCCCCAACGGAGAACGTCATGAATCTGCCCGGCGAGAACACCATCACCCTGAACACCGAAGCCTTGCGGGTGCTGGTCGAAGAATCGCTCAACGAGAGCCGCTTCAACAAGCCGCGCGTGCGCGTGGTCAAGATCAGCCGCACCAGCAGCTTCAGCGACGAAATCGAGTTCACCGTGACCACCGACCCCGCCGAGAAGTCTGCCGTGGGTCCGCTGGGCACGCTGCCCGAAGCCGAAACGGCCTGAGCGGCGCGAGACCCATCCCCCACCACCGGAGAAGCAATCCATGAACGACATGACCCGCAACCCCTTCGCGGTCGCCGAGTACGCGCCGTCGGCCCCCGGCGGCGCACTCGGGCAGGCCCTGCAGAGCCGCGAAGTGGCCGAGACGCAGGCCCTGTACCTGATGGCGGCGATGAACCCGCGCGATCCGGTCAAGGCCGTCGACCGCATCCTCAACGCCTGCACGCGTCCCACGCTGGCCGAGAAGTCGACCTACGAATACAGCCGCGGCGGCAGCGAAGTGACCGGGCCGAGCATCCGCCTGGCCGAGACGATCTCGCAGGAGTGGGGCAACTTCGAGAGCGGCTTTCGCGAGGTGGGCCGCGGCGTCGAGCCGGACGGCGTGGGCTACAGCGACGTGCTGGCCTATGCCATCGACCTGCAGACGCGCGCCACGAAGCGCATCAGCTTCCGCGTGCGGCACTGGCGCGACACCAAGAAGGGCGGCTACGCCCTCAAGGACGAGCGCGACGTCTACGAGCTGGTGGCCAACTTGGCCAGCCGGCGCGTGCGCAACTGCATCCTTTCGATCATCCCCGGCGATGTGGTCGAGGCGGCGCTCAGCCAGTGCGGCGTCACCCTGCGCACGAAGGTCGACACGAGCCCCGAGGCCGTCGTCAAGATGATCGACGCCTTCGCCGCCCTCGGCGTGAGCAAGGCGCAGATCGAAAAGCGCATCCAGCGGCGCCTCGACACCATCCAGCCAGGCCAGATCGTGCAGCTGCGCCGCATCTACGCCAGCCTGGCGGACGACATGAGCCGCCCCGAGGACTGGTTCGAGCCGATCGAGACGGCCGGCGCGCCGCAGCCGAAGCAGCCCGAGACCAAGCCGGCAGCGCCTGCGACCAAGCCGACGGCCAAGGCCGCCGACCCGGAGACCGGCGAGATTCCGCCGACCAAGGGCAGCGCCAGCATCGCACCCGAGGACCGCCCCGACGCCGGCGCACCCGAAGCTGACCCGCCTGCGGCCGCCGCCGCCGGGCCCGCCACGATCACCGGCCTGTCCGAGCAGCAGCATCGCATCCTGATCTCGCGCGCCAAGAACGTGGGCTACGACGAGGCGGCGCTGCTGGCCAAGTTCGGCAGCATCAGCCTGGACAACCTCAACGACGTGCTCGCCAAGCTCAAGGCCGAAGCGGACGCGCAAGCCAATGCCTGAGCTGCGCTTCGACGAGGCCGCGCACGCCTACTACCTGGGCGCGCGACGGCTGCCCAGCGTCACGCAGGTGCTGGCGCAGCTGGAGGACTGGAGCAAGGTCGACCCGGTGGCGCTGGAGACCGCGCGCGTGCGCGGCCAGCACATCCACCGCATGGTCGAGCTCGACGTGCACGGCAACCTCGACGAGGACAGCCTGGCGCCCGAGTATCACGGCTACCTGCGGCAGTGGCGCAAGTTCCTGGCCGAGACGCGCTTCAAGCCGCTGCTGGCCGAGTGTCGCGTGCACGACGAGCGCTACGGCTACGCCGGCACCTTCGACCTGGCCGGCACCTTGTCCACGCAGTTCGCGCTGGTGGACGTCAAGAGCGGCCTCGTGCCGCGCACCGTGCCGCTGCAGACGGCGGCCTACCTCGGAGCAGCCCAGCACCGCGGCAAGTTTCCCGCCAGCGCCACGCGCGCGGCGCTGCGCCTGCACGAGGACCACTACCGATTCTTCCCCATCGAGACGCCTTTCGCGTCGGACCTGGGCGACTTCATCGCGGCCGTGCGGCTGCACAACTGGAGAGAGCGCAATGGCTGCTGATCCCGCCGAGACCATCGAAATTCCCGCCGAAGTGCGGTCCAACCAGGCCGCGACCATCGCGCCCGAAACCGCGCAGCAGGCCCTGCAGGTCGCGCAGTCCTACGTGATCGACGACGACGAGATGTACGCCGCCGCCGGCGAGGAGCTGCGCACCATCGTCACCAAGTCGCGCCAGCTCGACGAGCTGCGCAAGAGCATCACGGCGCCCATGGACGAGGCCAAGCGCCGCGTGATGGATTTCTTCCGGCTGCCGCTGGAGCGGCTGCAGGAGGCCGAGCGCGTGCTCAAGATCGGCATGGGCACCTACCAGCGCGAGCAGGCCGCCAAGGCCGAAGCCGCCCGGCGTGAAGCCGAGGCCGCGGCCGAGCGCCAGCGCCAGGAGCAGCAGCGCCTGGACAACGAGCGCCGCGCTGCCGAAGCCGCGGCGCAGGCCGAGCGCGACCGGCTGGCCGCCGACGCCCAGGCCAAGATGCAGCAGGCCATCGACACCGGCGACGCCAAGACCATGGCCGAGGCCGAGCAGGCCATGGCCGCCGCGGCTTCGGTGCAGGCCGCGCCCGTCGAGCAGCCGGCGCAGGTCGTGGTGCCGATGTCCATGCCCGTGGTGCCGATGGCGCCGCGCGCTGCCGGCGTGTCCACGCGCACGGTGTGGAAGGCCAAGGTGACCGACAAGCCGGCCTTCATCCGCAACGCTTCCGGGCGTCCGGAGCTCGAAGCCATGCTCAAGGTCGACGAGGGAGCACTGAACAAGTTCGCGCAGGCCACCGCCGGCAAAGCGCACGTCAACGGCGTCACCTTCTACGACGAGCCCGTCGTTTCCGCCCGCCGCCGCGCGGGCTGATCGCAGCAGCAGCACCCCCACCACCCCACTGGAGAAATCCCCACCATGAAGCCCATTCTGTTCTACGACACCGAGACCAGCGGCCTGCCGCTGTGGAACGACCCGAGCGAGGACCCGCGCCAGCCCCACTTGGTGCAGCTCGCCGCGCTGCTGGTCGACGCCGACACGCGCCAGGTCATCAGCACGCTGGACGTGATCGTGCGCCCGGACGGCTGGCTGATCCCCGAGGACGTCGCCGCCGTGCACGGTATCACCACGGAGCGCGCCGCGGCGCTGGGCATTCCCGAGTCGCTGGCGCTCGAGATGTTGCTGGCCCTGCACGAGCGCTCCGAGCTGCGCGTGGCGCACAACGAGCCCTTCGACATGCGCATGGTGCGCATCGCCATCAAGCGGCACCTGGGCGATCCGGCGCTGGCCGACGAATGGAAGGCCGCGCCCACCGCCTGCACGCAGCGCCTGAGCACGCCGATCTGCCAGCTGCCCGCCACCGACCGCATGCGCGCGGCCGGGCGCACTCACTACAAGTCGGCCAACCCGCAGGAGGCCTACCGGCACTTCTTCGGCCACGGCTTCGACGGCGCGCACAGCGCGCTGGCCGACGTGCAGGCCTGCATGGCGGTCTATTTCGCGATCCAGGACATCGCCGCGCGCGCGCCGGCGGCGGCCTGAGCAGTCCCGGGGCGGTCGCGCCGCCCCACCCCATCCCCACCACCAGGAGCACACAGCATGGACATGGAGCAGCAGATCAAGGAAGCCGGCGCCGACCGCGCGCCGCGCGTCACACCCGCCGACATCGAGGCGGAGATCGAGCACGAGGTCTATTTCAACGCGGCGGATGGTCTGCGACTGGCCTACTTGACCGAGGACATCCGCGACCACCACAGGCGCGAGCAGCGCAACTCCATCATCGACAGCATGCCCGTGCGCAGCTACAGCGGCGTGTGCCTCGACATCGAAGCGAACACACCGATCCCCGGCCCGCTGAAGCTGCTGACCTTCTGCGTGCTGGTGTTGCGCAACGGCTTCACCGTCACCGGCGAGTCGGCCTGCGCCAGCCC
>JAJZTW010000098.1 GCA_021847345.1 Pseudomonadota bacterium
GGTTTTCAGGAAGTCGCGGCGATCGAACTCGCCGCCCTCAAGCCCTTGCTTGCGCGGTTGCTGCATTGCGGTCTCCAGTAGGAAGTCGTGGGCCTTGGGGAGCCTCTTCTAGGGATGTATGCATGACACAACGCGGATGCTAGGGCTGCGGCACTCCCATGGGCATGCGGGTTTGCCGGGGTTGTGCAACGCAATTATGTAACGATATCTGACATTGTCGGGAGGAATTTGGCTCTGGTGACGGAATTTTGCCTTTGGATGCATGGGCGCTCTACAGCGTATGCAGAAGACGCCCCCAAAGGGATCCCGCGGCCCCGACCGGTATACGCAAAAGGCCCTGCGTGGGCAGGCTGGCATGGCGCAAACGCGCGAACAACTCGAAGTCGGCGCAACGGCCCGGGCCGCCCAGCAGGGCCTGCGCCGCGAGCTCTCCGGCCAGCCCCGCCAGCGCCAGTCCATGGCCGGAGAAGCCCTGCAGATACACCGCCGAAGGGCCCAGATGCCCCAAGTCGGGTGCGCGGTTGGCGCTTGCGTCGATCCAGCCGCCCCAGTGGTGGGTGACGCGGATGTCGCCCAATTGGGGAAACACCCGCAGCATGGCGCGGCGCAGGCGCTCTCGCAGCCTGCCGCCGTTCCACGGCATGCCGGGGGCGAGCAGCGCGCCGCCGCCGAACAGCAGGCGACCGTCGGGCGTGGCGCGAAAGTAGTCGGGGATGAACTGCGTATCGCACGCGGCATGGGCCTGCGGCAGCACCGGCTCGGGCAACGGTTCGGTGGCCAGCATGAAGGTGGCTACCGGCAGCACGCGCTTGCGCAGTCGGGGCAGGGGAGCGCCCGGTACCGCGCCTGCGGCGAGCAACAACAGGCGGCAATCCAGCCTGGCTCCTGCAATGTCGAGAGCATGGCCCTTGTCGGTGCGGCGTATTGCATGCACGGCGCTGTGCTCGTGCATTCGCACCCCGGCCGCGCGCGCGGCGCGGGCCAGCCCGAGGGTGTAGTTCAAAGGGTGCAGGTGCCCGGCGTCCGGGTCGAGCATGCCGCCGGCGTAGCGATCGCTGTGCACATAGGCGCCGAGCTCGGGGCCATCGAGCCACTGCAGGCGCTGCGCGCCGTAGCGCGTGCGACGGTGCTGCATGGCCCGGCGCAGGCGCCTCGCCTGGCGCGCCGTGGGCGCCAGGCTCAGCGCGCCGAGGCGCCAGTCGCAGTCGATGCCGTATTCGTCGATGCGCTGCCGCAACAGGCGCAGCGCCTGCTGCGAAAGCTCCCACGCGCGCAGCGCGGCATCGTCTCCGAGGCGACGCTCGAGCGCCTCGATGCCGCATGCGAAGTCGGGCAGGGCCTGCCCGCCATTGCGCCCCGACGCGCCGTCGGCGATTCGCCGCGCCTCCAGCAAGGTCACCTGCACGCCGCTGCGTGCCAGCGCCAGCGCGGCCGACAGCCCGGCGATGCCGCCGCCGACCACGCAGGCATCGGCGGTCGCGCTGCCTTGCAGCGGCTGCAACAGCGGGCGCTCATGCGCGGTTTCGGTGTAGTAGCAGTGCCCGTCGAGCGAGGGCAGTGCACGGGAAGCGAACCGTTCAGCGAGCATCGGCGCAGCTTAGGCTCGGCTGCCGGCCGCCCGCCGTGCCCGCACGCCATGCCCCTTTGCCCGACGGGGCATCGGGCCGACGGGAGAAACCGCGTCGTCGGCCCGGCGACGGCCGGCGCCTGCGAGTCGCTCAGGGGCGCAGGTAGGCGAAGCCCGCGTGCTCGAGTTGCATGATGCGCACGACGCCGGCCGGTACGACCACGGCCTGCGGCACCAGCACGGGCATGTGCCCGATCTTGCGCGCCATGGCCTTCATGGTGTTGTGGCAGGCGTCGAATTCCACGCCCTCGCTATCCTCGGACTCGATGCGCGAAGCCACCGGGCTGTCCTTGAGCAGCATCGGCAGCCCGGGGCCGAAGGCCACGACCACCACGCGCACGTTCTCCTGGCCGAAGAAGTCGAGCAGGTTCTGCGCGTTGTTCAGTACCAGGTTCCAGTAGGTCGGCTCGTTCACGCTGACCTGCAGCACGATCTGGTGCTTGGCGAACGGCAGGTCGTGGGCGAAGGTCGGGTGATCGAAGTCGAACCTGGCGGCATTCGGCTGCGAGGCATCCGCGGCCTGGGCCTGGGCGGCCAGACCGAGGCCGAAGGTCAGCGCAAGCAGCGCGACGCGGTATGGCCGCAGCCAGTTCGAGAGGTTCATGACGAGAGTCTCCTGGGTGTAATGGATGCGGCGACAGCGTGCCGCGAAGCTCGCGGCGCGATCGCGCCGCGAGTACAAGGCCTGGGACCGTGGTTACAGCCCGGCCACGGGCAGGCCGCGCGCGACCCACTCGTTCATGCCTCCGGGGAATTCGCGGATTCCGGTTTCGCCCAGGATGCGATGCAGCACGAACCAGGCTCCCGCCGCGTACTGCCCGGTGTTGCAGTACAGAATGGCCGAGCTCGGCACCTGGATGTGGTCCAGCGCCAGCACCGCGCGGTATTGGGCAGGCGGCAGAAAATGCCACGAGCCGTCGGCTGCGCGCCGGTACAGCAGCTCGGCCGGCAGCGGCTGCGCGCCCTGCAGGCGGCCGTCGACCGGCACCACCGGCGTGCGCGCGAGTCCGGCGAACTGGGCCAATGGGCGCGCATCGATCAGCTCCCCGCCCTGGTGTTGCGCGGCCTGCACCTGGCCGAGGTCGGCCAGCAGGTCGGCACGCGCGGGCTTGGCGCTCCAGTGTCCGGATTCCATCGGTGCGATGGCGTCGTTGTCGACCGGGTAGCCGGCGGCCAGCCAGGCATGGGTGCCGCCGTCGAGGATCGCGACCTGCGACGCCGGCTGGCCGTAGACCTCGAGTTCCCACGCCAGGAACGCCGCCTCCTGCAGCGAGGTCGCGTCATCGCCGGTGGGCGCCAGCACCACGGGTTTGCCGGGTTGCAGCACCGACGCGCGCATCACCTCCTGGAATTCCTCGGCGGTGGGCATGAGGAACTCGACCTTCCTGCCGTCGATCTTGCGGGTTTCGCGCAGCGCCCAGAAGTTCACCGAAAGCGCGTCGGGAATGTAGCCGCCCACCTGCTCGACCACCTTGTGTCCGTCCACGGTCTGGAACTTGGGGTCGGCGGTCAGCGAGCCGACGTCGTCGCGGATGTCGACGATCTGCACCTGCGACGCATGGGCGTGCAGCCAGGCTGCATCGACCAGCGGCCCGGGAAGAGTCGCTGCGCCGGCACCAGGCCCGAACAGCGCACAGGCGGCGACGGCGAGCAACTGCGGAAGCCAGGGGGATCGTTTCATAATCACGTCCATATATAGAAGTGGCCAGCGCATTTTGCGCAAGATTGACGAAAATTCCAACGGAATCTTCCAATCGATCTTATCGTCTTTTTTGGTTACAAATACACCGCAGAGTATTTTGAGCGGGTCGGTGCGCGATCAGGTCTGCACCAGGCGGCGTGAGCGCGCGATGGACAGCAGGATTCCGGTGCCCAGCATCAGCGTGGCCAGCGCCGTGCCCCCGTAGCTGACGAAGGGCAGCGGCACGCCCACCACCGGCAGGATGCCGGAGACCATGCCCATGTTCACGAAGGCATAGGTGAAGAAGATCATGGTGATCGAAGCCGCCAGCAGACGCGAGAACAGCGTCGGCGCCTGCGAGGCGATGTACAGCCCGCGGCCGATGAAGAACAGGTAGGCCAGCACCAGACCGATATTGCCGACCAGGCCCCATTCCTCGGCCAGCACCGCGAACACGAAGTCGGTATGGGATTCCGGCACGAAATTCAGGTGTGCCTGGGTGCCTTGCAGATAGCCCTGGCCCCACACGCCGCCCGAGCCGATGGCGATCATCGACTGGATGATGTTGAAGCCGGTTCCCAGCGGATCCGACTGGGGGTCGAGCAGCATGAGGATGCGCTGTCGCTGGTAGTCGTGCATGAAATGCCACAGCACCGGCGCCGCGCCCGCCGCCGCCACCGCTCCGGCCAGTAGCACGCGCCACGACAGGCCGGCGAAGAAGATCACGAAAAAGCCCGTGGAAAGCACGAGCATCGCCGTGCCCAGGTCCGGCTGCTTCATGATCAGCCCCACCGGGATCGCCAGCAGCACGCCGGCGACGGCGTAGTCGCGCAGCCGGATCAGTCCTTCGCGCTTCTGGAAGTACCAGGCCAGCATCAGCGGCATGGCGATTTTCATGACTTCCGACGGCTGCACGACCACGCCCAGGTTGAGCCAGCGGCGGGCTCCCTTGCGCACCAGTCCGAAGGTGGCGGTGGCCAGCAGCAGCGCCACGCCCAGCGCGTACAGCGGCACGGCGATCTGCATCAGGCGCTGCGGCGGCACCTGGGCCACCACGAACAGCACGACAAAGCCGAAGGCCAGGTTGCGCAACTGGTCGCTGAAGTGAATCGGCTGGCCCTGCAGCGCCGAGAACAGCACCACGCAACCCATGGCCACGAGCAGCAGCAGCGCGCCCAGCAGCGGCGCGTCGAAGCCGGTGACATAGGGACGCAGGCGCTGGCGCAGCGTGGGCCGGTCGATCACTGCGTTCACAGGCGCTCTCCTTCGTCGGGATCGGGACAATCATGGCGCGATCCGAAGCGGCTGAACAGCGCTCCGGGGCTGCAGTTCGGACGCGCGTAGCGCCCCTGCAGCGCCACCGGTGCCGCGGCCGCCGCCGAAGTCCCCGAAGTTGTCGAAGCGGCCGAAGCGGCCGAAGCGGCCGAAGCCGCCTCGGGAGGACTCGGCCAGGGTTGCACCGGCTGCACCGGGCTGCTGGCGGCCTGCGTCGTCGACGACGCGGCCGCCGGCTGCGGCGCCACCTGCGCGCCGGGCACCGAGGGCAGGCCGTCGCGCGGGCCGACGTAGCGCATGGTCACCGGTCGCGGCCTGGCTCCCGAGATCTTCTCGATCTCGGCATCGCTGGGCAGCTTGCCCAGCAGGTGGTAGTCGAG
>JAJZTW010000099.1 GCA_021847345.1 Pseudomonadota bacterium
GCTTCACCGCGGCGCCGGCGGCGTCGTTGACCAGGCCGGTCGCGCCGCCGATGACCTTGGCCGTCAGGCTGCGCCCGGGCTGGATCTCGGGGCGCTCGGCCAGGCCGGTGATGTCCTGGTTGAAGAAGCGCTTGCCGATCGGCACCAGGCCGGCGTCGATCGCGCGCCGCATGGTGATCGGGTCGTTCTTGGCGGCGTTGCCCTCGAAATACACGCGGCCGGTGAGCACCTTGCCCGGCATCAGCGGCAGTGCCCGGCCCCACTCGACCGCGTTGTGGATCAGCGGCGAGTACATGATCAGGCTCGTGGCCTTGCCCTTGAGGCTCATCAGGCCCTTGTAGATCGCGCCGGAGCGCTCCGACATGATCGCCTTGAGCGGGCCTTCGAACTCCTTCGAGATCCACAAGGGCACGCGGTCCAGCACCGTGTTGCCTTCCTCGTCGCGTAGCGCCTGCACGCTGCCGTCCGGCTGCTCGACGTAGCGCGGACGGTAGGTCTTGAAGGCCGGGTGGTCGATGGTGAAGAAGCCGGGCTTCTCGCCGCCGGAGACCGTCTCCAGCCCGACCTGCTGGCCGACATCCTTGATGCGGTTGATCAGCTCGCGCCCGGCAATGGCCCGCTCGATCCGCGCCATGGCCATGGGCATCGTGCGGATATCGCGGATCACCGTGGCGTTGTCCCCGAACTTCGCCTTGGCCGCCGCCTCGGTCTCCTCGACCGTGGCGTATTTGCGCGCGCGCAGCGAGCTGGCGCTGGTGCCAATGTTGCCGCCCTGCTTCGGGAACTCGACCGGCTCGCCCCGGCGCGGCGGCATGCTGATTTCGCCGTCCTCGCCGATCATGGCCACCATGCGCGGGGTCCAGTACGGCACGCCCTCGCCTTCGAACATGCCGACCTTGCGCGCGCGCTCAAGCAGCTGGTTTCCGTACTGGGAAAGCGTCTCCACGGCCGAGCGCTCGTCGCTCGTCAGGCTGGCCAGGCCGCGGCTGGCGTCCTGCACGCCCAGCGTGCGCAGCGTGTTCTCCTCCTCGGCCGCGTTCCACATGCGGGTGCGCTGCTCGGGCGTGAAGCCCTTGCGCAGCAGATCGTCGAACCTCGACCACTGCCACTCGGCCAGGCGCATCGCGTTGGCCGCATCCTTGGCGATGGCCATGGCGCGGCCCGAGCCGGCCGCCATCGGCGTGACCTTGAGCTGGGCATCGTGCATCGCGTCGGTGACCACGGAGGCGACCTTCTGCCCTGCGCGCGTGTCCGCAAGGTCCTGCGCGATCTGGCGCATGCCGTCGGCGGCCTGCTTGGCCGTCAGGCCCGAGTTCAGCTCGACGATGCCGCCGGGGAAGAGGCCAGCGCCTGCATTTGCTCCAGCTCCGCCGGGTTCGGCTGCCGTGCCGTCGCCGGCTGCTGCAGCGCCTTCGATTGGGCCAGCGCCTGCTGCAGCGGGCTCAGCGCCGCCGGCAAGATCATCGCCTGTGCCGCCTGCAGGAGCTTCTGGGTTCTCGTCTTGGCCATTCACAATGCTCCGAACAGCGCTCAGGAACGCGCCGTCATCGTTGGCATGGGTCTCGGCGGCTTCCTGGACCGCCTGGGGATCGATCTGCAGGGCGCGCGCCGTCAGCGAGGTGTCCACGCGGTCGGCCGGCGTGTCGCTCAGGTCTGCGCCCTGCAGCACCTCGGGCGGCGGCGGCGCCAGGCCGTCCGTGCCCACCACGTCCGGCGCATGTGCGCGCACCTCCTGCTCGAAGGGTGATTCCTGGGGCAGCGGCGCCTCGTCGGGAACCGGGGTTGACGGCTCCAGCGGGCGCACCATCTGCATGCGCGCGCTCACCGGCAGGCCGGCCTGCGGCGTGCGCACGTATTTCTGGAACGCGCTCGGCACGCCCACGCTCGGATCCTTCAGCTCGGCCGTCAGGTTCGGGTCGCGCTGCGCCTCCTGCAGCACGGTGAAGGGACCGATGCCCGTCTTGGCGTAGGTCTGACGCAGGCTGTTCTCGACGGCCTGCACAGCCTCAGGATGCGCAGCCGGGCCTGCAATCACCTTGGCGGAATTGGCCATATCCGCCGCGTCGGGGGCCTGCCCACTGAGCTTGCGCACCAGTTCGCCACCGACAATGGCTGGCAGCATCTGCACCGCAGCGTCGGTCACCGCGCCAACGGCGGTCGCTGCATCGGGATGGCCGTGGAGCGTCAGCCAGTTCGTCGCCCCCTGGCTAACTTTCAGCCCAAGGCGCCCCAGCGCGTCCAGTGGCGCCTGCACATCGGCCGCAAGGCGCTGGCCCGCTTCCGTCTCCGGCTTGTACGTCATCGCTTGCTGAAGCTTCCCGCCCCAGACCTGCGGGTCAACCTGGGTATTGCCGAAGACGAATCGATCAATCGCCCCGGCGCCCCCGGCGGCCAAGTACCCTCCGAAGCCCGCAAGCCCGGTGACGGCATTCATCGCTGCTTCCACAGGCCCGTACACGGTACTCACGTCCTTCATCGTCTGCCACGCATCACTGAGGTGCCCAGCCGGCGGCAGGACTGTGACCGGCGGATCGATCTGCACATCGGGAGCTTGCGGGGTGGACGGTGCGCCAAGCCCCGGCATGGCGTCGCGCGACGCCGGAGCGGATTGCGGCGCATCAGCGCCCGGCGCTGGTGACAGGGGCGCGCCGCCCGTGATCACCTGATGATTTGCCACCAGCGCCGTGCTCAGCGTCTGCGCGAAGGCGCCATTGGCCTCGCGCGTGTCGGGCTGCGGCTTCGGCACGACTTGCGGGCCCAGGTAGCTGTCGATCTCCTTCTGGGAGAAGCCGGCGGCTCCAAGCCTCACGCGCTGCTGCGCGGCATAGCTGTTGATCTCCTCCGGCGAGAAGCCGGCGGCCTGAAGCGTTGCGGTGGCGCCGGGCATCACGGATTCCCCTGGAACTGGACACGAGCAAGGTAGGCTGCGGCCGACTCACCCGGCTGCCGCGGCGGTGTGGCTGTCCCGGCGGTCGCAACCCCTGGCCCGCGCGCAGCCGCGCCAGCAGCAGCTGATTCGCTCGGCAGGAACGAGAGCACACGGGCCGGCTTGAGCACGTAGTCGGGGCTCGTCGGGTCGAACAGCGCCGTGGGATCCTTGCCAGCCTTGCGCAGCGCGGCGATGTTCTGATCGAGCGCGAAATCGAAGCGGTAGGCGGCCTCTTGCGTCAGCTCGGGGTGCGTCAGCGCGGTAGCGTTGAGGCTGGTCTGCAGCATGCGCATCGCGGTCAGCTTGACCTGGTTCGCCTGGCGCAGGAACGGGCTCAGCGACGGATCGTTGGATTCCTTCAGCTCGCTGATCAGGCGCTGGCCATCGGCGTAGCTCAGGCCCTGGGGCAGCTCGCGCAGGATCTGCGTCGGGTCGTTGATGCGGTTCGGGTCCCCTGGTGCCAGGTACAGGCGCGACTGCAGGCTGTTGAACAGTCCTGGATTCGAAGGCGTGTACTGGCCACTGGCCGCCAGCATGTTGCGGTGGAACTCGGCTTGGACGGCCTCTTGGTTCTGCGGCGTCAGGCGCGAATAGACCGTGAGCAACTGGGGGGGCAGCTCGCTGGGCGTCTGGATGCCGCCCTTCACCACGGCGCCCAGCACGCTGTTGGCGTCGGCGTATTCCTGGCCGCGCAGGGCCTGCAGGTTGCGCGCGAACTGGCTTTGCGCTGCGGCCACCACCTGGTCCTGGTACACCATGTCGCCCGGGCGCCGGCGCTCGGCCGCAGCGCGCGCCTGCTGCAGCACGTCGCCCTCGCGCGCCTCGAGCTCGGCCGAGGTCATCGGTGCGGGCGCCTGCGGGCCGTACAGCGCCTGGCGCACAGCGCGCAGGTTGTCCACGTACTGGTTGGTGTTCGGGCCGTCGGCGCCCACGTTGCCGCCGTAGTAGAGGCGGTCGGCCTGCGCGTAGTTGGTCGAGCCCACCGTGTCGCCGGCCTTGACCATCAGGCGCGCGGCGCCGTCAATGGCCTGCTCGGGGTCGTTCGGGTCGATGCCCAGCGTCTTGGCGGTGGCCGGCGTGATCTGCGCGATGCCCACGGCGCCGGCCGGGCTCACGGCCTTGGCGTTCAGGCCCGACTCGGCCGCCAGGCGCAGCTTGAGCTCGGTGGGGCTCACGTTGTACTGCTTGGCCACCTTGTCGATGATCGGGTCGTAGGGCGAAGCCTTCTTCACCAGTGAGACGATGTTGCCGATCTGCCCCTGGTCGTAGGGTTTCACAAAGCTGGCGTTTTCGTCCTTCGGCAACGGGCTGTTGTCGACCGGCTGGCCGATGGCCGCCTGGTAGGCCGCCTGCCCGTCCGTGCGCGCGTACTGCGCGTCCGTCGTGGTCTTGACCAGCTGCCCGATCCGGAATCGCTGCGACGGCGGGATGGCGCCGATGTTCTTCTGGTAGAAGTCGGCCGCCTCGATCGGGTTGCGCTGCACCAGCTGCTCGGTGCGCTGCACGTACAGCTGCCCCAGATCCTGCTGGCGCAGGTCTTCGGTAGCCTCGGGGCCCAGCCCCGCGAGCTTGGCGTACTGCCCGGAAGCGTCCTGCACTGCGGCCATGCCGCGATCCCACGCGTCCGGATCGTCGGCATTTGTGAGAGTGCTGCGCACGGCGAGGTCCACGCCCGCGCGAGCCTGTGACAGGTTGTAGTTGTTCTGCTGGTGCGCGGTCCACTCTCCCATGCGTCCGAGCGTCGAGCGCAGCGCCCAGTGCCCCATCATGTCGAACTGGCGCTGCGCGGCGGGGTTGAGCGAGTCGCGCGCCTGGTTGAAGGCCTGCATCACGCGGCCTTGGTAGTTCTGCGCCTGGTCGAGCGCGT
>JAJZTW010000058.1 GCA_021847345.1 Pseudomonadota bacterium
CCGAGCAGAACGTGGCCTTCCTGGCGCTGGCCGACCGCGGCTACCTGCTCGACCACGGCAAGGTGCGCGCCAGCGGAACCCGCGCCGAGCTCGAGGCCAGCGACGCCGTGCGCGAAACCTACTTCGGCTTGTAGCCGGGCGCGCTGGCCGGGTCGGCGGGTGCGGATGCCTGCCAGGCGAAGCGTGGGCTGGCCGGGGTTCCGCCGATGTTCAGCCAGTCGGCAGGCTGCGTGGCGTGTCCGGCGGCGGCCGCCGGATGAAGCCACAGGTTCAGGCGTTGCGACGCGAGGTCCACGCTGCCGCTGCCGGCCCAGTTGCCATGCGCCGTGCGCAATTGCAGCTCGCGCAGGCGCGCCAGTCCGGGCGTGACGGCCAGCTCCGCGTCGAGCTGCGTGAATGCGCTGGACGGCTGGGTGCGTGCGGGTGCGCTCGCGGCATCGCCGGTGATCGGCGCGCCGCGCAGGTCGACGCCGAGCAGATGCCCGCCATGCACCTTCGCCGACAGGCTGCCGGCGCCCTGGTACCAGGCCTGCCCGCCTGTCGGGTTCCACGCCAGGTCGGCCTGCAGGTCGGCATTGCCGTCCATCGCGGCGGCGCCGAACAGCGTTTGCAGCATCTGCGACAGCGACGCGTGCTGCAGCGTCGCGTGCAGCGTGGCCTGCCGGCCGCCACGCGGCACGGCGCCGCGTGCCTGCAACGCGCCGCCCCAGGCCTGGGCTTGCAGCTGCCAGTGCTTCATGTCGCATCGCGCGTCGACCCGCATGGGGGCGCCGGCGAAGGCGCCCTGCAGTTTCAGCTCCAGCCCTTGCTCGGCGCCGTAGCTTCCCTGCCCGTGCGCCTGCCAGGCGTGCGCCGGCAGCCCCCAGGCGCCGTGGCCGTCCACGCTGTCGATGATCGCGCTGCCCGCGGGCAGGTTCAGGTGTGCGCCGAGTCGCAGGCGCAGGTCGAGCGGGCGCGGGCCCGCACGCTCGACATCCAGGTGCAGCGCCGACACGACGAGGTCGGCGCCCGGGCCGTTCACCGGACCGCCACGCAGTCGCACCCGCAAGGTTGCCGGCGCGGCGCCGATCAAGGCCTGCGCCTGCAGCACCGAAGCACGGGTCCAGGTGTCGCTCCAGTCGAGCAGCGGCTCGGTGACCTGGATCTGCAGCGGCTGGCCATCGTGCATGCGACCCTGGGTGCGCAGTTGCAGATTGCGCACCTGCAGGCTGCGCGACGGCGGCGGGGTCCAGTGCAGGTCGGCGTGCAGGTTGGCGAGCATGCGCGCGCCTCCCAGCAGGCTGCCGTCGCTGCGCAGCAGCAGGTTGCGCAGCGAGGCCGTGCCGTCAGGGTCGACGTGCAACTGCCCGCGCAGGTTGAACTGGGTATCGGCACTGGGCTTGGACAGCACCGCGCGTCCGCGCAACGACACGGCGTGCCAGCCCGACAGGCCGATTCCCGACGCTTCGGCGTCGACTCCGCTGAGCCGGCCGTCGAGGTCCTGCGTGTCGTCGCTCAACGCGATGTCGCCTCCATGCACGCTGAGGCTGTGGATGGCCAGCGACGGCACCGCGCTGGTCGGCGCGGTCAGCAGGTCCGAGAAATTCCACTTGCCCGCAGCGTCACGGCGCAACTGAAGCCGCGGTGCGTCGAGCTCGATGCCGTCGATCACCACCCGGCGGCGCAGCAGCGCCAGCGGGTCGAGGTGCAGGCGCATGTCGGTCGCCTGTGCGAACGGCGTGTGGCCGTCGGTGGCGCTCAGGCGCATCGGCCCGGTCTGCAGCGTGAACGGGGGAAACAGGCGCAGCTGCAGGCGCCCGGTCAGCACGAGTTGGCGGTGGTAGCGCTGCCCCACGGCGCCGATCAGCACCGACTTGAAGGCGTTCGGATTGAAGGCCAGCAGGGCCAGGCTCGCCCCGCCGACAAGCAGGATGGCCAGCGCCAGCAGCGATGCCAGGACGATGCGGATCAGGCGCGCTGCCATGCGTCGGCAAGCGCCCGGTCGGGCGGCCAGGAGGCGGGAACTGCGCTGCAGAGGGGCTGGAACATGGTGCGTGGGGTGCCTGGCTGCAGGCAAGGCGCACAATGCCGGGGCACAATGCGCTGGTTGGTCATGGGATCAACGGCAGGGAAACGATTCTAGGCACAGGTTGGTCGGGATGAGCATGCTGGGAAACGAGGCCGTCGTGGAGGCCGTCGTGGTCGGCGGCGGGCTGGTCGGCAAGGCGGCCGCGCTGGCGCTGGCGCAGGCCGGGCTGCGCGTGGCCCTGTACGGTGCGCAGCCGGCGCCGCCGCAGCCGCAGGCCGGCTTCGCGCAGCGCATCTACGCCGTCAACGCGGCGTCGCGCGGGCTGCTCGAGCGCCTGCGCGCATGGGAGCAGATTCCCCCCGAGCGCATCCAGGCCGTGCAGTCGATGCGCATCGCCGCCGACGGCGCGAGCCTGCGTTTCGATGCCTACGCGCAGGGGGTCGAGTCGCTGGCGTGGATCGTCGAATCCGATGCCGTCGAGCGTGCGCTGGACCTGGCGCTGCGTTTCGAGCGCGGCGTGCAGTCGTCGCCCGAGACGGTCGCGCAGGCCCGGCGCGGCAACCCGGGCTGGGAGCTGCAGCTGGCGGGCGGCGCCACCTTGCGCGCGCCGCTGCTGGTGGGGGCCGACGGACGTTCGAGCCAGGTGCGCGCCTGGAGCGCAATCGGCGTGCGCGCCAGACCCTACGAGCAGACCGCGGTGGTGTGCAATTTCAGCTGCGGCGCCTCCCATGGCGCCTGTGCCTTCCAGGCCTTCACCGCCGACGGCGGCGTCGTCGCCCTGCTGCCGCTGCCTGCGCATGCGGGGCGCCAGCAGGTCTCGCTCGTGTGGTCGGCACCCGATGCCCTGGCGCACGAATTGCAGGCATTGTCCGCGCAGCAGCTCGCCGAGCGCGTGCACGTGCAGTTGCCTGCGCTGGGCGCCGCCGGACTGCGCAGCCTCGAGCCCAGTGGCGGCATCGGTGCGTGGCCGCTGGTGCTGCAGCGTGCAGAGCGCGTCGCCGCTGCCGGTGTCGCGCTGCTCGGCGACGCCGCGCATGTCGTGCATCCGATGGCCGGGCACGGCCTCAACCTGGGCTTGCAGGACGTGCAGGCATTGGCCGCGGTGCTGTCGAGCCGGTCGGCCGCGGAGTCCGCCGCGCATGAGGCGGTGCTGCAGCGCTATGCCCGTGCGCGAGCCGAGCAGGTGCTGGCGCTGGAGTGGGCGACCGACGGCCTGCACCGCCTATACTCCCCAGGGTTAAGGCGCCTGGCGCCGCTGCGTGCGCTCGGCCTGCGTGCGGCCGACCGCCTTCCACCGATCAAGAAGTGGCTTGCCGGCTATGCTTCGGGACGTTCGGT
Source organism: Pseudomonadota bacterium (assembly GCA_021847345.1). Classification (GTDB taxonomy): domain Bacteria; phylum Pseudomonadota; class Gammaproteobacteria; order Burkholderiales; family Burkholderiaceae_C; genus Thiomonas_A. Next base: position 3,347 of record JAJZTW010000058.1, read on the forward strand.
GCTGTCCTGACCCCGCGCTCCGATCGCCCGTGAGCCGCAGCGCCCTCGACAGCCTTTCAGCGCCCCCAGGGCCGGGCTGCGCCCAGCCCGCCCCCCGTGGGGGTCAAGCAATCTTGGGGCGGCCCGGCGATTGCTTGAGAGTCTGCGAAAGACCCGGCCAGCCCTAATGTTTCTCGTCGCCCAGCGACGACCCCGCCCAACCCGAACGAGAATCCTCCGCCATGAACCTCAGACGTTTCCTGATTGCCGCGCTCGGCTCACTGGCCATGCTGGGAGCGTCGGCGGCGCACGCCGGCACGGCCGAGGTGCGGCGCGCGCTGTCCAAGCTGCTGCCCAACTTCCCCGCGTCGGCGCAGATCATCAAGACACCGTACGCCGGCCTGTACGAGGTCGACATCGGCGACCACGTGTTCTACACCGACGGCCAGGGCAGTTTCCTGTTCGCCGGCAACATCCTGGACACGCACAGCGGGGTCAACGTCACCAAGGCCCGGATCGAGCAACTGCAGAAGGTGCAATGGGACAAGCTTCCGCTGCAGGATTCCTTCAAGGTCGTGTACGGCAACGGCGCCCGCCAGGTGGCGGTGTTCGAGGATCCCTACTGCCCGTTCTGCCGTGAGTTCGACAAAAGCCTGGCGAAGGCCGGCAACATGACCGTGCACGTGTTCCTGTTCCCGGTGATCAGCAAGGACTCGCCGGCCAAGGCCCGCGACATCTGGTGCGCTCCCGATCGCTCGCAGGCGTGGCAGGCCTGGATGAACGAGCACAAGGAGCCGCCGAAGGCCCCCGCCGGCTGCGATTCCAAGGCGCTGCAGGCCAACCTTCGCCTGGGCGAAAGCCTGAACATCCAGAGCACGCCGACCTCGTTCCTGCACGACGGCAGCCGCATCACCGGCGCCATCGAGTACGCCGACCTCGTCAAGCGCCTGGCCGCCGTTCACTGAACGTCTTCGCGCGCGGTGCGCGCGCGTAGCGCGTTCCCGGGGCGCAGCCGCCCGGGCTCATGCCGCCACACGCGCAGGCGGCCTCGCCGTGCGCGGCCTCACGAGAAAACGCAGGGCCGCCCCAAGTTTTCTCGACCCCCACGGGGGATGAGGCCGGACCAGCTGCTGTGCCTGCGCACAGCAGCGCGCCGGCCGAATCCGAGCAGCCTGCAAGCTGCGAGGTGGAACGGGTCGGGCCCCAGGCCCGGCCCTGGGGGCGCTCTCGAGAAAACGCAGGGCCGCCCCAAGTTTTCTCGACCCCCACGGGGGGCGGGTCGGGCCCCAGGCCCGGCCCTGGGGGCACTCTCAAGACGCCGCGCGGCAGCTGCGTGCCAGCGCGACCAGCGCTTCGCGCACCGCGCCGGCGTCGGTGGCCGGCTGGTCGAAATCGAAGCGCAGCACGCGCTGATCGGCGCGTACGTCGAATCCGTCCACGTCCACCCCGATCATGCGCAGGTCGTCGGCGTGCACGCCGTGCACATGCTCGCAATACGCTCGCAGGTTGTGCGCGTGGTCCTGGTTCATGTGTTCCAGGATGCTTGACTCGCTGTCTTCGAGCGAATTCGCCGGCGCGGCGAAGTCCTCCGCGGCGATCCAGTGGATGCTGCCGAAGCCTCCGATGTAGCGCACGGCCTCCACCTGCACGCGGTAGAAGTGGAAGTCGTGCATCGCGAAATAGCCCTCGGCTTCCGGGAAGTAGCGCAGGTAGCGCGGCCCCAGCACATGCTTGTCCGGCAGGCGTTCGGCGCGCCCGACCAGGGTCACGCGCCCTGCCGCCTGCGGGTCCTGCGCGCAGGGGTGGGCGATGAGGCTGCAGCGCGCATCGGCATCCAGGTTGCGGGTGTGTTCGGCCAGCGTGGAGATGAGGATCACCGGGCGTCCCTGGTGGTCCAGCACGAAGGGCGCGATGGAGCCGAAAGGGGCGCCTGCCAGACGCTTCGACAGGGTCGACAGCACGCCGTGGGGGTGGGCGCGGACAAAACAGCGTGCCTCCACGGCACGGTCGCGTTGAGCGGATTCGGGCATGGGCATGCTCAGCATCGGACGGGGGTTGCGTGACGGTTCGCCGGCCCCGGGGCGGGTCTCGCCACGCCAGCGTGGCCACGGTGTCCGCGCGGGCTGCGACGCTCGCGCCAGGCGCCATTCGACCCTTCGCGGCATGGGGAAAGCGGAACTAAGCCGGCAAGACGCACTCTACCCCATGTCCCGACTTGATTCGCGCTCGCCGCGCAAGCCGTTTGCCGCTTGCGTTCCCGAGCCTTTCCCGCCGCCCGCGCCATGAGCCCAAGCAGCCAGAAATTCATCGCCCGCAATCGCGCCCCGCGCGTGCAGATCGAGTACGACGTGGAGACCTACGGCAGCGAGAAGAAGGTTCGCCTGCCCTTCGTCATGGCCGTGCTCGCCGACCTCGCGGGGCAGTCGTCCCGGCGCATCGAGGACGTGGCGCAGCGCCGCCTTGCCGACATCGACATCGACAACTTCGACCAGCGCATGAAGGCGCTTGCGCCCCGCCTGGCGTTCACGGTTCCGAACACCCTGGCCGGCCAGGGGCGCCTGGCCGTCGATATCAGCTTCGAGAGCATCGACGACTTTTCCCCCGCGGCCGTGGCTGCCAAGGTCGAGCCGCTGCGCCGGCTGCTGCACGCGCGCGTGCAGCTGGCCAACCTGCAGACCTACATGGACGGCAAGTCGGGCGCCGAGGAGCTGGTTCGCCGGCTGCTGAGCGATCCGCGCATGCTGCAGGCGCTGGCCGGGCAGGGCGCGCAGTCGCACCGCGATGCGCCATCGATCGCCCAGCGCATGGGCGATGCGCCCACCGATGCTTCGGATTGCGTCGATCCCGTCGATCCCGTCGATCCCGTCGATCCCGTCGATCCCGTCGATCCCGTCGATCCCGTCGATCCCGTCGATCCCGCGGCCTGAGCGCCACCGGGTTTCGCCGACCGCGCCACGACGAGTTTCCGGCAACACCCCCTACGCAGGATGTACGCAGGATGTCCATCGACATGCAAGCACCGCCAGACCCAGCATCCCGGCTCGTGACGGGCAGCGCTGCGCAGCCGGCCGAACCCACCGTCTTCCCAGGGCCCGAGAGCGGCTCCGGCGGGGCCCTCGGCGAGGGTTCGCCCGCGCTGGGCACGCTGATCGAGCAGCGCTTCCAGACCGGCAGCGATGCGCAGCGGCAGGCCGTCGAGCAGGCCGTGCGGGCGCTGGCCGAGCAGGCGCTGGCGCATACCGTGGCGATCAGCGACGACGCCTACGCCGGCATCGAGGCGGTGATCGCGGCCATCGATGCCAAGCTCACCGAGCAGATCGAGCAGATCCTGCACGATGAGCGATTCCAGGCCCTCGAGGCTGCCTGGCGAGGCCTGCACCACCTGGTGTGCAACACCGAGACCGACGAGACGCTCAAGATCCGCTTCATGGACCTGGGCAAGGATGAATTGCGGCGCACGCTGAGGCGCTACAAGGGCGTGGCATGGGACCAGAGCCCGCTGTTCAAGCGCCTGTACGAGGACGAGTACGGCCAGCTCGGCGGGGAGCCCTACGGCTGCATCGTCGCCGACTACTACTTCGACCACGGCGCCGCCGACGTCGAATTGCTGGGGGCGATGTCACGCGTGGCCGCGGCCGCGCACGCACCGCTGCTGGCCGGCGCTGCGCCGTCGATCCTGCAGATGCAGAGCTGGCAGGAGCTGGCCAACCCGCGCGACCTGTCCAGGATCACCGCGAACCTCGAGCACGCGGCGTGGAACAGCCTGCGCGACACCGAGGATGCCCGCTACGTCGGCCTGGCGATGCCGCGCTTCCTGGCTCGCCTGCCCTACGGTGCGCGCACCAATCCGGTCGACGAATTCCATTTCGAGGAACACACCGACGGAGCCGACCATCGCAACTATGTCTGGGCCAACGCCGTCTATGCGCTGGCCGTGAACATCAACCGCAGCTTCAAGCAGTACGGCTGGTGCTCGATGATCCGCGGTGTCGAATCGGGCGGCACCGTCGAAGGCCTGCCGTGCCACGTCTTCCCGACCGACGACGGCGGATTCGACCAGAAATGTCCGACCGAGATCGCCATCTCGGACCGGCGCGAAGCCGAGCTTGCCAGGGCGGGCTTCATCCCCCTGGTGCATCGCAAGGGAACGGACCACGCCACCTTCATCGGCTCGCAGTCGCTGCAGCGCCCGCAGGAGTACGCAGACCCCGAGGCGACCGCGAATGCGCAACTCTCGGCGCGCCTTCCCTACCTGTTCGCGAGCACGCGCTTCGCGCATTACCTCAAGGCCATCGTTCGCGACAAGATCGGCTCCTTCAAGGAGCGCGAGGACATGCAGCGCTGGCTCAACGAATGGATCATGCAGTACGTCGATGCCGATCCGGCCAATTCCTCCCAGCAGACCAAGGCGCGGCGCCCGCTGGCCGCGGCCCAGGTGGTGGTCGACGACGTCGAAGGGCAGCCCGGGTACTACAGCGCGAAGTTCTTCCTGCGCCCGCACTTCCAGCTCGAGGGGCTGACGGTCAGCCTGCGCCTGGTCACGCGCCTGCCTTCGCTGCCATCCCCATCATGAGTCGCAGGGGTCGCTGCGCATGCGCGGCCCCTCGCCCACTGCCCCGTGCGCCGGGTGGCGTGCGGATCATCGCTGTGCATCCCCAGGAGTCGATATGGCGCAGGACATGTTTCTCAAGCTCGAAGGCGTGAATGGCGAAAGCCAGGATGCGGACCACAAGGACGAAATCGAACTGCTCAGCTGGTCGTGGAGCATGCGCCAGCATGGATCGGTGCACAGCGGCAGCGGCGGCGGCGCGGGCAAGGCCGACGTCGCCGACTTCGAGTTCCGGCATCGCCTCGACCGCGCCAGCCCGAACCTCATGCGCATGTGCCTGACGGGAAAGCACATTCCCAAGGCCTGCCTGACGGTGCGCAAATCCGGAGGCGACGCGCTGGAATATCTCAAGCTCACGATGGAAGACGTGCTGGTCACCTATGTGCATCCGGCGATGGAGGACGGCGCCGACTCGCAGGGCCACGAGAGCGTGCGTCTGTCGTTCGCCAAGGTCACCCAGGAGTACAAGGTGCAGAACGCACAGGGCGGCTCGGGTGGCGCCGTCAGCGCCGGCTATGACCTCAAGCGCAACCAGGAGGCCTGATCGGCATGCCACGCTTCCTCGATTTCCCGCACGCGCACGCCCCGGGCGTCGTCGCGAGGGCGGCTTCAGGCCATGCCGTGAGCGCGCCATGCGCGCGCAGGCGCTGGCTGTGCTCCGGCCTGGGCATTGCCACGTCGGCCATGCTGTCCGGTTGTGCCTCCGGGCGAGCCGGTACCGACGGCGACGCGCCATCGCTGCTGCTGGACCTGCAATTCGTCGCGTCGACCGACGTCAATCCCAACGAGCATGGCAACGCGGCGCCGGTGCTCGTGCGTCTGTACGAACTGGCTTCCGCGCAGCCCTTCGAGACCGCCGACTATTTCGAGCTCGCGGGCGACGACAAGGCGGCCCTCGGTTCGTCGTTGCTGCGCCAGGAGGAGTTCGTGCTGCGTCCGGCGGAGCAGCGCAGGGTGCGTCGCAAGGCGGCGCCCGGCCTGCAGGCCCTGGGCGTGACCGTCGCCTACCGTGACTTGCCGCAGTCCATCTGGCGGGTCTGCCGCCAGGTGCAGGCCCCGCAAACCCACTGGTGGAGCGCGGTGCTGCCGAGCCCGGCGTTCCGCGCGCGCATCGAGCTGCGCGCGCGTGCCGTCGACATGCAGCGCCTGGAATGAGGCGCAGGCCGCCGCCGCGCATTTCGAGCATTCACCCGGGATTCGAGCATGGTGTGGTACGACAAGGTGGCCTGGAGCGAAGGACTGTTCCTGTGCCCGCAACTGTTCCAGCAGCAGGAGCGTTACCTGGAGCGGCATGCTCATCTGCGCTGCGAGCCGCTGGGCAGCCTGTTCTGGGGCTTCTCGGCACTGCGGCTGGACAACTCGGCTCTGGCCGTGGGGCGCGTGGAGATCACGCATGCCCGCGGCCTGTGGCCGGACGGGCTGAGCTTCGACGTTCCCGGCAGCAGCCCGCCGCCGGCTGCCCTGGCCGTCGGACCCGCGCAACTCGAAAGCACCGTGGTGCTCGCCGTGCCGGCACGGATCGCCCAGGCCGAGGAAGTCTGCTTCGGCGTCGATGGCCCGCCGATCGAGGCACCGCGAGCCGAGGCGGCTCGTGTTCCCGCCGCGGGCGCGCGCTACGACGTGTTCGATGCCGAGTTGCGCGATGTGAACTCGGTGGGCATGGGCGCCCGCAGCGTGCAGCTGCTGCACCAGCGCCTGCGCCTGTTCGTGGAGGCCGAGGTTCCCGACGGCTGGCTGAGCCTGCCGCTGGCTCGCGTGGCTGCCGTGCACGCCGATGGTGCGATCGAGCTCGACGCGAATCACCTTCCCCCGCTCAACGTCATCGCCGCCAGCGACGTGCTGATGCGCTGGCTGGGTGAACTGCAGGCCCACGTCGGCCAGCGCGCCGCGCAACTGGCGCAGATGCTCGGGGGAGACTCGCGGGTGCACGGGGGCGACATGGTGGACTACCTGCTGCTGCAGGTGCTCAGCGCCCACGAGGCGCGCCTGGGACACCTGATCGCGCTGCGCCAGGTCGCCCCCGAACGCGTGCACGAGCTGCTGTGCGCGCTGGCCGCCGAGCTCGCCGCGCTGGTGCGCGCCGAGACAAGGCGCCCCGGCGCGCTGGCCGCCTACGACCATCGCGACCCCGGGCCGGGCTTTCGCGCGCTGCTGCGCGAGCTGCGTGAATTGCTGCATCGGGTCGTCCGGCGTGGTGCCGAGGCCCTCGCGCTGCAGCCTCACTCGCATGGCATGTACGTGGCCAGCGTCGATCCGTCGCTGCTCGCCGAGTTCGCGAGCCTCGTGCTGGGCGCGCGCTCGGACCTCGCGCTCGACGCCTTCGCCCAGCAGTTCGCCTCGCAGGCCAAGGTCGCACCGGCGGAGCGGCTGGCGGAACTGGTGCGCCTGCACCTGCCGGGCATCGCATTGCGCGCGCTGCCTGCGCCGCCGCGGCAGATTCCGGTACAGGCCGACCACGCCTACTTCCAGCTCGAGCCGGGCGGCCCGCTCTGGGAGCACATGCGCGCCCATGGCGGAATCGGTCTTCACATGGCCGTCGAATTCCCGGGGCTGCAGGTCCGTCTCTGGGGAGTCCGATGACCGAGCAGGGGAGCATGCACCGATGAGCCGGCGAATCATCCTGGAAGGCGACACCATCGATCACGGTGGCGAGGTCGTCTGCAAGGCTTCGGTCGACCGCATCGACGGACGCGGCATCGCCTGCATGGGCGATGCCGTGGTCTGCCGGCGCCATGGGCACACACGCATTGCCGAAGGTTGCTCGCACGCCAGCATCGACGGGCGTCCCATCGCGCTGGAAGGGCATCGCACCGAATGCGGCGCCTGCCTGATCGCCAGCGGCGCAGCGAGCATCGGATGAGCACCGCGGGCTGGCAGTTGCGCCTGCAGGGCCCAGCGCTGCAGGCGCTTGAGCCCGACCCAGGGTTTCACGCCGAGTGGCAGGTGCTCGCGCTGCACGGCACCGAAGGAGTCAACCGGCTGTTCCGATACGGGTTGCGCCTGCGCCACCCGAGGCTGCCGAGGGACCTGCGCCCGTTGCTCGGGCGCGAACTGCAGGTCCACCTGTGCCTTCCCGGCGCTGCGTCGGGGCGAGTGATCAGTGCCCTGGTGAGCCAGGTCGAGCACCTCGGATGCGTCGGTTCGTCGCAGCGGGGCGGGGCCGGAGCGTGGGGTGCCGGGATCACGCTGCGCGCCTGGCCCTGGCTGGCCGGATTGCAAGGCGCCTGCCGCATTTTCCAGCAGCGCAGCGTGCCCGAGGTGCTGAGCCAGATCCTGGACCCCTACGGCTTTGGCTGGGAGCTTCGCCTGCGGGGCAGGCATCCGCGCCTGGACTATCTCGTGCAGTTCAACCAGACCGATTGGTCCTTCGTCGAATATCTTTGCTCGCGCTGGGGGCTGCACTACCACTTCGAGCACGACGCCGAGGGGCACCGTCTGGTGCTGGGCGACGGCCCGCACACCTGGAGGCCGCAGGCTCTCGACGCCTTCGCCCGCCTGGGCGTGCGTGCGCACGCCTGGGGCGGTGATCAGGCGTCACTGCACGCGGTGTGTGGCGACGACGCGCTGGGAGTGCAGGCGTGGCAGTCGCATACGCACCCCGAATGCCACCCCGAGGAGATCGGGACCTGGCTGTGCGAAGCGCCCGACGCGGCGCCGCGCCCTGGCGTGCTCAGCCGTTGGCGAGGAGTCGACGGCATCGCCCGCGTGCGACGCGAGCTCGAGCCCGCTGCCGAAGCGGGCGAGCCCGACGCGGCGAGCGAGCAGGCGTTGGGCGGCATGCGCCTGCTGCAGGCACGGCAAGGCGTTTCGCTGCTGCGTGGTCGCGGGCCGCTGGGGGGGCTATGCGCGGGGCGCACCGTGCAACTGGAGCTCGAGCCGGAGCTCGAGTCCGGCGCGCCTGTTGCTCGCCGCCCGGAGCCGTCCTATCTCGTGCTGGACACGCGCCTTCACTTCGACTCCGACGCGAATGGAGTCGACGACTGCGGCGCGGCGCCAGTCGAGCTCGAGTTCGTGGCGAAGCGCCTGTGTGACGGAATTGCCGCGGTTGCGGTGGGTCAGCGAAGGCGCATGCCCGGAACCCAGACCGCCACCGTGCTCGATGCCGTGACCCCCGGCGATACGCAGGAAAGCTTCACCGACGCCATCGGCCGCCTGAGGGTGCGCCTGCATTGGGCGAACGCCGATGCTGCTTGCGCCACTTGCTGGCTGCGCATGGCGCGCCCGTCCGCCGGCGATGGCCACGGCAGCGCCGACTGGCCGCGCCCGGGCGACGAGGTTCTGGTGGACTTTCTCGACGGCGACGTGGACCTGCCGGTGTGCCTGGGCTGTGTGCGCAACGCAGCCCATGGCCCGCCTTGGCCGCTGCCTGCGTCGTGCGCCGTGTCGGGCTGGCGCAGCCGGGAGATGTGCGACGACGCGTCGACCGACGCAGGGGCCGGCACCAACCACCTGCTGTTCGACGACACCGCGGGCGCCTTGCAGGTGCAGTTCGCCAGCGTCAGCCATGACAGCGCGCTCAACCTGGGGCGGCATGTCCCGATCGATCCTCGATACGGCCGGGGCGATGCGCGTGGCGAGGGCTTCGAACTGAGCACATGTGCGCAGGCCGCGGTTCGTGCGCCGCGAGCGCTGCTGCTGGTCGCCGCCGCGACGGCCGAGGCGGCCGCATGCATCCTGCACCCGCTGCGTGCCTGTCAGCAAAGGCTGCGCGAGGCGCTGCGCTCGCGTGGTGCCGGCTCGGTGGCGCGCGACGCGGCGCAGTGCCTGCCGCGCGGTGCCGGCGCGAATCTGGCTGAGGACCTTGCCGGACTGGCGCCGCCCGCCGACGCATCGCAGGCCGCTTCGGTCACCGCCGGCGCGATGGCCTGGCACGCCGAAGGCGCGCTGCTTGCGGCCACGGCATCGACGGGCCTGATCACCGCCGGTACCGATCTGGCGCTCAGCGCGGCGCGCGATCTGGAGCTGGGATGCCTGCGCGGCCTGCGCATGCACGCCGACGGCGCGGTGCTGCTCGCGGCCGCCGAGCGCGGGGCGCGTCTGTGCGCGGCCGACGGCGTATTGCGCGCCGGCAGCCCGGCCGGCGAGCTGCATGTGTTCGCCCGCGATGGCCTGCAGCTGGCAGCCGCGCGCCACACCGCCCGCGTGCACGCTGTCGGGCGGGTCGTGCTGGAGGCCGCGGGACATCGCGTGTGCTTCGGCGCGTCCGGAATCGAGCACAGCGCCGCGGGGCCCTGGAAGGTTCATGCCGCGCGGCGCTGCTGGCTCACCCAGGCGGCGCCAGGCGCGGGTGCGGGTTCCTCGATGCAGCACACGCGCAGCCGATGACCCTGCCCACCCGTCCGGCCGACACGAGCCTGTTCGAGTCCGCTTCCAGCGGGCAGGTGTTCGCGTCAAGCGATGACCAGCGGCACGCGGCCGGTGCGTCCCGGGTCGCGCCCGACGCGGGTGCCGAGCCGGCGGCATGCGCGCCGCCGCGCCTGCTGCAGGCGGCCGCGCCGCTGCTGCGTGCCCTGGCGGCGATCCAGTGCGCCGAGGAGCCGCCGGCGGGCGGACTGCAGGCCCTGCACGACGGGCTTGCCGGCGAGGTCGTGGAGTTCTGCCGTGCCTGCGACCGCGACGGCGTTCGCCACGAGCACATGCTGGCCACGCGTTACGCGCTGTGCACGGCGCTTGACGAGGCCCTGAGCTGCAAGCCCTGGGCCGGCGGAGAGCATGTCAGCGTGGGACCGTGGTCGCGCCATGCGCTGCTGCAGGAGTTCCATCGGGAAGGCGAGGGAGGCAAGACCGTGTTCCTGCTCATCGCCCGCCTGGCCGTCCAGCCCAGGCTGCACCGTGACGTGCTCGAGGTGATGTCGCACATCCTGGCGCTGGGCTTCATGGGGGACTATCGTCGGCGACCCGACGGGCAGCGCGAGCTCGACGGGCTGCGCCAGCATCTGCTGGAACTGGTCGGGCGTGACACCGCACCCGTCGAGCTGGCCCCCCACGCGCGCTGCCTGGAGCCGGCGTCCGCCGTGGCCAGGCGTCGGTCGTGGTGGCTGCCGGCGGGAGTGGCGATGGTGCTGGTTGCACTGGCCTGCGCGTGGCTCTGGGGCACGCGCCTGGAGCGGCCTTCGCGGCAGCTGCGCGAAAACCTGCTCGGCCTGCGCGCATCGATCGATACCGAGCTGCGGCAGCGCGCGGGCGCACCGGTCGCTGCCGACCCGAGGGCCTGGCTGCAGGCGCCGCCGCGAGGCGGCCCGTGGCAGCTGGTGCGCGAAGGGTCGGCGTGGCGCATTCGCTTCGCCGCGGACCGCATGTTCGAAACCGGCAGCACCGCGCTGCGCCCGCACATGCTGCCCTCGCTGCGCGAGCTTGCGCAAGCCCTGCGCAACAGCGGCGCGCATGTGAAAGTCGTCGGCTACACCGACGACACGCCCAAGGGGCCGGGCGGCGCAGCTTCCAACCAGGCGCTGTCGCGCGGGCGGGCCGACGAGGTCGCCGCGCAACTGCGGCGCATGGGTGTCGAGCGGTGGCGCATCGACGCGCAGGGACGCGGGCCTGCCGACCCGCTGGGCGACAACACCACGGCGGCGGGACGCGCGCGCAACCGGCGCGTGGAAATCGTCCTGCCCGACGCCGGTTCGTGAGGGCGCAGCCATGCCGATCAAGCCAGCCATCGCCTCCGCGCTCGCGGCGCTGCCCAGGCGCTTTGCCGGGGCCGTGGCGCTGGCCGCGGCGCTGGGCCTGTTGCTGGCCCTCGCCGGGCCCTGGCTGCGCGTGGGCAGCGGCCGTCCGCTGGAGCCGCTGGCCACGCGCTGGGCGCTGATGCTGCTGCTGTGCTGGGCCCTGGTGTTGTGGGCCATGCGGCGCTCGCTGCTCGGACCGCTGCTGGGCCTGCTTGCGCTGCTGGTCGCCGGTGCGGGCCCCCAGCTTGCGTGGGGCGATGCCCGGCCATTGCAGCCGGTGGCGGCTCGCGCGGCCGTCGTCGTGACGCTCCTGCTCGGCTATCTCGCATGGCTGGGCTGGAAGGCGTGGACACGCCAGGGCCGCGAGCAGGACCTGCGTCAGCTGGCCGCAGCGCTGCGGCGCCTGCTGCTGCCGAGTGCCCCCGAGCGCCGGCATGTGCCGGCAGCCGTCGCGCAGGCCGCCGCCGCACAGCGGCAATGGATGCAGCTGCATGCCGGCAACGGCTGGGGCGGCCGGCTGCAGGCCTGGCGCGCGGGATCGGCCTTGCCGTGGTACCTGGTGCTCGGCGCCGCCGGCTCCGGCAAGAGCTCGTTGCTGACGGCGTCCAGCCTGCGCCTGCTGCGCTGCGAAGGCGCCGCCTTCGAGCAGCCGGACCCTCTGGCGTGCGCCTGGTGGGTTGGCGAGCGCGCGATGTTCGTCGAAGTCTCGGCCGGGCCCCGCGACACCCCGCAGGCGGCTCGCGACGCCGACGTCGACGCGGGCTCGCCGCAGGCGTCGCCCGAGTCGATCGAGCCTGCATCCGCGTCTGCGACCCCCGGCGCCGACGAGTCCTGGGGCGAGCTGATGGACGCGCTGCGCAGGCGGCGGGGCGATCTGCCGCTGCATGGCGTGGTGCTGACGCTGGATTGCGCCGTACTCGCGCGCGGCACGGCCGAGCAGCGCGGTGCGTCCGCCGCGCTGGTGCGCCGGCGCCTGTTGCAGCTGCAGGGTGCGCTGGGAACGCAGCTGCCGGCGTACCTGGTGATGAGCAAGGCCGACGCGCTGACCGGTTTCGACGAATTCTTCCGCGCCGCCGACTCCAGGGTCCGGGGCGGTCTCGGCGAGGCATCCTGGGGCTTCACCTTGCCGTGGCGCGACTCGCGCACGGCGCAGGCGCCGCAAGCGCCGCAGCTTCGCGGGCAGCTCCGCGACGAATTCGGCTTGCTGTGCCAGGGCCTGCGCGAGCTGCTGCCGGCATGCCTGCAGCAGGAGCCGCTGCTGTCGCGCCGCTGCCGCATGTTCGAGTTCCCGCATGCCCATGCCGAACTCGCCGCGCGGGTGCAGGAATGGCTGGAAACGGTCTTTGCGCAATGGCCCGGGTCGGCGCCCGACGCCCGCCGGCGCGCACTGGGGCCAGGCCCGCGCCGGCCAGGCCAGCCGCCTGGCCTGGCGCTGCGCGGAGTGTTCTTCGCCAGTTGCGCAAATGGTCGCGACGCGGCAGCGGCACAGTCAGGTACCGCGCGCTTCGCTGCCTGCCTGCTGCGCGACAGCCTGCTCGCCGACTGTGTGCTGGCGCGCCCGGACGATCCGCGCCTGCGTCGGCGTCGCCAGCGAAGCGCGGTGGTCGGCTGCGCCCTGCTGCTGGGCGTCTGCGCGGCGCTGTACGCAATGCATGGGTCCTACATGCGGGCACAGCATCGGCTCGGCGCCTTGCAACGCAATGCGCTGCGTCTGCAGCAGCAGGTGCAGGACGCTGTGCAGTCCGGGCCCCCACCCGCCGCGCCGTGGCAGGGCGCGCTGCAGACGGCGCGGCAATACGCCGACGCAGCGCGCCTGGCCGAGCAATCCGGCTCGCTGGCGCCGTTCGGGGCACGCGTGCTGCAGCCCGTTCGCGACGCCGCCGATTCGGTCCTGCTGGGCATGCAGCAGGCGCTGCTGCTCCCGGCTCTGGTGCGCAGCATGCGCGAGCAGCTGGAGCAGGACATGCAGCACGAGCGAATGGGGGGCGTGATCGATACCCTGAGCGTCTACCTGATGCTGCACTAGCCTGGCCGCTACGACGCCGAGCGCCTGCGTGCCTGGGCGGCAGCGCACGATGCCGGCCAGGAAACGACCCGGGCGCTGGAGCATCCTGTCGGCGTCCTGCAGGATCGCTCGGCGCTGGACGACGCGCTGGTGCGGCGGGTGCGCGACTGGCTGCTGCGCTGGCCGCGCGGGCAGCGCCTGTGGCACCTGGCGCGCACGCGGGCGCCGGCGACCCAGGAGCCGGCCGATTTCAGCCTCGCGGCGCTGCAGGCCGGGCAGCCCCGGCGCAGCTTCGAGCGTGCTTCCGGGCGAGCCGCCGACGACGGTGTCGCCGGCTGGTATGGCGAGCGAGCCTGGAACGCGCTGCTGCGCGCGCGTCTGCCGGAACTCGCCGAGCGCGCAGCGGCCGAGGACGCCTGGCTGGTCGGCGAAGCGCCGCCGAGCGCATCCGCCGACGCGCTGGCCGAGGAGTTGCGACACGCCTACTGGCTCGAGTACGCCCGCCAATGGATGGCCTTTCTCGGTGACATTCGCCCGGTGCCGATGCCTGGGCTGGAACAGCAGCTGCAGCTGTTGCGTGCGATGGCCGCGCAGGACTCCCCGCTGCTCGACCTGGTGCGCAGGGTCTGGAACGAGCTGAAGCCCTTGCAGACCAGCGAGACCGCGCAGGACGACCCCGTGGCGCAGGGCCTGCTGGCGCTGCGCGCGTTCAGTGGCAGCGACCCCGACGGCCAGGCGCTGCACGGCCTGCGCCAGGCGCTGGACGCCTACGCCACGGCGGCGAGCCTGCAGGCCACCGAGATCTCCGCCGGGCAGGCGGGGTCGGACGCGCTTGCCCAGGCGCGTGCGCGCCTGATCGCCCAGGCCGGCTCCCTGCCGGCGCCCGTGGGCAATGTGGTGACCGCCCTGGCCGACGATACCGCGCAACGCGTGCTGGGTGCCGGCAGCGGCCTGGCCCGCAAGCAGGCCGAGCAGGAGTTCGCGCGCATCGCGGGCGCTTTCCAGGAGCAGGTCGCGGCAGTCTGCGCGCGCGGCCTTGCCGGCCACTTCCCGCTGAGTCGCGGCGGGGCGGACGCCAACATCGATGACTTCGCCGGCTTTTTCGGCCCGGGCGGCAGCGCGCAGCGCTATTTCGACGCCTACCTCAAGCCCTGGGTCGATGTCTCGCGCAGGCCCTGGCGCTATCGCGCCGCTCCGGCCACGGGCGGCGACGGCGTGGCGCCGCCGCCGAATGGCGACGCCCTGTCCGCCCAGGCTGCGCAGGAACTGCTGCGCATGCTGGCCCGGGCAGGCCCCGATCCCGACGCCTTCGCCCGCATTGCCCGCATCCGCAGCGCGCTGTGGCGCCACGACGGCGCCGCGCCGGGCTGGGGCTTCGACGTCAGCGTGCCGTCGATGGACCCGGGGCTGACCATGTTGCGCCTGCAGGTCGACGGGCAGGCCATGCGCTACGCGCATGGGCCGGTTCAGGCGTGGCCGGCGCGATGGCCGGGGCCACGGCCAGCGACCGGGGCCAGCCTGCGCCTGGAGCCCGGCGACGGCGCCGCGCCCATCGAGTACTCCGCGCAGGGGCCCTGGGCCTGGATGCATGTGCTGGCGCACGGAAGGCGCCGCCCGGCGAGCGCCGGCGACGGAGTGGACGTCGAGTTCGGCGCCCCGGGGCGCGGCGTCGTGCTGCACGTGGGCGGGGCCGAGCCCAACCCCTGGAGGCCCGGTGTGCTGGAAGGATTCTCATGCCCTCGCTGACATCTCCCGCGAGCCGCGCAGGCGGCGATCCCCGGGCCGGGCCCGATGCGCCGGGCCAGCAGCAGGCTCCGCACTGGCTGGGCTCGCAGACCGCGCCGCCGTCGGCGCGACGCGTACTGCCGAGCCTGTTCGATCGACTGTGCGCCCCGCCCCGACGGCCTGCGCCTTCGCTGCGCGAGCAGCGCGAGCAGTTGCGCGCGTGCGTGCTGCGCGACCTGCAATCGCTGCTCAACACCCCGAACCACGAGCATCTGCTGGATCCGCTTGCCGATGTCGCAGCTGCCGGTTCCTGCTGGAACTACGGTGCCTGGGCTCCGGCCGGGGTGTTCCTCGGCCGCGATACCTGGCAGCGCATCGAGGCGGGAATTCGACGCGCGATCGAGCGCTTCGAGCCACGCATCGTCGCCGGATCCCTGAACGTTCTGCCGTTGCAGGATCCGCCGGGCCGGCCTCGGCACAACCTGCTGCGCTTCGCGATCGACGGGCTGATCCACGACCTGCCGCAGGCCCTGGCCTTTCGCGTGCAGTCCACGCTCGACCTCGAGACCCGGCACCTGCGCCTGGACGTGCCGGGTTCGCCGGTCGCCCCGCGCCGCGGGCCGATGGAGCCGTGATGCACCCTCGCCTGCTCGAGTACTTCAACCAGGAACTGCAGTACATGCGCGACAGCGCCGTCGAGTTCGCGCGTGCGCATCCGGACGTCGCGGCGCACCTCGATCTCGGCGCGCACGGCGTCGCGGACCCCTATGTCGAGCGCCTGATCGAAGCCTTCTGCCTGTTGTCGGCGCGCACCAGGATCAAGCTCGACGCCGAGTTTCCGCGCCTTGCACAGCGCCTGCTCGAGGTGCTGCATCCCGGCTTCGTCGCGCCGGTGCCGTCGATGGGCGTGGCTCGGCTCGACCCCGACGCATCCTGCGAGCAGCTGGCCGAAGGCCTGCGCGTTCCGGCACACACGGCGCTGTGGTCGCACATTGCCGAGCATGCGCAGACCCCCGTGCAATGGCGAACCACGCGAGACCTGACGCTGTGGCCCTTGCGCCTGGCGCAGGCCGAGCTGCTGCCGCTGATCCCGGGCGTGCTGGCGGGTGCCGCGGCGCGCATCGCGGGGAGGGCGCGGGCCTGCCTGCGTCTGCGCCTGGGCGCCGTGTCTCCGTGGAGCCTGCGGGGGCTGCGCGGGCTCGATGCGCTGCCCATGCATCTGTGTGGCGACCCGTGCATGGCTTCGCGGCTGTTCGAGTTGCTGCACGCCGGATTCGTGGCCTGCGCGTTGTCGCCTGCGGGGAGCCCGGCCGAGGCTCGATGCCTCGGCTCGGCCGCAGTGCGCCACGACGGCCTGGATGGCGCGCGGGGCCTGCTGCCGCGTCGCTTCAACACCGTGCATGCCCATTGCCTGCTGCAGGAGTACTTCCATGCGCCGGCATGCCTGCACGAGTTCACGCTGGCCGGGCTGGGGGGCGCACTCGCCAGCATGCCGGGGACCGAGGTCGACCTGTGGCTGCTGCTGCGCGAGGCGCCCCAGGACCTGTGCACCTGGGTGCGGGCCGAGCATTTCGCGCTGTTCGGCGTACCGGTGATCAACCTGTTCGAGACGCGCACCGATCGCCTGCGCCTGATCCCGGAGCGAACCGAATTCCAGGTCGTGGTCGACCGCGCACGCCCGTTGGACCATGAAGTCTGGATCATCGACGAGCTGCAACTGCACCATCGTTCCAGCGGCCTGTGCGAAACCTTCCGCCCGCTGTACCAGACGCTGCGTCGCGATGGCGCCGACCATGGACGCTATTTCTCGCTGCGCCGCGAGCCGCGGGTCCTGTCGCAGGCCGCGCGCCGCTGGGGAAGCCGCGCGCCCTATGTGGGAACCGAAGTGTTCGTCAGTCTGGTCGACCAGTTCGATGCGCCGTATTCCGTCGACGCCGAGCAGGCCTCGGTAAAGGCCTGGTGCAGCAATCGCGATCTGCCCTTGTGGCTGGGGCATGGCGGCGCCGGCGCGCATGGGCTCGGGGTGACTGCGCGCGGGGTGGCCGCAGCGCAGCTGCTGGGTGCGCCCGCGCCGCCGCGCCCGCCGCTGGCGCTGGAACATGGCGCGTGGAACCTGATTCGCCTGCTCGCGGCGCATCACCTGCCGCTGGCCGAGCTCGAAGCCGCAGACGCGGCGCTGGCGATGCGCGAGTGGCTGAGCCTGTTCGCGCCGGCCGGCGACTGCGTCACGTCGCGCCACGTCGACGGGCTGGTGCGCGCGCACCTGCGCGCCGCGACTCGGCGCCTGCCACGTCCCGGCCCGCAGGTGTTCGGGCGCACGCTGCAATACCAGCTCGAGTTCGACGACGACGCCTTCGCTCCCGGCAGCCCGCTGTTGCTCGGCATGGTCCTCGACCGGGTGCTTCACCATTACGCGCCGATCAACAACGGCTCGCAGACCACGCTGCAGTCGGCGCAGCGTGGCGAGATCTGGTGTGGCCCGGTGCGCATGGGTGAGCGAGGCTCGGCATGAAGCCCGGCTCGCAGGCAGCCCGGGCACCCGGGCCCCGACCACTCGGCGACCAGGGCCTTGCCGACTGGCTGCGCCTGGCGCACGAACAGCCCTGGCGCCATGAACTGTTCGCGTTGCTGCGGCGCATGGCCGCGGCAGCGCCGAGCGCACCCGCGCCTGGGCACGCGCTGTCTCCGTGCCAGGAGCACGTGCGCCTGGGCCAGGCGCCGACCCTGGCCTTCGCCCCGCGCGAGATCGCGCGCGTCGACCCGGCGGGCCGGGGCTGCCGGGTGACGGTGTTCGGCCTCGGCATGCTGGGCCCCAACGGGTCCTTGCCGCTGCACTTCACCGAGTTCGCGCACGAGCGACTGCACACCGCACGGGACGCTGCGCTGGGCGACTTCCTCGATCTGTTCCATCACCGCGCGATCACGCTGCTGTACCGCGCCTGGTCGCAGGCGCAGGCCGCGGCCGGGCTCGATCGCCGCGACAGCGAGGTGTTCACGCGCTACATCTGCAGCCTCGTCGGGGAGCCGATGAGCCGGCCCGAATCGGCCTGGCCGACGCATGCGCGGTGGGCCAGCGCGGCGCATCGCCTGCGGCGTGCGCGCGACCCGCGGGGCCTGTGCGTGGCGCTGCAGGATTTTTTTCGCATCCCGGTGAGCCTGCGCGAGTTCACGCTGCAGTGGCTGGCGGTGGATCCCGCCGAGCAGTCCCGCCTGGGCGCGGAGGACCGCGGAGCGCGTCTGGGCGACGCCGCCGTGCTGGGCGCCTGGGTGCCGGATCGCCAGGGGCGATTCACGCTGTGCCTGGGCCCGCTGACTCTTCGCCAGTACCTGGACCTTCTTGCTCGGCGCGGCCGCGGCGGGTGCTTCGAGGCCGTGCATGCCTGTGTTCGAGGCTTCGTCGGCATGGACTGGGCCTGGGAGCTGGAACTCGTGCTGCCCGCCTCGCAGACCCGCCCGGCCGCACTGGGGGCCCCGGATGCCCTTGCGCGCAATGCATGGCTCGGGGATGCGCGCGCGGCGTCCGACCCGCAGGGATTGCTGCGGGTGGTCATCGACGCCGAGCGCATGTTCGACGCCGGCCCACAGGAGCCAAGCGGATGACCCGACGCAAGCATGGTTTTCCGGAGGCGCCGGCGCCGTCGGCCGATCCCGACGCGTGGTGGGAGCCGATCACCGCCGAAGCCCCCGCGGGCCCCTGGCTGGAATACGACACCGCCTACGCCGCGCTGGGCGCACGCATGATGCCATCGGTCGAGGTGCAGTATGGCGACTTCAGGCAGCGCCGCGACGCGCCGGCGTGGCCCGAGCTGGAGCGCGAATGTCGAGACCTGCTGCGCCGCAGCCGCGACATCACGCTGCTCGTATGGTGGCTGCGCTGCCGGGTGCACGCCTGCGGCGCCGACGGACTGGAACAGGGCCTGCGGGTGATGCAGCGCGTGTTGCAGGCACTGAGTGCGCATGTGCATCCGCAGATCCAGGTGGAAGGCGAGACCGACCCGGCCGTACGGGCCAACTCGCTGGCTGCGCTGGCCGACCCCGAGACCCTGCTTGCCGATGTGCGCGACGTCGTCGCCTTCGGCAGCGGCGGCGAGGCGCGCACAGTGCGCGACGTCGAGCGAGCCGAAGCCGGCGACGACGCCGCGCGCCAGGAGTCTCGTGCCCGCTTGCTGCGGGCCTGGCGCGATGGCGATGCGCGCTGCCTCGCGCTGCACCGGGCGAACCAGGCCTTGCACGACATCGCGTCGTGGGCGGGCGAGCACCTGGGCCCGCACGCTCCCGACCTGGGCGCGCTGCAGCGCCTGCTCGAAGTCTTCGCCGAGCCGGACCTGACCGAGGGACCGATGGCGGGCGTCGGCCAGCCGCCGTCCGAGACCGACTCCTCGAGCCGCGCACCCGACCCTGCCGCGGAGCCGCGCGACGAGCCGCGAGTCGCCGCGGCGCAACGCGAGCGACCCGAGGAATCCAAGGAATCCGAGGAAGCCGTCGCGTCATGCGGCGCACTCGGGTCGGCGACGCCACCGAGGGATCGGGACGGTGCGCAGGCCTGCATCGCCGAGGCGCGTCGGTGGTTCGAACTCCACGAGCCGAGCAGCCCGGTCAGCGTACTGCTGCGCCAGGCC
The DNA here is from genome assembly GCA_021847345.1 of Pseudomonadota bacterium. Taxonomy (GTDB): domain Bacteria; phylum Pseudomonadota; class Gammaproteobacteria; order Burkholderiales; family Burkholderiaceae_C; genus Thiomonas_A. The sequence goes on from JAJZTW010000058.1 coordinate 22,952, forward strand.
GAGCGCCTGGTCGGCAAGCGCTATGCGGAGGTGGCACAGGCCATCCCGCCGGATCTGCTGGCGCGCTGGGACGCGTCGTAGCGCCGGAACGACCAAGATTCGCGCCCGGCCGCCGGCGCTCACAATCGGGCGACGGCCTGCGGCGTGGCGCCGGGCACGGCGACACGGAACTTGACGTTGTCCAGCAGCCGGTCCCACAGCGCGATGGCCTGCTCGTCGCTGATCGAGGTCTCGGGCGAGGCTCCGACCCGGTTGTCGCGCACCCGGGTCCGCAGCGCGACGGACAGGTGCGCCGGGCGCGCCACGTTGCCGCGCTCGCCGACCATGGCCCACTCGAAGCGCAGCGCCTGGTCGTTGCTGGAGCGGGTGAGCACCTCCTCGCCGTCCCACAGCCCGTGCAGGGTTCGCTTGCCGCGGCGCAGGAAGCTGTAGGGGTAGCCGCCGAGCAGGGGAATGGAGTTGGCGCGCGAGCGAGCGCGGTCCACGCGCTCGAGCAGCCCCACGCCGTTGGGTCCGTCGGTGGCGGCGTTCTTGTTGCTCATCACCGAGAAGCTGACATCGGGCAGGCTGGGGAAGTAAAAGCCCGAGGACATGATTTCCTGGAAGCGGTTCGTCGGCTCGTGGATGAAGGCGCCGTCGATGCACACCCCGGGCTCGCGCGGAACCTCGACCCCGTCCCAGG
>JAJZTW010000059.1 GCA_021847345.1 Pseudomonadota bacterium
CCTGGCTGGGCAATTACCGCGCCCATGCCGCGCTGTGGGCGGTCCCCTTGCTCGGCTACCTGGGCATGGCGCTGGCGCTGCTGGCGCTGCGCGCGCGCCGGCCGACCCTGGCGTGGTGGAGCGGCGCGCTGGCGTGGATCGGGGTCATCGGCACCGCCGGCGTGGCGCTGTTCCCGTTCATGATGCCGTCGAGCACCGACCCGTCGCAGAGCCTGACCCTGTGGAACTCGGTGTCCAGTCGCACCACGCTGCTGTGGATGACGGGCTTCGCAGCCGTGTTCGTGCCGCTGATCCTCTGGTACACCAGTTGGGCATTCTGGGTCATGCGCGGGGTGGTCGACGCGCAGGAACTCGAGCATGACGAGCACGCCTACTGAACCCCGGAGCACGCCATGAAGACCTTCGCGCAGTTCCTGCTGTTCCTGCTGATCGCGCTGCTGGCCATCGTGCTCGGCGTGATCCTGGGCGACTACGCGCCGTGGTATTTCGCCTGGCTGGTCGGCACCGTCATGCTGGTGCTGGTGGCGGCCGCCGGCGGCGCCTGGCTGGACACTCAGGAATCCGAACCCAAGGCCTGATCGGGCCTTGCGATGCGCCCGTCGCGCAGCAGCGCGACCTGGTCGACCAGCGCGCCCAGCCCACCCAGGCGGTGGGTGATCAGCAGCACCGTGCGCCCGCGCACGGCCTCGGCCAGGGCTTCGAACAACTCGCGCTGAGTGGTCGCGTCCAGCGCCTCGGCCGGCTCGTCGAGCAGCCAGATGGGCGCGTCCTTGAGCAGCGCCCGCGCGATGGCAAGGCGCCGCGCCTGGCCGCCCGACAGCAACGCCCCGCCCTCGCCCAGCGGCGTCAGGTAGCCCTCGGGGAAGGCTTGGATCACGTCGTGCAGCCGGGCCGTACGGCACGCCGCCTCGACCTCGGCCTGCGTGGCATCGGGGCGCGCCAGCAGCAGGTTGTCGAGCACCGTGCCGTGGAACAGGTAGTCGTGCTGGCCGACCACGGCGAACAGCTCGCGCGCATCGTCGCTGCGCAACTCGCGCAGTTCGCATCCGCCCACGCGCACGCTGCCCTGCTGGTACTCGCGCAGGCGGGTCAGCACATGCAGCAGGCTGCTCTTGCCGGCGCCGCTGGCGCCGACCAGCGCCAGGCGCGAGCCGGCCGGCAACTCGAGGTCCACGCCGTCGAGCACCCACGGGGCATCGTCGGCGTAGCGCATGCGCAGCCCGCGCAGGCTGAGCTCGCAGCCCACGGGCTTCGCGCGCGGCCGCGCCGGCTCGGCCACTGCCGGCGCAGTCTCGGCGAGCTCGAACACCCGTCGCGCGGCGGCCAGCATCTCGCCGAGAAGCTGGAAGGCCAGCGGCAGCGGCGCCACCGCCTCGAAGGCGCCCAGCGCGAACAGCGCCAGCATCGGCAGGTCCTGCGCCGGCAGGCGTGCCGCGGCCACGGCCGGCAACGCCAACGCAAGCGCCGAGGCCAGCGCCAGGTTGGCGCACAGCCCGGTGGCCGCGCCCGACGCGCCCGCCAAGTCGCTGAGCAGGCGCTGGCGCAGCAGCAACTGCTCGCTGGCGGCGTCGACCCGCCGCAGCCACGCCGACTCGGCGCCGTACACGCGCAGTTCCAGCGCCCCGGCCAGCGCGTCGCCGGCCTCGACCCGCAAGGCATTGCGCAACTCCAGCGCCTCGCGACCGGCGGCTCGTCCGCGGCGCCAGGCCCACCACGGAAGCACGGCGCCGGCCAGCAGCAGCCAGCCCGCGCCGAGCAGCGCCACCGCGGGGCTGAACAGGGCCATGGCGCCCAGCATGCCGAGCACGCCGACGCCGGCCACGCCGGCCGGCAGCAGCAGGCGCAGGTAGACCTGGTCGAGGGTGTCGATATCGGCCTGCAGGCGCGACAGCAGGTCGGTGCTGCGCAAGAGGTCGAGCCGGGCAGGGGCCAGCGGCTCGATGGCCAGGTACAGCCACACGCGCAGGCGCGCCAGGATGCGAAAGGTCGCCTCGTGGGTCAGCAGGCGCTCGGCGTAACGCCCTCCGGTGCGCGCGATGGCCAGTGCGCGGATCAACGCCGCCGGCGTGAAATAGTTGATGGCGCTTCCCGCGACGCCGGCCAGCGCCATCGCGGCGATGAACCAGCCCGACACCGCCAGCAGGCCCACGTTGGCGAGCAGCGCCAGCAAGGCCACCGCGGCACCGCCGAGCATCCAGGCGCGCTGCGGGGCCAGCAGGCGCCACAGGCGCAGCAGGTCGGCGCGAGCCATGGCGGAGTCGTCGCGGCTCATCGTGCGCCCCCGGCCGCCGGGCCCGGCCCCTGCGGGTCCTCCCCCTGCGCCCGCCACAGCCTGGCGTAGGCGCCGCCGGCGGCCGCGAGCTGGCGCGGCGTGCCCTGCTCGACCACGCGCCCCTGCTCGAGCACCAGCACGTGGTCGGCCAGCTCCAGCGTGGCCAGGCGATGCGCCACCATCAGCACGGTACGCCCGCGCAGGGCCTCGCGCAGGCCCTCCAGCACGCGCTGCTGCAACGGGCCGTCCAGGCTCGCGGTGGGCTCGTCGAGCAGCATCAACGGCGCGTCGCGCAGCAGCGCGCGGGCCAGCGCCAGGCGCTGCTGCTGCCCGCCGGACAAGCCGGCGCCGCGCTCGCCGAGCAAGGTGTCGTAGCCCTGCGCGAGCGCGTCGATGAACTCGTCGGCGCAGGCGGCACGCGCCGCGCGGCGCAGCGCCGGCAGGTCGGCATCGGGCGCCGCCAGGCGCAGGTTGTCGGCGACGCTGGCGGCGAACAGGTGCGGGTGCTGAGGCAGCACGGACACGCCGCGCAGCCACGCACCCTGGTCGAATTCGCCCAGCTCCACGCCGTCGATCCGGATGCTGCCATGCTGCGGCGCGGCCAGGCCGAGCAGCAGGCCGATCAGCGTCGACTTGCCCGACCCGCTCTCGCCGACCACCGCGGTGACCCGGCCGGCGGGCAGGCGCAGGCTGCAGCCACGCAGGGCCTCGCGCCCGTCGGCGTAGGCGAAGCGCACGTCGTCGAACACGATCTCGGCAGGCGCCGTCGGCGGCGGCACGCCTGCCCGGCGCGGCTCGGCGAGCGGCAGCTCGAGCAGCGGGCGGATGCGCTGCGCGGCGCCGATGGCCCCCATGCGCAAGTGGTACACGCTGCCCAGCGCGCGCAACGGCGCGTAGAACTCGGGCGCCAGCAGCAGCACGAAAAAACCCTGCTCGAACTGCATGCGCCCGTCGAGCAGCCGGAACCCCACCAGCACCGCCACCAGCGCGATGCTGACGGTGGACAGGAACTCCAGCACCACCGACGACAGGAAGGCCACGCGCAACACGCGCATGGTCGCCGCGCGATAGTCCTCCGACACCTGCTCGACCACCGCCGCCTCGCGCCGGCTGGCGCCCAGCAGCTTGAGCGTGGCCAGGCCCTGCAGGGTGTCGAGAAAGCGCGCCGACAGGCGCGCCAGGCGCAGCCATTGCTGCTGGTTCAGGTCCTCGGCGCCCCGACCGATCAGCCACATGAACAGCGGGATCAATGGCGCCGTCAGCAACAGCACCAGGCCCGACACCCAGTCCACCGGGAACACCGCCAGCAGGATCGCCGCCGGCACCAGCGCGGTCACGCGCGCGGTCGGCAGGTAGCGCGCGAAATAGGCTTCCAGCGCCTCGATGCCGTTGACCAGGCTGTTGAGCAGGTCCCCGCGCTCGGCTCCGCGCAGCCACAGCGGCCCCAGGCTCTGCAGGTGGGAGAGCAGCTCGTTGCGCAAGCGCCGGCGCAACCCGGCGCCGGCACCGAACGCCACGCGCTCGGACGCGCGAACCAGCGCGAATCGCAGCGCGAACACAGGCAGCAGGCCGAGCAGCCACGGAAGCGCTCGGCGCAGCGTGGGGTGTGCCTGCAATGCGCCGGCGCCGACATGCGCGATCAACGCAGCCTGCGCCACCACCAGTGCGCCCGCAACGGTGCCAAGCACCACCGCCCGGCGCAGCGTCACGCGCAAGCCCGGGACGAAACCCTGCAGGAAGCGAAGTGCCGCTGCGGGGTCGCCGGCCGGCGCCGGGGAGCGCGAGTCGCGGGAGGTGGACGGCGGGGCGTGCATGCGCGATGGGGGCAAAGCACCAAGGTTACGCGAGGATTCGATCCCGCCGAAAGCGCGCGGCCATGGGGCTGCGCCGCGACCGGGCGCGAGCTCGAAGCGCCGACCATGCCGCCAGCGTCGCCGGCAATCGGGCAAAAGCGGTCGGGCCCGGTCTTCGCGCAATCGCAAAGCGTATATTCGGTCATACATCATCTTTGATTGCGGAAATGCCCAAGACGCGTGACTTGCGGCGGGTACTGCTGGCGGGTGTCCTTTGCTCGGCCACGCTGGCGCATGCTTCGCCGACCGGGCCACCCGCGACACGCACCGGCCCCGGCGCACGCCCGGCCGCGCAGGCCGCCCCCGTGCTCCGCCCGGCCACGGAGCCCGGCGCCGTGGCACAGACCTTCGACCCCGCACGGGAGCTCGCCGCCGCGCTGGTGGCCCTGGCCGCGCTGGGCATGCTGACCCTGCTGTGGGTTCGCGGGCTGCGTGCGGCGGTGCGTTCGCGCACCGCCGAACTGCGCCGGCAGATGCAACTGGTCGAGATCGAGCACGAGCGACTGCACACGCTGATCGAGGCCAACCCCGACGGCATGTGGCTCAAGGACACCAACGGGGTCTACCTGGAATGCAACGCCCGGGCGCTGCAGTACAGCGGCCGCACGCGCGAGCAGGTCCTGGGGCGAAGCGCGCACGATCTGTTCGCGACGCCGATCGCCGAGCGCATCGCGGCCAGCGACCTGCAGGCGCTACGCGAGGCGGGCCCGTCGCGCAGCGAACAGACCCTGGTCGACGCCAGCGGCGCGACGCGCGAGCTCGAGGTGCTGAAAATCCCGCTGCCTGCACCCGACGGCGGCTTCGCCGGCGTGCTCGGCGTGGCGCGCGACATCACCGAGCACAGGCGCATGGAGCGCGCGCTGCGCTTGTGGGCCGAGGCCTTTCACAACGCGCGCTTCGGCCTGTCCATCTCCGATGCCCGCAGCAACCGCTTCGTCGACGTCAACCCGGCCTTCGCGGCGCAACGCGGCTACACCCGCGCCGAACTGGTCGGGCAACCCGTGACCCTCGCCGTGCCGCCGGAGTTGCGCGAGCGCTACCTGAGCGACAAGGCCGCGGCCGACCGCGACAAACATGCGGTGCTGGAATCCGAGGCATTGACCCGCGACGGGCGCCGCTTCCCGGTGCTGCTCGACGTCACCGTGGTGCATTCGCCCGGCGGCGAGGCCGAGCAGCGCATCGTCTACTCGATGGACATCAGCGAGCACAAGCGCGCCGAAGAGGAGATGCGAATCGCCGCGGTGGCCTTCGAGTCCCAGGAAGGCATCCTGGTGACCGATGCCGACGGCGTGATCCAGCGCGTGAACTCCGCCTTCAGTCGCATCACCGGATTCGCCGCCGCGGACGCGCTGGACGCCCGCCCGTCGCTGCTGCGTTCGGCGCGCCACGGGCGGCCGTTCTATGCCCGCCTGCAGCGCGCGCTGCGCCTGCGCGGCTATTGGTCGGGCGAGATGTGGATCGGCTGCGCCCGGCAGCGCGAGATCCTCGCCCGCGTGTCGATCTCCGCCGTGCGCGACGCCGACGGCCTGGTGCAGCACTTCGTGTGCACGATGACCGACACCACGCTGGAACGCGAGGCGCAGCGCAAGGCTGAGCGCCTCGCGCGCTACGACTCGCTGACCGAACTGCCCAATCGCCCGCACCTGCGCGAGTTGGTGGCCAACGCGATCGCGCTGAGCGCGCGCAGCGGCGAACTCGTGGCGCTGATCATGGTCGACCTGGACCATTTCGCGCTGGTCAACGGAGCCCACGGCCACCAGCGTGGAGACCTCGTGCTGGCCGCGCTGGCGCGGCGCATGCGCCAGGCGCTGCGCCCGGGCGACGTGCTCGGGCGCTTCTCCGGAGACAAGTTCGTGATGCTGATGGAGGGCCTGGGCAGCGAGGCGTCGTATGCCCTGCACCGCGCCAGCCTGATGGCCGAGCAGCTGCGCGGCACCGCCGCCGAGCCCTTCGAGCTGCCCGATGCGCGCATACCCGGAGTGGGCATGAGCGTCGGGCTGAGCCTGTACGGTCCCGACATCGGCGCGGCGGCCGACGGCGACGTGCTGCTGGCGCAGGCCGAGGCCGCGCTGCGGCGTGCGAAGGACGCCGGGCGCGACACGGTACGGGTGTTCGAGCCGCAGATGCAGGCCGAGATGGAGGCGCGCGCCCATCTGGTGGAGGAACTGCGCGCCGGCATCGCGCAACGCCAGCTGCTGCTGCACCTGCAGCCGCAGTTCGCCGGCGACGCACGCCTGGTCGGGGCGGAGGCCCTGGTGCGCTGGGCGCATCCGACGCGCGGGCTGCTGTACCCGGACACCTTCATCGGGCTGGCCGAGGACAACGGCATGATCGACGCCGTGGGCGGGCAGGTGCTGCGCATGGCCTGCGAGCAGCTCGCCGACTGGGCGCGCGACCCGCTGCTGCGAAGCCTGCGGCTGTCGGTCAATGTCAGCCCGCTGCAATTCCGGCGCGGGGATTTCGTCGCCGACGTGCTCGACGCGGTGGCCGCGGCGGGCATCCAGCCCGACCGCCTGGAGCTCGAACTCACCGAGAGCATGATCCTGCACGACCTCGACGAGGCCATGAGTCGACTCGAGCGACTCGAGCAGCACGGCATCCTGGTGTCGCTGGACGACTTCGGCACCGGCGCCTCGTCGCTGTCGTACCTCACGCGCCTGGCGCTGCACCAGCTCAAGATCGACAAGTCCTTCGTGCGCAAGCTGCCCGACAGCCGCAGCGACGCGCTGGTGGCGCAGACCATCATCATGATGGCCAAGGGCCTCGGGCTGGAGGTGGTGGCCGAAGGCGTCGAAACCGAGGCCCAGCGCGACTTCCTGGCGCATCACGGCTGCGATCTCTACCAGGGCTACCTGCTGGGCCGCCCGGTGCCGGTCGAGCAGTTCGTGCGCGAGGCCACGACGGCCCCTGCTAAGCGCTGATCGGCAGTCGCACCTCGGCCTTGACCTCCTTGAGCACGATGCTCGAGCGCACGTGCGTGACCCCCGGCAGGCGAAACAGCACCTGGTGCTGGAAGCGTTCGTAGCTCTCGATGTCGGGCAAGGTGATGGTCAGCAGGTAGTCGGCCTGGCCGGTGGTCGACAGGCAGCGCACGATCTGCGGCACCGCCGCCACCTGGCGCTCGAAATCCTCGACGATGCCGTCGCTGTGCCGGCTCAGGTTGACCTCGGCGACGACCAGCAGGTGCAGGCCCACCTTGGCACGGTCGACCAGCGCCGTGTAGCCGCGCACCACGCCGCTGGCCTCGAGCTCCTTGATGCGCCGCCAGCACGGCGTGCTCGACAGGCCCACCTTGTCGGCGATCTGCTGCACGGTCTGGCGGGCATCGCGCTGCAACTCCTCGAGAATTCGCAGGCTGGGTCCATCGAGAACATTTTGCTCGGACACGGCATTTCTCCGGAAATTTCTTCTCGCAATGGCCGGATTCTGCCCGAAATCGAAAAGGAATTTTCGCCTCATCGAGACTATGGTTTGGATTCCCAGGTCGAGATTGCGCCATGTCCGCCACCCTGCCCCGAAGCCCCCTGCCCGCCACGGGCACCGCCTCCGTCGAGGCCTCGCCGATGCGCCAGGACTACCAGTTGCGCGACGCGCTGCTGGCCCAGCGCGGACGCGTGCTGCTCAGCGGCACGCAGGCGCTGGTGCGATTGCTGCTGATGCAGCGCGCGAGCGATGCCGAGCGCGGCCTGGACACGCGCGGATTTGTCAGCGGCTATCGCGGCTCGCCGCTGGGCATGGTCGACCAGGAGATGTGGAAGGCGCAGGCCGAGCTCGACGCCGCCGGCGTGCGCTTCGTGCCGGCGATCAACGAGGAACTGGCCGCCACCCAGGTGCTGGGCACCCAGCGCGTGGAGTCCGACCCCGAACGCAGCGCCGCCGCGGTGTTCGCCATGTGGTACGGCAAGGGCCCGGGCGTGGACCGCGCCGGCGACGCGCTCAAGCATGGCAACGCCTACGGCGCGTCGCCCCACGGCGGCGTGCTGGTGGTGGCCGGGGACGACCACGGCTGCGTGTCGTCGTCGATGCCGCACCAGAGCGACCTGGCGATGCAGGCCATGAGCATGCCGGTGGTGTCGCCGGCCAGCGTGGCCGAGTACCTCGAGTTCGGCCTGTACGGCTGGGCGCTGTCGCGCTACAGCGGCGCCTGGGTGGGCCTGACGGCGCTGTCCGAGGTGGTGGAAAGCCGCGCCAGCGTCGACCTCGACCTGCTGCAGGCGCGGCGCGTGGCCTGGCTGGACGCCGCCGGCGTGGCGGCCGCCACCGGGCACCGGGCCCCCGCCGACGGCCTGCACTACCGCTGGCCCGACCTGCCGTCGCTGCGCATCGAGACCCGCCTGGCCGACAAGCTCGACGCGGTGCGCGCCTTCGCGCGGGTCAACAGCATCGACCGCGAGCTCATCGCCTCGGCGCATGCGCGCGTGGGCATCGTCACCTGCGGCAAGGCGCACCACGACCTGATGGAGGCACTGCGGCGCCTCGAGATCACCCCCGACATGCTTTCGCAGGCCGGGGTGCGCCTGTACAAGGTCGGGCTGTCCTTCCCGCTGGAGCCCACCCGCGCGCTGGAGTTCTCGAGCGGCCTGGACGAGCTGCTGGTGGTCGAGGAAAAGGCCCCGGTGGTGGAAAACCAGCTGCGCGAGCTGCTGTACAACCAGCCAGCCGGACAGCGCCCGGCGATCGTCGGCAAGCACGACCGCGACGGCCGGCCGCTGGTGTCGGCCACCGGCGAGCTGCGACCGTCGCGCCTGATCGAGATCGTCGCCGACTGGCTGGTGCGGCATTTCCCCGACCAACGCACCTTCAACGACCACCGGCGCCACGTGCGCGACTTCATGCCGGCGCAATTGCCGCCGAGCCCGGTCGACGCGCTGCGCCGCATCCCCTACTTCTGCGCCGGCTGCCCGCACAACACCTCGACCCGCGTTCCCGAGGGCTCGACGGCGCGCGCCGGCATCGGCTGCCACTTCATGGCCAGCTGGATGAACCGCGACACCGAGGGCCTGATCCAGATGGGCGGCGAGGGCGTCGACTGGGTGTCGCATTCCATGTTCACTCGCGTGCCCCACATCTTCCAGAACCTGGGGGACGGCACGTACTACCACTCGGGCTACCTGGCGATCCGCCAGGCGGTGGCTGCCGGCGCCCGAATGACCTACAAGATTCTTTTCAACGACGCCGTGGCGATGACCGGCGGCCAGCCGGTGGACGGAACCATCACCGTCGACGCCATCGCGCGCCAGGTCGAAAGCGAGGGCGTGCGCCGCGTCGCCGTGGTGTCGGAGAACGTCGCCCACTGGCGCTCGCTGGGCCGGCGCTTTCCGCCGGGAACGAGCTTTCACCACCGCGACGAACTCGACGCCGTGCAGCGCGAGTTGCGCGAGATGGACGGCGTGACCGTGCTGATCTACGAGCAGACCTGCGCCGCCGAACTGCGCCGCCGGCGCAAGAAGGGCCTGGCCCCCGAGCGCCAGCGGCGACTGTTCATCAACGAGCGCGTGTGCGAAGGCTGCGGCGACTGCTCGGTGCAAAGCAACTGCGTCGCCGTGCAGCCGCTGGAGACCGAACTGGGGCGCAAGCGCCGCATCGACCAGACCGCCTGCAACAAGGATTACTCCTGTGCCAAGGGATTCTGCCCGAGCTTTGTCAGTGTCGAAGGCTCCGGCCTGAAACGCCGCCTCGGGCTGCAGCCGCACGCCGCCGAACAGTTGCTGGCGCGTGCCGCCGAGCTGCCGCAACCGCCGGCGCACGACTGGAACGCCCCCTACGACCTGCTGGTCACCGGAGTCGGCGGCACGGGGGTGGTCACCGTGGGAGCGCTGGTGGCGATGGCCGCGCACCTGCAGAACCACCACGCCAGCGTGCTGGACTTCATGGGCTTCGCGCAAAAGGGCGGCGCCGTGCTGTCCTTCGTGCGCCTGGCCGACCGCGCCGATCGCCTGCACCAGGTGCGAATCGACGCCCAGCAGGCCGACGCGGTGCTGGCCTGCGACCTGGTCACCGCGGCCAGCGCCGAGGCCCTGCAGACGGTGCGCCACGGACGAACCCGCGTGCTGGTCAACGAGCACGAATCACCCACCGCGCATGCGGTGCTGGAGCGCGACGCGCCGTGGCCGGCCGAGGCGCTGCTGGACAAGCTGCGCGGCGCCGCCGGCGAGGACTTCGTGCGAACCCTCGACGCCCAGGCCTGGGCCGAGGAATTCCTGGGCGACACCACCACCGCCAACGTGCTGGCGCTGGGCCATGCCTGGCAGCTGGGCCTGGTTCCCGTCAGCGCCGACGCGCTGCAACGCGCCATCGAGCTCAATGCGGTGGCGGTGCGCGCCAACCAGATCGCCTTCGCGCTCGGCCGCCTGTCGGCCGCCGACCCGCAGGCCTGCCGCGAACTGCTGCACGCACCGGCTGCGCCGGCGCCGCGACGCGAGTTCATGGACGTGGCGATGCAGCAACTGCGCGAGTGGCAGGACGAGGCCTGGGCCAGGCGTTTCGAGCAGCGCATCGAGTCCGTGCGAAAGCGCGAGGCCGAGCTCGGCGGCGACGGCAGGCTGGCCGACGCCGCCGCGCGCAGCCTGCTGCGCCTGATGAGCTACAAGGACGAATACGAAGTGGCCCGTCTCTACACCGATGGCGGGTTCGCGCGCGCGCTGGCCGAGCAGTTCGAGGGCAGGCCCGAGATCCACCTGCACCTGGCGCCGCCGTGGCTGGCCAGGGGCCGGGGCGGCGCCGCGCCGCGCAAGCTGCGCGTGGGCGCCTGGGTACTGCCGGGCCTGAAGCTGCTGGCGCGCGCCCGGCGCCTGCGCGGAACCTGGCTCGACCCCTTCGGGCACAGCGCGGAACGGCGCATGGAGCGCGCGCGCATCGGCGAGTTCGAGGCCTTGCTCGACGAGCTGCTGCCGCAGTTGCGCGCCGACAACCTGGAACTGGGCATCGCGCTGGCCGCGCTGCCGCAGGACATCCGCGGCTTCGGGCATGTCAAGCAGGCCGCGGCGCAACGCGCTCAGCTACGCCAGGCCGAACTGCTGCATCGACTGGACCCGCAACGTTATGCGCGTCCGGGCGGCACGCCGATGGCCGGACAGCTGCGGGGAATCGCGATCACCGCGGCGAGATGATCCCCGCGGCACTGCGGCTCACGAGAAAACGCAGGGCCGCTCCCAAGTTTCCTTGACCCCCACGGGGGCGGGCCGGGCACAGCCCGGACCTGGGGGCCATCAGTAGTGGATGCTCCCCGGCGTGCCTCCGCCCGTGGCGATGGCATCGCCGTTGATGGCGCGCGAGCGCGGAGAGCACAGGAAGACCACGACGTCGGCCACCTCGGAGGCGTCGACCAGATGGGCGATGGAGTTGGCCGCCGCCATTTCCTGCTCGATCAACTGCTCCGACACGCCCCGCGCGCGGGCACGCTCGGCCACCAGAGCGGCGGTTCGCTCGGTGCGCGTGACGCCTGGGTGCACGGCCGTGACCTGGACGCCGAAACGGCCGAGTTCATCGGCCAGGTTCTTGGTCAGCGCCGCCACCGCGATGTTGCGAATCGTGCCCACCGTGTTGCCGGTCTGGCGGGCTGCCAGTCCGCTGATGTTGACGATGCGCCCCCAGCCACGCGCCTGCATTCCGGGAGCCACCTGCTGCGCGCAGCGCAGGTAGCCCATGACCTTGGTGTCGACCTGCGCCTGCAGCAGCTCGGCGCGGATCTGCGCCAGCCCGGGCGGAGCGGCGTAACCGGCCGGCTCGGCCGCCGCGTTGACCAGGATATCGATTCCTCCTCCGAGTTCGTTCTCGGCCTGGCGCACGGCCTGGCGCACCTGCTCGTCGCTGGTCGTGTCGGCGCGCACGCCGACCACGCGGCTGCCCTGCGCGCCCAGTTCGGCCACCGCGTCGCGCAGCGCCGGCTCGTGGCGCGCCAGCAGCGCCACGTGCGCGCCCTCGGCGAGCAGCGCGCGCGCCACCGCCTTGCCGATTCCGCGGCTGCCGCCGGTGACCAGCGCGCGACGCCCCTCGAGTTGCAAGTCCATGTTGTCCTCCGATCAGGGTGCGGCGCAGCCCGCCGCCAGCTCGCGCCGCGCGCGCAGGCGCTGGCGCATGGCCGGCCACTGGTTCAGCGCCAGCCCGGCCAGCACCATGGCGCCCGCGCCGAGTTTCCAGGACTGCAGCGGCTCGTGCAGCACCAGCGTGGCCGCCAGCATGCCCGACACGGGCACCAGCAAGGTGAAAGGCGCGATCTGCGCCGCCGGGTAGCGGCGCATCAGCATGGCCCAGACCCCGAAGCCGAACAGCGTGGCCGGGTAGGACTGGAAGCCGACCACCAGCCACGACATGGCGTCCATCGCGCGCAGCGCGTGCCAGTCGGCCATGGGCCCTTCCAGCAGCAGCGACAGCACCAGCAGCGGCGGCACGGCGACCAGGCTGGCCCATCCCGCCAGCGCCACGGCGTTGGTCGGGCCCAGGCGCCTGGACTGCACGTTGGCCACGGCCCACGACACCGCGCCGGCGATCAGCAGCAGCAGGCCGATCAGCGAGGTCCCCTCGTGCAGGTTCCACGCCACGAGCCCCATGCCGCCGAGCGCGATCACCCCGCCCACCAGTTGCACGATGCGCGCGCGCTCATGCAGTACGGCCCAGGCCAGCGCGATGGTGAAAAAGGCCTGCAGCTGCATGACCAGCGATGCCAGCCCGGCCGACATGCCCAGCTTCAGGCTGGTCAGCAGCAACGCGAACTGCACGGCGAACTGAGCCAGGCCCCAGCCGGCCACCCTGGTCCAATGCACCTTCGGCGGGCGCACGAACAGCACCAGGGGGAACGCGGCGAAGCCGAATCGCAGGGTGCAGAACAACAGTGGCGGCATGCCGCGAAGCCCGAGCTTCATGACCACGAAGTTGCTGCCCCAGACGATCACCACCAGCAGTGCCAGCAGCAGGTCACGGATGCGCATGGGCTCCTCGCTTGCGGCCGTGCGCCGCGTTCGTGTGCCGAGGCCCGCTCACAGCGCCAGCTCGTAGTCGATGGACAAGGGCGCGTGATCCGAGAATCGCTGCTCCACGTAGATGCTCTCGCTGCCCCGGCGCGCCAGCCGGGCCACACCGGGCGTGGCGAGGTGGTAGTCGATGCGCCAGCCGACGTTTTTCGCGCGAGCCTGCCCGCGATTGCTCCACCAGGTGTACCTGTCGGGGCTCGGGTCGAGGGCCCGGAACACGTCGACCCAGCCGAGGTCGTCGATGACGTGGCTCATCCACGCCCGCTCCTCGGGCAGGAAGCCGCTGTTCTTGAGGTTGCCCTTCCAGTTCTTCAGATCGATTTCCTTGTGGGCGATGTTGACGTCCCCGCACAGGATGACCTCGCCGGCAGACTGCAATTCGCGCATGTGCTGCTCGAACTCGTCCAGGAAACGGAACTTGGCCTGCTGTCGCAACTCGCTGCTCGAGCCCGACGGAAAATACACCGACACCACGGCCAGGCGCGTGCCGTCGCGCAGGCGGTAGCGCGCCTCCACGTAGCGCCCCTCGGCGTCGAACTCGGTGCTGCCGAAGCCCACGCGCAGCTCGTCGGGCTCGTGCCGGAAGTACAGGGCCACGCCGCTGTAGCCCGGGCGCTCGGCGTGATGGAAGGCCCCGCGCAGCCCGCCGAGGCCGCGCATGGTGTCGTTGAGGTCGGTCGCCGCCACGCGGATTTCCTGCAGGCACAGCCAGTCGGGGCGCGCCTGCTGCTCCAGCCACGACCCGACGCCCTTGGTGACGGCGCTGCGCAGGCCGTTGGCGTTCAGCGAGGTGATGCGCAAGGCTCCTGCGCGTGCGGGGTCGGACATGGCGAAAGCTCGGGGCTCTTGGATAGACTTGCAACGTGGCGTGTCTGCGATGGGTCGCGGCCGCGCACGTACATTGTGCTTGATGCCCCGCGGACGCGTCGCCCGCGTCCGCGCCGCCACGGCGCGCTCTTTCCGGAGGATTCGTCGATGCCCAGCCACGCAGTTCGCCACCTGACGCGCGCCGCCCTGTGGGCGGCGCTCGCCGGGTGCTTGCCGGCCGGTGCGCAGGCCGCGGTGTTCGTCTGCCGCGACGCCCACGGCGGCACCGTCACCACCGACCACGCCAGCGCCGACTGCCTGCAGTACGGGGGCAAGGAGCTCAACGCCGACGGCAGCGTGCGGCGCCTGATCCTCACGCCGCGCCAGCAGCAGCAGCAGGAGCAGGCCGAGCAGCGCAGCCGCGCGGCCAGCGAGCAGGCGCTGCAGGACCAGCGCCAGCAGCGCGCGCTGCTGGCGCGCTACCCCGACGAGTCCGTGCTGCAGGACTCGGAGCAGTCCGACCTGGCCAGCGTGCAGGCGCTGATCGACGCTGCCCGGGCGCGCCTGAAGGTGCTGCACCGCGAGCGCGTGCACCTCGACGAGGACGCGCAGTTCTACCCATCGGGCAACTATCCCAACGACCTGCGCTCTCGCATGGAGATGAACCAGCAGGAGCGAACGCACGAACAGCAGCTGATCGCGTCGCAGCAACGCGAGGTCGCGCGCATCCACGCGCGCTACGACCGGCTGCGCGCGAGCCTGCGCGTGCTGTGGGCGCGCCAGCGCGCTGCCGAGCGCATCGAGTCCTCCGGGCACTGACCCGGCGCCGGCGCGCAACGCCCGCGGCAGGCGCCCTGCTCAGGCGCCGTCGATGGCGGCGCGCAGCGCCTCCCCCACCTGCTGGGGATTGGCGCGCCCGCCGGTGGCCTTCATGACCTGGCCCACCAGCGCGTTCAGCGCCTTGGTCTTACCGGCACGGTATTCCTCGACATTCTTCGGGTTCGCCGCAAGCACCGCGGCGACGGCGTCGGCGATCGCCGACAGGTCCTGGATCTGGCGCAACCCGCGCCGATCGATGATCGCGTCGACGTCGCGCTCGCCGTCCCACAGCGCAGCGAACACCTCGCGCGCGGTCTTGCCCGACAGCGTCCCGTCACCCTGGCGCGCGACCAGGCGGGCGAGCTCGACGGCCGGCACCGGGCAGCGGCTCATGTCGAGATCGGCGCGGTTGAGCGCGGCCGCCAGCTCGCCCATGATCCAGTTGGCGGCCGGCTTCGGTGCCGCGCCGGCGGCCACGCAGGCCTCGAAATACGCCGCGTGCGCGCGGCTTTGCGTCAGGTAGGCGGCGTCGGCCGCCGGCAGCGCGTGCTCGCGCGCCAGGCGCTCGGCCATCTGCGACGGCAGCTCGGGAAGTTCGGCGCGAACCCGCTGCACCCACTCGGCCTCGATGACCAGCGGCGGCAGGTCGGGGTCGGGGAAGTAGCGGTAATCGTGCGAATCCTCCTTGGTGCGCATGGTCCGCGTGACCCCGCGATCGGGGTCGAACAGGCGGGTCTCCTGGCGCACCGTGCCGCCGTCCTCGATCAGCTCGATCTGGCGACGCGCCTCGAACTCGATGGCACGCTCCAGGAAGCGGAAGCTGTTGAGGTTCTTGATCTCGCAGCGCGTGCCCAGCGCCTCGCCGGGGCGTCGCACCGACACGTTGGCATCGCAGCGGAACGACCCCTCCTGCAGGTTGCCGTCGCAGATGTCGAGCCACACCACCAGCGCGTGCAGCGCGCGCGCGTACGCGGCCGCCTCGGCCGGGCCGCGCAGCACCGGCTCGCTGACGATTTCCAGCAGCGGTGTGCCCGCGCGGTTGAGGTCGATTCCGGTGGCGTCCTGTCCGCCCCAGTCGATGCCGTGCACCGACTTGCCCGCATCCTCCTCGAGGTGCGCGCGCGTGAGCTGCACGCCTCGCAGCTCGCCGTCGAACACATAGGGCACCACGCCGCCCTGCACCACCGGAATCTCGAACTGACTGATCTGGTAGCCCTTGGGCAGATCGGGGTAGAAGTAGTTCTTGCGCGCGAACACCGACACCGGCGCGACCACGGCGCCGACGGCCAGGCCGAAGCGGATGGCGCGCTCGACGGCGCCGCGGTTGGCCACCGGCAGCGTTCCCGGCAAGGCCAGGTCGACCTCGCTGGCCAGCGCGTTGGCCTCGCGCCCGAACACGTTGGGGGCATCCGAGAACATCTTGGACGCGGTGGAGAGCTGGACGTGGGTTTCCAGCCCGATGACGACCTCCCACGGGCCGAAGGCGCTTGAAGACATGGTGCTGGCTCTCGATTGGGGTCGGAAACGATCAGTTCGCGGGGGCGCGCTGGTGCCAGTCGGTCACGCGCTGCAGCTGGTGCGCGGCGTGCAGCAGGCGGGCCTCGGCGAAATGCGGCGCCACCAGCTGCAGGCCGACCGGGCGCGCGGCATGCTCGCCGCGCCCGAAGCCGGCCGGCACGCTCATCGCCGGCAGGCCGGCCAGGCTGGCCGGCAGCGTGTGCACGTCGGCCAGGTAGTTGGCCAGCGGATCGGGCTTCGCGCCCAGGTCCCACGCCACCGTCGGCGCCACCGGCCCGGCGATGACATCGCAGTCGGCGAAGGCGCGCAGGAAATCCTCGGCGATCAGGCGCCGGATCTTCTGCGCCTGCAAGTAGTAGGCGTCGTAGTAGCCGTGCGACAGCACGTAGGTGCCGATCAGGATGCGCCGCTTGACCTCGGGCCCGAAGCCTTCGGCGCGGCTGTTGGCGTACAGCTCGGCGAGGTCGCGGTACTGCTCGGCGCGGTGCCCGTAGCGCACGCCGTCGAAGCGCGACAGATTGCTCGAGGCCTCGGCAGGCGCCAGGATGTAGTAGGCGGCCACCGACAGCTCGCTGCGCGGCAGGTCGATGTCGACCAGCTCGGCGCCCAGGCGCTGCAACTGCGCCAGCGCCTCGCGCACCGCCTGCGCCACCTCGTCGGCCAGGCCGTGCGCGAACCATTCGCGGGGCAGGCCGATGCGCAGGCCGGCCAGCGGGCGCGAGGCGTCGGCGCCTTCGCGCGGCGCGTCGAGCGCGGCCGTGTAGTCCTGCGGCGCATGCTGCGCGCTGGTCGAGTCGCGCTCGTCGAAGCCGGCCATCGCGCCCAGCACCAATGCGCAGTCCCAGGCGCTGCGCGCCATCACGCCGGCCTGGTCGAGGCTGGACGCGTAGGCGATCATGCCGAAGCGCGAGCACAGGCCGTAGGTCGGCTTGATGCCGGTGATTCCGCACATGGCCGCCGGCTGGCGAATCGAGCCACCGGTGTCGGTTCCGGTGGCGGCCGGCACCAGGCGGGCCGCCACGGCGGCCGCCGAGCCCCCCGACGAGCCGCCCGCGATGGCCTGCGCGTCCCACGGGTTGCGCACCGCGCCGAAGGCCGAGTTCTCGTTGGCCGAGCCCATCGCGAACTCGTCCATGTTGGTCTTGCCCACGCACACCGCGCCGGCGGCGCGCAGGCGCGCCACCACGGTGGCGTCGAAGGGGCTGCGGTAGCCGGCGAGCATGCGCGAGCCGGCGGTCGACGGCATGTCGTGGGTGACGAACACGTCCTTGTGCGCCAGCGGCAGGCCCAGCAGCGCGGCCTGCGCGCCGCGCGCACGGGCCGCGTCGGCCTCGCGCGCGGCGCGCAGCGCGAGGTCTCGATCCACGTGCACGAAGGCGTTCAGCGCGGCATGGCGCTCGATGCGCAGCAGGTGCTCGAGCACCAGTTCCTCGCTCGAGACACTGCCCGCGAGCAGGGCGTCGCGCTGGCCGCGAAGATCCAGCCCGGCGCGGCTCATTCGACCACCCTCGGCACGATGAACAGCCCGTCCTGCGCGGCCGGCGCGTTGCGCAGCGCGGCGTCTCGCAGCGCGGGCTCGCGCGGCTGGTCCTCGCGCAGGCGCAGGGGCATGTCGCGCAGCACCGCCAGCGGATGCGCCAGCGGCTGCACGCCGTCGGTGTCGACCGCGCGCATGGGCTCCACGACTTGCGTGAAAAAAGCGTTGATCTGCTCGAGCATCGCGGCCTGCTCGGCGGCGTCCAGGCGCAGCCGGGCCAGGGAAGCGATGCGTTCGATGTCGCTGGGTTGCAGGGGCATGACCGGAACGGGCGCGCGGGCCCTGACGGGAACGGGTTCGGGGAACGGCAACAGGCGGTGCAACAGGCCGTGCTAAAGGCGGTGCAACAGGCGGCAACGCGCGTCCGCCGGAGCCAAGCAGACCATTGTACGGCCCTCCTTCCAGTAAGATGCATGGATTGCCGGTGCCAAAAATCACGCGAAACCTCGCCGGATCTGTTGTTTTTTCACGACGCACTGACCCCATTTGCCATGTTCGGAATCTTTCGCCGGTACTTCTCGACCGATCTGGCCATCGACCTGGGCACTGCCAACACCCTGATCTACGTACGGGGCAAGGGCATCGTGCTCGACGAGCCGTCGGTGGTCGCCATTCGCCACGAGGGCGGCCCCAATGGCAAGAAGACCATCCAGGCCGTGGGCCGCGAGGCCAAGGCCATGCTCGGGCGCGTGCCGGGCAACATCGAAGCCATCCGCCCGATGAAGGACGGCGTGATCGCCGACTTCACGGTCACTGAGCAGATGCTCAAGCAGTTCATCAAGATGGTGCACGAGACCACGCTGTTCAAACCGTCTCCCCGCATCATCATCTGCGTGCCCTGCGGGTCCACGCAGGTCGAGCGCCGCGCCATCCGCGAATCCGCGCTCGGCGCCGGCGCCAGCGAGGTCTACCTGATCGAGGAGCCGATGGCGGCGGCGATCGGCTCGGGGCTGCCGGTCAGCGAGGCCAGCGGCTCGATGGTGGTCGACATCGGCGGCGGCACCACCGAGGTCGGCGTGATCTCGCTGGGCGGCATGGTCTACAAGGGCAGCGTTCGCGTCGGCGGCGACAAGTTCGACGAGGCCATCCTCAACTACATCCGGCGCAACTACGGCATGCTGGTGGGCGAGCCCACGGCGGAGGCGATCAAGAAGGAGATCGGCTCGGCCTTCCCCGGCTCCGAGGTGCGCGAGATGGAGGTCAAGGGACGCAACCTTTCCGAAGGCGTTCCGCGCAGCTTCACGATCTCCAGCAACGAGATCCTGGAAGCGCTGACCGACCCCATCAACCAGATCGTCTCGGCGGTGAAGAACGCCCTCGAGCAGACCCCACCCGAACTCGGCGCGGACATCGCCGAGCGCGGCATGATGCTGACCGGCGGCGGCGCGCTGCTGCGCGACCTCGACCGCCTGCTGGCCGAGGAAACCGGGCTACCCGTGCTGGTGGCCGAGGATCCGCTGACCTGCGTGGCGCGCGGCTGCGGCATGGCGCTCGAGCGCATGGACCGCCTGGGCACCATTTTCACTTCGGAGTAACACGCACACAGGCCGCAGCGCCCGCGCGGGCGTCGCGGCCGGGGTCTAGACGCGATGGCTTTCGCAACCCTGGAGCGTTCGGCGCCGCCCTTTTTCCGGCAAGGCCCGTCGGCTGCGGCCCGTCTGGTGTTCTTCGCGTCGCTGTCGCTGCTGCTGATGGCACTGGACGCGCGCTGGCACCTGCTGGGCCCGCTGCGCCAGGGGCTCGACCTGGCGCTGACCCCGGTGACCCAGGTGGCGCGCGCGCCGCTGCTGGGCCTGCGCGGCGTGGCGCAGCATTTCGAATCCCTGTCGCAGACCCGCGCCGAGCTCGAGCAGCAACGCCAGCTCAACGTGCGACTGGCGCTGCAGGCGCAGCAGGCGAGCGACCTTGCACGCCAGAACGCGCTGCTGCGCGAACTGCTGCAGTTGCGCGCCAGCGTGCCGGTGCGCGCCACGGCGGCCAAGATCATCGCCCAGGCGCGCGACCCCTTCTCGCGCAAGCTGCTGCTCGACAAGGGCGGCGCCGGCGGCATCGACGCGGGCGCCCCGGTGATCGACGGACGCGGCCTGCTCGGGCAGGTCACCATGGTCGCGCCGCTGGGCGCGCAGGTCACGCTGATCACCGACCGTGACTCCTCGGTCCCGGTGGAGGTGGCGCGCAATCGCGCCCGCGGCGTGCTCGTCGGCGATGCCGGCGCCACCCCGGGCGGACTGCAGCTGCTGTGGCAGGCCAACGACGGCGACCTGCGCGTGGGCGACATCCTCGTGACCAGCGGCCTGGGCGGGGTCTACCCGGCCGGGCTGGCGGTGGCACGCATCACGCGCGTGACCCGCGAACCCGATTCGGCCTTCGCCAGGGTGCTGTGCGCTCCGCTGGCGCACGTCGACTCCGGGCGCTACGTGCTGGTGCTGGCGCCGCAGCAACCCCTGGCGCCCGCCCCGGTGGCGCCGGCACGCCGATGAAGGGGCGCCAGGCCCCGCGCCCGACGCCGTCGCAGGACATGTCGTCGCGCGGCGAGGTGCTGCTGCTGGCGGTGCGCCCCTGGTTCATCTGGGTCACGCTGGCCGCGGCGCTGCTGCTCGAGTGCATGCCGCTGGGGCGCCACCCCTGGGTACCCGACGTGCTGGCCATGACCCTCGTGTTCTGGAACGTGCACCAGCCGAGGCGCGTGGGCATCGGCGCCGGTTTCGTGTGCGGGCTGCTGGTCGACGCCCAGCACGCGGCCTTGCTCGGCGAGCATGCCCTGGCCTACAGTTTGCTCGGGTTCTTCGCCGTGATGCTGCACCGACGCCTGCTGTGGTTCTCGCTGCTCCAGCAGGCGCTGCAGATCCTGCCGCTGTTCGTCGCCGCGCGGCTGGTGGAGTTCCTGGTCGCCATGATGGCCGGCGGCTCGCTGCCCGGACTGGGCTTCCTGGCCGCCCCGCTGCTGCAGGCGGCATTGTGGCCTTTGTTGAGCTGGCTGCTGCTGGCACCCCAGCGGCGCGCCCCGGAGCCGGACCAGAACCGGCCGCTGTGAATTCGTGAACACCCCCGAGCTGAGGAACATCGAGCGCGAGCTGCACCGCTTCCGGCGCCGGCTGCTGCTCGCCGTGGCCGGCGTGGTGCTGGCCTTCGGCCTGCTCGTCGGACGCTGGGTGTGGCTGCAGGTGCTGCGCCACCGGCGCTATTCGCTGCAGGCGCGCGACAACCGCGTGGCCATCGTGCCGGTGCAACCCGCGCGCGGCCTGATCGTCGACCGCAACGGAATCGTGCTGGCCGACAACTTCGCCGCCTACACGCTGGAGATCACGCCCAGCAAGACGGTCGGGCTGGCCTCGACCATCGCGGCGCTGCGCGCGGTCGTGCCGATCTCGGCGCATGACGAACGGCGCTTTCGCGCGCTGCTCGGGCAAAGCCGCAACTTCGAGTCCATCCCGATTCGCAGCAAGCTCAGCGACGCCGAGGTCGCGCGCTTCGTTTCACAGCGTTTTCGCTTTCCCGGCGTCGAGGTGCATGCCCGGCTGTTCCGTTCCTATCCGCTGGGCTCGCTGGCCTGCCACGTCATCGGCATGGTGGGGCGCATCAGCGCCGGCGAGCTGCAGCACCTGCAGGACTCGGGCGACGCCGCCAACTACCAGGGCGCCGACCACATCGGCAAGACCGGCGTGGAGCTGGGCTGGGAGCGCCAGCTGCGGGGCAGCATCGGCTTCGACGAAGTCGAGGTCAATGTGTCGGGCAAGCCGGTGCGCAAGCTGCGCAGCGCGCCGCCCACGCCCGGCAGCACCCTGGTGCTGTCGCTGGATGCGCGGCTGCAAAAGCTCGCCGAGGACCTGTATGGCCCGCGCAGCGGCGCCTGCGTGGTCATGGATCCGCGCAACGGCGAGGTGCTGGCGATGGCTTCGATGCCGACCTTCGACGCCAACCTGTTCGTCGAGGGCATCGACCCGGAGAACTGGAACCGCCTGAACACCGACCCGCAGCGTCCGCTGCTCGACCGCGTGCTGCGCGGCACCTTCCCACCGGGGTCGACCTACAAGCCCTACCTGGGTCTGGGAGCGCTCACGCTGGGCCTGCGCACCCCCAGCTACACGCTGAAGGATCCGGGCTTCTTCATGCTCGGGCACCACAAGTTCCGCGACGACGTTCCGGGCGGCCACGGCCTGGTCGACATGCACCGCGCCATCGAGGTCTCGTGCGACACCTATTTCTACATGGTGGCGCACGACTGGGGGGTCGACGGAATCCACGACTACGTCAAGCGCTTCGGCTTCGGCCGGCACACCGGCATCGACGTGCCGGGCGAGGTGCGCGGCATCCTGCCTTCGAAGGCCTGGAAGCGCCGCGCCTACAAGAACCCGGCGCAGCAGCGCTGGTACCCCGGGGAGACCATCAGCCTGGGAATCGGCCAGGGGTACAACAGCTTCACGCCCATCCAGCTCGCCAATGCGCTGTCGACCATGGCCAACGGCGGTACGCGCTACGAGCCGCGCGTGGTGCGCATGGTCGAGAACGTCGCGCGCAGACGCTTCGAACCCACCCGGCCCCGCGTGGCCGAGCAGCTGCACCTGCCGACGGCCGACTGGCAGGTGATCCACGACGGCATGGTGGCGGTGAACACCGGGAAGGACGGGACCGCCTACGCGGTGTTCAAGGACGCCCCCTACACCAGCGCCGGCAAGACCGGCACCGCGCAGGTGTTCACGGTGGCGCAGAACCAGCGCTACCACGCCGCGGACCTGGCGCACCACCTGCTGGACCACGCGCTCTACACGGTGTGGGCGCCGGCCGACGACCCGCAGGTGTGCGTGGCGCTGATCGTCGAGCATGGCGGGTGGGGCGCCAGCGCCGCCGCCCCCATCGCGCGCAAGCTGCTCGACTACCACCTGCTGGGCAAGCTGCCCAGCGATGCCGAGATCGAGAAGATCTCGGGAGCCAGGCCGCGTCCGGCGACCATGCGCTACGTCGGCCCGCGCGACGGCCTGCCCTCGGTGCCCGGCGCGCAGGTGCCGCCGCAGCCGGCGGCCGCGTCGTCGGCGACGCAGGCCGCCAGCGCCCCGGTGCAGCCGGTGCAACCCTGGCCGAGTCCTCCCGAGGCGGCTTCGGCCGCTTCGGCCGCTTCGGCCGCTTCGGCCGCTTCGACAACTTCGGGGACTTCGGCGGCGGCCGCGGCACCGGTGGCGCTGCAGGGGCGCTACGCGCGTCCGAACTGCAGCCCCGGAGCGCTGTTCAGC
>JAJZTW010000100.1 GCA_021847345.1 Pseudomonadota bacterium
GAACTTGGTCGACAGCACCGTCGTGATCGCCGCCGTCAGCGTCGTCTTGCCGTGGTCCACGTGACCGATCGTCCCCACGTTCACATGGGGCTTGGTCCGCTCGAATTTGCTCTTCGCCATGATGAATGCTCCTGAAAACCGTGGGGGTGAGACTAAGAAGAAGTGGTGCCCATGGCGGGAATCGGACCCGCGACCTCTCCCTTACCAAGGGAGTGCTCTACCACTGAGCCACATGGGCGTATTGCTGCGGATTCCGCTCTCGGCACGGTCGCACCCTGGAAGCTTGGAGCGGGAGACGGGAATCGAACCCGCGCCATCAGCTTGGAAGGCTGAGGTTCTACCATTGAACTACTCCCGCGACGGCAGCATGCCCAAGCGGCATACCGGCGCGAAACCGAACTCGTAGAACGAAAGCTGAAAACCCTGAAATCCTTGCAAACCTTGTACTACCCCCGAGCTCCGGTGGAGCTCGGGTCGTGCATCCTGGTGGAGGAGGTTGGATTCGAACCAACGTAGGCGTAAGCCAACAGATTTACAGTCTGCCCCCTTTAGCCACTCGGGCACCCCTCCGAGGCGAACCTAAAATTTTCCAGGCATCGGCGATGTTTGTCAAGACCCATGTTGCGTCGCGGGAGCCACGGCATCGCCGAACAGCTCGCGCAGCGCGGCGCCGGGGTCGGCGCGGCGCATGAAGGCCTCGCCGACGAGAAAGGCATGCACCCCGTGCGAGCGCATGCGGGCGACGTCGGCGGCCGACGCAATTCCGCTTTCCGTGACCACGATCCGCCCGGGGGGAACCCGCGGCAGCAGGTCCAGCGTGGTCTCCAGCCGGGTGTGGAAGCTGCGCAGGTCGCGATTGTTGATGCCCAGCAGCGGCGTGCGCAGGCGCAGCGCGCGTTCGAGTTCGTCGCCGTCGTGGACCTCGACCAGCACGTCGAGTCCCAGGCCGACGGCGCAATCCTCGAGTTCGACCATGCGCGCGTCGTCCAGCGCGGCGGCGATCAGCAGCACGCAGTCGGCGCCCATCGCCGCCGCCTCGAACACCTGGTAGGGGTCGACGAGGAAGTCCTTGCGCAGCACCGGCAGCGCGCAGGCTGCGCGGGCCTCGCGAAGGTAATCGGGCGAGCCCTGGAAATACTCGCGGTCGGTCAGCACCGACAGGCAGGCGGCGCCGCCCGCGGCATAGGCGCGGGCGATCTCGGCGGGCTGGAAATCGGCGCGCAGCAGGCCCTTGGACGGGCTGGCCTTCTTGACCTCGGCGATCACGCCCGCGCGCCCGCCTTCGATGTTGCGCCGCAGTGCCGCGGCGAAGCCTCGTGGTGCGTCGCCGCGGCGGCGCGCGCGCTGTTCGAGTTCGGGCAGCGGGAGCTCGGCGCGCGCAGCTTCGACCTCGCGCGCCTTGGTGGCCAGGATGCGTTGCAGGATGTCGCTCATGTCGCGCTCTCCAGGCTCAGGCGGCGCCGGCCAGGCGGCGGGTGCATGCGACGAACTGCTCCAGGCGTGCCTTCGCGCTGCCGTCGGCCAGCGCGCGCCGCGCCAGCTCCACGCCGTCGGCGGCGCTGGCGGCGACGTCGGCGGCATACAGCGCGAAGCCGGCGTTGAGCAGCACCACGTCGCGTGCCGGCCCGGGCCGGTCGTCGAGCACTTCGCGCACGCGCGCCACCGACTCGGCCGGGGAAGCCACCTGCAGTTCCTGCAGTTCGCAGCTGCGCAGTCCGAAGTCGGACGGCCGCACGGTGTACTCGCGGACCTGGCCCTCGCGCAGTTCACCGACCAGCGTGGGGCCGCACAGCGAGATCTCGTCGAGCCCGTCGGCGGCGCCGTGCACGACCAGCACGTGCTTGCTGCCCAGGCGCTGCAGCACGCGCACCAGGATGCCGACGAGGTCCGGGTGGAACACGCCCAGCAACTGGTTCGGAGCATCGGCCGGGTTGGTCAGCGGCCCCAGGATGTTGAACAGCGTGCGCACCCCCAGTTCCTTGCGCACCGGCGCGGCGTACTTCATCGCGCTGTGATGATTGGGGGCGAACATGAAGCCGATGCCGGTGTCGTGCAGGCATTGCGCGACCTGCTCGGGGCCCAGCTGCAGTTGCGCGCCGAGCGCCTCGATGACGTCGGCCGAACCCGACGACGAGCTCACGCTGCGTCCGCCGTGCTTGGCCACCCGAGCGCCGGCGGCGGCGGCCACGAACATGCTGGTGGTGGAGATGTTGAAGGTGTGCGCGCTGTCGCCGCCGGTGCCGACGATGTCGACCAGGTTGGCGGTGTCGGCCACCGGCACCTTGGTGGCGAACTCGCGCATCACCATCGCCGCCGCGGTGATCTCGCCCACGGTCTCCTTTTTCACGCGCAGTCCGGTGATCAGCGCGGCGATCATCACCGGGGACATGTCGCCGGTCATGATGCGCCGCATGAGGGCGAGCATTTCGTCGTGGAAGATCTCGCGGTGCTCGATCACGCGCACCAACGCTTCCTGATTCGTGATGGTCATGGCGGCGTGGGCCTTTCAGCGCCTGGGCATGTCGAGGAAATTGCGCAGCAGCCGGTGGCCGTGCTCGCTTTCGATGGATTCGGGGTGGAACTGCACACCCTCGATCGCGTGCTGGCGATGCCGCACGCCCATGATCTCGCCGTCGTCGGTGCGCGCCGACACCTCCAGGCAGTCCGGCAGGCTGTCGGCATCGATGGCCAGCGAGTGGTAGCGCACGACGGTGTAGGGGCTGGGCAGCCCGGCGAACACGCCGCGCCCGTCGTGCTCGATGGAACTGGTCTTGCCGTGCATGATCGTTCGCGCGCGCACCACCTTGCCGCCGAATGCGTCGGCGATGGCTTGGTGCCCCAGGCATACGCCCAGCATCGGCATCCTGCCGGCGAAGTGCCGCAGCACCTCGACGCTGATGCCGGCCTCGGCCGGAGAGCAAGGCCCGGGGGAGATGACGATGCGCTCGGGGGCCAGGCGCTCGATGTCGTCCACGCCGAGTTCGTCGTTGCGCACGGTGTGCACGTCCTGGCCGAGTTCGCCCAGGTATTGCACCAGGTTGAAGGTGAAACTGTCGTAATTGTCAATCATCAGCAGCATGTTCGGACACTCCTGGAGCTGCGGGAATGCGGGGCGCCGGCGCGGTCCGCGGGCCGGGCGGCCGCGCGGCCCTGCGCGGGCGGCGGATGGTCGGGGCGGGAGGGTTTCAGGCGGCTGGCTTGCGCCAGTGCCAGGCCTCCCCCACGGCGCCACGCCATCGCAGGGACGTGCGGCCGGGGGTGTTCAGGAGGGTGAACCGAGCGTGCATGGGGGGATTATCGCAAGTCCGGCATCAGGGCTTGTCGTGCACGCCCGAATGCACGCGTCCGGCGGGCACGTGGCGCGCCGCCGATTCGACATGTCCGGTCTGGTCGTCGAAAAAGAAGTCAGGCTGGAACTCGCGCAGGAACGGCCCCTTGTCCAGCCCGCCGAGGAACATTGCCTCGTCGACCGCGATGTTCCACGCCATCAGGGTGCGAATGGCGCGCTCGTGCGCGGGGGCGCTGCGCGCGGTGACCAGCGCGGTGCGCAGGCGCATCGCCACTGCGCCGCTGGTGGCTGCCTGCTGCAGCCGGTGCAGGGCCTCGAGCAGCGGCTTGAAGGGCCCCGGCGGCAGCGGCAGCAGGGCCTTGCGGGTCTCGTGGCGGGTGAAGCCCGGCAGCCCCTCGCGCTGGTAGACGCGCTCGGCCTCGTCGGAGAACAGCACCGCGTCGCCGTCGAAGGCGATTCGCACTTCATGCGGATGCGCCTCGCCGGCTCGCACCGACTGCGGATAGACCTGAGCCGCCGGAAAGCCCGCGGCCAGCGCGGCGCGCACGTCGTCGGTGTTGGTCGACAGGAACAGCCTGGCGCCCAGCGCGCGCAGGTAGTGGTAGGGCGGGCGTCCGCGCGTGAACACGCCGCGCTCGATGGCCGTGGCGTGATGCTGCGCGGATCGAAACACGCGCAGGCCCGAGACCGGGTCGTTGCGCGACAGCAGCACGACCTCGACGCGGTCGCGCTCGGCATCGCTGGTGTTGAAGGCCAGCAGCTTGCGCACCAGTTGCAGCGCGACTCCGGGCGACGCCGGCACGTCCAGGCGCTCGAGCTGCAGCTGCATGTAGGCCGTGTCGTCGGCGGTTTCGAAAACCCGGTTCTCTTCCTCGAAGTCGAACAGCGCGCGCGACGAGATGGCCACCACCAGCTTTTGCGGCGCACCGGCGTCGGCCTGCGCGCTGGCCTCGGGCGTTGGCGGTTCGGGTGGGTTCATGGAGGCACGCTGCGTGGATGTCGTGCCCAGCTTACCTGAGCGCCCCCAGGGCCGGGCCTGGGGCCCGACCCGCCCCCCGTGGGGGTCGAGAAAACTTGGGGCGGCCCTGCGTTTTCTCAAGAGCGCCCCCAGGGCCGGGCCTGGGGCCCGACCCGCCCCCCGTGGGGGTCGAGAAAACTTGGGGCGGCCCTGCGTTTTCTCAAGAGCCCGCGCACCCTGCTCGAAGGCCTGGACGGCATCGCGCTGG
>JAJZTW010000101.1 GCA_021847345.1 Pseudomonadota bacterium
CGCAACGCCGCCGCCGGCGTCACCACGGTTTTCCACGCCCTGTCCTTCGCCAACGAGGAGCTCGGCGTGCGCAATAACGCTTTCGCCGCCTCGGTGGCGCGCGCGGTGCACGCCTGGAACCCGCATGGCCTGGTCGACAACCGCGTGCACTGCCGCTACGAAGTGACCGACCCGACCGCGCCCGACATCCTGCTCGAACTGATGGCCGCCGACGAGATGCACCTGCTGTCGGTGATGGATCATTCCCCCGGACAGGGGCAGTTCAGGGACATCGCCGCCTACCGCGGCTACCTGGCGCGCACCTACAAGAAAACCGAAGGCGAACTGGATGCGCTGGTCGAGAACAAGCTGGCCCAGGCGGAAGGGGCGATGGCGCGCATTCGCTTGCTGATCGATGCGGCGAAGGCGCAGGGCATCCGCATTGCCAGCCACGACGACGACACGCCGGAAAAGGTGGAGACCCTGCACGGCCTCGGCGTGGGCATCTCGGAGTTCCCCATCAACCTGGAATCCGCCCAGACCGCCCGCGAACGCGGCATGAGCACGGTGTTCGGCGCGCCCAACATCCTGCGCGGCAAGAGCCAGTCCGGCGCGATGCGCGCACTCGACGCGGTGAAGGCCGGCGTGGCCGATTGCCTGTGCGCCGACTACCACCCGGCGACGCTGATCGTGGCGGTGTTCCGCCTGCCGGAACTGGCGGACATCACGCTGGCCGATGCGGTGCGGCTGGTCAGCACCAATCCGGCGCGCGCGGCGGGACTCGCCGACCGCGGCGAGATTGCAACAGGCAAACGCGCCGATCTGGTCGCCGTCGCTCACATCAATGGACTGGCCCAGGCGAGCGGCGTGTTCTCGGCCGGCAAGCCGGTGTTCGAGGCGCGCTTCGACCATGGTTGAGGGCACGCTGTTCTACGTCGTCGGCGCCTCCGGCAGCGGCAAGGACAGCCTGCTGCGCTACGGCCGCGAGCGTCTCGCCGGCGACCCCGGCGTGGTGTTCGCGCACCGCTACATCACGCGGCCGGTGGAACTCCACGGCGAGAACCACGTCGCGCTGACCGAGGCCGAGTTCGACGCGCGTTTGAAGGCGGGCCTGTTCGCCCTGCACTGGGACAGCCACGGCCTGCGCTACGGCATCGGCCGCGAAATCAACTTCTGGCTGGCGAGGGGCTGCAACGTGGTGATGAACGGCTCGCGCGAGTATCTGCCGGAGGCAAGACGTCGCTACCCGGGGTTGACGGCTGTGCTGGTCACCGTCTCGCCCGAGGTGCTGGCCGCAAGATTGCGCGCCCGCGGGCGGGAAACGGAGGATCAGATCGTCCGAAGAATCGAGCGCGCCGGACAGTTCATGCGCCCCGAGGGCCGCCTGGAAATCATTGAGAACGACGCTGAATTGCACGTCGCCGGCGAACGCCTGGTGCAGCTGTTGTCGGTCGCCGACACTTCCAAACGAGCGTTCGCCTGACATGCGCGTGACGTTTCTCGGCACGGGCGATGCGGGCGGGGTGCCGCTCTATGGTTGTGATTGCGCCGCTTGCATTCGGGCGCGGGCAGTTACCGACTTTCGCCGCCGCCCTTGCACGGCTCTGGTAGAAGCAGGCGAGACGCGCATTTTGATCGATGCCGGTCTGACGGATCTCGCCGAGCGATTTTCGCCCGGCAGCCTCTCGGCCATCGTGCTGACGCATTTTCATCCAGATCATGTGCAAGGCTTGTTTCATCTCCGGTGGGGAATCGGCGAACGCATCCCCGTCTACGGGCCACCGGATTCGGAAGGTTGCGCTGACCTATACAAGAACCATGGCCTGCTTGAATTCCGTCGGCTCGCCAAGTTCTCTCCGATCAAGATTGGCGATCTGGTGCTGACACCGCTGCCTCTGATTCATTCCAAGGTTACGTTTGGCTACACCATCGAAGACAGCGCCGGTCAGCGCTTCGCTTACCTAACCGACACGGCTGGCCTGCCACCTAATACTGAAGCATTTTTGAAGAACTGGCAGCCGCAATCACTGGCTCTGGACTGCACGCATCCACCTGGAGTTGACCCTCCGCGCAACCACAACGACATAACTTTGGCTTTAGCGATTGCGGAGAGCCTTCAACCTGCCACGGTCTGGTTAAACCATGTCAGCCACGAGCTTGATGTCTGGCTAATGGGGAACCTCGACAATCTGCCGGTAGATGTGGGTGTTGCGCATGATGGACAGGCCATAACAACATCGAAAGCCGATCGGTCTATCTGACAACAGTGATTCGTATCATGGGCTTGTGGTTCTCTCGACGTAACTTCGTATCGTAGTTCCGGAAGCTCCTATGACCGTGGGCTCTCGCCGAAAAAACGCTTCGCAACCGATCACAGTATCCACCTGCTGAGGGTCTGCGAATTCAAGCGGTGGATCCACCGTCACTGATTCTTCTCCGACACAAATGGCAGAATCGGGTCGTGAGTACGCATTCGCCGAAGTTGACAGCAGCCGTTCGGCGTGACTTCCTGATGGGTGACTGCACAAGACCGCATTGCGGCCCGAGTTGGCGCAGAACTTGCTGACCGCAATAGCCGATCAACAGAAGCACGCACCAATTCCACCGCCGACCGCTTGCTGACCGGCACCCGCCGCACAACGACGAATGTCCCTTGCCCCGCCAGTGAGGGCTGATGACCATGAACTGACGCACCAATTTGCGTCACGCCCTCCCGTCCATGCACCGCGGTCGGGCGCATCGCCGGAATCGCGCCCATTCAAAATTCTTCAAGCCATTGAATTGATTACGCTGCGCCTCCCTGGCACAGACTCTGCTGACGGACAGGACGAGGAGTCATCATGTCTGTCGTTTCATCTGTCTGCTGTTATTGCGGCACCGGCTGCGGGGTGCTGATCGAGGCCGACGCCGGGAAGATCACCGGCGTGCGCGGCGACCCCGCGCATCCGGCCAACCGCGGCAAGCTCTGCACCAAGGGCGCGACGCTGGCCTTGTCGGCGCAGGCGTCGGGGCGCGCGCTTTTTCCCGAACTGCGGGCCGGCAAGGCGTCGCCGCGCCGGCGCGTGAGCTGGGACGTGGCGCTCGACCATGCGGCCGAAAAGTTCGGTTCCGTCATCCGCGAGCACGGCCCCGACGCGGTAGCCTTCTACCTATCCGGCCAGCTCACCACCGAGGCGTACTACGTCTTCAACAAGCTGGCCAAGGGGCTGGTCGGCACCAACAACGTCGACACCAATTCGCGCCTGTGCATGTCGTCCGCGGTGGCGGGCTACAAGGCCACATTGGGCGCGGATTCGCCGCCGGGCTGCTACGACGACATCGACCACGCCGGGACGATTTTCATCGCCGGCTCGAACACGGCGTATGCGCACCCGATCCTGTTCCGCCGCATCGAGGATGCGCGCAAGGCCAACCCCGAACTCAGGCTGGTCGTGGTCGACCCGCGCCGCACCGACACCGCGGCCGAGGCCGACCTGCATCTCGCCATCCTGCCGGGCACCGACGTCGCGCTGTATCACGCCATGCTGAACGCGATGCTGTGGGAGGAATTGATCGACCGCGACGCCATCGCCGCGCACACCGAGGGCTGGGAGGCGCTGCGCGAGCTGGTGCGCGACTACACGCCGGAAAAGGTCGCGCCGATCTGCGGCGTGGCAGCGGCCGACATCGTGCAGGCGGCGCGCTGGTTCGCCGCCGGGCCGACGCTGTCGCTGTATTGCCAGGGGCTCAATCAATCCAGCTGCGGCGTCGACAAGAACGCCTCGCTGATCAACCTGCATCTCGCCACGGGGCAGATCGGCAAGCCGGGCGCGGCGCCGCTCTCGCTCACCGGCCAGCCCAATGCCATGGGCGGGCGCGAGGTGGGCGGCATGGCGAACCTGCTGTCGGCGCACCGCGACCTGGACAATCCGGCGCATCGCGCCGAAGTCGCGCGGCTGTGGGGGGTGGACGCCGTGCCGGCGACGCCGGGCAGGACGGCGGTGGAAATGTTCGAGGCGGTGCGGCGCGGCGAGATCAAGGCGATCTGGATCGCCTGCACCAACCCCGCGCAGTCGCTGCCCGACCTGGGACGGGTCCATGAAGCCTTGCAGGCCGCCGAATGCGTGGTGCTGCAGGAAGCCTTTGCCGACACCGAAACCGCGGCCTATGCCGACGTGCTGCTGGCGCCAGCCACCTGGGGCGAGCAGGACGGCACGATAACCAATTCCGAGCGCCGCATTTCACGTGTTCACGCCGCCGTGCCGCCGCCGGGCGAGGCGCGCGCCGACTGGGACATCGTGTGCGATTTTGCGCGCCGGCTGATGCCGGGAAAAGGCGCGCGGCTGTTTCCCTACGTCAGCGCCGAGGCCGTGTTCGGCGAGCATTGCGAAACCACGCGCGGACGCGATCTCGACATCACCGGCCTGAGCTACGCGCTGCTGGAGCGCGCGCCGCAGCAATGGCCGTTTCCCCAGGGCGCGACGGCCGGCAGGGCGCGCCTGTATGCCGATGGCGCCTATCCGACCGAAAGCGGCCGC
>JAJZTW010000004.1 GCA_021847345.1 Pseudomonadota bacterium
CGCGGGCGGTCGAGGCGGGCCCCGACAGCACCGTCGACGACAGCGACCACAGCCCCTTCATGCTGGAAGCCGACGCGGCCGCCGAGGCCGCGCCGCCCAGCCCCCGAGGCCGGCGCGCGAACGCGGCTCGCGTGGGCGCGGCAGCGCCCGAGAGCAGCCAGGCGAAGCCGCCGGTCCCGGCGAAACCGGCCAAGGCCGGCAAGACCACCAAGACGGCCAAGGGTGGGGGCTCTCGCAACGCGCGTTCCACGCGCGCGCGCAGCCCGCGCAAGCCCGCCGCGCGTCGCGCGCGCTGAGTCGGCGCGCTCAGCGCGCGTGCCAGGCGCGCAGCAGGGCGTCGGGCAGCGTGCCGGCGCGCAGCGCGCCGGCCTCGCGCAATGCCTGGTCCGCGGCGGCACCGTGCATCCAGACGGCGGCCCTTGCCGCATGCACGCTGCCGCGGCCAAGCGCCAGGCAGGCGGCCAGCGCGCCGCTGAGCACGTCGCCGGTGCCGGCGCTGGCCAGCAGGCCGTTGCCGCTGGAATTGACCCACATCGATCCGTCGGGATCGGCCAGCACGCTGCCTGCGCCCTTGAGCACGACATGCGCGCGCGAGAGATCGCCGAGGCGGCGCGCGGCGCCCAGGCGGTCCGCCTGCACCGCTGCGGTGTCGCTGCGCAGCAGCCGCGCGGCCTCGGTGGGGTGGGGGGTCAGCCAGGTCGGGGCGCGCCTGGCGCGCAGCGCGCTCCAGGCCTGGCCGTCCGGTGCCTGCGCCGCCAGCAGGTTCAGCCCGTCGGCGTCGATCACCAGCGGCTGCTCGAGCGCCAGCAGTTCGAGCAGGGCTTGCGCGGCCTCGGGCGAGGTGCCGGCGCCGGGGCCGAACACCAGGGCGCTGCGCGAGCCGCCCGCGTCGCGCGCCTGACCCAGCAGGTCCCGGACATCGCGCAGCATGATTTCGGGGTAGACGGGATCGAGCGGCTGCGCGTTCGGGTCCAGCG
This sequence comes from Pseudomonadota bacterium, assembly GCA_021847345.1. GTDB lineage: Bacteria > Pseudomonadota > Gammaproteobacteria > Burkholderiales > Burkholderiaceae_C > Thiomonas_A. The sequence continues at coordinate 978 of JAJZTW010000004.1, forward strand.
CGGCGGCGAACACACGCCCGGCGCCGACGGTCAGCGCGGCGCGTGCCGCCAGCCACAGCGCGCCACCCATGCCGGCGGCGCCGCCGAACAGGCGCACGTCTCCGCGCGCGCCCTTGTGCGCCGAACGGTGCAGCGCGGGCAGCGCCTGCAGCGCGGAGTCGACGTCGCCCCACAGCGCGAGTGGTCGCGCGTCGGCGGCGCCGGGGTCGACCTGCAGGTCATCGAGCCACAACTCGCCGCAGGCGTCGCTGTCGGGGCCCGTGACATGGCCCGGTTGCAGCCCGAGCATGGCCAGCGTGGCGTCGGCGCGCACCACGGCGCCGGCGGCCTGTCCGGTGGAGCCGCGAAGGCCGGACGGAAGGTCTACCGCGAAGAGCCCGCCGCGTCGCCGCGCCGTGCCCAGGGACTCGATGGCCTGGGCGATCTCGCCGCGAGGCGCCTCGTGCAGCCCGAGCCCGAGCAGCGCGTCGAGCACCACGTCGGCATCGCGCAGCAGCTCGGCGGCGTCGATGGCGGACCAGGGCCGTGGCTCGATCCCGGCGGCGCGCGCCTGCGCGAGGGCCCAGCACCAGTCGGGCGGCCGGCGCCCGGCGCTCCACTGCACTGGGTCCCCGCAACCCACCAGCACCACCTGGAGTCGCGGCGCGTACTGCAGGCGGGCCAGCCACGCGGCGGCGGCCAGGCCGTCGCCGCCGTTGTTTCCCGGACCGGCGAGCACCAGCACGCTGCGAGCGTGGGGCCAGCGCGCGCGCAGCAGGCGCGCCGCCGCGGCTGCCGCGCGCGCCATCAGCGAATGCGGGGCCAGGCGCGACGCTGCGTGGCGTTCGGCCGCCCGCAGCGCCGCTTCGTCCCACAGCGGCACCGAGGACCGTGCTGCCCGTGCATCCATGCGGCTCGGCATGGGCTTTTCAGATGGCGAACATCGTTTCATCATGTGCAAAAGCGATGCTGCGAAGCAATGCCCAGGGTTTCAGGATCACGAAAAGTGCTTGCACTATGCAGAATGGGCCTCGCAAGTTGTTGTTTTTCGAGGAAATAAAAATTGGTCTTGTATAAGATATAAAACGATGCTGCATCGCAACTTTGGGCTACGCTACACCCCATTCGTCACATCACTTGCAGGAGATCGTCTCATGGCAACCCGCGAACAGCAAATCCAGCAACTCGAGCAGGAATGGCAGCAAAACCCCCGCTGGGCAGGGGTCAAGCGCGGCTATGGAGCCGCCGAAGTGGTGCGCCTGCGTGGGTCCGTCGCGGTGGAGCACACGCTGGCGCGTCGCGGCGCCGAGCGCCTGTGGCGCGACCTGCATGGCGAGCCCTTCGTCAACGCGCTGGGCGCGCTGACCGGCAACCAGGCCATGCAGCAGGTCAAGGCCGGCCTGAAGGCCATCTACCTGTCGGGCTGGCAGGTCGCCGGTGACGCCAACCTGGCCGGCGAAATGTACCCCGACCAGTCGCTGTACCCGGCCAACTCGGTGCCGGCGGTGGTCAAGCGCATCAACAACACCCTGACCCGCGCCGACCAGATCCAGTGGATGGAAGGCAAGAACCCCGGCGACGAAGGCTACGTCGACTACTTCGCGCCCATCGTCGCCGATGCCGAAGCCGGTTTTGGCGGCGTGCTCAACGCCTTCGAGCTGATGAAGTCCATGATCGAGGCGGGCGCCGCCGGCGTGCACTTCGAGGACCAGCTGGCTTCCGTGAAGAAGTGCGGTCACATGGGCGGAAAGGTTCTGGTACCCACCCGCGAGGCCGTGGCCAAGCTGGTGGCCGCGCGCCTGGCGGCCGACGTGATGGGCGTGCCCACGCTGCTGGTGGCGCGTACCGACGCCGAGGCGGCCGACCTGCTGACCGCCGACGTGGACGAGAACGACCGTCCGTTCTGCACCGGCGAGCGCACCGTCGAAGGCTTTTTCCGCACCAAGCCGGGCCTGCAGCAGGCGATCTCGCGCGGTCTGGCCTATGCCCCCTACGCCGACCTGGTGTGGTGCGAGACCGGCAAGCCGGACCTGGCGTACGCCAAGGCCTTCGCCGAGGCGATCCACGCCAAGTTCCCGGGCAAGATGCTGTCGTACAACTGCTCGCCGTCGTTCAACTGGAAAAAGAACCTGGACGATGCCACGATCGCCCGCTTCCAGAAGGAACTGGGCGCCATGGGCTACAAGTTCCAGTTCATCACGCTGGCCGGCTTCCACGCGTTGAACTACTCGATGTTCGAGCTGGCGCACGGCTACGCGCGCAATCAGATGAGCGCTTTCGTCGCGCTGCAGGAAAGGGAATTCGCCGCCGCCGACAAGGGCTTCACCGCGGTCAAGCACCAGCGTGAAGTCGGCACCGGCTACTTCGATGCGGTGACCACGACCATCGAGACCCAGGCCTCGACCGCCGCGCTGAAGGGGTCGACCGAGGACGAGCAGTTCTTCGACAAGAAGGTCGCCTGACAACAAGGCAGGCCGAGGAGACGGCCCCGCCCCAGGCGGGGCATCGCGTGAACGGGAAGGGCCCGGCCTGCGACGAGCAGGTCGGGCCCCTTTCCTTTTTCAGGCCGGCTTGCGCATCAGGCGCGCCTTTTCGCGATCCCAGTCTCGCTTGGCTTCGGTGTCGCGCTTGTCGTGCAGTTTCTTGCCCCGGCCCAGCGCGAAGTCCAGCTTGATGCGCCCACCCTTCTCATGCAGGTTGAGCGGCACCAGCGTGTAGCCGCGCTGCTCGACCTTGCCGATCAGGCGCCGGATTTCGTCCTTGTGCATCAACAGCTTGCGCGTTCGGCTGGCGTCCGGGCGAACGTGGGTCGACGCGCTTTGCAGCGCCGTCACGTTCATTCCCACCAGGAACAACTCGCCGTCGCGGATCAGCACATAGCCGTCGAGAAGTTGCGCGCGCCCCGCGCGGATCGCCTTGACCTCCCAGCCCTCGAGCACGAGCCCTGCCTCGAAGCGGTCTTCGAGGAAGTAGTTGAAGGAGGCCTTGCGGTTTTCGGCGATCGACATGGAAATCCAGTTGAGGGCGGGGGCGCCGCGTTCAAGGCCGCGGCAGGGCCTGCGCAACGCGCCCGCGCGGGTTTTTTACAATCTGCCGATTTTACGAAGCTCGCCCATGGCCCAGGTCCGCAAGTCCGTTCTCATCTGGTACAGCCCCCAGCAGATGTACACCCTGGTGAGCGACGTGGCCTCGTATCCGCAGTTCCTGCCCTGGTGCGGCGGCGTCGAGGTGCACGAGGCCAGCGAGCACAGCATGCGCGCGACCATCCGCATCGACTTCAAGGGCGTGCGCCAGAGCTTCACGACCCTCAATCGCCAGCAGCCCGGCAGCGCCATCGACATGGAACTGGTCGAGGGCCCGTTCAGCCACCTGCAGGGGCGCTGGCGCTTCTCGCCGTTGCAGGACGGCCAGGCCTGTCGCGTCGAGTTCGAGCTGGACTACCACTTTTCCAACCGGCTGGTCGACGCGGTCATCGGTCCGGTGTTCGGGCATATCGCGAAGACCTTCGTCGAATCCTTCGTGCACCGTGCCGAGCAGGTGTACGGGAGCTCGGCCACATGACCGGCATGCACGAAGCGCCGGCGCCGCCAGCGCTGCGCGTCAGCGTGTTCTGGCAGGACGAGCAGGGCCGCTGCTGGCTGCGCGAGCTGAGCCTGCCGGCGGGCGCCACTGCCGGCGATGCCGTGCGCGCCAGCGGGCTGGAGCCGATGCTCGGCTCGGCGCGCTGGCAGGGCACCGGGGCCGAGCTTCGGCTGGCCGTGTTCGGCCGCCTGTGCGACCCCGCAGGCATGCTGCGCGACGGAGACCGCGTGGACATCACCCGCGCGTTGCGGGTCGACCCCAAGCAGGCGCGACGCCTGCGCGCGCAGGCCACGGCCCGCCAGCGCGCCTCAGGCCGGCACCGCGCCTAGCAGGTCGCCGGGGTCGCGCGGCAGCCAAACGCGCACCAGCAGGCCGCCGCCGGGCGCGTTGACGATGTCGAGGCGCCCGTGCATGCGCGCCACCGTGCGCTCGACGATGGCCAGCCCGAGGCCCGTTCCCTTGCCGGCGGTGCGCGCGGTGTCGCCGCGGAAAAACGGCCGCGTGAGCTGCGGGAGCTGGTCCTCGGGCACGCCGGGCCCGTGGTCGCGAACCGTCATCGCCACCTCGGACGTGCGTCGCAGGAAGCTGATCTCGACATCGGCATGGTCCTGTCCTGGCGGGCGCGCGTAGCGCCGTGCGTTCTCCAGCAGGTTGGTGAGCACGCGGCGCACCTCGAGCTCGTCGGCCAGCGCCCAGGCTCGCACGTCGTCCTCGACATGGATCCGCAGGTCGCCCCACTTGCCGAGGTCGCTGCGCACGCGCTGCGCCAGCTCGGGCAGGTCGACATGCTGCAGCACCGGGCTGGCCGAGCGGGCGTATTCCATGAACTTGTTGATGATCGAGTCGGCCTGCTCGATGTCGGCGATGATGTCGTTGCGCGCGCCGGCATCGGGAACGCTCAGCTCGGCTTCCAGGCGCAGGCGCGCCAGCGGTGTGCGGATGTCGTGCGAGATGCCCGCCAGCATCAACGCGCGCTCCTGCTCGATTTCCTGCAGCGCGCGTGCCATGCGGTTGAAGCCGCGGTTGACCTCGCGGATCTCCTCGGTGCCCGAGCTCTCGTCGAGCTGATGCGAGAAGTCGCCTTCGCGCACGTGCGCGGTGGCGATGCTCAGGTCGCGCAAAGGGCGGTTGATGAACCCGGCGATGATCGCCGCGCCGATCAGCGCCAGCAGCGTGGCCAGCACGCCGCCGACGACCCAGGTCTCGCCCAGGGATTCATCGAGACGCGACGGATCGAGCAGCAGCCAGTACCGGTCCTTGTCGATGCGAAACCCGATCCACAGGCCGAGCTCGCCGTTGACCGAATCGGCGAAGTTGAGCTGCTCGTGCAGGCGCGCGCCCACGCTGGCGGCGAGGCGTCGCGTGAAGTCAGTTCGCTCCATCGGGGTCCAGCGGTCGCCCGCGTGGCGCGGATAGATGTAGATGTCCTCGCGCCGCACCAGTTCGTCGAGCAGGGCGTTGCGATACTGGGGAGCCGAATGCACCAGCGCGATGCGCGTGAGGTCGATCAGGCTGGTGATCTGGCGCGCCGTCTGCTCGATCTGCTGGTCGGTCTGCTGGACCCGGAAACTCTGGAACCAGGCCGCCAGGCTCACCGACAGCAGGGCCACGATGAGCACGAAGGTGCGCCAGTACAGGCGCCCGGAGATCTGCCCGACGAATCGCCGGGGCGAGGCCTCGGGAGCTGCTGCGAGGTTCGAGGCCATGCTGGCGGGGGCGGCCCGGACGCGCCGGGCCCGCGGGCGGGGGGATCAGGAGTCCTTGGTGTCGGGAACGAACACGTAGCCCACGCCCCACACGGTCTGGATGTAGCGGGGATGCGCCGGGTCGATCTCGACGATCTTGCGCAGGCGCGAGATCGCCACGTCCAGGCTGCGGTCGAAGGCTTCGTAGTCGCGCCCGCGCGCCAGTTCGGCCAGGCGGTCGCGCGACAGCGGCTGGCGCGGGTGGCGCACCAGGGCCTTGAGCATTGCGAACTCGCCGGTCGTCAGGTTGATCAGCTCGCCGTTGCGCATCAGCTCGCGGCGCGCGAGATCCAGGCTGAACGGGCCGAACACCACGGTCTCGTCGTCGCGCGCCGGCGCGCCCGGAAGCTCCGGGTTGGGCTGCCGGCGCAGCACGGCGCTGATGCGGGCGAGCAGCTCGCGCGGGTTGAAGGGTTTGGGCAGGTAGTCGTCGGCGCCGACTTCCAGGCCGATGATCCGGTCCACGTCCTCGCCCTTGGCGGTGAGCATGATGATCGGCGTGAAGTCCTTGGATGCGCGCATGCGCTTGCACACCGTCAGTCCGTCCTCGCCGGGCAGCATCAGGTCCAGCACGATGAGGTCGAAACGCTCCTTGACCATCACCCTCTGCATGGTCTTGGCGTCCTCGGCGACGAAGACTTCGTAGTTCTCCTGCGTCAGGTAGCGGCGCAGCAGGTCGCGGATGCGCGCGTCGTCGTCGACGACCAGGATCTTCTTCGGCTTGTCTTGGTGCATGGCTAGTCAGGAAAACACGTTCGAGCACGCCGCTCGCGGCCAGCGCTCGCACCGCGGGTCACGTACCCGAAAGCTGGTATCCGTCAAATGTAACCGCGTTGCGCCGCGATCGACAAGTTTCCAAAAGTCTCCGGCAGGACGCGGGTTCACGCATTCACGCGCCGGCAATCCTGCGGCAACGCCCGGATGCTTGCGACTGCGTATAGTTCTGCCCATGACAGCGCTCGATCCGATGGCATCGCGCGATCCCGGCAGCATCGAATTGCGCGGGGCGCGCCAGAACAACCTCAAGAATCTCGATGTTTCGATTCCCCTCGGGCGCATCGTCGTGGTCACCGGGGTGTCGGGATCGGGCAAGAGCTCGCTGGCCTTCGATACCGTCTACGCCGAGGGCCAGCGGCGCTACGTCGAGACCTTCTCGCCGTATGCGCGCCAGTTCCTCGACCGCATGGACCGCCCGCGGGTGGATCACATCGCCGGCATCCTGCCGGCCATCGCGATCGACCAGACCAACCCGGTGCGCACGTCGCGATCGACGGTGGCGACCATGACCGAGCTGGCCGATCACCTCAAGCTGCTGTACGCGCGCCGCGCCCACCTGCATTGCCGCCGCTGCGGCGGGGAAGTGCGGCGCGACGATCCGGCCAGCATCGCGGCCGACCTGCGGCGCCGCGCTGCCGCGGCCGGCGATCCGCGCCTGGTGCTGTGCTTCAGCGTGGTCGTGCCCGACAACCTGGAGGAGCAGGTCGTGCTCGACGGCCTGGCGGCGCAGGGCTACACCCGCGTGCATGCGCGCGCGGGCCGGCGTCTGTACGTGGTGCAGGACCGCATGCGCGCCGGCAACGTCGACGCCGCGCGCCTGTCCGAGGCCGTGGAGGCGGCGCTGGCGCGCGGCCAGGGGCGCCTGGCGGTGTGGCCGCTGCCCGACGGCGCGGCGTCGGCGCCCGCCGAGGGGCAGCCAGCCGAGACCGACCTGTCGCTGGCCTGGCAGTATTCGGCGGACCTGCATTGCGCGCGCTGCGACATCGCCTACCGCGACCCCAGCCCGGGCATGTTCAGCTTCAATTCGGCGCTGGGCGCCTGCGAGACCTGCCGAGGCTTCGGGCGCACGCTGGGCGTCGACTGGGGCCTGGTCATCCCCGATGCGTCGCGCAGCCTGCGCGGCGGCGCGGTCAAGCCCTGGCAGACCGCGAGCTTCCAGGACGCGCAGCGCGACCTGGAACGCCATGCGCCGGGCGCCGGAGTGCGCCTGGACGTACCCTGGTCGGATCTGGAGCAGCGCGAACGCGACTGGGTGATCGACGGCGATCCCCGTTTCAGCGGCAAGTGGGACAAGCAGTACTACGGGCTGCGCAGGTTCTTCGAATGGCTCGAGACCCGCACCTACAAGATGCATGTGCGGGTGCTGCTGTCCAAGTACCGCAGCTCCAGCCTGTGCCCGGCCTGCGGCGGCGCGCGCCTCAAGCTCGACGGGCTGTTGTGGCGCGTGGGCAGCGCGCAGGCCGCGCTGGGCAGCGCGGCGCAGCGCTTTCGGCCGCACGGCGTCGAATGGAGCGAACAGCAGTTGCAGGAACTGCCGGGCCTGAGCCTGCACGACGTGATGCAGTTGCCGGTTTCGCGGGCTTTCGAATTCTTCGGCGCCGTCGAACACGAGGCCGGAGCCGACTCGGCCACGCGCCTGCTGCTCGACGAGATCCGCGCGCGCCTGCGCTACCTGCTGGACGTCGGCCTGGGCTACCTGAGCCTGGACCGCCAGTCGCGCACCCTGTCGGGGGGCGAGGTCCAGCGCATCAACCTGACCACCGCACTGGGCACGTCGCTGACGCAGACCCTGTTCGTGCTCGACGAGCCGTCGATCGGGCTGCATCCGCGCGACCTGCACCGGCTCAGCGCCGTGTTGCAGGGCCTGAAGAACGCCGGCAACAGCCTGCTGGTGGTCGAGCACGATCCGCAGATCATGCTGGCCGCCGACCACCTCATCGAACTCGGCCCCGGCGCCGGCGAGCAGGGCGGGCAGCTCGTGTTCCAGGGCAGCCTGGAGCAGCTGCGCCGCGCCGACACCCTCACCGGAGCCTATCTGCGGGGGCAGCGCAGCGTGCACGCTGCGCGCACGCCCCGGCGCCTGCGCCGCGACCCCCACGGGGCCCTGCAGGCGCCGCGCCTGATTCTCGAGGGCGCGCGCCAGCACAACCTGCGCGATCTGACGGTGGAGTTCCCGCTGCACGCGCTGGTCGCCGTGACCGGTGTGTCGGGCTGCGGCAAATCCACGCTGGTCGGCGATGTGCTGTGGCCGGCGCTGGCGCGCGCGCTGGGCAGGAGCGCCCCCGAGCCGGGAGCGCACGCGCGCCTGCTGGGCGCCGAACAGGTGGCCGACGTCGTGCTCGTCGACCAGAGCGCGCTGGGCAAGACCGCGCGCTCCAACCCGGTCAGTTTCGTCGGCGCCTTCGATGGCCTGCGCAAGCGCTTCGCGGCGCTGCCCGAGGCGCAGCGCCGTGGCTACACCGCCGGCACCTTCAGTTTCAACAGCGGCGACGGGCGTTGCCCGACCTGCGGCGGCTCGGGCTTCGAGCATGTCGAGATGCAGTTCCTGTCCGACGTCTACCTGCGCTGTCCCGATTGCGATGGCAGGCGCTACCGCGCCGAGGTGCTGGAGGTGCGCCTGGAACTGCCCGGCGGGCGCGATCTGAGCATCGCCGACGTGCTCGAGCTGACCGTGGCCGACGCGCTGCAGCTGCTCGGCGGCGAGCGCGACCTGCAGCCGGGGCTGCGCGCACTGCAGTCCGTCGGCCTGGACTACCTGCGACTGGGTCAGCCCACGCCGACCCTGTCGGGAGGCGAGGCGCAGCGCCTGAAGCTCGCCGCCTTCCTGGCGGAGGCGCGGCGCGGCGCCGGGCGCGGCGCCGCCCGGGGCTCGCTGTTCCTGCTCGACGAGCCGACCACGGGGCTGCATTTCGACGACATCGCGCGCCTGCTGCGCGCGCTGCACGAACTGGTCGACGCCGGCCACAGCGTGGTGCTGATCGAGCACAACCTGGACGTCATCGCCGGCAGCGACTGGGTGATCGACCTCGGCCCCGAGGGGGGCGACGGTGGCGGCACGCTGGTGGTCGCGGGCACCCCGGCCGAGGTCGAGGACTGCGCGGCCTCGCACACCGGCCAGGCGCTGCGCGCGTATCGCGGCCAGGTCGGCGCCGAGGCCGCGCAGACCGCCGCGGTGCTGGCCGCCGGTGGCCTGCCGGGCTCGCAGTCCGAGGCCGAGGCAGCCGCCAACGATGCCGAGATGCTGCAGGTCGCCGAGCAGGGCGGCGCCTACCTGGCGCAGGCGCTGCGACGCGGTCGCGAGGGCTTCATCGCCATTCGGCGCGCGCGCGAGCACAACCTCCGCAACATCGACGTGGACCTGCCGCGCGGCGGCATGACCGTGATCACCGGCGTATCGGGCTCGGGCAAGAGCTCGCTGGCCTTCGACGTGCTGTTCAGCGAGGGGCAGCGGCGTTACCTGGAATCCATCAACGCCTACGCGCGCCAGTTCGTGCAGCCTCCCCCGCGCCCCGATGTCGACGCCATTTTCGGCATTCCGCCGACCGTGGCCATCGCGCAGCGCACCAGCCGCGGCGGGCGCAAGAGCACGGTCGGCACGCTGACCGAGGTGCAGCCCTTCCTGCGCCTGCTGTACGCCAAGCTGGGCACCCAGTACTGCCCCGATTGCCAGGTGCCGATCGCGCCGCAGAGCGAGGAGGCGATCTGCGCGCAGCTGATGCAGGAAATGCGCGGCCAGTCGATCGGCCTGATGGCCCCGCTGGTGGTGCAGCGCAAGGGGGTCTACACCGAGCTGGCGCAATGGGCGGCCAAGCGCGGCCACGGCCACCTCTGGGTCGACGGGGTGTTCCTGCCCACCGATCCGTGGCCGCGTCCGGACCGCTTCCGCGAACACGACATCTCGCTGCCGCTGGGCGAGGTCGAACTGCAGCCCGATCAAGCCGACACGCTGCGCCGCCTGGTGCACGAGGCCGTGCAGCTGGGCAAGGGCGTGGTGCAGGTCATCTGGCCGCTGGACCGGCTGCGCCAGGCGATGGCGTCGGGCGACGTGATCGGCGCCCATGCCGGGCTCACGCTGCGACGCTTCAGCACGCTGCGCGCATGCCCGTCGTGCGCGCGCAGCTTTCCCGAACTCGATCCGCGCCAGTTCTCGTACAACTCGTCGGCGGGCTGGTGCCCGTCGTGCTTCGGCACCGGCGCCCAGCTCGCGGGCTTCGACGCCTCGCACAGCGGCGAGGAGGGCGCCTGGAGCGAGGCGGACGACGAGCAGGTCTGCCCGCAGTGCGCGGGCGCGCGCCTGAACCCGGTGTCGCTGGCCGTGCGCTGGCGCGAACGTCCGATCAGCGAGCTTTCGTCGCTGGCCGTCGACGATGCCCTGAGCTGGTTCGGGCAACTGCGACTGGAGCCTCGCGAACAGGCGCTGGGCCAGGAAATCGTGCAGGAGGTCGGCGCGCGCCTGCAGTTCCTGCAGCGCGTCGGGCTCGGCTACCTGAGCCTCGAGCGCGCGGCGCCCACGCTGTCGGGCGGCGAGGCACAGCGTATCCGCCTGGCGGCGCAGCTCGGCAGCAACCTGCGCGGCGTCGCCTACGTGCTCGACGAGCCCACGATCGGCCTGCACCCGCGCGACAACCTGCGCCTGCTCGATGCGCTCGACGAGTTGCGACGCCGCGGCAGCACGCTGGTAGTGGTCGAACACGACGAGGACACCATCCGCCGCGCCGACACCATCCTGGACATCGGGCCCGGCGCCGGCAGCCAGGGTGGCAGCGTGGTGGCGATGGGCAACCTGCAGGAGCTGATGCGCCACCCCGATTCGCTGACCGCGCGCTACCTGCGCGAGCCGCTGCGCCATCCGCTGCTGCCGCGGCCGGCCACCAGCGCGCGCAGCCCTGCGCTGGATCTGCGAGGCGCGCGTCTGCACAACCTGCGCGACGTCGACGTGCGCTTCCCGCGCGGCCGCCTGTCGGTGCTGACCGGGGTTTCGGGCTCGGGCAAGTCGAGCCTGGCGCGTGGCGTGCTGTTCGCCAGCGCGCGCACGCTGCTCGCCGGCGAGGGCGCGCCGGTGGGCTGCAAGGCGCTGCTCGGGCTGGAAGGCCTGGAGCGTGTGCTGGAGGTCGACCAGACCCCGATCGGCAAGACCCCGCGCTCGTGCCCGGCGACCTACGTCGGCATCTGGGACGACATCCGCAAGCTGTTCGCCGACACCGTCGAGGCGCGCATGCGCGGCTTCGCCGCAGCGCGCTTTTCCTTCAACACCGGCGCAGGGCGCTGCCCGACCTGCGACGGCCAGGGCGCGGTGCGCGTGGAGATGAACTTCCTGCCCGACGTGATCCAGGCCTGCGAGGACTGCGGCGGGCTGCGTTTCAACCCGGAGACCCTGCAGGTGCGCCTGCGCGGCCTGTCCGCCGGCGAGGTGCTCGAACTCAGCGTGGACGCCGCGCTGGAATTCTTCGCCGCGCACCCGCGCATCACGCGCGCGTTGCAACTGCTGCACGACGTCGGCCTGGGCTACCTGCGCCTGGGGCAACCCAGCCCGCAGTTGTCGGGCGGCGAGGCGCAGCGCCTGAAGCTGGTCACCGAACTGGCCACCGCCGGCTCGCGCCCGACGCTGTACGTGCTCGACGAACCCACGGTGGGCCTGCACATGGCCGACGTCGACAAGCTGATCCGCGTGCTGCTGCGCCTGGCCGACGCCGGGCACACGGTGGTGGTCATCGAGCACAACCTCGACCTGATGGCCTCGAGCGACTGGATCGTCGACCTCGGCCCCGAGGGCGGCGCCGGCGGCGGGCGCCTGGTGCGCCAAGGCACGCCCGCCGAGTTCGTGCAGGCCGGCGAAGAAGGCGGTCACACGGCACGCGCGCTGGCCGGCTTCATGCAGCAGCACGCTCGCGTGGCGCGGGCGCGCGACCCAGGCTGAGCCCGGCGCAGGCCCGCGTCAGGCGCGGTCGGCCCGCAGCAGCGCCCGCACGGCCCGTTCGGTGGCGTCGTCGGCGCAGCAGTCGATGCACTCGCGCCGCGGCATCGCGCGCAGCCACGTGAGCTGGCGCTTGGCCAGCTGGCGCGTGGCAGCGACGGCGCGCTGCTCGAGTTCAGCCGCGTCGAAGGCGCCGTCGAGATGCTCCCAGGCCTGCCGGTAGCCGACGCAGCGCATCGACGGCAGCTCGGCGTGCAGGTCGCCCCGGGCGCGCAGCGCGCGCACCTCGTCGAGCAATCCGGTGCGCAGCATGTCGCGCAGGCGTTGCGCGATGCGCGCGTGCAACCAGGAACGATCCGACGGCTCCAGCGAGACCACGCGCAAGGCCAGCCCCGGCTCGCGCGGTGCCTGCTCGAAATGCTGCGTCAGCGTGCGCCCGCTGAGCTCCCAGACCTCCAGCGCGCGCTGGATGCGCTGCGAGTCACCCGGCTCGATGCGTGCCGCGCTCGCCGGGTCGACCCGAGCCAGTCGCGCGTGCAGCGCCGCCCATCCCTCGGATGCGGCTTGTGCCTCCAGGCGCGCGCGCAGCCCGGCGTCGGCTGCCGGTAGTTCGTTCAGCCCCTGTTCCAGTGCGCGCAGGTACAGCAGCGTGCCGCCGACCAGCAGGGGCTCGCGCCCGCGCGCGCGCACCTGGTCCACCAGTTCGCGCGCGCGCTGGGCGAACTCGGCGGCGCTGAAGCTGTGCGTGGGCTCGATGATGTCGATCAGGTGGTGCGGCACCTCGGCACGCTCGGCGGGCGTGGGCTTGGCGGTGCCGATGTCCATGCCGCGATACACCAGCGCCGAGTCCATGCTGATGATCTCCAGGTCGAGTTCGCGCGCCAGGCGCAGCGCCGCGGCCGTCTTGCCCGACGCGGTCGGACCGGTGAGCACGCGCACCAGCGTTTGATCGCAGGACCCCGGCATGGTTCAGCGCCCGCGCAGGAACAGCGCGTCGAGTTCGTCCAGGCTGATCTGGCGCCAGGTCGGCCGGCCATGATTGCACTGGTCGGAGCGCTCGGTGGCTTCCATGTCGCGCAACACGGCATTCATTTCCTGCACGCCCAGCTTGCGCCCGGCGCGTACCGCGCCGTGGCAGGCCATGGTCGCCAGCAGGGTGTCGCGCCGGCGCTCCATGCGCTGGCTGCTGCCCACCGCGGCGAGTTCGGCCAGCACCTCGCGCGCCAGGCGAACCACGTCGCCACGCGCCAGCAGCGCCGGCACCGCGCGCACGGCCAGGCTCGCCGGCCCGGTGGCGGCGATGTCCAGGCCCAGGCGCGCGAGCTCGTCGGCGTGATCCTCCACCGCACCGATCTCGAGCTCGCTGGCGGCGAAACCCGCCGGGATCAGCAGCGGCTGCGCGGCCAGGCCGCGCGCGTCCCAGGCCTGCTTGAGGCGTTCGTACACGATGCGTTCGTGCGCCGCGTGCATGTCCACCACCACCAGGCCATGGCGGTTCTGCGCCAGGATGTAGATGTCGTGCAACTGGGCGATCGCGTAACCCAGCGGCGGATCGGCGTCGCCCGCGACAGGCGCAGGCGCATCCGGTTCGCGCAGTGTCGCAGGCGCTTGCGCCGGCGTGGATTCGAGCGGCTGGTAGGCCCGCATCAGGCTTTGCAGCGGCAGGCTGTCCTGGCGCGGCTGCGCGCGCAGCCACGGGGCCTGGGAGCGGGCCCACGGCCCGTCGCCGCCACTGCGCCCGCCGCCGGCAGTCGGCGCGAGCTGCGCGGAGGCGGGAACGGGCGAGGGCGACGGGGTGAACGAGGCGGCCGACGCGGGCGAACCGGGCGAACCGGGCGAACCGGGCGAACCGGGCGAATCGGGCGAATCGGGCGAGTTCTGCACTGCCGGCTGTTCCCGCGCGCCCAGTGCCGGGGCCAGCGCCTGCTGCACGGCGTGGCGCACGGCCTGGTGCACGGCCTGGGACTCGCGAAAGCGCACCTCGCTTTTCGCCGGGTGCACGTTCACGTCCACGCGCTCGGGAGGCAGTTCGAGCAGCAGCGCGTACTGGGGTTGCAGGCTGCCGTGCAGCACGTCGGCATAGGCCGAGCGCACCGCGTGCGCGAGCATGCGGTCGCGAACCCAGCGCCGGTTGACAAAGCATTGCTGCACGTCGGCGCGCGCGCGCGCCGCGGTGGGGCGGCACACCAGGCCGCTGACCGACAGCGGGCCGAGCTCGAAGCGCAGCGGCAGCGCGTCGGCGGCGAAGGTCTTGCCCAGCACGTCCGAGAGCCTGGCCAGCGGGTCGTCGGTGGCGGGCAGCTGCAGGCTCTGGCGCCCGTCCTGCCACAGCGTGAAGGCCACTCGCGGATGGGCCAGCGCGGCGCGGCGCACCATCTCGACGCACCAGCTGCCCTCGGTGGCCGCGGACTTCAGGAAACTGCGCCGCGCGGGAATCTCGTGGAACAGGCGACGCAGGCTGACACTGGTGCCTAAATCGGCCGCCGCCGGCGCCAGCTCCAGCACCCGACCGCCTTCGGCGCGCACGCTGGCGGCGGTCTCGCCGGCGCGGCGGCTGACGATCTCGAGTTCCCCGACGGCGGCCATCGACGCCAGCGCCTCGCCGCGAAAGCCCAGGCTGCGCGCCTGTTCCAGGTCGTGCAGCGAGGCGATCTTGCTGGTGGCGTGTCGCGCCAGCGCCAGCGGAAGCTCGGCCGCGGGGATGCCGCAACCGTTGTCCTCGACGCCGACCAGATCCAGTCCGCCTCGCTGCAGTCGCACGACGATTCGCGTGGCACCCGCGTCCAGCGCGTTGTCCAGCAACTCGCGCAGCGCCGACGCCGGACGCTCCACGACCTCGCCGGCGGCGATCTGCGAGATCAGTGTGTCGGGCAGAGCGCGGATCGGAACCGGCAGCGGGCTCGCCGCATACGGGCTCGACGCAGCGGACGGCTGGTTCCCGGACCCCGGCGTCGGCGCGTGTCCGGAGTCGTCGAAGCGGCCTTCTGGAAACATGCGCTGAGTATACTGGGCGCCTTTTTTCGAGCCGCCGCGCGATGCACCAGATCCAGGAATTGCTCCACTTGCTGCTGCACTTCGACACCGAGCTGACGCGGCTCATCGGGGTCTATGGAAGCTGGATCTGGGCCCTGCTGTTCGGCATCGTGTTCCTGGAGACCGGGCTCGTGGTCACGCCCTTCCTGCCCGGCGACTCGATGCTGTTCGTGGTCGGCGCGCTGGGCGCCGCCGGTGGCCTCGACCTGCGCCTGGGCGTGCCGCTGCTGTGCCTGGCCGCCGCGCTGGGGGATTCGCTCAACTATTCCATCGGCAGGGCGGTCGGGCACCGCGTGTTCGCCTGGCAGCACAGCCGCTGGTTCAACCGCCGCGCGTTCGACCGCGCGCACGCGTTCTACGAGCGCTACGGCGGCATCACCGTGGTCAGCGCGCGCTTCATCCCCTTCGTGCGCACCTTCGCGCCATTCGTCGCCGGCGTGGCGGAAATGTCCTACACGCGTTTCCTGGGCTACAACCTGGCCGGCGGCGTGCTGTGGGTCGGCCTGCTGAGCGGCGCCGGCTACGCCTTCGGCAACCTGCCGTGGGTTCGCGGCAACCTGCCCGCGCTGAGCCTGGGAGTGGTCGTGATCTCGCTGCTTCCGCTCGGCCTGGGCTGGCTGCGCGCGCGCAGCCACCGCACCGCCTGAGCCCGCCGCACGACGCGCGGCAGCCGGTCCGGCCGGCTTCAGACCATGGTGCGGCGTCGCGCCAGCGGCGGGCGCGTGCCCAGGTATTCGCGAATGCCTTCCAGGATCGCCCGCGCCACCTGCCTGCGGTAGCGCGGCGTGCGCAGACGGGCTTCCTCCTCGGGATTGCTGATGAAGGCCGTCTCCACCAGCATCGACGGCACGGTGGGCGACTTGAGGACGACGAAGCCGGCCTGCTGCACCTGTTGCGAGTGCAGGTGCACGATCGATCCCATCTTGCGCAGGGTCGGCGCGGCCATCTTGAGGCTGGCGTCGATCTGCGCCGTGGTCGACATGTCCAGCATCACTTTCGCGACCTGGTAGTCGTGCGCCTGGATGTCGATTCCGCCGATCGCGTCGGCGGCGTTCTCGCGTTGCGCCATCAGGCGCGCCTCGACGCTCGACGCGCCGCCCTGCGACAGGCAGTACACCGACGCACCGCGGGCATCCGGCGTGTACCAGCCATCGGCGTGAATCGACGTGAACAGGTCGGCGTTGGCGCGCTGCGCCTTCTCGACGCGCATCCACAGCGGAACGAAGAAGTCGCTGTCGCGGGTCATCGCCACCCGCATGTTGGGAGTTCGCTGCACCATTTCACGCAACTCGTGCCCGATCAGCAGCACGACGTCCTTTTCGTGCAGACCTCCGGGGCCGGTGGCCCCGGGGTCCTCGCCGCCGTGCCCCGGGTCGAGCATCAGCAGCACGCTGTGCCCGGGGCGGCGGTCGCGCCGGGGCGGATCCTGGCGCGCGAACTGCCGCGGTCCGTTTTCGGGAAGCGGCTGGTCGAGGCTGGCGCGGTGGCGCGACAGCCATTCGTTCAGCGTGTCCTCCGGCTTCGCATGGTCGTCGCGCGACCGCGGCGCAGGCGCCGGTGCCGGTGCCTCGCGTGCAGGCGGGTCGGCGAGCGCCAGCAGGGAATTCGCGCCCACCGGGTAGAGGTCGAACACCAGGCGGTTTCCGTAGGCCGCCACCGGTGGCAGCGTGAAGACCTGCGGGTGCACCTGCTGCTTGAGGTCGAGCACCAGTCGCACCACGTCGGGGGCGTACTGCGCGACGCGGATGTCGCGGATGAAGGGGTCGTCCGGCCGCACCTTGCCGACGAGTTCGCGCAACTGCGCGTTGAGCTGCAGGCCCTTGACGTCGACCACCAGGCGAGGCGGGTCGGGGACCATGAAGTGCGTGGCGCTCAGCGCACGGTCCGACTCCAGGGTCACGCGGGTGTACTCGTTGGCCGGCCACACGCGCACCGCGACGATGGTCGCGCCGCGCGCGATGCTGGGCGCGCCCAGCAGCAGCGCGATGCTGGAGCCTTGGATCAGGAAGCTGCGACGGGGTGTTGTCATGGCGGGCTCTCCCTGGCGTTGCGCGCCAGGCCCGATCCCGACGCGCGCTCAGGCGTCCGCCGCGGCGGACGCCATCCAATCGATCACGGCAGCTCCGGCGGAGCTGCCGGCCCGCATCAACACGTCGCGAACGCCA
Source organism: Pseudomonadota bacterium (assembly GCA_021847345.1). Taxonomy (GTDB): domain Bacteria; phylum Pseudomonadota; class Gammaproteobacteria; order Burkholderiales; family Burkholderiaceae_C; genus Thiomonas_A. Next base: position 18,173 of record JAJZTW010000004.1, read on the forward strand.
TCGTTCGTGGTGATGCGGATGTCCAGATCGGCGACCGGCAAGCCCGGAGCCCTCTCGGGCCATTCCACGAGGCACAGCGATCTGCCGTCCAGCACATCCCCCAGGCCGGCATCCAGCCATTCCTCCGGGGATGAAAATCGATACAGATCAATATGATAGGCCGTGATCTGGACAGAACGCTTGAATTCTAGACCATCGATCGTGATGGTGTAGGGTTCTACCAACGCATAACTGGGGCTCTTGATGCGTCCGCGCACGCCCAGGGATTGCAGCAGCGCCCGCACCAGCGTGGTCTTGCCGGCGCCGAGATCGCCATGCAGCGTGATCAGCAACGGCGGCAGCTCGCGCGCGCGCAAGGCCGCGCCGAGCAGCGCGCCCAGGCGCAGGGTGTCGGATTCGTCGGCGCAGCGCCGGCTGAGCATCGCGGGCATGGCGGCAGGAGCAGACAGGTCAGGAGGGCAAGGCGGGCGGGCGGGCGCGGGCGAAGGAACTTGTGCGTAGCATGCCGGGATGGAGCCAGAGCACGACATCGAGGCGACCCCGGCGACGCCGGCCGACACGCCGCGGGGCTTGCGACTGCTGCGGGAAATCCGCGAGCACGCGGCCCGGCTGGGATTGTCCCAGATCGGCGTCAGCGACCTCGAGCTGGGCGATGCCGAGGCCCACCTGGTCCGCTGGCTGGAGCAGGGCATGCACGGGCGCATGGAGTACATGCAGCGCCACGGCCTGGCGCGGGTACGCCCGCGCGAACTGCTGCCCGGCACGCTGCGCGTGATCACCGCGCGCCTGGACTACCTGCCGCCCGATGCCCCTCCGGGCTGGCGGGCACGCGAATGGCAGCGCCTGCAGCAGCCGGAGCAGGCCGTGGTTTCGCTGTACGCTCGGGGCCGCGACTACCACAAGGTGCTGCGCCACAAGCTGGCGCAACTGGCCGGCTTCATCGCCGAGCGCGCGAACCCGCGCGTGCTGCGCGCCTTCACCGACTCGGCCCCGGTGCCGGAAGTCGCGCTGGCGGCGCGCTCGGGCCTGGGCTGGCGCGGACGCCACAGCCTGCTGCTGCGGCGAGATGCCGGATCGATGTTCTTCCTGGGCGAGATCTTCACCGACCTGGAGCTGCCGGCCGATGCCCCCATCGAAAGCCATTGCGGCTCCTGCACGCGCTGCATCGACATGTGCCCGACGCGCGCCATCGTCGCGCCCTACGTGGTCGATGCCCGACGCTGCATCTCCTACCTGACCATCGAGCTCGACGGCCCGATTCCCGAGGAATTGCGCGCCCCGATGGGCAACCGCATCTACGGCTGCGACGATTGCCAGCTGGTGTGCCCGTGGAACCGCTTCGCGCGGCGCTCGCCGCTGCCCGATTTCCTGCCGCGCCACGATTTGCAGCAGTCCACGCTGCTGCAGCTGTGGGAGTGGGACGAACAGCAGTTCCTGCAACGCACCGAAGGCAGCGCGATACGCCGCATCGGCTGGCTTCGCTGGCGGCGCAACCTGGCGGTCGCGCTGGGCAATGCCGGCCGCGCCACCCGCGCCGGCGACGCACTCGCGCAGGCCATCGACGCCGCGCTGCGCGCGGCCCTGCCGCGGGCTGAGCCGCTGCTGGCCGAACACATCGCGTGGGCGCTGCGCCAGCTGCCCGGCGCCGGGCTTTCGCGCGCTGCGCCCGGCCCGTAGGATGCTCGCATGAACCAGCCCCAGCCTCGCCGCGTACGCGGCGGCCTGCGAGTCAACGACCCCGGCGTGCCTTGGGACGCCGTGCTGTGCCTGCCCTTCGGGCGCCTGGGCGTGCGCTGCACGCCGACCCTGCTGCTGCAGACGGAGTACCTGCCCGGCGCCGGCGCGCCGCGCGCGCCGGCGCCGGAGCTGGCCGGGCTGGTCGACGAACTGCGGGAGCAGCTGCTCGCCTACTGCGCCGATGCCCGGCGTTCGCTGGAGCTTCCGCTGGCGCCCGCCGGCAGCGCGTTCCAGGCGCGCGTGTGGGCTGCGTTGCGCGAGATTCCGGTCGGCCGCACGATGACCTACGGAGAACTCGCGCGTCAGCTGGGCAGTGCGGCGCGAGCCGTGGGCTCGGCCTGCGCCAGCAACCCCTTCGCGCCGCTGGTGCCTTGCCACCGCGTGGTCGCGCGCTCCGGCCTGGGCGGCTTCGCCGGCTCGACCGACGACGCCGGGGAGCTGCTGGGAATCAAGCGCTGGCTGCTGCGCCACGAAGGTGCGCTGGCGCCCGCGCCGGGACGGCTCGACGATGCCCGATGACGCGCCTCGGGGGCAGCGGGCAGGCGCCGAATGGCCGGCGCCGCGCGCCGGCTGCCGCGCCGCGATCGACGCGTTCTGCGATGCGCTGTGGCTGGAGCAGGGGCTGTCGGCCAACACGCTGGCCGCGTATCGCAGCGACCTGGTGCTGTTCTCGCGCTGGCTGGCGGCGGCGGCGCGCGCGCCGCTGGAGCAGGCGGGCGAGCCCGACGTGATGGCCTATCTCGCGGTGCGTTTCGCCGGCAGCAAGCCCAGCGCCTCGAACCGCCGGCTGGCGACCCTGCGCCGCTTCTACGCGTGGGTCGTGCGCGAAGGCCGGCGCGCCGACGACCCGACCCTCAAGCTCGAGCGAGCGCGCCAGCCGGCACGCCGCCCCGGAACCCTCGCCGAGGCGCAGGTCGAGGCCTTGCTGAACGCGCCCGAGGTCGACACGCCATTGGGCCTGCGCGATCGCGCGATGCTCGAGCTGCTGTATGCCAGCGGCCTGCGGGTGAGCGAGCTGGTGGGCCTGCGCATCGCCGATGTCAGCCTGGCCGAGGGCGTGGTGCGGGTGGTGGCGGGCAAGGGCGGCAAGGACCGCCTGGTGCCTTTCGGCGAACAGGCCTCCGAGTGGCTGGGGCGTTATCTCGACCACGCGCGCATGCAGCTGCTGCACGGTGCGCCGAGCGATTTCGTGTTCGTCACGCGGCGCAGCCCGGGCCTGGGCAGGGCGGCCGTCGCCGGCATGACCCGGCAGATGTTCTGGACCCGGCTGCGAGCGCTGGCGCGCCGCGCCGGCATCGACGCGCCGTTGTCGCCGCACACGCTGCGGCATGCCTTCGCCACCCACCTGCTCGACCACGGCGCCGACCTGCGCGTGGTGCAGCTGCTGCTGGGCCACGCCGACATCTCGACCACCCAGATCTACACCCACGTGGCCCGCGAGCGCCTGCGCCAGTTGCATGCGCGCCACCATCCCCGGGCTTGAGGGCCTCCCGCGATGTCCGCTGCGCACGACTTCTGGTCCAGCCTGATCCTGCTGGTGCTGATCCTGGACCCCTTCGGCAACATGCCGGTGTTCCTGGCCGTGACGCGCCAGCTGCATCCGCGCCGGCGCGCCTGGGTGACGCTGCGCGAAAGCGCCATCGCCTACCTGGTGCTGCTGGGGTTCATGGCCGGAGGACAGCGCTTCCTGGACCTGCTGGGCCTGCGCCAGGCCTCGCTGCAGGTCGCCGGCGGCGTGATCCTGCTGCTGGTGGCGATCAAGATGATCTTTTCGACCTCGGAGGCCATGTTCAGCGAGCAGGACTTGCGCGATCCGCTGATCTTTCCGCTCGCCGTGCCGCTGCTGGCCGGCCCCTCCGCGCTGGCCGCGGTGCTGCTGCTGAGCTCGGGGGACATGCACCACGTTGCGCTGCGCATCGGAGCCCTCAGCGCCGCGATGGCCCTGACCGCCATGCTGCTGCTGGTCGCCGAGCGCCTGGCGCGCCTGGTGGGCGACGCCGTGATGCGCGCGGCGGAAAAGCTCATGGGGCTGATCGTCTCGGCGATCGCGGTGAACATGCTGCTCGAGGGCGTGCGGGCGTACTTTCTGGGGCATTGAGCGAACCACCCGCATGCGCCAGGCCCGCGGCGTAGGGCTCCGGGCGGAACACGACAAAGATGCCCCCTTCGTCGTACGTGCCGCCGTACGGCGCGGTACCGTAGATGCGCGTGTCGGCGGCGCGAAGCAGCGCACCCGATGGCACCGACACATCGGCGCGCCCGAAGGCATGCAGCACGAGCGGGCAGCCGTTGACGTCGAGTCGCAGCAGGGCGCCGTCGCCATGCGCCGCGCCAAGGCTGCTGCTCAGGTACAGGCTGCCGTCGTCGGCCTCCAGCGGCACCGACAGGGGTTGCGCGCCGTCGTCGGCGCCGCGCAGCGCGTAGAGCACTTGATACTGCCCGGAATCGCTGACCGAGAACACGCAACCGGCGTTGTCCGGTCCGCCCGCGTAGGCCGTTGCGATCAGGCGGCCGTCGCGCGCGCGAACCAGGCCGGCCATCGGCATCGCGCAGTCGCTGCCGGCCCCCAGGGACACCAGCGTGTGCAGCTTGCGCGACCCGGGCCGGTAGTCGAACACGCCGCCCAAGCCGTGGCGACCACCGCCCGATGCCGTTGCGACGATGCGCCCGTCGTCGAGCTCGGCGAGGGCTCCGATGGGGTCGGCCAGCGCGTCGGCGCCGCCACCCAGCGAGCGCAGCGCCTCGTAGGCTCCTCGCGGATCGAGCCGGAACAGCAAGCCCGCACCGTGGGCGCCGCCGTCGCGGGTGGTGCCGTAGAAGCTGCCGTCGCGGGCCCTGAGCAGCGGGGCCTGAGGATGGGCACCGTCGTGCAGACCGCCGGCGAAGGAATGCAGCAGCCGCATGGCTCCGCTGGCATCCAGCCGGTACACACTGCCCAGTCCATGGGCTCCGCCCAGATGCGTGGTGCCGACCAGGCCGCCGGCACCGTCAGGCGTCGGCGGGGCCAGCGGGTCGGCACCGTCGCCGGGGCGCCCGCGGAAATCGTGCAGCACGGTTTCCTTCCCGTCGACGCACAGACGGAACAGTCGGCCGAACCCGTGCTCGCCGCCGCCGCTGGCGGCGCCGTACAAGGCGCCGTCCGGGCCCAGCGCAAGTCCGTCGGCGGGACGCCTGCCGTCGTCGGGCTCGGCGCCGAAGGCATGCAGCAGGCGCACTCGCACGCAAGCGTGGCCGGCGCATGCGCCGTGCGCGTGGCGCGGGATGCAAGCCTGTGCGGGGCGGCCGGCTGGGTCGGCCGGGCAGCGGCCCGCCCATGCAAGGTCCGGCGCGCCACCCACGGCCGCCGGGGCGGCGTGCACGGGCGCTGGCCCAACGGAGGCGGCGAAGGCGAAGGCGGAGGCGGCGACAGCTGCCGCCGCCGCGCCTCGGGTGGCCCGGACGCAGCCTGTCGCGATGCCCAGGCGTGACACCATGCTGGCGTGGAGAAAGGACATGTCCGGGGCCTCCTGCATCGCTGCGCAGGGTGCGGCAGCGATGGCCGCGATCTGAACATGCGACCCTGCCCCTTCGCAGCGCGGGGACGGCAAGTCCCCAGGCCACGGGCGGGCTCAACGAATCACGTAGACCGCGCCCTTGCCCCCGGCGCCGCCGCCATAGGCCGTACCGTACAGGTAGCCGTTGCCCGGGGTCTGCAGCAAAGGACCTGTGGGGCCGTAGATGCCCTTGCCGGCGCTGGTGCTGTCGAAGTCGTACAGGACCTGGGGCGATGTGCCGGAGGTGCTCATTCGCAGCAGCGTGCCGCCTCCGAGCGGGCCGCCCGAGTTCGTGGTGAGATACAGCAGCCCGTCACTGCCCTGGAACGGCAGCGACAAGGGGTTGCTGCCGTCGCTGGTTCCCGAGAAGCTGTAGATGCTGCGCAGGGTGTTGCTGGAGGGGTCGAACTGGAACACCGTTCCCTGATCAGCCAGACCACCGGCCGCGGCCACGCCATACAACTTGCCGTCGCTGGCCAGCATCAGCCCGGCCTTGGGAGCGTTTCCATCGGTGTTGTCGAAGCTGGCGAGCACCTGGAACGCCTGGGTCTTGAGGTTGAACCCGAACACACCGCCGGCGCCGTAGGCGCCGCCGGTGGCGGCGGTGCCGTACAGCGTGTCTCCGATCTGCAGCAGCGGGCCCTGGGGATCGGCCAGATCGGAGGTGCCGCCCGCGAACACGTGCAGCACGGTCAGTTGCCCGGTCGGAGTCAGCTGGACGAGGGTGCCGAGCTTGTTCGGGCCAACCCCCAAGGCCGTGTAGAAGTTCCCGTCGCTGGCCTGGAGCAAGGGGCTTTGCGAATTCGCGCCCTCGGTCTGCGGGTTGAAGGAATGCAAGGTGGTCTCGGTCGTGCCGTCCAGGCTGAGCTGGTAGAAAGTGCCGCCACCGGTGCTGCCGAAGCTGAAGGTCGTGCCATACAGGTAGCCGTCCCGGCCGAGGGTCGGCGGAGTGTCCGGGTACCCGCCCTGGGCGTTGCTGGTGAATGAGAACAGCACCTTCAGGGTGCCGTCCGGGGCGATGCGGTACACCGAGCCGTAGTTCGTCGCTCCGCCACGCTGCGTGGTGCCATAGAGGTAGCCGTTCCCGGCGTCGATCAGGCCGTTGTTGGGACGGCTTCCGTCGCCTGCGGTCACCGCGAAATCATGCAGCGAGGTCGGTGTGCCCGGCGTGCACGCGACCGTGACATTGCTGACCCGGGCCAGCGCCGTTCCGCTGCCGTTGCCGACCGTGCAGTACTGCGCCGGCGGCTGCACGGCGACGGTGACCGCGTACGGGGAGCCCTTGGGCAGCACGGTCGGAAATGCAAAGCTCCCCGGCTGGGTCAGGCTCAGCGAGTCGGCGCCGTTGAGCAGCTTGAGGGTACCGGTGAAACCGAGGGCGGTTCCCCCGATGGTGATGGGCGCAGGTCCGGGAGCTGGGCCGGGAGCGGGGCCGGACGAGCCGCCGCAGGCCGACAGCGCGCAGCACAGCGCAGCGCTGGGAACGCCGAGAAGCCTTGATGCGTGGCGTGACATGATCAGTGCCTCCGTGAGGGGTCGGTGGAATTGCGCCTCGTGTCGCTCGCGTGGCGTCATCGCGATCGCTTGCTGCCGGCCTGGGTCAATTCACCTGGTAGACGCCGCCCTTGCCATTGACACCCCCGTACTTGGCGCTGCCGTACAGATAGCCGTTGGGCCCGGCGACCAGCGCGCCCTGGGCAGCGCCCAGGCCTGCTGCGCCGCCGAAGGAATACAGCACCTGTGGCGCGGCCGGTGCGGACAGGGGCAGGCGCACCAGCGTGCCGGAGCCGTTGGCCCCGCCGGTCTGGGTCGTCAGGTACAGGTTGCCGTCACTGCCCTGGTAGGGGCGGGACACCGGATTGCCGCCGTCGCTGCCGCCGGCGAAGCTGTACAGCGTGCTCAGTGCGCCGGCGGTGGTGAGCCTGAACACGGTGCCCTGGTTGGCGCTGCCGCCGTCGTACGTGGTCCCGTACAGGTTTCCGTCCGACGCCTGCAGCAGGCCCGCCGCGGGGTGGCTTCCGTTGGCGCCGCTGAAACTGGCGACCACGCTGTACGAGCCGGTGGCCGGGTCGAACCTGAACACTCCGCCATCGTTGTCGGCACCTCCCAGCCGGGCGCAACCATAGATCGCACCGTCGCTGGCCCGCAGCAGCGTGCCCAGCGGGCCGACGAGGTCACCGGCCCCGGTGCCGAACACGTGCAGCAGGCGCAGCGCGCCAGCCGCGGTGACCATGTACAACGCTCCCTCCGCCTGCGTCGACTCTCCCGACGAGACGATGTAGAGATTGCCGTTCGCGTCGGGCAGCACGCCTTGCGGATCCGCGGCCTGGGATCCCCCGGGCACGTTGAGCAACACCGTCTCGACACCGCCGGGCGTGAGCTTGTAGATCACCCCGGCGTCGTACAGGCCGTTGGAACTGGTGCTGCCGTACAGATTTCCGTCGCTGCCCAGCGTGGGCGCTGCCAGCGGAGCGCCGCCGTCGCCCTGGCCACCGCGAAACGAGTACAGCACGGTCTGCGTCCCGTCCGCCCTCAGGCGAACCACGGCACCGAAGCCGAAGGTGCCTCCCGCGGTGGTCGCCGCGTACAGAGTGCCGTCGGGGGCTACCGCGAGGCCGGGTGCCGGGACTGCGCCCGCTCCCGGGGCGTCACCGAAGGCATGGAGCACGCTGAGCGTGCCCGCAGTGCACAGCACCGAGACGTTGCTGACGTCCGAGCGGGCGATTCCGCTGCCGCCACTCACGCTGCAGTACTGGGCCGGCGGTTGCGTGCCGACGCTGACCGAGTAGGGCGCTCCGGAGGGAACACGCGCCGCGAACCGGAAGCTTCCCGGTTGCTGCAACGTGACGCGATCCGCCGCGTTATTGAGTAACTGAAGCGTGCCGGAAAATCCGCTTGCACTGCCACCGACCGAATATTGCGCGCCAGCTCCGCCGCCGCCGCAAGCGGCCAGGCTGGCGCAGGCGGCCGGGACCAACGCCAGGCTGATCCATCTCCGATAACCCTGCATGTCATGATCCCCAAGTGTCGGCGCGAGCCGAATATCGGCCGAAATGCCGATGGCAAACGTCGAGCTCGGGAGAATCAGACGAGAAAAGCCGCCTGCGGGCAAGCCACGGCCGGCTTTCTAATCATGGTTTGGCGGGGATTTGATGTCGCACTGGTATCGCCAGTCCTGCCCGCTGCAAAATGGTTTTTCCGCAGACCGTCGCGCTGCGCAGGTCATGCGCTGTGGCGGCTCCTGCGCGGGCGCTGTCAGGTCCGTGGGCCGGTGGGCGCCTTCCACACCGCCATCGCCGACGCGATCAGCGCGGCGGCCTGGCTCATGTCACCGGGAACGACCAGCGTGGTGCTGGTCTTGGCCAGGCGGCCGTAGGCGTCGAGCGCCTGTTGCGCGACCTTGAGCTGCACCGCGTCGCTGCCTCCGGGCTTGCCGATGGCCTCGGCCACCAGCTCGATCGCGTGCGCGGTGGCAGCGGCCACCGCCTCGATGGCCGAAGCCTCTCCCTGCGCGCGGTTGATCGCGGCCTGGCGTTCACCCTCGGAGCGCTCGATCGCCGCCTGGCGCTCACCCTCGGCCTGGTTGATCTGCTGCTGGCGCGTGCCTTCGGAGGTCGCGATCACCGCGCGCTTCTCGCGCTCGGCGGTGATCTGGCGCTGCATGGCGTGCAGGATCTCGGCGGGCGGGGTCAGGTCCTTGATCTCGTAGCGCAGCACCTTCACGCCCCAGTTGGTGGCCGCCTCGTCGAGCGCCGAGACCACGCTGTGGTTGATGAAATCGCGCTCCTCGAAGGTCTTGTCGAGTTCGAGCCGGCCGATCACCGAGCGCAGCGTGGTCTGCGCGAGTTGCGAGATGGCCACCACGTAGTTCGACGAGCCGTAGCTGGCGCGCATGGCGTCGGTGACCTGGAAGTACAGGATGCCGTCGACCGTCAGCTGGGTGTTGTCGCGCGTGATGCACACCTGGCTGGCGATGTCCATCGGCACCTCCTTGAGCATGTGGCGATACGCCACGCGCTCGATGAAGGGCACGATCAGGTTCAGGCCCGGGGCCAGGGTGCGGTCGTACCTGCCCAGGCGCTCGACCACCCAGGCATGCTGCTGCGGCACGACCTTGACCGCCCGCGACACCACGAGCACCGCGATCACGGCGAGGACGAGGACGAATTCCATGGGGGGTCTCCAGGAGGCTGCGGGAAGGAAGCGGATTCACTGTCCGCCACCGCGGGGCGGCGTTTCGTGTTCGGCATCGAGCACCAGGGTATTGCCATCGAGCGCGGCGATGCGAAAACGCCCGGCAACCGGCTGTCCGCGCCCGAGGCGGGCCTGCCATTCGGCGCCGCGCCAGCGCACCGTGGACTGGCCCGCCTGGTCCCAGGCCTCGACGTCGACCAGCGATCCGATGTCCAGGTTGACATCTCGGTTGGCTTGCGGCGGGCGCGGCTTGCTGCGCTTGCGCACCTGGTACAGCACGGCCACCGAGCCGGCGCCGACCAGCGCGGCCAGCGCCCACTGCAGCTGCGGGCCCAGGCCCACGTGCGCGGCCAGCGCGCCGGCGGCGGCGCCCAGCGCGAGCATCAGCAGGTAAAAGCTGCCGCTGCCCAGCTCGAGGGCGACCAGTACGGCGGCGGTGATCCACCATTGCAGCGGGGGGCTTGGCATGGCGACTGCGGCGGGTTGATCTGTTGCGGATCATACGGGCGTGTCGCCGGGCTGCGCCATGCGCGGGCATGTGCTCTACACTTGCCCGCGCAACTCCGGGGCGGGCTCGGAATTGCCGTCCGGACCCCTTTCGCCATGCGTTTTTGCTTTCCGATCGTCATCATCGACGAGGATTTCCGCTCCGAGAACAACTCGGGCCTGGGTATTCGCGCGCTGGCCGCGGCCATCGAGGCCGAGGGCAGCGAGGTGCTGGGGGTCACCAGTTTCGGCGACCTCGCCAGCTTCGCCCAGCAGCAGTCGCGCGCCAGCGCGTTCATCCTGTCCATCGACGACGAGGAGTTCGCCGCCGCGCTGCCGGGCGAGGAAGCGCCGGTGGTCAAGACCCTGAGGCAGTTCATCGGCGAGATCCGCTTTCGCAACGCCGAGATCCCGATCTACCTGTACGGCGAGACACGCACGTCGCGCCACATCCCGAACGACATCCTGCGCGAACTCCACGGCTTCATCCACATGTTCGAGGACACGCCGGAGTTCGTCGCCCGCCACATCATCCGCGAGGCCAAGTCCTACCTGGACTCGCTGGCGCCGCCGTTCTTTCGCGCCCTGGTCGGCTACGCGGCCGACGGCTCCTATTCGTGGCATTGCCCGGGGCACTCCGGCGGCGTCGCCTTCCTGAAAAGCCCGGTCGGTCAGATGTTTCACCAGTTCTTCGGCGAGAACCTGCTGCGCGCCGACGTCTGCAACGCTGTCGACGAACTCGGCCAGCTGCTCGATCACACCGGTCCGGTGGCGGCCTCCGAGCGCAACGCGGCGCGCATCTTCCACGCCGACCACCTGTTCTTCGTCACCAACGGCACGTCGACCTCGAACAAGATGGTGTGGCATTCGACCGTCGCGCCGGGCGACGTGGTGGTGGTCGACCGCAACTGCCACAAGAGCGTGCTGCACGCCATCATCATGACCGGCGCGCTGCCGGTGTTCCTCACGCCCACGCGCAACCACTACGGCATCATCGGGCCGATCGCGCGCGAGGAATTCCAGCGCGAGAACATCGAGCGCAAGATTGCCGCCAACCCGCTGACCGCGCACCTGGCCGGCAAGGTCAAGCCGCGCGTGCTGACCATCACGCAATCGACCTACGACGGCGTGCTGTACAACGTCGACACCATCAAGCAGATGCTCGACGGCTACATCGACACCCTGCATTTCGACGAGGCCTGGCTGCCGCACGCGACCTTCCACCCGTTCTACGCCGGCATGCACGCCATCGGGGAAGGGCGAGCGCGCACCCGCGAGTCGATGGTGTTCTCCACGCAGTCCACGCACAAGCTGCTGGCCGGGCTGAGCCAGGCCTCGCAGATCCTGGTGCAGGATTCCGAGACCCGAAGCCTCGACCGGCCCCGCTTCAACGAGGCCTACCTGATGCATTCCTCGACCTCGCCGCAGTACGCGATCATCGCGTCCTGCGACGTCGCCGCGGCGATGATGGAGCCGCCCGGCGGTACCGCGCTGGTCGAGGAGAGCATCGTCGAAGCGCTGAACTTCCGCCGCGCGATGCACAAGGTGGCCGAGGAGTTCGGGCACGACTGGTGGTTCCGTGTCTGGGGGCCCGAGCAGGAACTGGCGCCCGAGGGTATCGGCGCGCGCGAGGACTGGATGCTCGGCAGCCAGCATGACTGGCACGGCTTCGGCGAGCTCGCACCGGGGTTCAACATGCTCGACCCGATCAAGGCCACCGTGATCACGCCGGGGCTGGACCTGCACGGCAACTTCGCCGAGAGCGGAATTCCTGCCGCGGTGGTCACCAAGTACCTGGCCGAGCATGGGGTGATCGTCGAGAAGACCGGGCTCTACAGCTTTTTCATCATGTTCACCATCGGCATCACCAAGGGCCGCTGGAACACCCTGCTGACCGCGCTGCAGCAGTTCAAGGACGACTACGACCGCAACCAGCCGCTGTGGCGCATCCTGCCGGAGTTCGTCGCGCAGCATCCGATGTACGAGCGCGTCGGGCTGCGCGACCTGTGCCAGCGCATCCACACCGCCTATCAGGGCAACGACGTGGCGCGCCTGACCACCGAGATGTACCTGTCGAGCCTGCAGCCAGCGATGACCCCGACCGAGGCCTACGCGCGAATGGCGCACCGCGACATCGAGCGCGTCGGCATCGACGACCTCGAGGGCCGCATCACCACCTCGCTGCTGACGCCGTACCCCCCGGGCATCCCGCTGCTGATCCCGGGCGAGAGATTCAACGCCAAGATCGTTCGCTACCTGCAGTTCGCGCGCGAGTTCAATCGCCTGTTCCCGGGCTTCGCCACCGATATCCACGGCCTGGTCGAGGAGGAGGGCGACGACGGGCGCAAGCGCTACTGCATCGATTGCGTCCGCGGCGAACCATCGCGGCGCTGAAGGGTTTACGCAGGCCACGCGCAGCATGGCGTGATGGGAAACATATTCGGATGTTGGTTCCGAAAACCTAGCAAAAAAGCCACCCAACCCCTGCCTATCATTCCCCCGAAGGTCGCGCTGGAGGCGTGGCTCGATCGACGCATTCGCGGTGGTCGAGCCCCTCGCAAGCGCTGCGGCCGCCCATGCGGCATTGCGTTCCCGACATGCCGGGACCGATCGAGGAGCAGGAATGATGAGACCATGCATGGTGGGGCCGCGCCCGACGCGCTGGGTGCCAGGGGTGTTGCTGGCGCTTTCGCTGACAGCCTGCGGAGGAGGCCCGAGCGGCGGCGGCCCCACCGGCACCGGCTCCGCGGGCTCCACGGGCTCCACGGGCAGCAGCGGCGGCAGCGGCTCGTCGGTGACCGGCAACGCCAGCACGGGTAGCGTGAGCGGCGGTGCGACGCACTACGCCTACGTGACCAACCTGAATTCGGCACAGGTGACCCAGTATCCTCTGGCGGCCGACGGAACGTTGTCGACGGGCAGCCAGCCGCCGGTGGCCACGGGCCCCGCACCCGCCGGCTTGGTCCTCGACCCGACCGGACCCTTCGCCTACGTGGCGAATCTTCATGGCGCCAGTGTCTCGCAATACACCATCCAGAGCGGCGGCGCGCTCGTGCCCATGAGCCCGGCCTCGGTGCCTGCGAGTGCGTCTCCCGGCGCGTTGGCGACCGATGCCAGCGGAAGGTTCCTGTACGTGCTGAACAATTCAGCCGGCAGCGTCTCCCAGTACACCATCGGAAACTACGGGGCTCTCACCCCGATGTCCCCGCCGACGGTGGCGACCGGTGCAGGCCCTTCGGCGATCGCCGACAGCGTGCAGACCGGCGCGATCTACGTGACCAACCAGGGGAGCAATTCCGTGTCGGAGTACCAGCCCTCCGCGACCGGGGCTCTGAGCCCGATGCCTACCGCGTCCATGCCCACCGGGGCCTCTCCCGAGGGCATTGCGGTGGACCCCAAGGGGCCCTATGTGTATGTCACGAATAGCGCTGACAACACCGTTTCGCAATACGTGGCCGACGCCGCGGGCGCGCTGAGTCCGTCGCCCGCAGCGCCGGTGGCCGCCGGCCAGGCGCCCGCGGCCATCGTCGTCGACCCCAGCGGGCACTATGTGTACGTGGCCAATACCGTGGGCATGACGATTTCCGCCTACACCATCGGCAGTTCGGGGGCCTTGACGCCGATGGCCACGCCGACGCCGGTACCCACGGGCACGTCGCCGCAGGGCATGGCCTTCGGGCCGGCAGGCACGGTGCTGTACGTGGCCAACGTCGGCTCGAACAGCGTGTCCGAGTACGCGATCGGCAGCCAGGGACAACTCAGCGCGCTGGGCACCATGGCGCTCGGCGCGGGGAGCGGTCCGATGAGCATCGCGCTGCGCTGAGCCGGCGCGGCTCGCGCCGCGCGCGGCGCAGGCACCGCAGCCTGGGCCCTCGCCGCGGGCCAGCGGGCGGACCCGCGCCTTCGCTGCCGGGGCGGCTCCCGCCGGCAGTCGCCCGGCTCATTCGCTGAGCTCGATTCAACGCAAGGATCGCGGGTCAGTCGAATCCGTCGCGCGATTTCAATCACCAGTTTCCAGGTTTTTCCAAATATTCCGGGCTCGGTCGGTGGGAAAGGCGATCCCGGGGTCTGTGTTTATTGCAACGATTCATCGCATGGCGAGGCCGCTGGACGCGGTGAGCTGCGTTCCGAATTGCTTCTCGCGATTCCTGGTGCGGGTATCGAGATATTTTTCAGGATGTTATTTGAACGATACCCTGGTGTTTTTAAGAAAAATCCAGGAAAAATACCCCTGGCAAATGCCTATCATCCCTCAAGGTCGCACGGGATACGGGCTCGATATTCGCATTCGCGATTTTCCGAGCACGTCGCGGGCGGTTTGCAAGCCGAACAGGTCAGGCACCCGCATGGGGAGCCCTCGACCAACCAGGGAGAGAGGATGATGGGACGATGCATGAGCGTGCCGCGACTGACGCGGTGGTTGCCGGGTCTGCTGCTGGCGCTTTCGCTGGCGGCCTGCGGGGGCGGGTCGTCGGGCAGGAGCTATTCGATCGGCGGCACGCTCAGCGGGCTGGCCGCGTCGAAGCAGCTGACGCTGCTGAACAACGGAAGCGATTCGCTGACCCTGTCGGCCAACGGTGCCTTCACGTTTGCCAGCAAGATTCCACGTCGCAGTTCGTACAACGTGTCGGTGGGAAGCCGACCGCCCGGGCAGTTCTGCAGCATCGTCAACGGCAGCGGCTTCGGGGTCGTGAGCAACGTCAACAACGTCCAGGTGCGCTGCGTCGCCACCGTGAGCATCGGTGGCACGCTCAGCGGCCTGACGAGCGGTCAGAAGGTCACGCTGCTGGATAACGGCGGCAATCAGCTGACCCTGACGGCCAACGGGAACTTCCTGTTCCCGTCCACGGTGCCCGCCGGCAGCAGCTACACCATCTCGGTGGCCAGCCAGCCTGGCGGGCAGACCTGCACCGTGGCGCAGGGCACGGGCTACGGCATCACGAGCAATGTCACGAGCGTGGCGGTGAACTGCGCGGCCGCGCACTACGCCTACGTGAGCAATCTCAATGCCCAGAACGTCACACAGTACCTGGTCGGCAGCGGCGGGGCGTTGTCGCCCACGACCCAGGCGCCGGTTCCTACCGGAGTGTCGCCCGGGGCCGTCGTGCTCGACCCCACCGGGCCGTACGCGTATGTGCCCAACGTGGCTTCCGGCACCATCTCCCAGTATGACATCGGCAGCGGCGGTGCGCTCACACCGATGGCGGTGTCTGCTGTCTCGGCCGGCCACGCGCCAGGTTGGATGGCCATCGATCCCGCCGGCAACTATGCGTATGTGCTCGACGCAAGCTCCGCGAGCGTGCTGCAGTACGCGATCGGCAGCAGCGGCGAGCTCAGCCCGACTGTCGCCGCGCCGGTTCCTGCAGGCAGCACCCCGCAGAGCATCGTGGTCGACGGGGCGGCTGCTGCCGTCTATGTGGCGAACACGGGGGGGAATTCGATCTCCCAGTACACCATCGGGACTGCGGGGGCACTCACGCCGATGGCAACCGCGACGGTCGCCGCCGGCACGTCTCCCGCGGCGATTGCCGTCGACCCGGCGGCGCCCTACGTCTACGTGGCGAACAGTGGTGACAACACCATTTCGCAATACTCCGTGGGTGCCGGGGGCGCTCTGAGCGCGCTGCCCTCGGGCACGGTGGCGACGGGCAGGAATCCGGTGGCCATCGCCGTCGACCCGAGCGGCAGCTACGTCTACGTCGTCAACGTCAACGACAACACGATCTCCGGGTACAGCATCGGCAGCTCGGGCGCACTGACCGCCATCGGCACACCCATCGCCACGGGCACGGGCCCCCAGAGCATCGCCTTCGGGCCGGGCGGCACGGACCTGTACGTGACCAACCTGCTGTCCGACAGCTTGTCCGAGTATGCGATCGGCAGCAACGGACAGCTCAGCCCGCTTGGCACGCCGGGCACGCTTTCCGTGACCACGGGAAGCGGTCCCCAGGGCATCGCGGTGCGCTGATTCGCCGGCATCCGGCGCGGCGGGGGACCCGCGACGCCGGATGCCTTGGCCCAACCCATTGGAGTGGGATATGAAATCCTTCGCATCCATGCGCGGCGCTGCTCTGGGCTTGCCCGGAATTGCGCTCGCGCTGAGCTTGACCGCCTGCGGAGGCGGCGGCTCCTCGACGAGCCTGATCGGCGGCACCGTCAGCGGCCTGGCGAGCGGCCAGCAGCTCACGTTGCTCAACAACGGCGCAAGCCCGCTGACCCTGCAGGCCAACGGCCGCTTCGCGTTCCCTGCGCGCCTGAGCGTCGGACAGGCTTACGCGGTGGCGGTCGGCACCCAGCCGGCGGGTCAGTGGTGTGGCGTCAGCAAAGGCAGCGGGTCGACCCCGGTCGGCAACGTCACGAGCATCGCGGTCAGTTGTACCGCGCACTTCGCCTACCTGACCAACACCAACGTGGCCACGGTCTCGCAATTGGCCATCGCCCCCGGCGGCATGCTGATGGCGATGAACCAGGCTCCGGTGGCATCGGGCGCCGGCCCCATCGGCATGGGAGTCGACCCCACGGGCCGTTATGCCTACGTCGCCAATGTGTTCGACGACACGGTCTCGCAGTACTCGATCGGCGCCCGCGGAGTGTTGACTGCGCTGAGCCCGGCCACCGTGGCTGCCGGCTCGTTGCCGGGACTGGTCGCCATCGACTCCGCCGGGCCTTATGTCTACGTGGTGAATGCTGGCTCCGACACAATTTCCCAGTACACGATCGACAGCACCGGAGCCTTGCAGCCGATGGCACAGCCCACCGTCGCGACGGGCAAGCAGCCCTCGGCGATCGCGGTCGACGCACAGGGCGGGTACGTGTACGTCGCCAACGAGAGCGACAACACCGTGTCGCAGTACGCTGTGGGCGCAGGCGGGGCGCTGACTCCGCTGGGGTCCCCGACGGTCGCCACCGGGCAACTCCCGGCGGGAATCGCCGTCGACCCATCCGGGACCTATGCCTACGTGACCAACGCGGATGACAGCACGATTTCCGAGTACTCGATCGGCAGCGACGGCACGCTCACGCCGCTGAGCACGCCCACCATCGCTACCGGTCCCGACCCGGCGGGCCTGGCGGTCGATCCGAGCGGGAGATTCGTGTATGCCCTCGACTACACGGCGGGCACGATTTCCGAGTACTCGATCGGGGCCGGCGGGGCGCTGACACCGCTGCCGCAGCCCACCATCGCGACGGGCAGCAAACCCCAGGACCTGGCCTTCGCGCAGTCGGGACCCTATCTGTACGTCGCCAACTACGACAGCGACGACATCTCCGAATACCTGATGGGCGCCGACGGTCAGCTCAGCGCGCTGGCCACGCTGCCGCTGAGCACCGGGGCGAACCCGGCAGTCGTCGTCGCGCAGTGACCAGGGGTGCCGATCGAGCCGGGCGGCGAGCCCGGCTCAGCGCCGCTGTCGGCGGTACTGCTCGAACAGACGTCGTTGTTCCTGCGGCGGCAGGCGGCGGTATCGCTGCTGTTCGCGCAGAATGTCGCGGCGCTGCTGCGCTGGCATGCGCTCCCAGCGCTGCACGTGCCGCTGCCACTGCGGGCCTCCCGGATGGCCGCGAGGCACCTGCGCCAGCGCCGGCGTGCCGCATGCCAGGATCGTGGCGAGCGCGGCGACCAGCCAGGCTCGCCGGGGGTCAGGCCGTGCCGCCATGGTCGTTCGCCTGTCCGAGGGCGCCAGGATGCGCCGCCAGCCACTCATAGAAGTCCAGGTTCTGAACGGCGTCGGCCATCTGGGGGTTGGTCTGGATCTGCTGCGGTGCGCCCGAGGGCGTGCGCAGCAGCGTGGGCAGCAAGCCGAAGCTCAGCCCGGCCAGCGCAGCCGCGGCCATGCCGGTGCCCAGCAGGCGCGGCCAATGCACGCGGCGCGCGCGGCGAGGCGCATGGCGCGCGCCGCGCCTGGCCAGTTGCGGCAACGGCTCGAGCGAGCGTGCGAGCCGCCTGCCGTATGCGGCGTGCTCGACGAGTTCGGGGCTCGCCGCCATCGCTTGCTCGAAACCCTGCTGTTCGCGCGCATCCAGCAGACCGGCGCGCCAGAGGTCGGCAAGGCGTGCCGGATCCTGCTGCGAGCCGGGAGGCGCCGTTCGGCGATGAGTGGAGTCAGCCTGCATGATGTTGGGGTCCGCAACGGGGATTATCGTCCTGCAGCCATTCGCGCAGTCGGGTGAGCGCGCGCAGATGGTGGGTCTTGACACTGCCCTCGCTGATGCTCATGGCGCGCGCGGTGTCGGCGATGGTCATTTCCTCCATCTCACGAAGCAGGAAGACCTGACGCTGGCGCGAACTCAGACGCGTGATGGCGTCGGCGATGCGGCCGGCGAGCTGCAGCCCCTGCACCTGCTCCTCGGGGCCCGCGGCCTCGTCGGCCAGGGATTCCCAGGCAGGCGTCTGCTCGTCGCCGGCGTCGTCGGCCTGGAAGAAGAAATCAAAAATGCGTTCGACGCGCCGACGCCGATGCCAGTCGGTGATTCGATTGCGCAGGATGCCGTAGAACAGCGCCGGCCATTCCTGCTCGGGCTTGTCGGCGTAGTGGCCGACCAGGCGTTCCAGGCTGTCCTGCACCAGGTCGGCCGCGGCCGCGCCATTGCCCGCCGTCTCCAGCAGGGCCAGACGCAGTGCACGGGCACGCACCTCGAGGCAGAAGCGGTCGAGAGCGGGTCGGGAGGTCACGGTGTCGACGCCGGGAGCACAAGGGGTGTGTGCCGGAGCATAGGCGGTGGCGGGCATGGTGCTGGATCGGGCAAACTGCTCTTGCTGCCAACAACGCTCGGCGCAGGGCTGGCGGCGACAGCGGGAACGTCGCGAATGCAAGAAAATGTAAACAAGGCCGTCGATTCGCCGCGGAATCGACGGATTCCTAGAATGTCTCTTTTCGCATCCCCAGGGCCCGCACCTTGAATCCGCTGCTCGAGCGTCTCCAGCCGTACCCCTTCCAGAAGCTGCGCACCCTGACGGCCGACCTGCACCCGAACCCGGCGCTGCGCCCGATCAGCCTGGGCATCGGCGAGCCGCGCCACGCGACGCCGCAGTTCATCCGGCAGGCGCTGGTCGACCACCTGGACGGATTGTCGGTCTATCCGGCGACCCTCGGCACGCAGCAGCTGCGCCAGGCTTGCGCGGACTGGGCGCGTCGCCGCCACGGCGTCGAGCTGGATCCCGCCACGCAGGTGATTCCGGTCAACGGCTCGCGCGAGGCGCTGTTCGCGCTGGCGCAGACGGTGATCGACGCCAGCCGGCCACGCGCGCTGGTGCTCAGCCCCAATCCTTTCTACCAGATCTACGAGGGTGCGGCACTGTTGGCGGGCGCCGAGTGCGGCTTCGTGGCGGCCGATCCGGCGCGCAATTTCGGGCTCGACTGGGACAGTGTGCCCGAGCAGGACTGGCAGCGCACGCAGCTGGTCTACGTCTGCACCCCGGGAAACCCGACCGGCGCGGTCATGGGCCTGGACGAGTGGCGTCGCCTGTTCGAGCTGTCGGACCGGCATGGCTTCGTGATCGCCAGCGACGAGTGCTACGGCGAGATCTGGTTCGGCGAACAGCCGCCGCTGGGCGGGCTGCAGGCCGCGCGGGAGCTGGGCCGCCACGACTTTCGCAACCTGGTCATGCTGACCTCGCTGTCCAAGCGCTCGAACGTGCCGGGCCTGCGCTCGGGATTCGTCGCCGGCGATGCGCGCGTGCTGGAGTCCTTCCTGCTCTACCGCACCTACCACGGCAGCGCGATGGGCCCGGCCGTGCAGGCGGCGAGCGTGGCGGCCTGGAACGACGAGGAGCACGTGGTGGAAAACCGGCGCCTGTACAGGGAGAAATTCGCCCGCGTGCTGCCGATCCTGCAGCCGGTGCTGGACGTCGCGCTGCCCGACGCCGCGTTCTATCTGTGGGCCGGCACCCCGACCGATGACGTCGCCTTCGCTCGCGGCCTGCTGGAAAACTACAATTGCACGGTTTTGCCGGGAAGCCTGCTCGCGCGCGAGCAAGGCGGGCACAACCCGGGCGCGGCACGCGTTCGCCTGGCGCTGGTGGCGGGCGTCGACGAATGCGTCGAGGCCGCCGAGCGCATCGCGGCCTACGCGCGCAGTCTCTGATCCTTCCGATTGGCTCCATCCATGACCACGCAACTGCAAACCATCATCGACCAGGCCTGGGAACAGCGCACCCAGTACAACGCCCAGTCGGCTCCCGCCGAGCTGCGCGAAGCGGTCTCCCATGTACTGGCCGAGCTGAACGCCGGGCGCCTTCGCGTGGCCGAGAGGATCGACGGCGACTGGGTCACCCACCAGTGGCTGAAGAAGGCGGTGCTGCTGAGCTTTCGCATGACCGACAACGAGCTGATGCGAGCCGGCGACCTGCAGTTCTTCGACAAGGTGGAAACCAAGTTCAGCCGCCTCGGCGAGGACGCGATGCGAGCCACCGGGGTTCGCGTGGTGCCGCCCGCGGTGGCGCGCCACGGCGCCTACCTGGCCCCCGGCGTGGTGCTGATGCCTTCCTACGTGAACATCGGCGCCTACGTGGGCGAGGGCACGATGGTCGACACCTGGGCCACCGTGGGCTCGTGCGCGCAGATCGGGCGCAACGTGCACCTTTCGGGCGGCGTGGGAATCGGCGGCGTGCTCGAACCCATCCAGGCCAATCCGACCATCATCGGGGACAACTGTTTCATCGGCGCGCGCTCGGAAGTCGTCGAGGGCGTGATCGTCGAGGACAACTGCGTGATCTCGATGGGGGTCTACATCGGCAAGTCGACCAAGATCTACGACCGCGCCACCGGCGAGGTGAGCTACGGGCGCATTCCCGAGGGCTCGGTCGTCGTGTCGGGCAACCTGCCCAGCGCCGACGGGCGCTACAGCCTGTATTGCGCGGTGATCGTCAAGCGCGTGGACGCGCAGACCCGCGCCAAGACGGCGATCAACGAACTGCTGCGCGACTGACCCGGCCGCGCGCGCCCCAGCGGAGAAGCCTCATGTCGACCATGGAACGCCTGCTGCAGCTGATGGCCGAGAAGCGCGCGTCGGACCTGTACATCAGCGCCAACGCGCCGATCCAGATCCGCATCAACGGCCGCTCCGTCCCGATCAATCGCCAGGTCATCTCGGCCGAGGACCCGGCCAGCCTGCTGGCCGAGGTGGTCGATGCATCGCGCATGCGCGAGTTGCACGAGCGCGGCGAGCTCAACATGGCGATCGCGCGCCCGGGCGTGGGAAGCTTCCGGGTCAGCGCGTTCCTGCAACGCGGCACGGTCGCCGTGGTCGTGCGTTTCATCGCCGGCGAGATCCCGGCGCTGGACACCCTCAGCCTGCCGCCGGTGCTGGCCGAGCTGGTCATGCAGCGCCACGGGCTGATCCTGGTCGTGGGTTCCACCGGCTCGGGCAAGAGCACGACGCTGGCGTCGATGCTCGATCACCGCAACGAGCACATGACCGGGCACATCCTCACGCTGGAGGAGCCGGTCGAGTACTTGTTCCGCAACCGCAAGTCGATCGTCAACCAGCGCGAGATCGGAATCGATGCGCGCGACCTGTCGATCGGCCTGAAGAACGCGCTGCGCCAGGCTCCCGACTGCATCATGATCGGCGAGATCCGCGATCGCGACACGATGGCGGCGGCCTTGAACTATGCGCTGTCGGGGCACCTGTGCCTGGCCACGCTGCACGCGTCGAACAGCCATCAGGCGCTCAACCGCATCCTCGGCCTGTTCCCGCTGGACATGCGCCCGTCGCTGCTGTCGGACCTGTCGGCCGGGCTGCGCGCGGTGATCTCGCAGCGCCTGCTGCCGGCGGCATCCGGCGGGCGGGTGCCGGCGGTGGAAGTGCTGCTCAACACCCAGTTGATCCGCGAGCTCATCGCCAAGGGCGATTTGTCGGCCGTGCGCGAGGCGATGGAAAAGTCCATGGCCGAAGGCTCGCAGAGCTTCGAGCAATGCCTGGCCGACATGGTGCGCGACGGGCGCGTGGCGCGCGAGGAGGCGCTGGCCGCCGCCGACTCGCCGACCAACCTGTTGTGGCGCCTGCAGAACGAATTCGCGCCGCGCCCGTCGGCCCAGGCCCCGGCAGCCGAGACCGACGAGCCGTCGTTTCGCGAAATCTCCCTCGATCTGGGCGCCCATTGAAGGTCTCGATGACTCTCCCCCCAAGCACCCCCACCCTCGATCTGGCGCGCGAACTCATCGCGCTGTCCTCGGTGACTCCTGACGACGCGGGTTGCCAGGAGCACCTGGCCGCGCGCCTGCGCGCGCTGGGCTTCGAATGCGAATCCATCGACGGCGGCCCCGACGACTGGCGGGTGCGCAACCTGTGGGCGCTGCGCCGCGGCCGCTCCGGCGCCGACTCGCCCACGCTGGTGTTCGCCGGGCATACCGACGTCGTTCCCACCGGCCCGCTGCAGGCCTGGACCAGCAACCCCTTCGAGCCCACGGTGCGCGACGGCCGGCTCTACGGCCGCGGCGCCGCCGACATGAAAAGCTCGCTGGCGGCGATGGTGGTCGCGGTGGAGCAGTTCCTGCGTGAGCACCCGCAGCCGCGCGCGTCCATCGGCTTCGTGCTGACCAGCGACGAGGAGGGCCCCGCGCGCGACGGCACGGTGCGCGTGTGCGAGGCCCTGCGCGAGCGCGGCCAGCGCCTGGACTGGTGCATCGTCGGCGAGCCCACCTGCACCGACACGCTGGGCGACGTGATCAAGAACGGGCGCCGCGGCTCGCTCACCGGGCGCCTGGTGGTGCACGGCGTGCAGGGCCACGTGGCCTATCCGCACCTGGCGCGCAACCCGGTGCACCTGGCCGCCCCGGCGCTGGCGGAACTGGCCGCCGAGGTGTGGGACCAGGGCGACGAGCACTTCCCGCCCACGACCTGGCAGATCTCCAACATCCACGCCGGCACCGGCGCCACCAACGTGATCCCCGGGGATCTCGAGGTGGTGTTCAACTTCCGCTTCAGCCCGGCGTCGCCGGCGGCGGTGCTGCAAGGCCGCGTGGTCGAGCTGCTGCGGCGCCACGAGCTGCGGCACACGCTGGAGTGGACCCTGGGCGCCGAGCCCTTCCTGACCCGCCCGGCTGAGTTGTCCGACGCGCTGGTGGCCGCGATCGCCGCCGAGACCGGCGTGCGGGCGGAGCTGTCGACCACCGGCG
Organism: Pseudomonadota bacterium; assembly: GCA_021847345.1. GTDB lineage: Bacteria > Pseudomonadota > Gammaproteobacteria > Burkholderiales > Burkholderiaceae_C > Thiomonas_A. The sequence continues at coordinate 41,244 of JAJZTW010000004.1, forward strand.
GCACCTCCGACGCGCGATTCCTGGCCAAGGTGTGTGCCCAGGTGGTGGAGTTCGGCCCGCCCAACGCCAGCATCCACAAGGTCGACGAACACATCGAGCTGCGCCATCTGGAGCCGCTGGCCGGGGTGTACCGGCGCACCCTCGAGGCGCTGGCGGCCTGATGCCCGGAACGCCCCTTTCGCGGGCCTGGCGCGACACCGCGCAGGCCCTGCGCGACGCCGGGCTGGAATTCGGCCAGGGTACCGAGGACGCCGAGCAGGAGGCCGCGTGGATGCTCATTCACAGCCTGGGCTGGCCGCTGCTGGAGAGCTTCGCGCAATGGCCCCGCCTGCAGCGCCGCGTGGTGCCGGCGCCCGCGCTGGAACGCCTGCGCGGGCTGCTGGCCGAACGCGTGCGTAGCCGCCGCCCACTGGCCTACCTGCTGGGCGAGGCCTGGCTGCACGGCCAGCGCTTCCTGGTCGACGAGCGCAGCATCGTTCCGCGCTCGCTGATCGCCGAGTTGCTCGACCACGCGCTCGACCCCTGGCTGGCTGGCGAGCCGGCGAGCATCGCCGACATCTGCACCGGCGGCGGCAGCCTGGCCGTGCTGGCGGCCCAGCGCTGGCCGCAGGCGGCGGTCAGCGCGGTCGACCTGTCCGCGTCGGCGCTGGAACTGGCGCGCGCCAATGTGCGACTGCACGGACTGGAGCAGCGCGTGCGCCTGTTGCACGGCGATCTGTTCGAGCCCTGCTGCGCCGGTGAGCGCTTCGACCTCGTGCTGTGCAATCCGCCGTACGTGAACGCGCGCTCGATGGCCGCGTTGCCGCCGGAGTTCCGCCACGAGCCCGAGCTGGCGCTGGCCGGTGGCGACGACGGCATGGACCTGGTTCGCCGCCTGCTCGACCAGGCTGCCGCGCACTTGCGGCCGGGCGGCGTGCTGGTGGTCGAGATCGGCCACGAGCGGGCGCATTTCGAGTCGGCCTTCCCGGGCCTGCCGGTGGTCTGGCTGCCGGTGAGCTCGGGCGACGACGCGGTGTTCCTGGTCGAGGCCGCCGCGCTGGGCGTGAAGCCATGATCCGGCTGCAGGGCCTGAACCTGCGCCGCGGCGCGCGCCAGGTGCTCGACGACGCGGAACTGACGGTTCATCCCGGCGAGAAGGTGGGCCTGGTCGGCGCCAACGGCGCCGGCAAGTCCTCGCTGTTCGGACTGCTGCTCGGCAAGCTGGTCGAGGATGCAGGCGATTTTGAATTCCCGGCGCACTGGCGCGTGGCCTCGGTGGCGCAGGACGTGCCGGACAGCGAGCTGCCCGCCACCGATTTCGTCTGCCTGGCCGACACCGCGCTGCGCCAGGCGCGCCAGGCCATGCTCGACGCCGAGCGCGATGCCGACGGCGCGCGCATGGCGGTGGCCGCGGAGGCACTCGAGCTGGCGCAGGCCTACAGCGCGCAGTCGCGCGCCGAGGCCCTGCTGCTCGGCCTGGGCTTCACCCTCGCGCAGTTGCGCCACCCGGTGCGCAGCTTCTCGGGCGGCTGGCGCATGCGCCTGGCGCTGGCGCAGGCGCTGTTCCAGCCCAGCGACTGCATGCTGCTGGACGAGCCGACCAACCACCTCGATCTCGATGCGCTGGTGTGGCTGGAGAACTGGCTGGGGCGCTACCCGGGCACCTTGCTGGTGATCTCGCACGACCGCGAGTTCCTCGACGCGGTGACCCAGGTCACCGTGCATCTGGAAAACGGCCGCCTGAGTCGCTACAGCGGCGGCTACACGGCCTTCGAGCAGCGCCGCGCGCTGGCGCTGACCCAGCAGGCGCAGGCCTATGCGCGCCAGCAGGCCGACATCGCGCGCCTGAGCGGTTTTGTCGAGCGCTTCCGGGCCAAGGCCACGAAAGCGCGCCAGGCGCAAAGCCGCCTGAAGGCGCTCGAGCGCATGCAGCTGCTCGCGCCGGTGGTGCTCAGCCATCCGTTGCACTTCCAGTTCCTGGTGCCCGAGCGCCAGCCGCAGCAGCTGCTGCGCGCGCGCTCTCTCGACTGCGGGTTCTCGGCGCAACACCCGGTGCTGCGCGCGGTCGAACGCGACGTGCTGGCCGGCGCGCGCATCGGCGTGCTCGGGGCCAACGGGCAGGGCAAGTCGACGCTGGTCAAGACCCTGGCCGGCGTGCTCGAGCCGCTGGCCGGGCGCGTGCACCCGGGCGAGGGCGTGGTGCTGGGCTATTTCGCGCAGCAGGAAATGGACGTGCTGCGCCCCGATGAAAGCCCGCTGCAGCACATGCAGCGCCTGGCGCTGGCCATCGGGCGCGCCGGCGCCGAGGCGCGTGACTGGCTCGGGCGTTTCCAGTTCGGCGGCGAGCTCGCGACGCAGCCGGTGGGAACCCTGTCCGGCGGCGAGCGGGCACGCCTGCTGCTGGCAATGCTGGTGTGGCAGCGCCCGAACGTGCTGCTGCTCGACGAGCCGACCAATCACCTCGACCTGCCCACGCGCGAGGCGCTGGCGCTGGCCCTGCAGGAATTCGCCGGCGCCATGCTGCTGGTGTCGCACGACCGCGCGCTGTTGCGCGCCGTGTGCGATGAATACTGGCTGGTGGCCGACGGCACCGTCGCCGATTTCGACGGCGACCTCGACGACTATCAGCGCTGGGTGCTCGAGCGCGCGCGCCTGGCCGCCCGCGACGGCGGGTCGGCGCAGCAGGGTGAGGCGCCTGGGGGCTCCGACAACCGCCGCGAGCAGCGCCGCGAATCGGCGCGGCAGCGCCGCGAGCGCGACGCCGTGCTGGCTCCGCTGCGCAAGCGGCAAGCCGCCGAGCAGCAGCGCCTGGATGCCCTGGAGGCGCGCCGCGGCGCGCTCGAGGCGGCGCTGGCGTGCGCGAGCCTGTCGCCGGGCGAACGCGCCGAGCAGGGTCGCGAGCTCAAGCAGGTGATGCTCGACATCGAAGCCTGCGAGCAGCGCTGGCTGGAACTCGAGCAGCAGATGGACGCGCTGGCCTGAGGCGTCGGTGAGCCACCAGGCTCAGTGGCTGCGGCGCGTGGTCTGCCACAGCAACGCGCCGATTCCGGCGGCGGCCAGCGCGAGCCCCGCCGTGTAGCTGGCCCAGAAGCCGGCGGCGCCGAGCAGCCAGGCGGGCGTCCACCCCGTCACGTCGAGCCCGACCACATAGCCCCCGGCCAGTCCCACGCCCCACAGAGACAGCGCGTACATGGCTCCGGGCAGCGCCGCGATGTGCCACGAGCGCAGCGCGAAGGCACTGCAGGCCTGAAGCGCGTCGAACACCTGGTACGCGGCGACCAGCGCGAGCAGGTGCCAGGCGACCGCGGCCACCCGCGCGTCGTTGCTGTACCACGATGCGACGACATGGCGCAGCTCGAACAGCAGCAGCGCCGCGCAGGCCGACAGCACGACCGCGGCGGCCACTCCGGTCCACGCCGCTCGCGCCGCCTCGGCCGGCTGTCCGCCTCCCAGGCGACGCGCCACCACCGATCCGGTGGCGATGGACAACGCCAGGGGCAGCATGTAGAGCACCGCGGCGACGTTGGCTGCGATCTGGTGTGCCGCCAGCTGTACGTTGCCGGTGCGCGCGATGAACAGCGCCATGAACGTGAACGACGACACGTCGACCAGCAGGCTGGCGCCGATGGGCAGGCCCAGGCGCAGCAAGGCCCGAAGCTGCGCCGGGTGCGGGCGCACCCAGCCGGCCAGGGCCCGCAGCGGGCGCAACCCCGGGTCGCGGGCGTGCTGCCAGCAGGCGCTGCCCAGCAGCAGCCATTGGGTCAGGCTGGTGGCGGCGGCGCAGCCCAGCACCCCCAGGTGCGGCAGTCCGTGAAGCCCGAAGCGCTCGGGTGCCACCAGCAGCACGTTGAGCGCGAGCTTGCACGCCAGGCCCAGACCCTGCGGCAAGGTCACCAGCATGGGCCTGCCGACAGCCTGGCCGAGTGCCACATGGGTGCGGAACAGCATCGCCGCCGGCATGCCCAGCGCCAGGATCTGCAGGTAGTGGACCGGCAGCGCGGCGTCGCTGCCGGCGGCCAGGCGAAGCAGGGGCTGCGGCCATGACAGCAGCGAGCAGCCGATCAGCGCCAGCAGCGCGGCCAGCCACAGGCCCTGGCCGAACACCGCGGCGAGCTGCTGCCTGCGCCCGGCGCCGAATTCCCGGCCGAGCGCCGGCAGCAGCGCCTGGGTCACTCCGGCGAGACTGAGGTAGGTGGTCATGTAGACGGCCTGCCCCAGCGACAGGGTGGCCAGGCCCAGCGTGTCCCCGCTGCGGCCCAGCATGACGGTATCGGCGACTCCGAAGCCGATGATCGCGGCCTGTCCGACGAATACCGCGCCAGCCAGGCGCAACAGCTCGCGCAGCAGGCCGGGGATTCCCGCCGGAGCCGCCGCGGCGCGCTCGCGCACCTCGCGCATGGCTCAGCGCTCCGGCTCGCGGCGCCACAGGCGCAGCAGCTCGTCGCGCTCGCCGGGGCGATTGCCGCTCCACAGCAGGGTTCCCGGCGGCGGCTCCGGCAGCACGCGGCTGCGCGACACGGTCAGCACGTAGGGCGCGCGCCGCGCGGCGGGCCCGACGCCGGGCAGGAAACGAGCCCCGCTCCAGTAGCCGAGCAGCGCCTGCTGCGCCGGATTGAGCCCGAGGGTCTGCACGCGCGGGGCGGGGCCCGCCTGCTGGCGGTGCAGCACATAGGCGATGTCGCGCCCCAGCGGACGGTAGCTGCTGGCGTAGTCGAGCACCGGCAACCACAAGGTGCCGACCAGCACCCAGACCAGCGTGACGCCTCCGGCCGACAGCACCATGCCCTTCCACAGCGGATGGCGGTGGCGTCCCACGCGCCAAGCGACGACGGCGGCCCATGCCAGGCTGGCCAGCAGCGCCAGCAGCAGCGGCAGCATGCGCAGATGGGCGTGGTAGCCGGGTGCGAGGCGTGCGATGTTGGCGGCGGGCTGCGCCGGCTCGCCGGTCAGCAGCGCGACCCACAGCACCCAGACGACCAGCGCCAGCAGGCTGAAGAACATCAGCGCGAACCAGTCCAGCGCGGCCAGGCTGCCGCGGCGCATCACCGGCAGCGCCAGCGAGCCGAGCACCGCGGCCGGCGGCAGCACCAGCAGCAGCGGGGCGCTGCCGCTGCTGCTGAGCAGGGCCGACAACAGGCACAACAGGCCCAGCGCCAGCGGCGCGAGCACGTGCCAGGCCCCCAGCGAGGCCCGCCAGCGCCACACCGCCAGGCAGGCCAGCGGCCACGCCGGCCACAGGAACCAGGCCAGCACGCCGAGCAGATGCCGCAGCGAACGGGTGTTCGGCCAGCGTGCCGCAGTGGCGCCGTGCACGTGCCAGAGCACCAAGCCGCACACGGCGATGCCGACGAGCAGCGCGGGCAGCGAGGCGAAGCGGCGCAAGCCCGGCCCCGGCACGAACAGCAGCAGCGCGCACAGCAGCGCGGCGAACAGGCCCAGCCACGGCGCGCCGCTCAGGCCCAGCGCCAGCACGCCGCCGCACAGCGCCAGTGACGCCGCCAGCGCACGTACCGGCACCAGCGACAGGCCGAGCAGCAAGCTGCCGACGCCCGCCAGTTGCACCAGGGCCGGGGTGGTCTCGTGCCCGCGCACCAGCAGCCCGAGGCATGCCAGCAGGCTGAGCAGCGCGCCGTCGGCCATCGCGCGGGCATAGGCCACGCGCGGCACCGGTTCGCCGAAGGCAGGCCGCACCGGCTGCGCCTCGTCGCGCAGGGCCAGAAAGTAGGCGGCGTGCCAGATCTGCGCCAGGCACAGGCCGAGCACGAGCATGAAGGGCAGCCGGCTGGCTGCAGGCGCTCCGAACCAGGCGCCGAAGCACCTCACGCCGATGGCGCCCAGCCAGTAGGCCAGCCAGCCGCCATCGACGGCGCGTTCCCACAGCGCCGGATGCAGCCAGGTGGAGTGGCCCTGGGCGATCTGCCAGGCCACGCCGAAGGTCTGCCCGTCGCCGGTCCAGGGGTCGCGGCCGACGAAGCCGGGAAGCAGGTAGGCCGCGCACAGCAGCCACAGCGGCCAGCGCGGCAGGCGGGCCACGCTTTCCCTGCTGACCACCGGCCGGGGCGCCGGCGCGCGCGGGGATTCGGCGGAGCGGTTCATGGGCGTGGCAGTGCGGACGTGGCGATGCGAACGCCTTGTTCGGCGCCGCGCGGTGTGGCCGGCATGCGCGCGCCGGGCGATGGGCGAAAAAACGGGCAGCCAGGCTGCCCGTCGATTTCCCGCAGGGGACGGGCCGGCCGTGCCGGTCCCGCGGAATTTACTTCTTGCTGTTCGCGGACGCAGCGGCGCGCGCGAATTTCTGACGGAACTTGTCCACGCGGCCACCCAGCGAGTCGATGCTCTTCTGCGTGCCCGTGTAGAACGGGTGCGACTCCGACGAGGTGTCCAGCTTGAACAGCGGCAGCTCGCGGCCGTCGTCCATCTTCACGGTCTCGCGGGTCTGCGCGGTCGACGGAATGACGAACTTGCTGCCGTTGGACAGGTCGACGAAGCACACGTCGCGGTATTCGGGGTGGATGCCTGGTTTCATGATGGGGTTTCCGAAAAAGTGCGGCCAGCCGCAGCGCGAGCCCGACGCCATGCGCACGCAAGGCGCTCGCGGCCGCTGTACTTAGCCAAAGGGGCGCATTATCGCATGAATGGGAAGCGCGTCACTTACCCTCCGCGACGCATCAGGTCGAAGAACTCCGCGTTGTTCTTGGTCTGCTTCATCTTTTCCAGCAGGAACTCCATCGCCTCGATTTCGTCCATCGGATAGAGCAGCTTGCGCAGGATCCAGGCCTTTTGCAGGATGTCGGACTTGAGCAGCAGCTCCTCGCGGCGCGTGCCCGAGCGATTGAGCAGGATGGCCGGGTAGACCCGCTTTTCCGCCAGGCGGCGGTCGAGGTGGATCTCCATGTTGCCGGTGCCCTTGAATTCCTCGTAGATCACCTCGTCCATGCGGCTGCCGGTGTCGGTCAGCGCGGTTCCGATGATGGTCAGCGAGCCGCCTTCCTCGATGTTGCGCGCGGCGCCGAAAAAGCGCTTCGGGCGCTGCAGCGCGTTGGCGTCGACACCACCGGTGAGCACCTTGCCGGAAGCCGGCACGACGGTGTTGTAGGCGCGCGCCAGGCGGGTGATCGAGTCGAGCAGGATCACCACGTCCTTTTTCAGTTCCACGAGGCGCTTGGCCTTCTCGATGACCATCTCGGCCACCTGCACGTGGCGCAGCGCCGGCTCGTCGAAGGTCGAGCTGACCACCTCGCCCTTGACCGAGCGTTGCATCTCGGTGACCTCCTCGGGACGCTCGTCGATCAGCAGAACGATCAACACGACTTCCGGGTGGTTGGCGGTAATGGCGTGTGCGATGGATTGCAGCATCACCGTCTTGCCGCTTTTCGGCGGCGCCACCAGCAGCCCGCGCTGGCCCTTGCCGATGGGCGCGATCATGTCGATCACGCGGCCGATGATGTTCTCCTCGGCGCGGATGTCCCGTTCGAGTTTCAGGTGCTCCGTCGGAAACAACGGAGTCAGGTTCTCGAACATGATCTTGTTCTTGTTCTGCTCCGGAGGCACGCCGTTGACACGGTCGACCTTGACCAGCGCGAAGTAGCGCTCGCCATCCTTGGGCACCCGCACCTCGCCTTCGATGGAGTCCCCGGTGTGCAGGTTGAAGCGACGGATCTGGCTCGGCGAGATGTAGATGTCGTCCGGAGATCCGAGGTAGTTCGATTCCGGCGCACGCAGGAAGCCGAAGCCGTCGGGCAGCACCTCCATCACGCCGTCGCCGAACACTTGCTCGCCGGTGCGAGCCCGACGCTTGAGAATCGCGAACATCAATTCCTGCTTGCGCAGGCGACTTGCGTTTTCGATCTCCAGGCTCGTTGCCATCTCGAGCAACTGGGAGACGTGCATCGCTTTGAGTTCGGACAGGTGCATGGTGGAGCTGGGGCGATGAAGGAACTGAAGGCGCAACGGCGCGGCGTCATGCCGGCGCGATGGACGGGCCGTGACTACGGCGGGAAGGGATGCGGCGTACGGAGCGAGTCGCGGGGGCCGGCGGGCGGCCGATGCAGCTTGCGGGCCGCATGCGAAGCGGGGTATGGGTGCGTCGGTTGCGTGGGGGCGCTCGCGCGCCCCTTGGCACGGGTTGCGCGTCAGCGGGGAAAAGCGGGATGACTCGAGGTGGCCCGGCCGCAGCCTCGCGGATTTCGCAACGGTGTCGGCCTGGACCCCGCGTGGGTGTGCGGGGCGCCCGCGGCACGCGGCCGGCGGGCGCATCGGTACTCGGCGGCGCGCGCGACCCGGAGCAAGGCGCCGGGCCCTTCGCGCAGCATCACCGATTATATATTCGCGTCGAGAAAGGAAGTCAGCTGGGTCTTGGAAAGGGCACCCACCTTGGTGGCCGCGACCTCTCCGTTCTTGAACAGCATCAGCGTCGGAATGCCGCGAATGCCGTACTTGGCCGGCACGTTGCGGTTTTCATCGACGTTGACCTTCATGATCTGCAAGCGACCCTGGTATTCACCGGCGATTTCATCCAGGATCGGCGCCACCATGCGGCACGGGCCGCACCATTCGGCCCAGTAGTCGATCAGCACGGGGGTGGATGATTTCAGCACATCCTGCTCGAAGGACGCATCGGTGGTGTGTTTGATCAGGTCGCTCATGACTATTCCAGGTCGGTACTTTCCCGCGCTCGACGGGCCGCGGGGATGCGGCTGGGCCCATGGGGCTGGCCCGGGCTCTATTTAACCCCGAATCTTGTTCGGACGTGTATCGCTGAATCCTCGCAATGCACAGGACGAATGGTACTTGTCGATGGGGTGGGGGGTATTTCGCCATATGCCGGCAGGCCCGGGCCGCGCGTCGCGCATTGGCTCGCGAGCCCATCCGGCCTGTGCAGCAAGCTGGGGTTCGCCGCGCGGCGCGCGCCGGACCCTGGAAAGAGGTGACGAGCCGTACCCCCGGCACTTGCGGGGAACGGCTGTGGCTGCTCCGTTCCCGGCCTGACCAGGTTCACCGCGCCGCAATGCGGGGCGGCCCGTCAACTCGCTATTGTACGCATGCCGCGGGCTGCGCGGCCGCGGGTCAGGCGCGCGACCTTACAATCGAGGCCATGTCGAGTACCGTGCTGGCGCGCAAGTGGCGCCCCAAGACCTTCGCCACCCTGGTGGGTCAGGACCATGTCGTGCGTGCGCTGACGCACGCGTTGCAGCGCCGTCGCCTGCACCACGCCTATCTGTTCACCGGCACACGAGGCGTGGGCAAGACCACCATCGCGCGCATCCTGGCCAAGTCCCTGAACTGCACGGGGCCCGACGGCAGCGGGGACATCACCGCCGAGCCCTGCGGGGTGTGCGAGGCCTGCACGGAGATCGACGCCGGCCGTTTCGTCGACTACATCGAGCTCGACGCCGCGTCGAATCGCGGCGTCGACGACATGACCCGCCTGCTCGAGCAGGCGGTCTACAAGCCGACCGCCGGGCGCTTCAAGGTCTACATGATCGACGAAGTGCACATGCTGTCCAACCACGCCTTCAACGCGATGTTGAAGACCCTGGAGGAGCCGCCCGAGCAGGTGCTTTTCGTGCTGGCCACCACCGATCCGCAGAAGGTCCCGGTCACAGTGCTCAGCCGCTGCCTGCAGTTCGCGCTGAAATCCATGCCGGCCGCCGCGGTGGCCGGGCATCTGCAGCAGGTGCTGCAGGCCGAGGGCGTGGGTTTCGAGCCCGCCGCGCTGCAGGCGCTGGGGCGCGCGGCGCGCGGTTCGATGCGCGACGCGTTGTCGCTTGCCGACCAGGCCATCGCGTTCGGCGCCGGGCGGGTCGAGCTCGACGGCGTGCGCCAGATGCTCGGCGCGGTGGATTCGTCGTATCTGTTCGACCTGCTGCGCGCGCTGGCGGCCGGCGACGCCGCCGCGCTGCTGCGCCTGGCCGAGGCCATGGACCAGCGCTCGCTGTCGCTCAGCCAGGCGCTGGAGGACCTCGCCGCGCTGCTGCAGCGCATCGCCGCGCTGCAGGTGCTGCCGCAGTCCCTGGACGAGTCCGACCCCGACGCCGACGCACTGCGCGAACTGGCCGCGGCGCTGGCGCCGGAGACCCTGCAGCTGGCGTACAGCATGGTGCTGCAGGGCCGCGGCGAGCTCGCGCTGGCCCCCGATGCCCTGTGCGGTTTCAGCATGGTGATGCTGCGCCTGCTGTGCTTCGCTCCCGTCGACACCTCGCCGGCCGCGCGCGCCTTCGACGCGGCGCCGGCGAAACCGGCGCGCGCCGCGTCGCCAGCTGCGGCGACGCCGGCACCCGCTGCGGCGCGCGAGTCGTCCGCGCCCGCCCCGCAGCGCGCGCAGACGCGTGCCGACTCGGCGCCCGCGCCGAGCCAGGCCGCCGAAGCGGAACCCGAACCCGAACCCGAGCCTGCGCCTGAGCCTGCGCAGGCGTCTGCGCAGGCTCGCGACCCCGAGCCTGCGGCGGCCGCTGCTGGCGCGCCCGATGCGTCGGCGGACCCGCCGCGTCGATCGGGGCCCGAGCCGGCTGCCGACTGGCCCGAACTGGCGCGAGAGCTGCCGCTGGTGGCGCTGGCGCGCAGCCTGGCGCTGCAAAGCGAGTGGGTGGGCGAACGCGATGGCGCATGGTGGCTTCGCGTGCCCAGCGAGCAGTACACGCGAGGCGGTGCGCTGGAACGCGTGCAGGCGGCGCTGGCCGAGCGCCTGGGACGCCCGGTGGAACTTCGCGTGGAGGTCGGCGCGGTGCGCGACACCGCCCAGCTGCGTGCCGCCGCGTTGCGCGCGCAGCGCCAGCAGCAGGCCGAGCAGGCCATCGCCGCCGACCCTCTGGTGCGCCAGCTGGTCGACGAGCTCGGCGCGCAGATCGTTCCCGGGTCGGTGCGCCCGCTGGACGCCTGACTTTGATTCGAATTTCCCCAACCAGGAGTACGCATGTTCAACAAGGGACAGTTGTCGGGCCTGATGAAACAGGCCCAGGTAATGCAGGAAAACATCAAGCGCGTGCAGGAGGAACTCGGCCGCCTGGAGGTCGAGGGCCAGTCGGGCGGGGGCCTGGTCAAGGTGCTGATGACCTGCAAGCACGAGGTCAGGCGCGTGAACATCGACCCCAGCCTGGTCGCCGATGACCGCGACATGCTCGAGGATCTGGTGACCGCCGCGTTCAACGACGCAGTGCGCAAGGCCGAGGCGACCTCGCAGGAAAAGATGGCCGCCGCCACGGCCGGCATGCCGCTGCCCCCGGGCATGAAGCTGCCGTTCTGATCGGGTCGGGAGCCATGTCGTCGAGGAGCCGCCCGTGAGTGCCGCGCAGGCCCCGCTGCGCGTGCCGGCGCTGGACGCGCTGATCGAGGCGCTGCGCGCGCTGCCCGGCGTCGGCCCGAAAAGCGCCGCGCGCATGGCCTTTCACCTGCTGCAGCACGATCGCGACGCGGCCGAGGCCCTGCAGCACAGCCTGGAGCACGCGCTGCGGGCGATCCGGCGCTGCGAATCGTGCAACACCTACACCGAGACGCCGCTGTGCGCCACCTGCGCCGATCCGCGGCGCGACCGGCGCCAGTTGTGCGTGGTCGAGACCCCGGCCGACCTGGCCGCCGTCGAACAGTCGATGGGCTATCGCGGACTGTACTTCGTGCTCATGGGGCGCCTGAGCCCGCTGGACGGACTGGGCCCGAAGGACATCGGGCTCGACCGCCTGCTGCAGCGCCTGCGTGCCGACCCGGTCGAGGAGCTGATCCTGGCGACCAATTTCACCAACGAGGGAGAGGCCACGGCGCATGTCATCGCCGAGACCCTGCGCCCGCTCGACCTGCGCATCACGCGCCTGGCGCGCGGCGTGCCGTCGGGAGCCGAGCTGGAATATGTCGACCTCGGCACGCTGGCGCGCGCGCTGGTCGATCGCCGCGGGGCCTGAGCCGTGAACGCTGGGTCCGCGTGGGCCCGGCGGGGCAGCGCAGCCATGCCGCCGTCTCGTCGCCAGCTTCCGGCGCTGTACCTCATCACGCCCCAGCCGGGGGAATCGGACACCGAGTTCCTGCAGGGCCTGCGCGCCGCTCTGGACTCACGGGTCGACGCCTTGCCGCTGGTGCGCTTTCGCGCCCACGGGATGTCGCCACAGCGCTGGCGGCGCCTGGCCGCCGAGGCGCTGCGCGCCTGCCACGAACGGGGGGCGCTGCTGCTGCTGGGCCCCGACGCCGCGGCGGACATCTCGGTCGACGAACTGCTCGCCAGCGGCGCCGACGGCGTGCACCTGCCGTCACGGGTGCTGACACAGCTCGACGCCGTGACGCGCCCCCCGGGTCGGCTGCTCGCCGCCTCGTGTCACGACGCGGCGCAACTGCTGCAGGCGCAGCGCCTGGGAGTCGACCTGGTCACGCTGTCGCCGGTGCTGCCCACGACGAGTCACCCGGGCGCGCCGGGGCTGGGCTGGCAGCGGCTGCGCGAGCTGTGCCGCAGCACCCGCCTGCCCGTGTATGCCCTCGGAGGCCTCGGCGAGCAGGACCTCGGGCGGGCGCGCGAAGCCGGCGCGCATGGCGTGGCGGCGATCCGCGGCCTGTGGCCCGGGGCGCTGCCGCGGGCGTAATATGCGCGAATTCGCATTTACGGAAATAAAGCCATGTCGCCGGGCCGCCGCCAGTTGCTTCAACTCGCTTGCTCCGCGGCGCTGTTCGCGCCGGCCTGGGCCAGGACGGCAGCGGCGGCCGGTGGCGGCAGCTTGGACCCCTGGGCCGGCCAGCTGCAGCAGCACGGGCATGCCGACGGGCCGGGCGCCAGGGCCCTGTTCTTCGACCCGCGTGGGCTGTGCACCGACCCGCGCACGGGCGACGTGCTGGTCGCCGATGCGGCCAATGCGATGGTGCGGCGAATTCGTGCCGACGGTACCGTCAGCAGCGTGGCGGGGGTTCCCGAACTGCGCAGGACGGTCGAAGGCCCGGCCGCCCGCGCGGGATTCGTCGGCCCCGACGCGGTCGCCGCGGCAAGCGACGGCACCGTCTACATCTCGGACTCCTACGCCAACACGCTGCGCGTGCTGCGCGACGGCCGCGTGAGCCTGCTGGCAGGCGCTGATCAGTTGCCCGGCTACGCAGACGGTCCGGGACCGCAGGCTCGCTTCAACCACCCGGTGGGAATCGCCATCGATCCGCGCGACGGCTCGCTGCTGGTCGCCGACTCGTACAACCATACGGTGCGCCGTGTCAGCCGCGACGGCGTGGTCGGCACCGTCGCCGGCACCCCGGGCATCAACGATCACCGCGACGGCGCGGCACGCCACGCACTGTTCAACACGCCGGTCGGAATCGCGGTGGCGGGAGATGGCAGCGTATACGTCAGCGAATACTTCAACCACGACATCCGGCGCATTTCCCCGCGCGGGGACGTGAGCACCGTGGCGGGCATCCCGGGCAAGCCGGGCGACGTCGACGGACCCGCGCCGCGCGCGCAACTGCGCCGGCCGCAGCAGATCACCTTCGATGCTTCCGGGGGCCTGCTGATCGCCGACGCCGGCAACCTGTTGCTGCGCCGGCTGGGCAGCGACGGCGTGCTGCGCACGCTGGCCGGACGTGCGGGCGGAGAACTCGCGCAGCCGGGCCCGCTGCCGACGGCGCTGGGCACTCCCTACGGCGTGGCCGTGGGGCCGGCGGGGAGCATTGCCGTCAGCACGGGCCAGGCGGTGCTGCTGGTGCGTCCGGCAACGGCCTGAGCCGGCCAGGCCGGCTGGACGGGGGGCCGATTCAGTCGCGCCCGGGCAGCGCCGGTTGCGCGGTGGCGAAACGGCTGAGATCGACCGTCGGCGCCTGCTTCCAGCCGCGCTTGCGGTGCTCGACCACGACGTTGGTGTAGATCCCGCCGCGCACGTACCACTGCGCGGTCACGCGCAGGTAGCGCGGGGCGATGGCCTTCACGATGTCGTCGAGGATGGTGTTGGTCACCTTCTCGTGGAATGCGCCTTCGTCGCGAAAGCTCCACATGTACAGCTTCAGGCTCTTGAGCTCGACGCACTTGCGGTCGGGAATGATGTCGAGGTCGATGCGCGCGAAATCCGGCTGTCCCGTCAGCGGGCACAGGCAGGTGAACTCGGGCACCTGCATGTGGATGTGGTAGTCGCGCCCGGGGGCCGGATTGGGAAAGGTCTGCAGGGTCTTGCTGGGCTGCGTGCTCATGGCGTGATGGCTTCGGCGAGGCCCGCGCGGGCGGGCAAACGGGCAATTATCCGGCACCCAGGCAGCGCGCGCAGCGCGGCGCGGGCGCGCGCCGATGCTATCATCCCCCGCTGAGCCGCTACGCGCTCATTTTTCTTTTGAAATCAAGCAGTTAAGCGTCAGCTTCGTCCAAGGCAACGTGCGTCTTTCCACCGTCAAGCTCGCCGGGTTCAAATCCTTCGCCGATCCCGTTTCCGTGCACATGCCAGGTCGCCGGGTCGGCGTCGTCGGCCCCAACGGGTGTGGCAAGTCCAACATCATCGACGCCGTGCGCTGGGTGCTGGGGGAGTCGCGCGCGGCCGAACTGCGCGGCGACTCGATGCTCGACGTGATCTTCAACGGTTCGGGCACGCGCAAGCCGGCCGGGCGCTGCAGCGTGGAACTGGTGTTCGACAACAGCGACCACCGCGTCAGCGGCAGCTTCGGGCAGTACAGCGAGATCGCCGTCAGGCGCGTGCTGACGCGCGACGGCGGCTCGAGTTATTTCATCAACAACCAGCCGGTTCGCCGGCGCGACGTGCAGGACATCTTCCTGGGCACCGGGCTGGGCTCGCGTTCCTACGCCATCATCGGCCAGGGAACCATCAGCCGCATCATCGAATCGCGTCCCGAGGAGCTGCGCATCATGCTGGAGGAGGCCGCCGGGGTCTCCAAGTACAAGGAGCGGCGCCGCGAGACCGAGAACCGCCTGCATGCGACGCGCGAGAACCTGCAGCGCGTGCAGGACATCCTGCGTGAACTCGGCGGCCAGCTCGACAAGCTCGAACAGCAGGCGGCGGTGGCCCAGCGCTACCACGAACTGCAGCACCAGGCGCGATTCAGCCAGCACGCGCTGTGGCTGCTTCGACTGCGCGAGGCCGAGCAGCGCCAGGCCCGGGTGCGCGAGCAGGGCGGCTCTCTGCAGCTGCGCCTGGAGCAGCACACCGCGCGGTTGCGCGCGGCTGAAGCCGACCTCGAAGGCATGCGCCAGGCGCAGTACGCCGCGGCCGATGCGCTGAACTCGGCACAGGCCGAGCTGTACGCGGCGCAGGCCGAAGTGGCACGCCTGGAGGCCGAGATCCGCTTCGTGGTCGAAGCGCGCGAGCGCGCGCTGCGCGGTCAGGGCGAACTGCTCGAACAGCAGCAGCAGTGGCAGCAGCGCCTGGAGCAGGCGCTGCACGACGCCGAGTCGGCGGCGATGGAGCGCGAGACCGCCGAACAGCTGCAGGAGCAGGCCGGCGCGCGCGTGCAGGAGCAGGCCGAGATGGTGCCGGCGCTGGAGGCCCGACTGGCCGATGCGCAGATGCACGCCGCCGAGCGCCGGGCACGCGCCGCCGCGGCCCAGCAGCGCCTGCAGGCCGAGGCCGAGCGCCAGCGCGGACTCAGCCAGCAGCGCCAGGGCTTGGAGCAGCGCATGCAGCGCCTGCAGGCCGAGCGGCGCCAGCTGAGCACGCCGGATGCCGCGCGCCTGGCCGATCTCGACCAGCAGCATGCGGCGCTGACCACCGCCTGCGAGCGCGCGCAGGCGGCCGTCGACGAGGGTCGCCTGCGCCTGCCCGAACTGCAGGCGGCGCGCCAGCAGGCGCTGGAGCAGTCGCAATCCGCCGCGGCCGTGCTGACGGCGACGGCCGCGCGCGTGCAGGCGCTCAAGGCCCTGCAGGAAAAGGTCATGACCGAGGGGCGCCTGCAACCGTGGCTGGCACGCCATGGCCTGGATTCGCTGGCGCGCCTGTGGACCCGCATCCAGGTCGAGCCGGGCTGGGAGAACGCGCTCGAGGCCGCGCTGCGCGAACGGCTGGCGGCGCTCGAGGTGCGTTCACTCGACGGCACGGCATCGTTCGCCGCCGATCCGCCGCCGGCCAAGCTGAGCTTTTTCTCCCCGCCCGCGGCTGCGGCGCCGCCGCCCCCCGTGCCCGGCATGCGTGCGCTGGGCGCGTTGCTGCGAGTCAGCGACCCCGGGCTGCGCGCCGTGCTGGAGGACTGGCTGGCCGGGGTGTACACGGCCGACTCGCTGCCGCAGGCGACGCAGCGCAGGGGCGATCTGCCGCCCGGCGCCGTGCTGGTGACGGCCGAGGGCCATATGGTCGGCCGCCACAGCGTGAGCCTGTACGCGGCGGACACCGAGCAGGCCGGGCTGCTGGCGCGGGCCCAGGAAATCGACAACCTGGAGCGCCAGCGCCGGGCACAGCAGATGCTGGCCGAGCAGGCGCGCGATGCCGCGGCGCAGGCCGAGGCAGGGTTCGCGCAGGCGCAGGAGCGCCTGGGCGAGGCCACGCGGGACCTGCAGTCGCTGATCCAGCAGTCGCACGGCGTGCAGGTCGAGCGACTGAAGCTGCAGCAACAGCAGCAGGAGGCGAGCGCGCGTGCCCAGCGCCTCGACGCCGATCTCGCCGAGGTCGCCGCGCAGGCCGAGGAACTGGCCGTGCAGCTGGCCGAGAGCGAGGCCCGCTTCGAGCAGCTCGATGCCGAGCTCGGGTCGAGCCAGCAGGAGCAGGCCGACCTCGACAGCGTGGTGCTGCGCGAGCAGGCTGAACTGGCCCAGGCGCGGACCACGCTGCGCAGCCTGGAGCAGGAACAGGCGGAGAGCGTGTACGCCGTGCGCAGCCTGGAGCAGCGCATGGCCGATGCGCAGCGCATGGGCGACACCGCGCGCCAGCAGCTCGACGCCTGCGCCGAGCGCCTGCGCGCGGCGCAGGCCGAACTCGAGCGCCTGCAGGACCAGAGTGCGCAAGCCGGGCTGCAGGACGCGCTGCAGGCACGCGAGCAGGCCGAGCAGCGCCTGCACGCCAGGCGCGCCGAGCACGACGAACTGGCGGCGCGCCTGCGCGCGATGGACGAGCAGCGTGTGCTGATCGAGCGCGAGCTGGAGCCGCTGCGCGCATCGATCGGCGAGCGCCAGCTGCAGGAGCAGGAGGCGCGCCTGCAGGCCGAGCAGTTCAAACAGCAGCTCGACGAGGCCGAGGTGGACCGCGACGCGCTGGCCGCGGAGCTGGCGCAACGCATGCCGTCGGGGGCTGAGCCCGAACAGCTGGCGCGCGATGCGCAGCGACTGCAGCGGGACATCGCCGCGCTGGGCGCGGTCAACCTCGCCGCGCTCGAGGAGTTGCAGCAGGCGCGTGACCGCAAGGGTTTCCTCGATGCGCAGAATGCCGACCTGGAGCAGGCCGCGACCACGCTGGAGGACGCGATCCGGCACATCGACGCCGAGACGCGCAACCAGCTGCGCCAGACCTTCGACGAGGTCAACGCGCATTTCGGGCGCCTGTTTCCCGAGCTGTTCGGCGGTGGCTCGGCGCGCCTGATCATGACCGGCGAGGAAATCCTCGACGCCGGGGTGCAGGTGATGGCGCAGCCGCCTGGCAAGCGCAACAGTACCATTCACCTGTTGTCGGGTGGGGAGAAGGCGCTGGTGGCGATTGCGCTGGTGTTCGGGATCTTCCACCTCAACCCGGCGCCGTTCTGTATCCTGGACGAGGTCGATGCCCCGCTGGACGACGCCAACACCGAGCGCTTCGCCCGCCTGGTCGAAACCATGTCCGAAGCAACCCAGTTCCTGTTCATTTCCCACAATAAGATTGCCATGGCGATGGCCGAGCAACTGGTCGGCGTGACCATGCAGGAGCAGGGGGTTTCCCGCCTGGTGGCGGTCGACATGGACACCGCCGCGCGCATGGCCGCTGCCTGAGCACACCGTTCATCCGCCCCCGCCAAATCGTCTCGATAGGAAAGCACTCCCATGGGTCCACTGCAGGAAGCCTTGGCCGCGGTCGGCGTCTTGATCATCGCCGCCGTGCTGGGTTTCAACGGCTGGCAATCGTGGCAATTGCGCCGCCGGCGCGCTCGCGCCGGCGATGGCGACGCGCCGCCGCAGCATGACGCCTTCGCGCCGACCACGCCCCAGGAGCGCCGCGAGCCGGGGCTGATGGACGAAGCCGGCTCCGAGGCGCCGGAACTCGCTTCCACCGTCTCGCAGGACGCGCACCGTGCGCGCGCTGCCGCGATGCGCATCGACCCGCTGATCGACGCCATCGCCAGTTTCATGTTCGAGCAGCCGGTGCCCGGCGAATCGCTGCTCGAGCGCTTGCCGCGCAGCGCGCGCGCCGGCACCAAGCCACTGCTGTTCGAGGCTCGCAACGCGCAGGATGGCACGTGGGAGCCATTGCGCTCCGGCCAACGCTACATGGAGTTGCAGGCGGCCGTGCAGATGGCCAGCCGCAGCGGGGCGCTCAACGCCATTGAATACTCGGAATTCGTCACCAAGTGCCACGCGCTGGGCGAGGTGCTAGGGGTCGCGCCGGACCTGCCCGACATGGCCGAGGTGCTGGAGCAGGCTCGCGAACTCGACAGCTTCGCCGCCGGCAACGATGCGCAGTTGTCGATCAACCTGCAGGCGCAGGCGGTCGCCTGGGGCATGGATTACCTGCGCCAGCAGGCGCATGCCTGCGGCTTCACGGCGGGGCAGACGGCGGGCCGTCTGGCGCTCGTCGAAAGCCTCGACGAGCCCGGGCAGGGCGAGGCCCAGAGCCGGCGTCACACCGTGGTGCAACTGCAATTCGACGCCCACGCCGAGCTGGCCGAGGACCCGGCGACGCCGGTGGCGCGCGCCACGCTGCTGCTCGACGTGCCGCAGGTGCCGCAGGCGCTGCGCCCATTCGCGCGCATGCGCGAGGTCGCGCAGCAACTCGGCGACGCGCTGGGAGCGCGCCAGGTGGACGACAACGGCGCGCCCCTGTCGGCAACCGCGCTGGACCAGATCGACGTGCAGCTGCAGCAGCTGTACGCGGCTCTCGAAGCGCGGGGGCTGGCTGCCGGCACGCCGGCGGCGCAGCGATTGTTCGCCTGATGTTCGCCTGATGTTCGCCTGATGTTCGCCTGATCCGCGGCCGCGCCGCGCCCCCGGCGCGATGGCCCAACCCGCGCAGCACCATGCCCGATTCCCCCATCCCGTCGGCTCCGGCCGACGCCGCCGAGCGCGTCGGCTGGCTGCGCGCCGAGATCGCGCGCCTCGACCACGCCTACTACGTGCTCGATGCGCCGCTGGTCCCCGACGCGGACTACGACGCGCTGTATCGCGAATTGCAGGCCCTCGAACAGCGCTGGCCGCAGCTGCGCAGCGCGGATTCGCCGACCCAGCGCGTGGGCGGCATGGCGCTGCCGGAATTCACTCCGGTTCGCCATCGCGTGCCGATGCTTTCCATCCGCACCGAAACCGACACCACGCCGCAGGGGGCGGTGGGTTTCGACCAGCGCCTGCGCAATCGGCTCGGGCTGGACGACGCCGCGCCGCCGATCGCCTACCAGGCCGAGCTCAAGTTCGACGGCCTGGCCATCAGCGTGCGCTACGAGCACGGCGTGCTGGTGCAGGCGGCCACGCGCGGCGACGGGGAGACTGGCGAGGACGTGACCCAGAACGTTCGCACCATCCGCAACCTTCCGCTGCGCCTGCAGGGAACGGTACCGGGCGTGCTCGAGGTGCGCGGCGAAGTGGTGATGAAACGCGCCGATTTCCTGCGCTACAACCAGGCCCAGCGGGAGCGCGGGCTTGCCACGCTGGTCAATCCGCGCAACGGCGCGGCCGGAAGCATTCGCCAGCTCGATCCACGCATCGCAGCGCAGCGCCCGTTGAGTTTCTACGCCTACGGCTGGGGGGACATCGCCGACTGGCCCGGACAGCCCGACACCCAGCACGGCATGCTCGACGCCTTCGCCCGCATGGGGCTGCCGGTGGCCGCGCAGCGCGTGCATGGAGCCGGCGCGGGCGTGCTGGTGGATTTTCACGCCCGCGTGCTGGCCGAGCGCGACTCGCTGCCCTTCGACATCGACGGCGTGGTCTACAAGGTCGACAGCCTGGCCTTGCAGGCCGAACTGGGCTTTCGCAATCGCGAGCCGGTGTGGGCGGTCGCGCACAAGTACCCGGCGCAGGAGCGCAGCACGCGCCTGCTGGGCATCGAGGTCCAGGTTGGGCGCACCGGCAAGCTCACTCCGGTCGCCCGCCTGGAGCCGGTGTTCGTCGGCGGGGTCACGGTGACCAATGCCACGCTGCACAACGAGGACGAGGTGCGGCGCAAGGACGTGCGCGTCGGCGACACGGTGATCGTGCGCCGCGCCGGCGATGTGATTCCCGAGGTGGTCGCCGTCGTGCCGGACCGGCGCCCGCTGGGCGCGCCGGTGTTCGACCTGCACGCGCTGCTGCACGGCGCTTGTCCGGTGTGCGGCTCGCAGATCGAGCGCGAGCCGGGCGAGGTCGACTGGCGCTGCAGCGGCGGCCTGTACTGCTCGGCGCAGCGCAAGCAGGCCTTGCTGCACTTCGCGAGCCGGCTGGCGATGGATATCGAGGGCCTGGGCGAGAAGCTGGTCGACCAGCTGGTCGACGCCGGCCTGGTGCGCGCGCTGCCGGACATCTACGCGCTGCGCGCCGAACAGCTGGCCGAGTTGCCGCGCATGGCGGCCCGCAGCGCGGACAACCTGGTGCGGTCCATCGGCGGCAGCCTGCACACCACGCTGGCACGCTTCATCTACGCGCTGGGCATCCGCCATGTCGGCGAGGCCACGGCGAAGGAGCTGGCACGGCACTTCGGCGGCCTGCAGGCGCTGCTGGACGCCGACGTCGAGCGCCTCGAGCAGGTTCCCGACATCGGCCCGGTGGTGGCGCAGAGCATCCACACCTTCTTTGCCCAGGAACACAACCGCGAGGTGCTGCGCCAGTTGCTGGGAGCCGGAATCCACTGGGACGAGACAGCCGGCGAGGTGGTGTCGCGACACCTCGACGGCAGGACCTTCGTGCTCACCGGCACGCTGCCCACGCTGGCGCGCGAGCAGGCACGCCAGCGCATCGAGGCCGCCGGTGGCAAGGTCAGCGGCTCGGTGTCGCGCAAGACCCACTACGTGGTGGCGGGAGCCGAGCCGGGCAGCAAGCTCGAACGTGCCCGTGAGCTCGGCGTCGAGGTGCTCGACGAGGACGCGCTGCTGCGCCTGCTGCAGCCGCCCGCCGGCGCCGCGGAAGGCGCCTCGTGAGTGCCCCCAGGGCCGAGCTGCGCCCAGCCCGCCCCCCGTGGGGGTCGAGAAAACTTGGGGCGGCCCTGCGTTTTCTCAAGAGCCTGGGCGCGCGCGGGCCCGACCTGCTGCTGGGCGTCGACCTGGGGGGCACCAAGGTCGAATGCGCGGCGCTGGACCGGGACGGGCGCATCGAGCATCGCCATCGGGTCGCCACGCCGCGCGGGGACTATGACGCCACGCTGCGCGCGATCGCCGGCTGCGTCGATGCCGTCGAGTCCGCCTGCGGCCTGGCGGGCGCGCCCGCCAGGCCGGTGGGCGTGGCCATTCCGGGGTCCGCGTCGCCCGCGGACGGGCGCATCCGCAATGCCAATTCCGTGGTGCTCAACGGCCGCCCGCTGCAACGCGACCTCGAGCGGCTTCTGCGACGACCTGTGCGCCTGTGCAACGACGCCAATGCGCTCGCCGCAAGCGAGTCCGCGCGTGACGGCGCCGCCGCCGGCTGCGGCGTGGTGTTCGCGGCGATCCTGGGCACCGGCGTGGGCGCCGGGATCGCCTGCGGCGCAGGGGTGCTGCACGGTGCCAACGGCCTGGCAGGCGAGTGGGGGCACAACCCGCTGCCGTGGCCTCGCGTGGCGCCGGCGTGGGGCGAGCTGCCGGGGCCGCGATGCTGGTGCGGCCAGCACGCCTGCGTCGAGACCTTTCTCAGCGGCCCGGCGCTGGCCGCCGACCACGGGTCGACGGGCTCGAGCGATGCGCAGGCCGTGCTGCATGCGATGCGTGCCGGCGATTCGCGAGCCCGCGCCGCCTTCGTGCGCTATTGCGACCGCCTGGCGCGCGCGCTGGCGCAGGTGATCAACCTGCTGGACCCCGATGCCATCGTGCTCGGCGGGGGCATGAGCAACGTGCAGGAGTTGTACACCGAGGTGCCGGCGCGCTGGGCCGCCTGGGTGTTCAGCCCGCAGGCGCCGCGCACCCGGCTGCTGCAGGCGCGGCACGGCGACTCGTCGGGAGTGCGCGGCGCCGCGTGGCTGTGGCGCGACGCGGCGGCCGGGCCCGATCAGCCCTGGGTCGGCAAGCGCTCGATGTAGCTGCGAACGCCGCGCGCGACGTCGGCGAAGGCGTGGTCGCAGCCGACCGAGCGCAGCGAGTGCAGTTCGGCCTGCGTGAAGCACTGGTACTTGCCGCGCAGCGTGTCGGGGAAGTCGATGTAGCTCACCAGGTGCTCGTCGACCATCTGCTGCAGCGACAGCTCCTGCTGGCCTGCGCGCGCGCGCAGCGCGTTGACCACCGCGTGCGCGATGTCGTTGAACGGTTGCGCGCGTCCGCTGCCGAGATTGAACACCCCGCTGTGGCGCGGATGGTCGAAAAACCACAGGTTCACCGCGACGACGTCGTCGACCAGCACGAAGTCCCGTCGCTGTTCCCCGGGGCCGTAGCCGCCGTAGGCGCCGAACAGTTCCACGCGCCCGCGTTCCCGGAACTGGTTGTAGTGGTGCCACGCCACCGAGGCCATGCGCGCCTTGTGCTGTTCCCCGGGCCCGTACACGTTGAAGTAGCGAAAGCCGGCGACCTGGCTGCGCGCGCCATGCAGGCGCCGGCGCACGAGCTGGTCGAACAGCAGCTTGGAGTAGCCGTAGACATTCAGCGGGCGCTCGTATTCGGGAAGTTCCACGAAGCGCTCGCTGGCGCCGTACACCGCGGCGCTGGAGGCGTACAGCAGGCGCGTTCCACGCTCCACGCAGGCGTCGAGCAGCGCGCGGCTGGCCGCGTAGTTGTTGCTCATCATGTAGCGCCCGTCGTGCTGCATGGTGTCGGAGCACGCGCCTTCGTGGAATACCGTGTCGACGGCGCCGTAGCGCCCGTGCGCGAAGGCCTCGTAGAACTCCGTCTTGTCCACGTAGTCGGCGATCTGCAGGTCGACCAGGTTGCGGAACTTGTCGGCCTGCGTGAGGTTGTCGACGGCGATGATGTCTGTAATGCCGCGCGCGTTGAGCCCGCGCACGATATTGCTGCCGATGAACCCGGCGGCGCCGGTGACGATGATGCGATGGGTCATGATGGGCGGATTCCTGACTGCGACTGCTGGGCGCGACTGCTGGCGGCGGATGGTGGGAGCGGCGAGGGCGGCGTGATGGTCCGGCAGGTGCCGGCTCAGACCTCGGGCGCCCACAACTCGGCCGGGCTCACGCTGGCCGTTCCGAGCTTGCCGACCACGATGCCGGCGGCGCGGTTGGCCGTGCGCACCGCGTCGTCCAGCGCGGCGCCGGCACCGAGCATGGCCGCCAGCGTGGCGATGACCGTGTCCCCGGCGCCGGATACGTCGAACACTTCCTTGGCCTGCGCCGGCACGTGCAGGTGACCCTGCGCGGTGAACAGGCTCATGCCTTCCTCGGCGCGCGTGACCAGCAGCGCCTCGAGCTCGAGTTGCTGGCGCAGGTTCTGCGCCAGGCGTTCGAATTCGCCCGCGTCGGCCCAGTCGCCGGCGGCCAGCGCGAACTCGGCGCGGTTGGGCGTGATCAGTGTCGCGCCACGATAGCGCGAGTAGTCGCGTCCCTTCGGATCGACCAGCACGCGGCGTCCCCGGGCTCGCGCCAGTTGCACCATGCGCTCGACGTGGCCGAGACCGCCCTTGCCGTAGTCCGACAGCAGCACGACGTCGTGGAACGCCAGCTCCTGCTCGTAGCGGTCCATCAGGTCGAGCAGCACCTCGTGGTCCGGCGCGGCCTCGAAATCCATGCGGATCAGCTGCTGCTGGCGCGAGACCACGCGCAGCTTCATGGTCGTGCGCAGTCCGGGTACCTGGCGCAGCGCGCTGCGCACCGGGGTATCGCCCAGCAGATGGGCCAGCCGACGCCCGGCGTCGTCGGCGCCGACGACACTGAGCAGCGTGGTCTGCGCGCCCAGCGAGGCGGCGTTGAGGGCGACGTTGGCTGCGCCTCCGAGGCGGTCCTGCTCGCGCTGCACCAGCGCCACCGGCACCGGGGCCTCGGGGGAGATTCGCTCCACGCTGCTGAACCAGTAGCGGTCGAGCATGACGTCGCCCACCACGAGCACGCGGGCTTGCTGGAGTTGTTCGGGGCTCATGGGGCGGTCAGGGTGAGTTCCTCGCTGCGGCGCGGCGGATAGGTGTCCCAGCCCATGCACGCGGGGCAGTGCCAGGCATGGTTGCGAACCTCGAAGCCGCAGGCGGCGCAGCGATAGCGCTGGCGATTCGCCAGCGCACCGTCGAGCGCCTGCGCCACCGCGGTGCGCAAGGCCTCGTCGTGCGCGCTGCCCTGCGCCTGCTCGACGGCACGCCGCGCCGCCAGCAGGCTCTTGTGCGCCTGCAGGTAGTGCAGGGTCAGGCGTCGGCGCTCGTCGACATCGGATTGCAGGGACAGCACCGCGTCGAGCAGTTCGATGGCCGGTGTTTCCTGCAGATGGGTGCGCAACCAGGCCAGCCCGGCCTCGGTCTGGCCGGTCTCGCGATACAGGCGGGCGATATCGGCGGCGACCACCGCGGTGAAGTCGGGGCGCAGCGTGGCGATCTGGCGCAGATGGGCCAGCGCCAGCTCCGGCTGCTGGTTCTGCTGAGCGATCAGCGCGCGCAACTGCCACGGACGCACGGCCTGGGGATCGGCCGCGGCCGCCTTGTCGAGGCTGTCCAGCGCGGCGACGAGGTCGCCATCGCGGCGCTGGCGCAGCGCGATCTCGCACCAGTAGTGCGCGATCTGGCGCCCCCAGCTGCCGGCGGCCAGGCGCTCGAGGCGCTGCGCGATGTCGATGGCCGACGACCACTCGCGCGTGCGCTCGTGGATCTGCAGCAGCGCGGCCAGCGCCTCGGACTCGTAGGCGGTGTTGGTCAGGGCGGTGTAGACGGCCTCGGCGCGGTCGAGCAGCCCGGCCTTGAAAAAGTCCTGGGCCAGCGCGACCTGCGCTCGCTGGCGCTCGGCGGCCGGCAGGTCGGCGCGCGCCAGCAGGTTCTGGTGCACGCGCACCGCGCGCTCGTACTCGCCGCGGCGCCGGAACAGGTTGCCCAGCGCGAAGTGCAGGTCGACGGTCTCGGGGTCGGCCGTGACGGCTTCGATGAAGGCGTCGATGGCCTTGTCCTGCTGCTCGCTGAGCAGGAAGTTCAGGCCCCGGAAGTACGCCAGCGACGCTCCTCGACGGTCGTTGCCGTCACGCCGCAACTGCACCAGGTCCAGGCGCGAGGCCAGCCACCCGAGGCCGAAGGTGACGGGCAGCGCCAGCAGCCACCACAGCTCAAACTCCATCGGGAGTCCCATCGATCACGCCCGGCGCCTGCGGCGGCGTCGCGCTGGCGTCGTCGACGCCGGGCGCAGGGTGCGGGCGCGCGGCGCGCTGCAGGCGTCGGGCGCGCATCCACCCCGGAAGCATGACCGCGATGCCGAGCAGCGCGCCGAGCGCGAACGCGCACAGCAGCAGCACGAACAGCGGGGCGCGCCACTGCGTGCCGAACAGCAGGTGCAGCACGGTGGGCTCGAGGTTGTTCAGCGCCAGGCCGAACAGCAGCAGGAACAGGATCAGGCGGACGAACCAGGTGAAGGCGCGCATCGTGTCGGTTGCGTCGGACAAAAGCAGGGCTGGCTGCCGCCGGGCGAGGCGGGCAAGGCTGGGAGCATTCTAGTGTCCTGTCCCGCGATGACGGCCATTTCGGCGCCGCCGCATCGGCGCGCCGGCCGGGCGCGCGGCAGGCGAGGATCAGGCCGCGGTCGGGGTGTTGTCGCGGTCGACCAGCTGGCGCAAGGTCTTGCCGGGCTTGAAATGCGGCATGCGCTTTTCCGGGACCACCACGCGTTCGCCGGAACGCGGATTGCGGCCCATTCGCGCCGGGCGATGGCTCACCGAGAAGCTGCCGAAACCGCGGATTTCCACGCGCTGGCCGTTCTCGAGAGCATCCGACAGCGCGTCGAGAATGGTCTTGACGGCCAGTTCGGCGTCACGATGCGTGAGCTGGGCAAAGCGTGCAGCCAGCTGGTCGACGAGATCGGAGCGGGTCATGGTCGGAGGATTTGGCGGCGGGAAACGACCCGGGGCGGCCGGGCATGAATACGGCGCCGCGGCCGAAGCCTTGGCGCCGTGGAGTCCGGAGCGGGCGGGGCGCTTGCGCCCGGCCCGCGTACCCGGTCAGCCAAGCGCCCTCCGCGGCGAACCCGGCTCCTCGCGGGAGCCGGGCGCTGCTTCGGAGCGCCCGTGCTGCATGCTCACTCCTGGCCCTGGTTGTCGAGCTTGGCGCGCAGCAGGGCACCGAGGTTGGTGGTGCCCGTGGCCTCGCGCTGCTCGCTGGCCAGGCGGGTCAGGGCCTCCTGCTGGTCGGCGCTGTCCTTGGCCTTCACCGACAGCTGGATGCTGCGGTTCTTGCGGTCGATGTTGATCACCAGCGCGGTGACCTCGTCGCCTTCCTTGAGCAGGTTGCGGGCATCCTCGACGCGGTCGCGCGAGATCTCCGACGCGCGCAGGTAGCCTTCGACGTCCTGGCCGAGGTCGATGACGGCGCCCTTGGCGTCGACCGACTTGACCGTGCCGCTGACCACCTTGCCCTTGTCGTTGATGGCGGCGAAGTTCATGAACGGATCGCCTTCCATCTGCTTGATGCCCAGCGAGATGCGCTCACGCTCGATGTCGATGCCCAGCACCACGGCCTCGACGTCCTGGCCCTTCTTGTAGTTGCGCACCGCGGCTTCGCCGGGTTCGCTCCACGACAGGTCGGACATGTGCACCAGGCCGTCGATGCCACCGGCCAGGCCGATGAACACGCCGAAGTCGGTGATCGACTTGACCGGGCCGCTGACGCGGTCGCCGCGGTTGTGGTTGGCGGCGAACTCTTCCCAGGGGTTGGGGCGGCACTGCTTCATGCCCAGGCTGATGCGGCGGCGATCCTCGTCGATCTCCAGCACCTGCACCTCGACCTCGTCGCCCAGCTGCACCACCTTGCTGGGGGCCACGTTCTTGTTGGTCCAGTCCATTTCGGACACGTGCACCAGACCCTCGATGCCCGGCTCGATCTCGACGAAGGCGCCGTAGTCGGTCAGGTTGGTGACCTTGCCGAACAGGCGGGTTCCCGACGGGTAGCGGCGCGACACGCCGACCCACGGATCGTCGCCCATCTGCTTCAGGCCCAGCGACACGCGGTTCTTCTCCGGATCGTACTTGAGCACCTTGGCATCGAGTTCCTGGCCCGGGGTGACCACCTCGCTGGGGTGGCGCACGCGGCGCCAGGCCAGGTCGGTGATGTGCAGCAGGCCGTCGATTCCGCCGAGGTCGACGAAGGCACCGTAGTCGGTGATGTTCTTGACCACGCCATGCACGATCTGGCCTTCGCGCAGGTTCTCCAGCAGCTTGGCGCGTTCCTCGCCCTGGCTGGCTTCCACCACCGCGCGGCGCGACAGCACCACGTTGTTGCGCTTGCGGTCGAGCTTGATGACCTTGAATTCGAGGGTCTTGCCTTCGAACGGCGTGGTGTCCTTGACGGGACGCGTGTCGAGCAGCGAGCCGGGCAGGAAGGCGCGGATGCCGTTGATCATCACGGTCAGGCCGCCCTTGACCTTGCCGGTCACGGTGCCGCTGACGAATTCGCCGGACTCCAGCGCCTTTTCCAGGGACATCCACGACGCCAGGCGCTTGGCCTTGTCGCGCGACAGCATGGTGTCGCCGTAGCCGTTCTCGAGCGCGTCGATGGCCACCGAGACGAAGTCACCGACCTGCACCTCGACTTCGCCGTGGTCGTTCTTGAATTCGTCGATCGGGATGTACGCGTCGGACTTCAGCCCGGCGTTGACGATGACGAAATTGGGGTCGACACCGACGACCTCGGCGGTGATCACCTCACCGGTGCGCATGTCGCGCGTCTTCAGCGATTCCTCGAACAGGGCGGCGAAGGATTCGCCAGACGTGCTGGCGCTGGGGTTGACAGACATGGATGGACTTTCTCGTCCGCGGGGGGCCCCGCGGGGTTGGTGGCAAGGCCTGAGCCCGGGCGTTGCGCGCCGTGCGTTCAGGTTCGTTCGCGCCACCACTGCAACACCAGGGCCACCGTCGCATCGACGTCCAGGCCCGCGTTGTCCAGCGGCAGCGCATCCCGCGCGGCCGCCATGGCGGCGACGCTGCGCGAGGCATCGCGCGCGTCGCGTGCCCGCAGGTCGCGCAAAACGTCCGTAATTGTAGTTGAAATACCTTGGGAAATCAATTGCTTATACCGGCGCTCCGCGCGGGTTTCGGCGCTCGCGGTCAGGAACACCTTCAGCGCGGCGTCCGGGAACACCACGCTGCCCATGTCGCGCCCGTCGGCGACCAGCCCCGGGGCGCGGCGTTGCGCGCGCTGCAGGCCGAGCAGCGCGTCGCGCAGGCGCGGCAGCGCAGCGATGGTCGACGCCGCGTTGCCCACCTGCTCGCTGCGCAGGGCCTCGGTGACGTCGTCGCCGTCGAGCAGCACGCGGCCGTCGCGCCAGCCCACCGGCAGCCGGGCCGCCAGCTCGGCCAGGCCCGGCTCGTCGTCCAGCGCGACGCCCATGCGCAGCGCGCGCAGCGCGGTGGCACGGTACAGGCTGCCCGAGTCGAGCACGCGCAGGCCCAGTTCGGCGGCCACGCGGGCGGCCAGGGTGCCCTTGCCGGAAGCCGTCGGGCCGTCGATGGCCAGCACCGGCACCGGGCGCGCGATCGAGGCGAAGGCGTCGAAATACCCGGGGAAGGTCTTGGCGACGCAGCCCGGGTCCTCGATGCGCAGGTCCACCGGCCCGAAGCTGGCCAGCGAGAAGCACATCGCCATGCGGTGGTCGTCGTAGGTGTGGATGCTGGCCGCGCGCCAGTCCTCGTCGCGCATGGGCCAGACGCGCAACCAGTCGTCGCCCGCGTCGACCCGCGCGCCGAGCCGGCGCAGCTCGGTGAGCATGGCGTGGATGCGGTCGGTCTCCTTCACGCGCCAGCTGGCGATGCCGCCCAGGCGCGTGGGCGCGTCGGCGAACAGGGCCGTCACCGCCAGGGTCATCGCAGCGTCGGGAATCGCCAGGCAGTCGATGTCGCCACCGGCCAGGCGCTGGCGGCCGGGTTGCAGGCCGCAGGCCTCGACCCAGCCGTCGCCCCAGCGCAGGCTGGCCCCGAGGCGTTCGAGCACGCGCGCGAACTCGACGTCACCCTGCAGGCTCGAGGCATCGATCCCGTGCACGCGCAGCGGTCCGCCGCGGCCGTGCAGCGAACCGAGCACCCCAGCGGCCAGGAAGTAGGAGGCCGACGAGGCGTCGCCTTCCACGCGCAGCTGCCCGGGGCTGCGCAGGCGGGCGCCGGCGCGCAGCACGAAGCGTTGCCAGTCGTGGTTGTCCACGCGCACTCCGAAGCGCTCGAGCATGGCCAGGGTCAGCGCGACGTAGGGGCGCGAGATCAGCAGTCCGTCGACCTCGACCTCGATGTCGCGCTGGCTGCCCAGCAGCGGCAGGCTCAGCAGCAGCGCGGTGAGGAACTGGCTGGAAACGTCGCCGCGCACGCGCAGCGGCGCGTCGACGCGAGGCTTGCCGCGCCCGATGGCCAGCGGCGGGTAGCCGGGTTGGCCGCGGTAGTCGATCGCGCAACCGATGGCGCGCAGTGCGTCGACCAGGTCGCCGATCGGGCGCTCGTGCATGCGCGGCACGCCGCGCACGTGATAGTCGCCGCCCAGCAGCGCCAGCGCGGCGGTCAGCGGACGCACCGCGGTGCCGGCGTTGCCCAGGAACAGGTCGGCGCTGCCCTGCGGCAGGCGCGCGCCGCAACCGTGCACCAGCACCGGGGCGGCCGGGTCGCCGGGGCTGCCGTCCACGCGCACGCCCAGCGCGCGCAGCGCGTCGAGCATCACGCGGGTGTCGTCGGAGTCGAGCAGTCCGGTGAGTTCGGTGGCGCCGTCGGCCAGCGCGGCCAGCAGCAGCACGCGATTGGAAATGCTCTTGGAGCCGGGCAGCTGCACGCTGCCCGCCGCCCCGATCAGGGGCGGCAGGTCGAGACAATCAGGTCGCGTCATCGGCGGGGGTCGGGGAGGCCCAGTCCTGACGGGACTGGCTGGCCTGGCGGATCAGCGACTCGAGCACGCTCCAGTTGCCCTGGCGAAGCTGGGCCTCGAAACCGGCCACCGCCTGCTTGAACCATTGCAGCTGCTGCAGCACCTGGTCGGAGTTGGCCTGGAACACGTCGCGCCACATGGTCGGGTCGCTGCCGGCGATGCGCGTGAAGTCGCGAAAGCCCGGTCCGGCCAGTTGCAGGAAGCTCGGCCCGCGCGTTTGGCGGGCCACGGAATACACATAGGCGAACGCCAGCAGGTGAGGCAGGTGGCTGACCGCGGCGAACGCCGCGTCGTGCTCGGCCGGGTCCATCACCGAAACCACGCCGCCCAGCGCTTCCCAGACCTGGGTGGCGGCGTCGACGAAACGCGCCGGATTGGCCTGCAGCGGGGTGATGACCACGCGCCGGCCGTCGAACAGCGTGGTGCGCGCATGCTGCACGCCGCTGCGCTCGCTGCCGGCGATCGGGTGGCAGGGCACGAACTGCCGCGCCGCCGGGCCCAGCGCCTCCTGCGCCGCCTCGGCCACGTCGGCCTTGGTGCTGCCCACGTCGACCACCAGCGCGCTGCCGCCCAGGCCGTGGCGGATCTGGAGCAGCAGCGGGCCGATGGCCGCCACCGGCACGGCCAGCACCACCAGGTCGGCTCCGGTGGCCGCCTGCAGCGCCGACTCGGCTCCGTGGTCGATGACCCCGGCGGCGATGGCGGCCTGGATGGTCGACGGCGACTTGCTGTAGCCGACCACCTCGCGAGCCAGCGCGGCCCGCTTGGCGGCCAGCGCGAACGAGCCGCCCAGCAGCCCGACGCCGAGCACGGCCAGGCGCTGGAACTGTGGAGGCAGCGCGGCCTGCGGGGTGGCCATGGTGGAAGGGGTCACGCCGTCCGCCGGCTTGCGCGAAGCCACGGTGCTCAAGCCAGCGCCTGGCGCAATGCGCCCAGGCAGCGCGAGTTCTCGGCTTCGGTCCCCACCGAGATGCGCAGCCAGGCGCCGAGGCCGTAGTTGTCGACCGGGCGCACGATCACTCCGAGCGCGAGCATCGCGCGCGCAACGCGCGAACCGGCACCCGGGTCGTCGCCCACGCGCAGCAGCAGGAAGTTGCCATGCGACGGCACGCGCTGCAGGCCGAGCTCGTCGATTCCGGCCTCGAGCTGGCGCATGCCGGCACGGTTGACTTCGACCGAGCGGCGAACGAAGTCCTGGTCGCGCAGCGCCGCCAGCGCCGCCGCCTGCGCGGTGTTGCCGGTGTTGAACGCCGAGCGCACGCGGTTGAGCAGGTCGATCAGCGCCGGTTGCGCGGCGCAGTAC
This sequence comes from Pseudomonadota bacterium, assembly GCA_021847345.1. Classification (GTDB taxonomy): domain Bacteria; phylum Pseudomonadota; class Gammaproteobacteria; order Burkholderiales; family Burkholderiaceae_C; genus Thiomonas_A. The sequence continues at coordinate 72,701 of JAJZTW010000004.1, forward strand.
CCGATGCGCAGGCCCGCCAGTCCGTAGGCCTTCGAGAAGGTGCGCGACACCACCAGGTTCGGATGCCGCCGCAGCAGCTCGAGGCTGGCGCGTTGCAGCGAGTCGTCCAGGTACTCCACGTAGGCCTCGTCGAGCACGATGACCACGCGCTCGGGCACGCTGAGCACGAAGCGCTCGATCTGCTCCGGCGACGCCAGCGTGCCGGTCGGGTTGTTCGGGTTGGCCACGTACACCAGCCGGGTCGACGCCTCGACCGCCGCCGCCATGGCCGGCAGGTCGTGCCCGAACTCGCGCGCCGGCACCACGATGTGGCGTGCCGCGCGCTGCTGGACCGCGGAGGCGTAGACCACGAAGCCGTACTGGGAGTAGACGCAGGAGTCGCCTTCGCCCAGCAGCGCGCGAGCGGCCATCTCCAGGATGTCGCTGGATCCGTGGCCGAGGGCGACCCACGACGCGTCGACGCCGAGATGGTCGGCCAGTGCCTGGCGCAGCTCGAAGGCGTCGTTGTCCGGGTAGCGTCCGGCCTCCGAGGCGGCGTCGAGCATCGCCTGGCGGGCCGACGCGGACATGCCCAGCGGGTTTTCGTTGGAGGCCAGCTTGACGATGGCGCCGGGATCGAGCCCGAACTCGCGCGCGACCTCGGAAATCGGGCGGCCGCCGACATAGGGTTGGATGCTGCGCACCGATGCGGTGCCCCAGCTCGGGCTTTCACGAAGGACGGAGGACATACGGCTTGCGGTTCGGCAGGAAGCCAGGAATCAGTCCTGGCGGATGGGATACGAGCCCAGGTTCTTGAAAAACGCGCAATGCGCGCGCAGGGCCTCGAGCGCCGCGGCGACGTTGGGGTCGCCGGCATGGCCCTCGATATCGACATAGAACATGTACTCCCAGGCGCCGGAGCGCGCCGGGCGCGACTCGAAGCGGCTCATGCTCACGCCGTGCTCGGCCAGCGGCCGCAGCATGGAGACCACCGCACCGGCCACGTTGGGCACGGCCAGGATCAGGCTGGTTCGGTCGCGGCCGCTTCGACCCGGAGTTTCCGCGCCGAGCACGACGAAGCGCGTGCAATTGCCGACTTCGTCCTGGATGTGCGTGGCCGCCAGGCGCAGGCCGTACAGCGTCGCCGCGTGCTCGCCGGCGATGGCGCCCAGCGTGTCGTCGCCGGCGGCCAGGCGCGCGGCCTCGGCATTGCTGGATACCGCGCGTCGCTCGACGCCGGGCAGGTGGGTGTCGAGCCACTTGCGGCACTGCGACAGCGCCTGCGGGTGGGCGAGCACCGCGCGCAATCCGTCGACGCCGTCGCGCAGGCGCAGCAGATTGTGATGAATGGGCAGGCTGATCTCCCCGCACAGCTGCGCGGGTTGCGACAGCAGCAGGTCGAGGGTGCGCGAGACGGCTCCCTCGGTGGAGTTCTCGAGCGGCACCACGGCGTGGCTGGTCGAGCCGCTGAGCTGGCTGTGGAACACCTCGTCGAGGTCGGCGCAGGCGACGAACTCACAGCTGGAGCCGAAAAAGCGGCGCGCCGCCTGTTCGCTGTAGGTTCCCTCGGGGCCCAGGTAGGCGACGCGCTGCACGCCTTCGAGCGCGCGGCAGGCCGACATGATCTCGGTCCATACCGAGGCCAGGCTGGCGGCGTGCAGCGGGCCTGGGTTGGCCTGCTGTACCTTGCGCACCACCGCGAGCTCGCGCTCGGGCCTGAACACCGGCAGCCCCAGGCGGTGCTTGTGCTCGCCGATCTGCTGCGCCAGGCGGGCGCGGCGGTTCAGAAGATCGAGAATCTCGCGGTCGATGGCGTCGATGCGCTCGCGCAGCGGGGTCAGGGTATCGGTATCGTCGGTGCTCATGCTGTTGCGGTATGGGGCGGCGTGTCAGTGCCTGCGTTCGAAGTCGCGCATGTAGTCGACCAGCGCCCGCACTCCCGCTTCGGGCATCGCGTTGTAGATGCTGGCTCGCATTCCGCCCACCGATTTGTGTCCCTTGAGCTGCAGCAGCCCGTGTTCGCGGGCGCCGTCGAGAAACGCCGCATCCAGCGACGCATCGCGCAGCTGGAAGGGAACGTTCATGCGCGAGCGTACACCCGGCGCCACGCGATTCACATACAGCGACGAGGCATCGATGCAGTCGTACAGCAAGGCCGCCTTGCGTCGGTTGCGCTCGGCCACCGCCGCGAGTCCGCGCAGGTCGCCGTCGCGCTGTCGCCGGATCCACTGCAGCACCAGCCCTGCCAGGTAGATCGCGTAGGTCGGCGGGGTGTTGTACATCGAACGGTTGGCGTCGAGCACCGCGTAGTCGAAGGCGCTCGGGCAGGCCGGCAGCGCGTGGCCCAGCAGGTCGCGACGCACGATGACCAGGGTCACGCCGGCCGGGCCGATGTTCTTCTGGGCGCCGGCGTAGATGCAGCCATGCGCGGCCACGTCGAGCGGGCGCGACAGGATGTTCGACGACATGTCGGCGACCAGCGGCGGGGCGAAGCCGGCCGGAACGAAGTCGAACTCCACTCCGTCGATGGTCTCGTTGCCGCAATAGTGCAGGTAGGCCGCGTCGTCGCGTACCTGCCAGCTGGCCGGAGGCGGGATGTCCCCGAAGCCGCCGTCGGGCGTCGCCGCGACATGCACGTCGCAGTACTTGCGCGCCTCGCGCTCGCTCTTGGTCGACCAGGAGCCGGTGACCACGTAGTCGGCCCGGGCCCCGCGCGACAGGTTCAGCGGCACCAGCGCATTCTGCGCCAGCGCGCCGCCCTGCGCGAACAGCACGGCGTAGTCGGCCGGAATCGCCAGCAGCTCGCGCAGGTCCGACTCGGCCTGCGTGAGGATGCTGCCGAACGCATCTCCGCGATGGCTCATTTCCATCACGCTCATGCCCGTGCCGTGCCAGTCGAGCATTTCCTCGGCGGCCTGGCGAAGCACCTCCTCGGGCATGGTCGCCGGTCCGGCCGAGAAATTGAAGGGGCGGCGTGCTGCGTCAGGCATCGGCATCCCCGTCCTGCGCCGGCTCCGAGGGTTCCGCGGAGTCGTCGGCGACGGCCTGCGCATCCGATTCGGCCACGCGCTGGATGCCGGTGAGCACCGCGCCCTGGTCGAGCGCGATCAGGGTCACGCCCTGGGTGGCGCGTCCCAGTTCACGGATTTCCGACACCCGCGTGCGCACCAGCACACCCGTGTCGGTGATCAGCATGATCTCGTCGTCCGTGCGCACCAGGCAGGCGGCGACCACCTTGCCGTTGCGCTCGCTGGTCTGGATCGCGATCATGCCCTTGGTGCCGCGGCCATGGCGCGTGTACTCGACGATCGGCGTGCGCTTGCCGAAGCCGTTCTCGGTGGCGGTGAGCACGCTCTGCGTCTCGTCCTCGGCCACCAGCATCGCGATCACGCTCTGTCCGGACTCCAGATTCATGCCTCGCACGCCACGCGCCTCGCGCCCCATCGGGCGCACGTCGTTCTCGTCGAAGCGCACGGCCTTGCCGGCGTCGGAGAACAGCATCACGTCGTGCTTGCCGTCGGTGATGGCCACGCCGACCAGGTAGTCGTCGTCGTCCAGCGCGCAGGCGATGATGCCGGCGGTGCGCCGGTTGGCAAAGGCCGACAGCGGGGTCTTCTTGACCGTGCCCTGGGCCGTCGCCATGAACACGAAGTGGTCCTCGTCGAAGGTCTTCACCGGCAGCACGGCGGTGACCTTCTCGCCTTCGCCGAGCGGGAACAGGTTGACCAGCGGGCGTCCGCGCGAGCCACGCCCGCCCTGCGGAGCCTCGTACACCTTCATCCAGTACACGCGACCGCGGTTGGAAAAGCACAGCAGCATGTCGTGGGTGTTGGCGACGAACAGGCGGTCGATCCAGTCGTCCTCCTTGGTGCCGGTGGCCAGCTTGCCACGGCCGCCGCGGCGCTGCGCGCGGTACTCGAGCACCGGCTGGCTCTTCACGTAGCCCACGTGCGAGATCGTGACCACCATGTCCTGCGGGGCGATCAGGTCCTCGACGTCGAGCTCGGTGGCGTTGGGCTCGATGGTCGATCGCCGCGCGTCGTTGAACTCGGTCTTCAGCGCCGTCAGTTCGTCGGCGATGATCTGGGTGATGCGTTCCGGGCGGGCGAGGATGTCCAGCAGATCGGCGATCTGGTCCATCACGTCCTTGTATTCCTGCACGATCTTGTCCTGCTCCAGCCCGGTCAGGCGCTGCAGTCGCATCTGCAGGATTTCCTGCGCCTGCACGTCCGACAGCCGGTAGCCGTCGTCCTTCAGGCCGTAGCGCGCGTCCAGGTCGGCGGGCTGGAAGTCCCGCGCCGAACCCTCGACGCGCGCCAGCATCGCTCGCGCCTCTCCCGGCTGCCAGACCTCGCCCAGCAGGCGCTCGCGCGCCACCGGCGGCGTGGGGGCGGTCTTGATCAGCTCGATCATGCGGTCGAGGTTGGCCAGCGCCACGGCCAGGCCCTCGAGCACGTGCCCGCGCTCGCGCGCCTTGCGCAGCTCGAACACGCTGCGCCGCGTGATCACCTCGCGCCGGTGCTGCAGGAAGCACTGCAGCATCTGGCGCAGGTCGAGCAGGCGCGGCTGGCCGTCGACCAGGCACACCATGTTGACCCCGAAGGTGTCCTGCAGCTGGGTCTGCTTGTAGAGCTTGTTGAGCACCACCTCGGCCATCTCGCCGCGCTTGAGCTCGATGACCACGCGCATGCCCGACTTGTCGGACTCGTCCTGGATATGGCTGATGCCGTCGATCTTCTTCTCGCGCACCAGCTCGGCGATGCGCTCGAGCAGGGTGCGCTTGTTGACCTGGTAGGGCAGCTCGTCGACGATGATCGCCTGGCGCTGGCCGCGGTCGATGTCCTCGAAGTGGCAGCGCGCGCGCATCACCACGCGCCCGCGCCCGGTGCGATAGGCCTCGCGCACGCCCGACAGGCCGTAGATGATCCCGGCGGTGGGGAAGTCCGGCGCCGGGATGAACTGCATCAGTGCCTCGACGTCGGCCTGCGGGTTGCGAAGCAGATGCTGGCATCCGTCGATGATTTCCCCCAAATTGTGTGGGGGAATATTCGTCGCCATGCCCACCGCGATCCCGGCCGAGCCGTTGAGCAGCAGGTTCGGGATGCGCGCCGGCAGCACCAGCGGCTCCTGCTCCGACGCGTCGTAGTTGGGACCGAAGTCGACCGTTTCCTTGTCGATATCGGCCAGCATTTCGTGCGCGATCTTGGCCAGGCGGATTTCGGTGTAGCGCATGGCCGCTGCGTTATCCCCGTCGACGGAGCCGAAATTGCCCTGGCCGTCGACCAGCATGTAACGCAGTGAAAAATCCTGCGCCATGCGAACAATGGTGTCATACACCGATTGATCGCCATGGGGGTGATATTTACCGATCACGTCGCCGACGATGCGCGCCGACTTCTTGTAGGGACGGTTCCACGAATTCGCCAGTTCGTGCATGGCGAACAGCACGCGCCGATGCACCGGCTTGAGGCCGTCGCGCACATCGGGCAGGGCGCGGCCGACGATCACGCTCATCGCGTAATCGAGATAGGAACGGCGCATCTCTTCTTCCAGACTGACTGGAAGGGTTTCTTTGGCGTACACGGACATGCTGGACCCGGAGCGTGCGCCGTACCGGACTGGGCCGGACGGTCGCAGTCAAAAATCAAGCGGACAATGGTAACAGCGCGGCCCGCCGCCCCCTGCGACAGCGCCAGCCGACGAGCGGGCGGCGCGGGATCGCCGGGCAGGGGGGTGCAACAGGCCCGTTTTGTGGCAAAATTGCCACGCAGCTGCGGTCGCATGGTTTTGCCGCGCAAGGGTTGTCCCTCGCTTGCCCGGCGAGCGCCGAGTACGATAGAGCAGTGGTTCCCACTCTGGAGAGAAAGAACATGATCAAAGCCCACTCCCTCGCAAAACTCCTGATCGCCTCCGCGCTGGTTGCCGCCAGCAGTGGCGCCTTCGCGCAGAGCAGCACCCGCGTCGACAACTGGGTCAGCCCCTTCGGCCAGACCTGGAAGAGCGGCACCGGCCTGTGCTGGCGCGACAACTTCTGGACCCCCGCCACGGCCGCCACCGGTTGCGACGGCGCGATCGTCGCCAAGGCCGCCCCGGCTCCCGCTCCGGCCCCCGCCGCCGAGCCGGCCCCGGCCCCGATGCCCGCTCCGGCCCCGGTGCCCACCAGCGAGAAGGTCAGCTACTCGGCCGACGCCTTCTTCCACTTCGACAAGGCCACGCTGCTGCCCGCCGGCAAGCAGGCCCTGGACGAGCTGGCGCAGAAGATCAAGGACGTGAACCTGGAAACCGTGATCTCCACCGGGTACACCGACAGCTTCGGCAGCGTCGCCTACAACCTCAAGCTGTCCCAGCGTCGCGCGATGGCGGTGAAGAATTACCTGGTCAGCCAGGGAATCCCCGCCGACAAGATCTACATCGAAGGCAAGGGCAAGACCGACTTCCGCGTCGATCCGAAGAGCTGCCACGGCAGCTTCAAGCAGCGCGTGGCCTGCCAGGCGCCGAACCGCCGCGCGGTGGTCGAGATCGTCGGCAGCCACACCGTGATGAAGACCCCGGCAGCGCAACAGCAGTAATCCTGCGGGCCATGCCGGCCACCGGCCGGGCCCTCGGGCCCGGCCGCGCAGCCCCGCCAGTGCGGGGCTTTTTTGTTTCTCGCCTGCCGCTGGCATACTCGGGAAATTCCGGATCTTGAGCGCGACGACCATGCATACCAACTCGGATTCCGCCGAACTGAACAAATTCGCCGAGGCGGCGCACCGATGGTGGGACTTCGACGGCGAATTCAAGCCCCTGCACGACATCAATCCGCTGCGAGTCGAGTGGATCGCGTCGCATGCTCAGCTCGCCGGGCGCCAGGCGCTCGACATCGGCTGCGGCGGAGGCATCCTGTCGGAGGCGCTGGCCGCGCGCGGCGCGCAGGTCACCGGGATCGACCTGGCCGAGCGCGCGCTGAAGGTGGCGCGCATGCACGCGCTGGAGTCCGGGCTCGAGCCGCGCTACGAGCTGATCAGCGCCGAGCAGCTCGCCGGCGAGCGCCCGCAGGCCTTCGACCTCGTGTGCTGCATGGAAATGCTCGAGCATGTCCCCGATCCCGCCTCGGTGGTGCGTGCCGCGGCCACGCTGGTGCGCCCGGGCGGATGGGTGTTCTTTTCCACCATCAACCGCAACTTCAAGTCCTTCGCGCTGGCCATCGTCGGCGCCGAGTACCTGCTGCGCCTGCTGCCGCGCGGAACCCATGAATACGCCCGCTTCATCCGCCCCAGCGAACTTGCGGCCTGGGCGCGCGAGGCCGGGCTCGAATGCGTCGAGTTCCGCGGCCTCGAGCCCGAGTTGCTGCGCGGTGGCTGGCGCCTGGATCGCGGCGTGGACGTGAACTATTTCCTCGCCTGCAGGCGCGAAGCATGAACCCGAGCCTCCAGCCCGCACCAGCGGCCTCGCGCGCACCCTACCGCAGCGTGCTGTTCGACCTCGACGGCACGCTGGTCGACAGCGCGCCCGACCTCGCCGCTGCCGTCAACCGCATGCGCCGCGAGCGCGGGCTCGACGAGCTTGCGCTGCAGCGCCTGCGCCCGATGGCCTCGCATGGCGCGCGCGGCCTGCTGCAGGAAGGCCTGGGAGCCGGGCCGCAGGACCCCGACTGGAAGTCCCTGCGCGACGAATTCCTGCGCAACTACGAATCGTCCATCTGCGTGCACACCCGGCTGTTCGACGGCGTCGCGCAGTTGCTGGCGGAGCTGCAGCGGCGCTCGATCGCGTGGGGCATCGTGACCAACAAGCTGGAGCGCTACACCAGCGCGCTGCTGCGCGAGCTCGACTTCGGGGTGCCGCCGGGCTGCGTGGTCAGCGGCGACACCACGCCGCGCGCCAAGCCGGCGCCGGACCCGCTGCTGCATGCGGCGGCCGAGCTGGGAATCGACCCCGCCAGCTGCCTGTACCTGGGCGACGACCTGCGCGACGTGCAGGCGGCGTTGGCGGCCGGAATGGATGCCGGCGCTGCGGCCTACGGCTACGGCGGTGCGGACGCCGCGCGCCTGTGGGGCGCGCATCACGTGCTCGACAGCCCGGGCGAGTTGCTGGCGCTGCTGTGAGCCCGCCTCGGCTTCAGCGCCCGGGGCGCCGCGCCGACTTGGGCCGGAAGGCCGCGCACACCTCGGGGTCGGTTTCCAGATAGGGCCCGCCGATCAGGTCCACGCAATAGGGGACCGCGGCGAACACTCCGCTCACTGCGGGCTTGCCGTCGGCGTCGCGCAGGCCCTCGAGGGTTTCGCGAATCGACTTTGGCTGTCCCGGCAGGTTCAGGATCAGCGCCTTGCCGCGAATCACTCCCACCTGGCGCGAAAGGATCGCGGTGGGCACGAAATGCAGGCTGATGCGGCGCATTTCCTCGCCGAAGCCGGGCAGCACACGGTCGGCGACGTCGAGCGTGGCCTCCGGAGTCACGTCGCGCGGCGCCGGGCCGGTACCGCCGGTGGTCAGCACCAGGTCGCAGGCCTGCTCGTCGACCAGCTCGCGCAGCGCGGCGGCGATTCCCGCGCGCTCGTCCGGAATCAGGCGCTCGCTGAAACGCAGCGGGTTGCGCAGCGCGCGCTGCAGCCATTCCCGCAACGACGGAAGCCCCTGGTCGGCATAGACGCCGCTGGAGGCGCGGTCGCTGATCGAGACCAGGCCGATGTGCACCGCCTCGGGCGCGCCGGGCGCCGGCTCAGTCGGGGTGGTCGGGGTCGGGGTCGAATGCGGGCTCTGAATCTGCGTCATGGTCGCTGGAATCGAACAGGTCCTTGAGGTGTTGGTACAGCGCCCGCGAATGCCGCGGCGGCTTGCCCGCGGCACGCTCCGCGCGCGCCGCGCGTATGCACTGGCGCAATTCCTGGATGGGCGCGCCGGCATGCTCGCGCACCAGTTCGGCAAGCGCCGCGTCGTCGCTCAGCAGGCGCTCGCGCCAGTCCTCGAGCGCGTGCATGCGGGCCACCGCGGCGCGGCTGTCGCCGGTCGCGTCGGCAAGGGCCTGGCGCAGCGGCTGCGCGTCGACCTTGCGCATGAGCTTGCCGATGTACTGCGCGTGGCGGCGCCTGGCCTCGAAGCTGCGCAGGCCGGAGTGCTCGCGCAGCGCGTCGCGCAGGGTGTCGGGAACGTCCAGCACGTCGATGCGCGCGCGCGGCAGCTGCGCCAGCTGCTCCCCGAGCTGCTGCAGCTCGAGCATTTCGCGCTTGCGCTGGCTCTTGCTCGGGCCGAGCTCGGGCTCGTGCTCTGCCGCGACCTGGTGCGCGCCATGAGCTTGCTGCGGAAAAGTCGGCGATTTCATCCGCCGGTATTATCGTCGGCTGCAGGCATGCTGCGCGATCAGCCGTCGCGCAGGCGTCGTTCGCCCGCCTCACCCCTTCAACTCATCAGGTCATCCGTGGGTCATTTCGCATACACCAAGCAGGATTTCCAGGAGCTCGCCGAGCTTGCGCTGCGCGAGGCGCGCCAGGCCGGAGCGAGCGATGCCGCGGTCGAGGTCTCCGAGGGCCAGGGGCTGAGCGTCAACGTGCGCCTCGGGCGCGTCGAGCAGGTGGAACACAACACCGACAAGGTGCTCGACATCAGCGTGTACGCCGGCAAGCGCCGGGGCCATGCCAGCACCTCGGACTTCTCCGCCCAGGCGATTCGCAGCACCGCGCGCGCGGCCTTCGACATCGCGCGCTACACGGCCGAGGACGACTGCGCCGGGCTGCCCGAGCCCGAGCTGCTGGCCGGCGCCGCGCGCGACCCCAGGCTCTATCACCCCTGGGACCCCAGCGTGGAGCAGGCGGCGGAACTGGCGCGTCGCGCCGAGGACGCGGCCTTCGCCACCGATCGGCGCATTCGCAACAGCGAGGGCGCGTCGGTGTCGGCGCAGCATATGCATTTCGTGCTGGCCAACAGCCGCGGCTTCAGCAACGGCTACGCGACCAGCCGGCACAGCCTGTCGTGCGTGCCCATCGCCGGTCGCGGCGACGACATGCAGCGCGACTACTGGTGGAGCAGCCGGCGCGACGCTTCGCAGCTGGCGTCGCCCGAGGCGCTGGGCCGCTACGCCGCAGAGCGCTCGCTGTCGCGCCTGAAGGCACGCAAGATGGCCACCGGGCAGTACCCGGTGCTGTTCGAGGCGCCGCTGGCCGCCGGTCTGATCGGCTCGCTGGTGCACGCCGCCAGCGGAGGCTCGCTGTATCGCAAGTCCTCCTTCCTGGTGGACCACCTGGGCAAGCAGGTCATGGCCCCGCACCTGGACCTGCTCGAGGACCCGCGCGTGGCCGATGGCATGGGCAGCGCTCCGTTCGACGACGAGGGGGTGCGCACGCAGCGCCGACGCGTGGTGCGCGGTGGCGTGCTCGAGGGCTATTTCCTGTCCACGTATTCCGGGCGCAAGCTGGGCATGCCGACCACCGGCAACGCCGGCGGAGCGCACAACCTGATCCTGAGCAGCCGGCTTACCCGCGCCGGCGACGACCTGCCGCAGATGCTGCGCAAGCTCGAGCGCGGGCTGTTCGTCATCGAACTCATGGGCCACGGCATCAACTACGTCACCGGAGACTACTCGCGCGGGGCGATGGGCTTCTGGGTGGAAGGCGGACGCATCAGCCACCCGGTGCACGAAATCACCATCGCCGGCAACCTGCGCGACATGCTGCGGGGAATCCGCGCCGTCGGGGCCGACGTGCACGCCAGCGGCAGCCGGCGCACCGGCTCCATTCTCGTCGAGTCGATGACCGTCGCAGGCAGCTGAAGCGGCTGCCGGGCGCGGGCGCGTCGATGCGCGCCCGCGGCGCGGCGGGTCAGCGCGCCGGGCGCCTTTCGTACAGCACGAAATCGAAGGCCGGCAACGCGCCCTGCGCGGCGTGGTGCTCGCGGCTGAGCTGTTCGAAATCCTGCCTCGGCCAGTCGGGGAAGTGCACGTGCCCTTCGGGCTGCGCGTCGATCTCGGTCAGCCACAGGCGGTGCGCCAGCGGCAGCGCCTCGGCGTAGACCTGGGCGCCGCCGATCACGAACACCTCGGGCGCCTCGGCGCACAGGCCCAGCGCCTCGGCCAGCGACGCCGCCGCCTCCGCCCCGTCGGCCTGCCAGGCTTCCTGGCGCGTGACCACGATGTTGCGCCTCCCCGGCAGCGGCCGCCCGATGGATTCCCAGGTGCGCCGCCCCATGACGATCGGGTGGCCGTGGGTGATTTTCTTGAAATGCGCCAGGTCGGCCGGAATGTGCCAGATCAGCGCGTTGTCGCGCCCGATCACGCCGTTGCTGGCGACGGCGGCGATCAGGCTGACGCGCGTGGGAGTCGGGGAGGGCATGGTGCAGGCGCGCGCGGCGGCAGGTGGGTCAGACGGCCACCGGCGCCTTGATCGGCGGGTGGTGCAGGTAATCGACCAGCTCGAAGTCGCTCGGCTGGTACTCGAACAGGCTGTCGGGCCGGCGCAGCAGGCGCAGGCGCGGAGGCGCGAACGGGGGCCGCGACAACTGCAGGCGCACCTGCTCGAAGTGGTTGTGATAGATGTGGCAGTCGCCGCCGCTCCAGATGAACTCGCCGACGTCGAACCCGCATTGCTCGGCCACCATGTGGGTCAGCAGGCTGTAGCTGGCGATGTTGAACGGCACGCCGAGAAACAGGTCGGCGCTGCGTTGGTACAACTGGCAGCTCAGGCGCGGGCGCCCGCCGTCGACGGCCGGGGCGACGTAGAACTGGAACATCACGTGGCACGGCGGCAGCGCCATGCGCGCGATCTCCGCGACGTTCCACGCGCTGACCAGGTGGCGCCGTGAATCCGGATTGCGCCGCAGGCCGTCGACGAGCTGGGAGATCTGGTCGACCTGCGAGCCGTCGGGCGCCGGCCACGAACGCCATTGCACGCCGTACACCGGGCCGAGCTCGCCCTGCGCGTCGGCCCACTCGTCCCAGATGGTCACGCCGTGCTCGTGCAGGTAGGCGATGTTGCTGTCTCCGCGCAGGAACCACAGCAACTCGACGACGATGCTCTTGAAATGCACCTTCTTGGTGGTCACCAGCGGGAAGCCCTGGCGCAGGTCGAAGCGCAGCTGCGCGCCGAATCGGCTGCGCGTGCCGGTTCCGGTGCGATCGGCCTTGTCGGCGCCCTCGCGCAGCACCAGGCGCAACAGGTCTTCGTAGGGAGTGCTCAGCATGTCGGCGAGTGCCTCGGGATGCGCGTCGCCCGCGGGTGCGGGGTCGGCCTAATATGCAAGCCATGCATCGTACCTGCAGCCCCGCCGCGCACGCCATGTCCGAACCCCAGCAACCACGCCTCGAAGCCGTATCCTGCCTGCACCCTGGCGGCCTGCACCGCATGGCCTACTGGGAATGGGGCGAGCCCGACAACCCCGACGTGGTCGTGTGCGTGCACGGCCTGTCGCGCCAGGGGCGCGACTTCGACCGCCTGGCGCGCGCGCTGAGCCCGCGCTTTCGCGTGGTGTGCCCGGACGTGGCCGGGCGCGGGCGCTCGCAGTGGCTGGCGCCCGAGCACTACCAGGTCCCGCAGTACGTGGCCGACATGGTGAGCCTGCTGGCACGCCTTCGCGCCAGCCGCGTCGGCTGGGTCGGCACGTCGATGGGTGGGTTGATCGGCATGGCGCTGGGCGGGCTGGCCGACAGCCCGGTGAACGCGATGGTGCTCAACGACATCGGGCCGGCCATCGCCGAGGCCGGGCTGCGGCGCATCGGCGCCAACCTGGGGCAGCGCATGGAGTTCGCCAGCGTCGACGACGCGGCCGGCTACCTGTGGTCGGTGTCGAGCGGCTTCGGCAGCCACAGCCGCGAAGACTGGCTGGAGCTGTGCCGTCCGATGCTGGTGCCGCGCCCCGAAGGCGGCGTGCGCCTGCATTACGACCCGGGCATCATGCAGGGCTTCGCCGCGCTGGCCGCGCCGCAGGCGGCGCAGGCGGTGGCCGCCGGCGAGCAGGCCATGTGGGCGCTGTACGACCGGATCCAGGCTCCCACGCTGGTGCTGCGCGGCGTGGACTCGGACATTCTCAGCGCGGGCACCGCGCAGGCCATGCGCGCGCGCGGGCCGCGTGCCGAACTGATCGAGTGGCCCGATGTCGGGCACGCACCGACCCTGGTGAGCGCGCAGCAGATCGAGCCCGTGCAGGCTTTCCTGGCGCGGCATCTTCCGGCGCGTTGATGCAGCCAGCTCCGCCGATGTCCGCGTCCCAAGCTCCACCCGCGCCGCAGGACCTGCTGGCGCGCGCACGCGCGTTCAGCGCCCCGCTGCTCGACGAGGTGCTGCTCGACAGCGGCGAGCCCGCCCTGCAGCACGCCGATGCGGTGCAGGCGATCCTGGCCGCCATCGGTGCCGACGAGCCCACGCGCGCGGCGTCGTGGCTGACCCTGGCCGCCGGGCAGCTCGCCAAGCCCGAGGAACAGCTGGGCAAGGCCTTCGGGCGCGACAACGCTCGCCTGGCCGTCGAGGGACGCAAGCTGATGGAGGTGTTTCGCGTCGCGCGCCAGCGCGTGGCCTCCGGCGGCGACGTACCCACCGAGCACCGGGAAATGCTGCGCCGGCTGCTGCTGGCCATGTCCGAGGACCTGCGGGTCATCCCGCTGCGTCTGGCGTCGCGCCTGCAGTCGCTGCGCTATTTCACCAGCGCCGGAGTTCGCCCGAGCGACGATTTCGTGCAGTCGTCGCTGCAGATCTGGGCGCCGCTGGCCAACCGGCTCGGGCTGTGGCAGGTCAAGTGGGAGATCGAGGACCTGGCGTTCCGCCTCGATCGCCCCGACGAATACGCGCGCATCTCCGAGTGGATGCGCCGTCGCGGTGCCGAGCACGAGGCGCTGATCGCGCAGGCCAGCGCCCAGGTGCGCGACGCGCTGGGCCGGCAAGGCATCGACGCCGCGATCAGCGGCCGGCGCAAGCATGCCTACAGCATCTGGCGCAAGATGCAGGGCAAGTCCCTGGAGCTCGACCAGGTGATGGACCTGCTGGCGCTGCGCATCGTGGTCGATACCGTCGACCAGTGCTATGCCGCGCTGGGAGTGGTGCACGAATCGTGGAGCGCGCTCGAAGCCGAGTACGACGACTACATCGCGCGCCCGAAGGCCAACGGCTACCAGTCGCTGCACACCGTGGTGCGAGGCCCGCGCGAGCTGCCGCTGGAAATCCAGATCCGCACCCGCGCCATGCACGAGCATGCGGAGCAGGGCGTGGCCGCTCACTGGGCCTACAAGGAAGCCGGCGCGCAGGGCTACAAGGGCGTGGTGGCGGCGTCGCGCTTCGACGCCAAGGTCGCGCTGGCGCGCCAGCTGATGGCCTGGCGTGGCGAACTGGCCGGCGCGGGTGGGTCCGGCGCGAGCGCCAATCCCTTCGACGACCGCGTGTACGTGATGACCCCGCAGGCGCGCATCATCGAGCTCGAGGCCGGCAGCACGGCGGTGGATTTCGCCTATGCCGTGCACACCGATCTGGGGCACCGCTGCCGCGGCGCGCGCGTGGACGGCGCGCTGGTTCCGCTGAACACGCCGCTGCGCAGCGGGCAGACGGTGGAGATCGTCGCCGCCAGGCAGGGCGGGCCGTCGCGCGACTGGCTCAATCCCGAACTCGGCTTCCTGCACACCGCACGTGCCCGAGCCAAGGCGCGGGCATGGTTCAACGCCCAGGCGCTGGAACAGACCATCGCGGGCGGTCGGGCGCAGATCGACAAGCTGCTGCAGCGCGAGGGGCGAACCGGCATGAGCCTGCAGGAGCTGGCCGCCGGCCTCGGGCTGCGCAGCCCGGAGCAGTTGTTCGAGCGCGTGGGCAGCGAGAGCCTGCCGTTGCGCCAGGTGGAGAATTTCCTGCGCGCCGGTCAGCCGGCTGCGCCCGTCGACGAGCTCGCGCTGCGCACCGCGAAGGCCCAGCCGGGCGGCGTGCTGGTGGTCGGCGTGGACGCGCTGCTGACCCAGCTCGCCGGCTGTTGCAAGCCCGCGCCGCCGGACGCGATCTGCGGCTTCGTCACCCGTGGCCGCGGTGTATCGGTGCATCGTGCCGACTGCAGCAATGCGCGCCACCTGCGCCAGCGTCACCCCGAGCGCGTGATCCCGGTGACCTGGGGGGCGCGCAACGAGGGCGTGTTCGCGGTCGACCTGATGGTGGAGGCGCAGGACCGCCACGGCCTGCTGCGCGACATCTCCGAGGTGTTTTCGAAGCAGAAGCTCAATGTCATCGGCGTGCGCACCCAGAGCCGTGGCGACAGCGCCCACATGATGTTCACGGTCGAGCTGCCCGGACTGGAGGCGCTGCCCGCGGCACTGAACCAGTTGCGCGAGGTCGCCGGGGTGCGCCGCGCGGCGCGCCGCTGAAGCCTCGATGCGCGCGCCACTTGCCGAGAGGACCGGGCTGCGTGCTATGATTGCCGTTTTCCAGGCGGTTAGCTCAGATGGTTAGAGCGCTTGCTTGACATGCAAGAGGTCGTTGGTTCGATTCCAATACCGCCTACCAGTTTTCCGAAGGGTTTTCCCCGAGCCGCCCGCGCTGCATTTGCTGGTCGGGCCGCCGATGTGTCGCGCAGGACGTTCTTGATGCGAACCGATGACAAGAGTGCGGCGTGACCGCACTCTTTTGTTGTCCGTACTTTGCGCACCATGCTGAATATCACGCTCCCCGACGGTTCGCGCCGCAGTTTCGACGGCCCGGTCACGCTGGCCGAAGTAGCCGCGAGCATCGGCCCCGGCCTGGCCAAGGCCGCGCTGGCGGCGAAGGTCGACGAGCGACTGGTCGATCTCAGCCACAGGCTCGGCGACGGGCATGACGTGCGCGTGAGCATCGTCACCGCCAAGGACCCCGAGGGCCTGGAGATCCTGCGCCACTCGACCGCCCACCTGCTGGCCTACGCGGTCAAGGAACTGTTCCCGGAAGCCCAGGTCACGATCGGCCCGGTGATCCAGGACGGCTTCTACTACGACTTCGCGTACAAGCGCCCGTTCACCCCCGAGGACCTGGCCGCCATCGAGCAGCGCATGGCGCAACTCGCCGCGCGCGACGAGCCTGTGCTGCGCAGCGTGCTGCCGCGCGACGAGGCCATCGCCTTCTTCGAGGGCCAGGGCGAGCGCTACAAGGCCGAGATCATCCGGGACATCCCGGCCGGAGAAGAGGTCTCGCTGTATACCGAGGGCGGTTTCACCGACCTGTGCCGAGGCCCCCACGTACCGTCGACCGGGCGCCTGCAGGTGTTCAAGCTGATGAAGGTGGCCGGCGCCTACTGGCGCGGCGACCAGCGCAACGAGCAGTTGCAGCGCATCTACGGCACCGCCTGGGCGCGCAAGGAGGACCAGGCGGCCTACCTGCATCGCCTGGAAGAGGCCGAGAAGCGCGACCATCGTCGCCTCGGGCGCGAACTCGACCTGTTCCACTTCCAGGACGAGGCGCCGGGGTTGGCCTTCTGGCACCCCAAGGGCTGGCAGATCTGGCAGGCGGTCGAGCAGTACATGCGCCGCGTGTACCGCGAAAGCGGCTACCACGAGGTGCGGGCGCCGCAAGTGCTCGACGTGAGCCTGTGGAAGAGGTCCGGCCACTGGGACAACTACCAGGAAAACATGTTTTTCACCGAGTCGGAAAAGCGCGAATACGCGCTCAAGCCGATGAACTGCCCGGGACATGTCCAGATTTTCAACTCCGGGCTGCGCAGCTACCGCGACCTGCCGCTGCGCTATGGCGAATTCGGCGCCTGCCACCGCAACGAGCCGTCCGGCGCGCTGCACGGACTGCTGCGCGTGCGCGGCTTCACGCAGGACGATGGGCATATCTTCTGCACCGAGGACCAGATCGAGTCCGAGGTGGCGGCCTTCCATCGCCAGGCGATGAAGACCTACGCCGACTTCGGCTTCAGCGACATCGCGCTGAAGATCGCGTTGCGCCCGGAAAAGCGCATCGGCAGCGACGAGGTGTGGGACAAGGCCGAGGCCGCGTTGCGCGACGCTCTGCGCGGCTGCGGCGTGGAGTGGACCGAGCTGCCCGGCGAGGGCGCGTTCTACGGGCCGAAGATCGAATACCACATGCAGGACTCCATCGGCCGCGCGTGGCAGGTGGGCACCATGCAGGTCGACTTCATGATGCCCGAGCGCCTCGACGCCTCCTACGTCGACGAACACTCGACGCGCCGGCGCCCGGTCATGCTGCACCGGGCCATCGTCGGCTCGATGGAGCGTTTCATCGGTGTGCTGATCGAGCACCACGCGGGCGCGCTGCCGCTGTGGCTGGCGCCGGTGCAGGCGGTGGTCATGAGCATCACCGACGATTCTGCGGAATATGCTGCACACGTGGCACAAAGGCTGCAAAAACAAGGCCTTAGAGTCGAGTGTGATTTGCGCAACGAAAAGATCAGCTATAAAATCCGCGAACATTCGTTGCAGAAAATTCCTTACCTGCTCGTCGTGGGAGACAAGGAACGAGCCAGCGAGTCGGTTGCCGTGCGTGCGCGTGGCAACCGCGACCTGGGGGTTCTGGGGCTGCCCGACCTCGAACAACGCCTTCGTGCCGAGCTCGAGGAAGCACTGTCCCGGTAGAAGCAGCCGTGCACGGCATGCGCTACGAGTCGACCACGCGACTTTCCTGAAAGGCTGAACCATCGCTACGCTACAGAGCCGCAACGCCCCGGAGAAAAGGGCCCACCGCCTGAATCGTGAAATCAACGTGCCCGAGGTCCGCCTGTCCGGTCCGGAAAACGAGGCGCTGGGAATCGTCTCCATCGGTGAGGCCCTGCGCCTGGCCGAGGAAAGCGGGGTCGACCTGGTAGAGATTGCCCCGACCGCCAGCCCGCCCGTGTGCCGGCTGATGGATTACGGCAAGTTCAAGTACCAGGAGCAAAAGCGCTCGCACGAGGCCAAGCTCAAGCAGAAGCAGATCCAGATCAAGGAGGTCAAGTTCCGGCCTGCCACCGACGAGGGCGACTACCAGATCAAGCTGCGCAACCTCAAGCGCTTCCTGGACGACGGTGACAAGGCCAAGGTCTCGCTGCGCTTCC
>JAJZTW010000102.1 GCA_021847345.1 Pseudomonadota bacterium
CAGCTTCTGGCCCGGCATGGCCAGTTCGTCGCCGGTGCACAGCAGGGCCACGCGGGGGCGCGGCGCCACCAGCAGGCTGGCCACGCCGACCGAAGCCGCCTGGCCGAGATCCTGCGGGCGAAGCCGGTGCCCGCGCTCGAGCACGATGCTGCCGCTGCGAACGTCGAAGCCGCGGCGGCGTACCCATTCGCCGGCGCGCGGTGCGTGGTCCACCACCACATGGTCTCCGTCGGCGCGGCATTGCTCCTGCATGACCACCGCATCGGCGCCTTCGGGAATCGGCGCGCCGGTGAATATGCGCGCGGCCTCGCCGGCCCGCAAGGCCTGCCCGGTGTGGCCGGCGGCGATTCGCTGGCTGACCTTCAGGCGCGTTCCGGGCGCGCTCACGTCGGCGCTGCGCAGCGCGTATCCGTCCATCTGGCTGTTGTCCATGCCGGGCACGTCGATCGGGCTGCGCAGGTCCTGCGCGAGCACGCGCCCCAGCGCCTGTTCGGTGGGAACGGACTGCGCCGGGCCGAGCGCTGCGGCCTGTTGCAACAGGCGCGCGAGCGCGCTGTCGACATCGAGAACATCAGAGGCGGCTTGGGACATCGCGGAAAAAAAAGGAGTGGTCAGGTGCCGCGGGAACGACCCGCCCCGCGACAGGTCGATGATACGTAGCAGGCGCGAAAGCGCGCTCAGCGACCGGGCAAGGCAGCTTGGGAGAAACGAAAGCGCTCGCGCCGCTGGAGCATCCAGTCGACGATCCCGGCCGGATGCGAGAGATCGAGGCGCGGCACGGCCGTGACCGCGGCAAGCGGCGGCTCGCCGTCGCTGGCCAGCGCGACCACGCTGGGGTCGCCCGGCAGGCTCGGCGGCTTGCCGGTGTCCCTGCGCCAGACCTCGATTTTCGGGATCGGCGCGTGCCGGAAGCCTTCGACCAGCACCCAGTCCACCGGGTCGAGGCGACGCAGCAGGTCGCCGATGTCGTATTCCCGCGGCTCGCGGGTCTCGCGCTGCAAGGCCAGCAGGTGCGGCGAGGCCACCAGCACCTCGTAGGCGCCCGCCTTGCGGTGGCGCCACGAGTCCTTGCCCTCGCGGTCGAGCTCGAAGCCGTGGTGCGCGTGCTTGATCACCGAGGCGCGCAGGCCCCTGGCGGCGAATTCACCCAGCAGGGCCTCGATCAGCGTGGTCTTGCCGCTGCCCGAGTAGCCGACGAAACCGGCGACGAACATCGGGCTCATGCGCTGCCGCAATGCTCGGCGATGTAGGTCTTCAGCGCCTGCACGTCGGGCTGCATGACCACGAAGTGCTGCGCCCGGGTCTCGAGGTCGCGCGCCGACTGCGGACGCTCGGGGTCGCGGCCGATGGCTTCGCGGATCGTCGCTTCGAACTTCGCCGGCAGCGCGGTCTCCACCACCAGCATCGGCACGCCCGGCTCGAGCTTGCGCCGCGCCACCGCCACGCCGTCGGCGGTGTGCGGATCGATGATCACGCCCGACGCTTCCCAGACCTGGCGAATGGTCTGCACCCGCGTGGCGTGGTCGCTGCTGCCCGACACCATGCCCTCGCGCATGCGCTCGAAGCCGGGGTCGCCGGACAGGTCGAAAAAGCCCCGCTGCGAAAGCTCCTGCTCGAACAGCGCGCGCGTGCGGCTGGCGTCGCGACCCAGCATGTCAAACACGTAGCGCTCGAAATTCGACGCCTTGGAGATGTCCATCGACGGGCTCGACGTATGGTGGGTCTGCTCGGCGGCACGCGGCCGGTACACGCCGGTGCGCAGGAATTCGTCGAGCACGTCGTTCTCGTTGGTCGCCAGCACCAGGCGGCGCAGCGGCAGTCCCATCGAGCGCGCCACGTGGGCGGCCAGGATGTTGCCGAAATTGCCCGAAGGCACCGCCACGTCCAGCGGCTGGCCGATGTCGCGCACGCTGCGCAGGTAGCCGGCGAAGTAGTACACCACCTGGGCGGCCACGCGCGCCCAGTTGATGGAGTTGATGGTGCCGATCTTCCAGCGACGCTTGAACTCCAGGTCCGCCGACACCGCCTTGACCATGTCCTGGCAGGTGTCGAACACGTCCTGCACCGCGATGTTGTGGATGTTGGGTTCGTCCAGGCTGTACATCTGGGCCGTCTGGAACGGACTCATGCGTCCGAACGGCGACAGCATGAACACGCGGATGCCGCGGCGCCCTCGCATCGCGTATTCGGCCGCGCTGCCGGTGTCGCCGGAGGTGGCGCCGAGGATGTTGAGTTCGGCGCCGTCGGCCGCCAGCGCGTGCTCGAACAGGCGCCCGAGCAACTGCATGGCCATGTCCTTGAAGGCCAGGGTCGGGCCTTGCGAGACACCCAGCAGCGTGATTCGATCGTCCAGGCGTTGCAGCCGGATGATGTCGTCGCTGCCGAAGGCCTGCGCCGTGTAGGTGGCTCGCAGCAGCGAGCGCAGCACGTCAGCGGGCATCGGCTCGACGAAGGGCTGCAGCACCTCGAAGGCCAGGTCCGCGTAGCTCATGGACTGCATGCGCCGCAGTTGCGCGGGCTCCAGGCTCGGGTAGGCGGCAGGCAGGTACAGGCCGCCGTCGGGCGCCAGGCCTTCCAGCAGGATGTCGGCGAAGCCGGCTTGCGGCGATCGGCCGCGGGTGCTGAGATAACGCATTTAACGCAACTCCTCCTTACGCAGGCGGACCACCGGCGCCAGCACGGTGTCCAGCGCCTGGATGCGCGCGAGCGCCTCGTCCATGCGCTGCTCCAGGGTTTCGTGGGTCAGCAGGATCACGTCGGTGTGCTGGTCGTTGTCGCCCGACGGTCGCTGCAGCAGCGCGTCGATGGACATGCCGTGCTCGGCCAGGATGCGCGTGATCTCGGCCAGCACGCCCGCCTCGTCGCGCACGTGGATTCGCAGGTAATAGGAAGTGCGCACCTGCGACATGGGCAGGATCGGCGTGTCGGCCAGCGCGCCGGGCTGGAAGGCCAGGTGCGGCACGCGGTTGCCGGGGTCGGCGGTGTGCAGACGCGTGATGTCGACCATGTCGGCGATCACGCTGGATGCCGTCGGCTCGGAGCCCGCGCCCTTGCCGTAGAACAGCGTCGGCCCGACCGCGTCGCCCTGCACCACGACGGCGTTCATCGCCCCTTCCACGTTGGCCACCAGGCGCGTGGCGGGAATCAGCGTCGGATGCACGCGCAGCTCGATTCCGTGTTCGGTACGCCGCGTGATTCCCAGCAGCTTGATGCGGTAGCCGAGCTGCTCGGCGTAGCGGATGTCGGCCGTCTCGAGGTCGCGGATGCCCTGCACATGCGCGCGCTCGAACTGCACCGGCACGCCGAAGGCGATCGCGCACAGGATGGTGATCTTGTGCGCGGCGTCGATGCCGTCGATGTCGAAGGTCGGGTCGGCCTCGGCGTAGCCCAGGCGCTGCGCCTCGGCCAGAGCGGTGGCGAAGTCCACCCCGTTGTCGCGCATCGACGACAGGATGTAGTTGGTCGTGCCGTTGATGATTCCCGCCACCCATTCGATGCGGTTGGCCGCCAGGCCTTCGCGCACCGCCTTGATGATCGGGATGCCTCCGGCCACCGCCGCTTCGAACGCGACCATCACGCCGTGCGACTGCGCCGCCGCGAAGATCTCGTTGCCATGCATCGCCAGCAGGGCCTTGTTCGCGGTGACCACGTGCTTGCCGGCTCGAATCGCCGCCAGCACGAGCTCGCGCGCCGGCTCGATGCCGCCCATCAGCTCGGCGACGATGTCCACGTCGTCGCGCGTGGCCAGCCCCAGGAAGTCGTCGGTCAGCGGCAGCTCGTCGCCGATGGCGCGGCGCGCCTTCTCGGCGTTGCGCGCAGCCACTGCCACGACTTCGATGCCGCGCCCGGCACGGCGGCAGAGTTCGTCCTGGTTGCGGCGCAGGACGCGGACCACGCCCGACGCCACGGTTCCGGCGCCGAGCAATGCGATACGCATGGCTTTCATGAGGGGTTCACAACGGTTGGTCGGGCCAGACCGGCGCATGCGCCGGCCTTGCCCTTGCGAGGAATTGCGCGGCGGCAGCCGCGGCTCATGCGGCGGCGACGAAACGCCGGCGGGCGCGGTCGAGAAAACGCGCGATGCGTCCGATGGCCTCGGTGAGGTCGTCGGCGTTGGGCAGGAACACGATGCGGAAATGGTCCGGTCGCGGCCAGTTGAAGCCGGTGCCCTGCACGATCAGCACCCGCTCCTGGGCCAGCAGGTCGAAGGCCAGCTGCTGGTCGTCGGCGATCGGGTAGATCTT
>JAJZTW010000060.1 GCA_021847345.1 Pseudomonadota bacterium
CGTCGCGGGGGGCGACCCCCGCTCCGTCCCCCCGAGGGGGACGCACCCCACCTTGGGGCGGCCCTGCGGTGGGAGTGCCCTCGACAGTGGAGAGCCTCGCAGATGCGGCGGGGTTCAGGTGGCGGTGGGTAGCCGCCTGCGGCGGCCCGAGGCCCGTCGCGCGGTGGTGTTTGTCCTGGGCCGCCGCAGGCGGCTATCGAGCCCGCCTGAAAACCCCACGCCTACGCGACATCCCGCGCAGCCAGGAAACCTCCTGCCGCAGGGCCGCCCCAAGGCAGGGGTTGTCCCCCTCGGGGGGACGGAGCGGGGGTCGCCCCCCGCGACGGAGGGGGCCCTCACCCCCCCGGCACGCGCACCCAGCCTTCCATCAGCACGCGTGCGCTGCGGCTCATCAGGGCCTTGGTGACTTTCCACTGGCCGTTTTCCAGCACGGCCTCTGCGCCCACGCGCAAGGTGCCCGACGGGTGGCCGAAGCGTACCGAGCTCTTTTCGCCGCCGCCGGCGGCCAGGTTCACCAGGGTGCCGGGGATCGCCGCGGCGGTGCCGATGGCCACCGCGGCGGTACCCATCATCGCGTGGTGCAACTTGCCCATCGACATCGCGCGCACCAGCAGGTCCACGTCGGCGGCGCGCACCTGCTTTCCGCTGGAGGCGACGTAGTCGGCGGGCGGGGCGACGAAGGCGACCTTGGGCGTGTGCTGGCGGGCGGCCATCTCGTCCAGGTTGCGCACGAGTCCCATGCGCAGCGCGCCGTGGCCGCGGATGGTCTCGAAGCGTTGCAGCGCGGCGGGATCGGAGTTGATCGCGTCCTGCAGTTCGGTGCCGCGGTAGCCGATGTCGGCGGCGTTGACGAAGATGGTCGGGATGCCGGCGTTGATCAGCGTGGCCGGGAAGCTGCCCACTCCGGGCACGTCGAGGGTGTCGACCACGTTGCCGGTGGGGAACATCGAGCCGGCGGCGCCGTCTCCGTCCTCGTCGGCCGCCGGGTCGAGGAATTCCAGCGGTACCTCGGCGGCCGGGAAGGTCACGCCGTCGAGTTCGAAGTCCCCGGTTTCCTGCACCGCGCCGCCGCGCATCGGCACATGCGCGATGATGGTCTTGCCGATGTTGGCCTGCCAGATGCGCACCACGGCCGTGCCGTCGCGCGGCACGCGATCGGCCGCCACCAGCCCGGAGGCGATGGCGAAGGGGCCGACCGCGGCCGACAGGTTGCCGCAGTTGCCGGTCCAGTCGACGAAGTCGCGGTCGATGGCGACCTGTCCGAACAGGTAGTCGACGTCGTGCCCTGGGCGCGAACTGGCCGACAGGATCACCGTCTTGCTGGTGCTCGACGTGGCACCTCCCATGCCGTCGATCTGCTTGGCGTAGGGGTCGGGGCTGCCGATCACGCGCTGCAGCAGGCGGTCGCGCGCGCGCCCCGGCACGCGCGCCGGCTCGGGCAGGTCCTGCAGGCGAAAGAACACGCCCTTGCTGGTGCCGCCGCGCATGTAGGTGGCGGGAATGCGAATCTGTGCAACATCCGACATGGTGGTTTCCTCGTTTTCAGGCGTTCGACTCGGCCAGGAAGTCCTGCGCGAAGCGCTGCAGCACCCCGCCGGCCTCGTAGATCGACACTTCCTCGGCCGTATCGAGCCGGCAGGTCACCGGCACCTCCAGCTGAGAGCCGTCGCGCCGGTGCACGCGCAGGGTCAGCGTGGCGCCGGGAGTGCGCTGGCCGACCACGTCGTAGGTCTCGGTGCCGTCCAGGTCCAGGCTCAGGCGCGTCGTGCCGGGCTGGAACTGCAGCGGCAGCACGCCCATGCCGATCAGGTTGGTGCGGTGGATGCGCTCGAAGCCCTCGGCGGCGATGGCCTCGACTCCGGCCAGGCGCACGCCCTTGGCCGCCCAGTCGCGCGACGAGCCCTGGCCGTAGTCGGCACCGGCGACGATGATCAGCGGCTGGCGGCGCTGCATGTAGGTCTCGATGGCCTCCCACATGCGCATGACCTGGCCTTCGGGCTCCACGCGTGCCAGCGAGCCGCGGCGCACGCTGCCGTCGGGGTTGCGCACCATCTCGTTGGCCAGTGTCGGGTTGGCGAAGGTGGCGCGCTGCGCCGTCAGGTGGTCGCCGCGGTGCGTGGCGTAGGAGTTGAAGTCCTCCTCGGGCAGGCCCATGCGCGCCAGGTACTCGCCGGCCGCGCTGTCGGGAAGGATGGCGTTGGACGGCGACAAGTGGTCGGTGGTGATGTTGTCGGGCAGGATGGCCAGGGGGCGCATGCCGCTCAGCGTGCGCTCTCCGGCCAGCGCGCCTTCCCAGTAGGGCGGGCGGCGGATGTAGGTCGACTGCGGGCGCCACGCGTACAGCGCCTCGGTCGGCGCCGCGGCTTCGCGCCTGAGGCTGAACATCGGCTCGTACACCTGGCGGAAGAACTCGGGCTTGACGGCGCTGCGCACCAGCGCGTCGATCTCGGCGTCGTCGGGCCAGATGTCGCGCAGGCGGATCTCGCGCCCGTCCACCACCCCCAGCACGTCGCGCTCGATGTCGAAGCGGATGGTGCCGGCGATCGCGTAGGCCACCACCAGCGGCGGTGACGCGAGGAAGGCCTGCTTGGCGTAGGGGTGGATGCGCCCGTCGAAATTGCGGTTGCCCGACAGCACCGCGGTGGCGTAGAGGTCGCGCTCGACGATCTCCCGCTGGATGTCCGGACGCAGGGCGCCCGACATGCCGTTGCACGAGGTGCAGGCGTAGGCGACGATGCCGAAGCCCAGCGCCTCCAGGTCGTGCAGCAGCCCGGCTTCCTGCAGGTACAGGCTGACCGCCTTGGAGCCCGGTGCCAGGGAGCTTTTCACCCAGGGCTTGCGCTGCAGCCCGAGGCGGTGCGCGTTGCGCGCCAGCAGCCCGGCGGCGATCACGTTGCGCGGGTTGGAGGTGTTGGTGCAGCTGGTGATGGCGGCGATGATCACCGCGCCGTCGGGCATGCGCCCGTCGGCCGGCTGCTCCCAGGCCCTGGCGATTCCGCGCCCGGCCAGCTCGCT
Organism: Pseudomonadota bacterium; assembly: GCA_021847345.1. Lineage (GTDB taxonomy): Bacteria > Pseudomonadota > Gammaproteobacteria > Burkholderiales > Burkholderiaceae_C > Thiomonas_A. The sequence continues at coordinate 3,016 of JAJZTW010000060.1, forward strand.
GGTCGCCACCCGCGCGTGCGGATTGGACGGCCCGGCCATGTTGCGCACCACGCTGGAGAGGTCGAAGTGCAGCGTGCGCTCGTACTGCGCGCCGCGCAGCGAATCCGCCCACAGCCCGGCGGTCTTCGCGTAGGTCTCGACCAGCGCCACCTGCTCGGCGCTGCGTCCGGTCAGCCGCAGGTAGTCGAGGGTCTGCTCGTCGATGGCGAACATCGCCGCGGTGGCGCCGTATTCCGGAGCCATGTTGGAAATGGTCGCGCGGTCGCCCAGCGTGAGCGCCGCGGCGCCGGGGCCGCGGAACTCGAGGTAGGCGCCCACCACCTTGGACTTGCGCAGGAACTCGGTCAGCGCCAGCACGATGTCGGTGGCGGTGATGCCGGGCTGCGGGCGCCCGGCAAGCTCGACGCCGACGATCTCCGGCAGGCGCATCCACGACGCGCGCCCGAGCATCACGTTCTCCGCTTCCAGTCCGCCCACGCCCACCGCGATCACGCCCAGCGCGTCCACGTGCGGGGTGTGGCTGTCGGTGCCCACCAGCGTGTCGGGGTAGGCCACGCCGGAGTCGGCGTGCACCACCGGGGACATGCGCTCCAGGTTGATCTGGTGCATGATGCCGTTGCCCGGGGGGATCACGTCGACGTTGCGAAACGCCGTGCGGCACCACTCGATGAAGTGGAAGCGGTCCTCGTTGCGTCGGTCCTCGATGGCGCGGTTCTTGTCGAAGGCGTCGGGGTCGTCGCCGCCGCATTCCACGGCCAGCGAGTGGTCGACGATCAGCTGCACCGGAACCACCGGATTGACCTTCGCCGGGTCGCCGCCCTGCGCGGCGATGGCGTCGCGCAGCCCGGCCAGGTCGACCAGCGCGGTCTGGCCGAGGATGTCGTGGCACACCACGCGCGCCGGGAACCACGGGAAGTCGCGGTCGCGGCGCCCGTCGGCGATCTGCTCCAGGCAGGCGTCGAGCAGTTGCGGGTCGCAGCGGCGCACCAGGTTCTCGGCGTGCACGCGGGCGGTGTAGGAAAGGCTGTCCCAGCGCCCCGGGCGGATCGCCTCGACCGCCTCGCGGGCGTCGAAATAGTCCAGCCGGGTGCCGGGCAGGGGCTTGCGGAAACGCGTGTTCATGGTCGTGGGCCCGGCTGCTCAGGCTCGCTGGGCCAGCGGCACGAAGGCCTGGTCCTCGGGGCCGACGTAGTTCGCGCTGGGACGGATGATCTTGCCGTCCTGGCGCTGCTCGATGACATGCGCGGCCCAGCCGGAGGTGCGAGAGATCACGAACAGCGGCGTGAACATCGCGGTGGGCACGCCCATCAGGTGGTAGCTGACCGCGGAGAACCAGTCGAGGTTGGGGAACATCTTCTTGATTTCCCACATCACGCTTTCCAGGCGCTCGGCGATGTTGAACAGGCGCATGTCGCGCTGGTCCTCGCTCAGGCGCCGCGCCACCGACTTGATCACCTTGTTGCGCGGATCGCTGACCGTGTAGACGGGGTGGCCGAAGCCGATCACCACCTCCTTGGCCGCGACGCGGGCGCGGATGTCGGCCTCGGCGTCGTCGGGACTCGCGTAGCGGCTCTGGATCTCGTAGGCCACCTCGTTGGCGCCGCCATGCTTCGGGCCGCGCAGCGCGCCGATGCCTCCGGTGATCGCCGAGTACATGTCGGAGCCGGTGCCGGCGACCACGCGCGACGTGAAGGTCGACGCGTTGAACTCGTGCTCGGCGTACAGGATCAGCGAGGTGTGCATGGCTCGCACCCACAGATCGGACGGCCGCGCGCCGTGCAGCAGGTGCAGGAAATGCCCGCCGATGGAGTCGTCGTCGGTCTCGACCTCGATGCGCCGGCCGTTGTGGCTGTAGTGGTACCAGTACAGAAGCATCGAGCCCAGGCTGGCCATCAGTCGGTCGGCGATGTCGCGCGCGCCCGGCAGGTTGTGGTCTTCCTTCTCGGGCAGCGCGCAGCCCAGCACCGACACGCCGGTGCGCATCACGTCCATCGGGTGGCTGGCCGCGGGCAGCGCCTCGAGCGCCTGGCGCAGCGACTGCGGCAGCCCGCGCATGGCGCGCAGGCGCTGCTTGTAGGCGGCCAGCTCGGCGCCGTTGGGCAGCTTGCCATGCACCAGCAGGTGGGCGATTTCCTCGAACTCGCAGGTCTCGGCCAGGTCGAGGATGTCGTAGCCGCGGTAGTGCAGGTCGTTGCCGGTGCGGCCGACCGTGCAGATGGCCGTGTTGCCGGCGACCGTGCCCGACAGCGCGACGGACTTCTTGGGCTTGAACGCGGGGGTGGTGGCTTCGCTCATGAGGGGTTCTCCTGTCGGGTCACTGATGGGTTGGCGGGGGCGTTCGCGCGCCCGATCACTGCGAATCGGCGCGCGGGGTGCGTCCGGCGAACATGCGGTCCAGGCGCTGCTCGTAGTCGTGGTAGCCGATGCGGTCGTAGAGTTCGTCGCGGGTCTGCATGGTGTGCAGCACCTCGCGTTGCGTGCCTTCGCGGCGGATGGTCTGGTAGACGTTCTCGGCCGCCTTGTTCATGGCGCGAAACGCCGACAGCGGGTACAGCGCGATGCGCACGCCGGCCGAGCGCAACTCGTCCAGCGTGAACAGCGGGGTCTTGCCGAACTCGGTGATGTTGGCCAGCACCGGCACGCCGAGCGCGTCGACGAAGCGCCGGTAGGTGGCCAGGTCGGGCACGGCCTCGGCGAAAATGCCGTCGGCCCCGGCGTCGACACATGCGCGGGCGCGCTCGATGGCGCGGTCCACGCCCTCGACGGCGATGGCGTCGGTGCGCGCCAGCACGAAAAACGCCTCGTCGGTGCGCGCGTCGACCGCCGCCTTCACGCGGTCGGCCATCTCCTGCGATGAGACGATTTCCTTGCCCGGGCGGTGCCCGCAGCGCTTGGCGCCGACCTGGTCCTCGATGTGGCACGCCGCCGCGCCGAACTTGATCAGGCTGCGGATCGTGCGCGCGATGTTGAACGCGCTGGGCCCGAAGCCGGTGTCGATGTCGACCATCAGCGGCAGTTCGCACACGTCGGTGATGCGCCGCACGTCGGTCAGCACGTCGTCCAGGGTGTTGAGCCCGAGGTCGGGCATTCCCAGCGAGCCGGCGGCCACGCCCCCGCCCGACAGGTAGATCGCGCGGTAACCGGCGCGCCGCGCCAGCAGCGCGTGGTTGGCGTTGATGGCGCCGATGACCTGCAGCGGGCTTTCCTCGGCCAGCGCGGTGCGAAACAGGGATCCGGGAGATTTCATGATGTTCGGGGGGCAGGAGTTCCGGGTGCGTCGATTGTGCAAGGACCGTGCCACCCGTGCGGCTCCGCGGTGCATTGCGCAGGCCCTTGATGTGCATGGGATTTTTCCATGTGCCCAGACAGCGCAGGGCTTGCCTTGTTGCAAGGATGCGATGTATGTTTCACCCATGAAACATGCGAATCCCGCTTGAACCATGTCCGGGACCGATGACGCGTCCGGGGCGGTGCCGGAGTCGCCGCCGCGCATTCTCGCCGTCGGCTTCCTGCGCCTGAAGCAGCTGCTGCAGGAAGTGGCGCCCGAGTACGCGCAGCGCGCGCGGGTCGACGTGGTCGACCGCGGCTTCGACGAGGCGCTGGCGGAGATCGAGGCCAGGCGCGCCGCCGAAGGGGTGGACGTGCTGGTGTCGGCAGGGTTGCATGGCGCGTTCCTGCGCAGGCGCAGCGAACTGCCGGTGGTCACGGTCAAGGTGGGTGGCTTCGACCTCATGCTGGCGCTGGCGCGGGCGCGCGCGCTGTCGCGGCGTATCGCGCTGGTCAGTTTCGGCGCGACCAGCGGCGAGGTCGAGCAGTTCAGCCGCGAGTTCTCGCTCGACATCGTGCAGCGCAGTTACCGCAGCGAGACCGATGCCGCGGCCTGCGTGCGCGAATTGCGCGACGCCGGAATCGAGGTCGTCGTCGCTCCGGGCATGGTGCTCGACCAGGCCGAGCAGCTGGGCATGCGCGGCATCCTGCTGTATTCCCACGACGCGGTTCGCGCGGCCATCGACGACGCGGTGGAGGTGGCACGGGCCGCGCGCATCGCGGCGGCCAAGCGCGAGCGCCTGAACACCATCCTCGAACAGCTGCGCGATGGCGTGGTCGCCGTCGACGAGGCCGAGCGCATCGAGGCGGTGAACCCGCCGATGCTGCGCCTGCTCGGGCGCAGCCGCCAGCAGCTGCTGGGGCGCGTGCTCGGCGACGTGGCGCCCGAGTTCACGCTGGTGCGCACGCTGCGCGACGGCGTCGAGCACACCGAGGACATCGTGCGCTTCGCCGGCAAGACCCTGGTGCTCAGTCGCACGCCCATCGTCGAGCGCGGCGTGCGTACCGGCGCCGTGCTGACCTGCCAGGACCCGGTGGCCATCCAGCGCGTGGACCGCAGCCTGCGCGCGCGCGAGCGCGCCGCGCCCACCATCACGCGCTGGAGCCTGAGCGACCTGGTCGGCGACAGCCCGGCGATGCAGCGCGCGCGCGAACAGGCGCAGCGCTTCGCGCGCAGCGACGCGACGGTGCTGATCGTCGGCGAAAGCGGCACCGGCAAGGAGTTGTTCGCGCAGGGCCTGCACGCGGCCAGTCGCAGGCGCGCGCAGCCCTTCGTGGCCATCAACTGCGCGGCGTTCCCGGAAAGCCTGCTCGAAAGCGAGTTGTTCGGCTACGAGGAGGGCGCGTTCACGGGAGCGCGCAAGAGCGGCAAGCCCGGCTTGTTCGAGGCCGCGCACACCGGAAGCGTGTTTCTCGACGAGATCGGCGACATGCCGCTGGCCCTGCAGACCCGGCTGCTGCGCGTGCTGCAGGAGCGCGAGATCCTGCGCGTGGGCGCCACCGAGCCGACGCCGGTGGACGTGCGGGTGATCGCCGCCACGCATCGCGACCTGGCCGCTCGAATCGACGCCGGGCTGTTCCGGCGCGACCTCTATTACCGCCTGAACATCCTGCGCCTGCAGCTTCCCAGCCTGCGCGAGCGCCGCGAGGACCTGCCGGCGCTGGCTTCGCACCTGCTGGACAAGGCTCTGGATCGCGCCGGCGCGGTGCCGCGCCAGCGCGACATGCTGCTGCAGGTTCTGCTCGGCCTGATCGCGCAGGCCTCGGGCCATGCCTGGCCGGGCAACGTGCGCGAGCTCGAGAATCTGGTCGAGCGCGTGGCCAGCATGGCCGACGCCGCCGCGCCGCCGGGCCCGCAGCTGCTGCGCGAGTTGTTGCCGGAGCTGCACGAGGCATCTGCGCCGGCCGAGCCCGGCCGGCCCGTCGACGCGCGCAACCCGCCCGCGCTGGTGCGCAGGAAGGCCGAGGCCGAGCGCGAATGGATCGAGCGCACGCTGGCGCAGTGCGGCGGCAACCAGGCGCGGGCCTGCGAGCTCCTGGGCATCTCGCGCAGCACCCTGTGGCGCAAGCTGCGCGCCGGGCAGGGATCCTGAGCCGCGCTCAGGCTCAGGGCGTGGTCTGGCGCGTCGGCAGGATCAGCGATTCCAGCGCGTTGACGTGCGGCGGCTGCACGAAGGCCCACAGCAGCGCCTGCGCGATGTCCTCGGCGTGCAGCGCCTGCAGGGAATCGCGCCGGGCCTTCATCTGCTCGGCCGGCACGTTGTGGCCCCACTCGGTGTACACGGCGCCGGGCTCGATCAGCGACACGCGAATGCCTTCGGGCCCGAGTTCCTTGCGCAGCGCATCGTGCAGCCCGACCACCGCGAACTTGGTCGCGTTGTAGACGGCCCAGCCTTCGATGCCGCGGCGCCCGCCGACGCTGGACACGGTGCTGATCATCGCCCCCGGGCGCGAACGCAGCAGCGGGATGGCCGCCTGCGTGCAGTGCAGCACGCCCCACAGGTTGGCGTCGATGGTGGCCTTCCATTCGTCGACCTTGCCGTGCTCGAAGCTGCCGTGGTAGCCGACGCCGGCGTTGTTGAACAACAGGTCGAGGCCGCCGAAGCGCTCGCGCACGCCGTCGAACAGCGCGCGCACCTGCGCGGCGTCGCCGACGTCGGTGGGCACGGCCAGCGCGCCCTGGCCGAGCTCGGCGGCCAGCGCGTCGATGCGATCGCGGCTGCGCGCCGCCAGCACCACCTGCATGCCTTCGGCGTGCAGCGCGCGCGCCGCGGCCGCGCCGATGCCGCTGGACGCGCCGGTGATCACCGCCACCTGTCCTCGAATGTCGCGCATGCGCAAGCTCATGGATGTTCCTCCGTTGGTTGTTCAGGCACAGAGCGAAAATCCTAGGCCGATCTCGTCCTGCCTGCATGCCGGCCGTGCGGCTCAGGCGGCGTGGCGGTCGCGCAGGTGCAGGATCCGGGGTGGCGGGCGCCGCGGGTTGCCAAGGTGGGCCAGCAGCAGCCTGTAGGTGTCGAGGTCGAAGCCGAAGGCGTCGCCGCGCTGGCGCGCGAGCAGCAACTCGTCGAGCTCGGCTTCGTCGCGCGCGGTGCCGAGATGGCGCCACTGGTCGAACACGTGCACCTCGCTGCGAAGGCCGTCGGGCGCCGCCTCGGGCAAGCCGATCGGACCGTCGTAGGGCCAGGCACGCAGGCGCTCCGCGGCCAGCGCGGCCTGCACCCGCGCGGCATGCCGCTGCGGCGTCTCCTCGCCGCAGCAGGCACCGCGGCAGCGACCGAGCTGGTGCGCGAAACAGCGTCCGCGGCCCGACTCCAGGCCCAGCACGCGCAGGCACAGCCCGTGCTGCTCGGCGAGCCCACGCAGCCCCTCCTGTGCCTGGCGCCGGCTGCGGTAGGTGCCGTACAACTGCCCGAAGCAGGCGGGGTCGACGATTTCGTCGCGTACCAGCGTGAGCAAGGGTCGCTCGCGGGGGTCGTCGGCGATGCGCCAGCTGCACAGGCGGTTGTCGCGGCGCAGCTTGCGGTTGAACAGCGGCTGCAGCTGCTTGACCAGGCGGGCCTCGAGCAGCAGCGCGCCGAGTTCGCCGGCGGTCTCGCGGATTTCGATGCGCCGCACCTCCTGGCTGATGCGCATTTCACGCGCCTCGCGGTGGTCGGCCTGGAAATGCGACAACACGCGGCGTCGAAGGTTCACGCTCTTGCCCACGTACAGCGGGATCTCTGCCTCGCCGTGGAACAGGTACACGCCGGGGCCTTCGGGCAGATCGGCGACGTCGGTCTGCAGGTGCGGCGGCAGGCTGGTGCCGGCCTGCAGCAGGGCCTGCGCGTGCTCGCGCAGCGCCTGCTCGCCGTGCAGCTCCGCCATGCGCTGCAGCCAGGCGTGCAGCACCAGCACGTCGCCCATCGCGCGATGGCGCGCCGGGTTGACGAGACCGTGGCGCGCCTGGATGGCGTCGAGTCCGTGCCCGCTGCAGTGCGGCTCCAGGCGCCTGGACAGGCGCACCGTGCACAGCGTGCGCGCGCGCAGGTCGACACCGGCGCGCGCCAGCGCGTTTTTCACGAAGCCGTGATCGAAGCGCACGTTGTGCGCCACCAGCACGGCCCCATCCAGCAGCTCCAGCAGCCGCTCGACCAGTTGCTCGAAGCGAGGAGCGCTGGCGACCATCGCGTCGGTGATTCCGGTCAGGCGCTGAATGTACGGGGGGATGGGCCGCCCCGGATCGACCAGGCTCTGCCAGCGCGCGCTGATCCGGCCGTGGTCGACACGCAGCGCGGCGATCTCGGTGATGCGGTCGTGCACCGGGTTGCCGCCGGTGGTTTCCAGGTCGAGCAGGACGTAGCTGGCAAGCATGCGGGCATTGTGCCTGCTCGCGCGCCGCAGTGCGGGTGGGTGCGCATGGCGCGCGGGCCGCAGCTGACGCACAATCGCGGGCACGCTCGGCCGGGGTCGGGCTTGCGAGGTCTCGCCGCATGGGTTCGTGGGTACCTTCCTGGGTCGTGTATCTGGCTGTTGCCTGCGCTGGCATGCTGGCGCACCTGCGGCTGCACCACGCGTTGCCCGCGCAGGCGCGCCCGGTCGCCGGCGCGATGACCATGGCCATGCTCGGCATGTTCGCGGGATTGGCCGTCGACGCCTCGCATGGCCGGCTCGAGTTGCTGGCGTCGCTGTGCGGAGGCGGGCTGCCGCTGGGACTGTTGCTGCGCTGGCACCTCGGGCTGCTGGCGGCCAGCAATGCCGCGCTCGTGCTGGCGGGCATGCTGCCGATGCTCTGGCAGGCGCGCGCCGGCGCGCCGTCGGCTTGTCGTCGCGGTCTGCTGCCCACGCTGCTTTGCCTGGGTTGCATGCTGGCGGGAATGAACCTGGGCATGCCGCTGCTCGTGCAGGCGCAGGGTCTTCGAGGCGGTTCGCCGGGCCTGCCGGCGATGCTGGCGGCGATGCAGGCCGGCATGTCCTGGGGCGCGGCCGCCGCGCTGGCGCTGCTGCGCGCGGCGGCGCGCATGCCGGGCTTGCCGGCGAAGGCCGCGAGCCCGCGCAGCTGAGGCCGCGGCGTGGCAGGCCATTCCCATTCCCCCAGCCGAGGCGAGCCGGAGAGCAGACCATGACCAACCCGCAGGGCCCGGCGTCGGCGCTGTATCTGTTCGAGAAGTTCGAGGTCGGCGTGGTCCACCTGGACGCCCAGCGCAAGGTGCTGGCGATGAACGACTTCGCGCGTCGCATCCTGCCGGTCAGCGACAAGCGGCCCTTCGATACGCTGGTGACCTCGTTTCACCCGCCTCGCTCGGCGGCCAAGGTGTCGTTCCTGCTCGACCAGGCCTCGGCCTGCCCGGTGGCCGCGTCGATCCCCATGACCATGATCATCAACATCCCGGAACAGGTGCTGCTGATCAAGGTCACGCGGCTGGCCGGGGAGGACCGGCAGACCACCGGGTTCGCGCTGGTGTTCTACGACGTCACCCAGCTGGTGGTGCAGGGCGACACGCCGGCCGTCCCCGCCGGGGTCCCCCCGGCGAGCGCCCCGAGCGCCGCGGGCGCCGGGGAAAAGCGCCAGCTCGCGCGCATTCCGCTGGTCGCCAATCACCGCGTGACCTTCGTCGACACCGCGCAGGTGGTGTTCCTGGAGTCGCAGGCGCATTACACGCGGGTGCTGACGACCGGCGGCTTCCAGTTCTGCAACCTGAGCATCGGCGACCTCGAGGCGCGCCTGGACCCGCAGCGCTTCGTGCGCGTGCATCGCTGCTTCATCGTCAACCTCGACGCTGTGCTCGAACTCGGGCGCCTGGATGGCAAGGTGCAGCTGCGCATGCGCGGCGAGCCAGCGACCTGGGTGCCGGTGTCGCGCGCCGAGGTCGCTCGCCTGCGCTCGCTGCTGGGGGTGCAGCGCAAGGCCTGAGCACCCGGCGCCGCCCAGGCTCCTGGAAAAGCCTAGGGACTTTCCCGGATTGCCGCGAGGCGCCGCGCCGTTTGCTGCACCTGATGCCCTGCGGCGTGCATTTCGTGCGCGCCACGATACATTTGGTGCAAAAAAACGCCAAGCTATTGATAAAGTGCAAAAAATGGCTTGAATCCGTATAGTTTGTCCGTCCTAGACAAACTCGGAGACATCCATGATTCCACCGCGTTTCGAGTACCACGCGCCGCGCTCCGTGGACGAGGCGATCGCGTTGCTCAGCAGCCTCGGAGGCGATGCGAAACTGCTGGCCGGCGGGCACAGCCTGCTGCCCATGATGAAGCTGCGCTTCGCGCAGCCCGGCAGCCTGATCGACCTCAACCGCATCGACGAGCTGCGCGGCATTCGCGAACAGGGCGACACCGTGGTGATCGGCGCGATGACGGTGGAAAACGACCTGATCACGTCGCCGGTGCTGCGCAGCAAGGTGCCGTTGCTGCCCGAGGCGGCCGCGCTGATCGCCGATCCGCAGGTGCGCAACCGCGGCACGATCGGTGGCGACATCGCCCACGGCGACCCCGGCAACGACCATCCGGCGCTGTCCATCGCGCTCGACGCCAGTTTCGTTCTGCAGGGCCCCAAGGGACGTCGCAGCGTCGCCGCCGACGGGTTTTTTCTCGGCACCTACATGACCCTGCTGCAGGAGGACGAGGTGCTGTGCGAGATCCACGTGCCGGCGTTCAAGCCTGCCACCGGCTGGGCCTACGAGAAGCTCAAGCGCAAGACCGGCGACTGGGCCACCGCCGGATGCGCGGTGGTGCTGCGCCGCTCCGGCGATCGCATCGAGCATGTGCGTATCGCGCTGACCAACGTCGCGCCGATGGCGCTGCGCGCGGAGCAGGCCGAGCAGCTTCTGCTCGGCCGCGCGCTCGACTCGCAGACGCTGGCGGCCGCGGCCGAAGCCGCCGCCGCGATCTGCGAGCCGGCGGAGGACCTGCGCGGGGACGTGGAATACAAGACGGCCATGGCCTCACAGATGGTCAAGCGCGCGCTGGGCAAGGCCTGGCTGCGTAGTCAATGAATCGGCAGGAGTCCCCCATGTCCAAGAAACTCGTTTCGATGAAGGTCAACGGCCAGGCCGTGGAAGCGGCTGTCGAGCCGCGAACCCTGCTGGTGCATTTCCTGCGGGAACAACTCAATCTCACCGGGGCCCATATCGGCTGCGAGACCAGCCATTGCGGCGCCTGCACCGTCGATGTCGACGGTCGCTCGATCAAGGCCTGCACGCACCTGGCGGTGCAGTGCGAAGGCTCGGAGATCGTCACCGTCGAGGGCCTGGCGCAAAAGGGCGTGCTGCACGCCGTGCAGGAAGGCTTCTACAAGGAGCATGGCCTGCAGTGCGGCTTCTGCACCCCCGGCATGCTGATGCGCGCCTACCGCTTCCTGCAGGAGAACCCGGATCCGACCGAGGAGCAGATCCGCGCCGGCATGAGCGGCAACCTGTGCCGCTGCACCGGCTACCAGAACATCGTGAAGGCCGTTCAGTACGCGGCCGCCAAGCTGCAGCAGTCGGCCCAGCAGGCGGCCTGACGCAAACCCCACACGGAGACAAACGTCATGAACGCACCGGCTCAAAGCGCCGAGGCCCGCGAACTGGCCCTGGCCGGCATGGGCGCCTCGCGCCTGCGCAAGGAGGATGCCCGCTTCATCCAGGGCAAGGGCAACTATGTCGACGACATCAAGTTGCCCTCGATGCTGCACATGGACATCGTGCGCTCGCCGATTGCCCACGGGCGCATCAAGCGCATCAACAAGGAAGCCGCGCTGGCGATGCCCGGCGTGCACGCGGTGCTCACCGCCGAGGACCTCAAGCCGCTGAAGCTGCACTGGATGCCGACCCTGGCCGGCGACGTCGCCGCCGTGCTGGCCGACGAGAAGGTGCACTTCCAGATGCAGGAAGTGGCCATCGTGGTCGCCGACGACCGCTACATCGCCGCCGACGCGGTCGAGGCGGTGGAAGTCGAGTACGACGAACTGCCGGTGGTCATCGACCCCTACGCCGCGCTGGAGCCCGATGCCCCGGTGCTGCGCGAGGACCTGGCCGGCAAGACCGAGGGGGCGCACGGACCGCGCGAGCACCCCAACCACATCTTCACCTGGGAGGCCGGCGACAAGGCCGCTGCCGACGCCGCCTTCGCCGGCGCCGAGGTCACGGTGTCGCAGCACATGTACTACCCGCGCGTGCACCCGTGCCCGCTGGAGACCTGCGGCTGCGTGGCCAGCTTCGACCCGGTGCGCGGCGAGCTCACCACCTGGATCACCTCGCAGGCGCCGCACGTCGTTCGCACCGTGGTGTCGATGCTTTCGGGAATTCCCGAGTCGAAGGTGCGCATCGTCAGCCCCGACATCGGCGGCGGCTTCGGCAACAAGGTCGGAATCTATCCCGGCTATGTGTGCGCCATCGTCGCGTCGATCGTGCTCGGCCGCCCGGTCAAGTGGGTCGAGGACCGCATCGAGAACATCTCGACCACGGCCTTCGCCCGCGACTACCACATGGACGGCGAGCTTGCCGCCACCGCCGACGGGCGCATCACCGGGCTGCGTGTCAACGTGGTGGCCGACCATGGCGCCTTCGACGCCTGTGCCGACCCGACCAAGTTCCCGGCCGGGCTGTTCCACATCTGCTCGGGCTCCTACGACATCCCGGCGGCCCACGCCAGCGTCAAGGGCGTCTATACCAACAAGGCTCCGGGCGGAGTCGCCTATCGCTGCTCGTTCCGTGTGACCGAGGCGGTCTACCTGATCGAGCGCATGGTCGACGTGCTGGCGCAGAAGCTCGGCATGGACAAGGCCGAGATCCGTGCCAGGAACTTCATCCGCAAGGAGCAGTTCCCGTACCGCAGCGCCTTCGGCTTCGAATATGACTCCGGGGACTACCACACGGCTTTGCAGAAAGGGCTGGACGCGGTGGGCTACCGGGAGTTGCGCGCCGAACAGGCCGCCAGGCGCGCCGACCCGAACAGCCCGACGCTGATGGGCATCGGCCTGGTCACGTTCACCGAGATCGTCGGCGCCGGCCCGAGCAAGATGTGCGACATCCTCGGCGTGGGCATGTTCGACTCCTGCGAGATCCGCGTGCACCCGACCGGCAGCGCGATCGCCCGCATGGGCACCATCACGCAGGGCCAGGGCCACCAGACCACCTACGCGCAGATCATCGCCACCGAACTGGGCATTCCCAGCGAGGTCATCCAGGTCGAGGAGGGCGACACGTCGACCGCGCCCTACGGCCTGGGGACCTACGGCAGCCGCTCCACGCCGGTGGCCGGCGCGGCCATCGCGCTGGCAGCGCGCAAGATCCACGCCAAGGCGCGCAAGATCGCCGCGCACCTGCTCGAGGTCAACGAGCAGGACCTGGACTGGGAGGTCGACCGCTTCAAGGTCAAGGGAGACGACGAGCGCTTCAAGACCATGGGCGACATCGCGTGGGCCGCCTACCACCAGCCACCCGACGGCATGGAGCCCGGGCTCGAGGCGGTGCACTACTACGACCCGCCGAACTTCACCTACCCCTTCGGCATCTACCTGTGCGTGGTCGACATCGACCGCGCCACGGGCGAGACCAAGGTGCGCCGCTTCTACGCGCTGGACGACTGCGGTACGCGCATCAACCCGATGATCATCGAGGGCCAGATCCACGGCGGCCTGACCGAGGGCTTCGCCGTCGCCATGGGGCAGCAGATGCCCTTCGACGCGCAGGGCAACCTTCTGGGCAACACGCTGATGGACTACTTCCTGCCGACCGCGGTGGAGGCGCCGAAGTGGGAGACCGACTACACGGTCACTCCGTCGCCGCATCACCCGCTGGGTGCCAAGGGGGTGGCCGAATCCCCCCACGTCGGGTCGATTCCCACCTTCACGTCCGCGGTGGTCGACGCCTTCGCGCACCTGGGCGTCACCCACATGGACATGCCGCACAACTCCTTCCGCGTCTGGAAGGAGCTGCGCAAGCACGGCATGGCACTGTGAGTCCGCCGGGGCCGGCAGCGCGCCGGCCCCGGCCCTTTCACGAATTCCCGAACCGACACCATGGAAGTCAAACTCGAAAAGACCTATGAGCTCGACGTCGACGCTGCAGCGGCGTGGGCCCTGCTCAGCGACGTGCGCGCGGTCGCCGGCTGCATGCCGGGCGCGGAGATCACCGAACAGATCGACGCGAACTCGTACAAGGGCGCGGTGAAGGTCAAGGTCGGTCCCGCGCTGGCGCAGTTCGGCGGCACCGTCGACGTGATCGAATGCGCGCCGGCCGAGCGCCGCATGGTGATGCGCGGCAAGGGCGCCGACAAGGGCGGCTCGTCGGCGTCGATGGACCTGACCGCGGTGATCGAGCCGTCTGCCGACGGCGCTGCGCGCTCGCTGCTGCACGGCCAGGCCAGCGTCGTGGTCAACGGCAAGTTCGCGCAGTTCGGTGGGCGCATGATGACCCAGGTCTCCGAGATGATGCTGGGCCAGTTCGTCGACAACTTCCGCGTCGCCGCGCGCGAGTTGGCCGCGCGGCAGGCGCCTGTCGCGGCCGCCGGCGCGGACGCCGGCGACGCGGCCACCGAGTCGCCCGCGGAAGCGGCCCCGGCCGCGGCCCCTCGCCAGGCGGCACGCGAGATCAACGGCCTGGCCTTGCTGTGGGCGTTGATCAAGGGCTGGTTCGGCGGCCTGTTCGCCGGGCGCGCGTGATGGCCTCGCAGGCGCCGTCCGCCGCCATGGCAGCGCCGCGGGCGCTGCGCCAGGCGCTGCACGAGGCGGGCTATGTCGCCGACGAGGCGCTGGCGACGTCGTGCTGGCTGGCGCGCGAGCTGCAGCGCCCGCTGCTGATCGAGGGCGACGCCGGAGTCGGCAAGACGGCGCTGGCGTCGGCGCTGGCGCGGGTGGGGGATGCCGAGCTGGTGCGCCTGCAGTGTTTCGAGGGGCTGGACCTGTCGCAGGCCGCCTACGAATGGAATTACGGTCGGCAGTTGATGGCCATCCGGCTGCACGAGGCCAGCGCACAGGGCCTGCGCGAACAGGACCTGTTCGGTCGCGAATACCTGCTCGAGCGCCCGCTGCTGCGAGCCATCAGCTCCACGCGCGCCTGCGTGCTGCTGATCGACGAGATCGATCGCGCCGACGAGGCCTTCGAGGCCTTCCTGCTCGAGGTTCTCGCCGAATACCAGATCACGGTTCCCGAGATCGGCACCTTGCGCGCCAGCACCATCCCGCAGGTCATCCTGACCAGCAACGGCACGCGCGAGCTGTCCGATGCGCTGCGGCGGCGCTGCCTCTACCACTACCTCGACTACCCGGAGCTGGCGCGCGAGATCGCCATCGTGCGCCTGTCGCTGCCGCAGGTCGAGTCGCGCCTGGTCGAGCAGGCGGTGGCCTTCGTGCACGCCCTGCGGCGCCAGGACCTGGCCAAGACCCCGGGCGTGGCCGAGACCCTGGACTGGGTTCGAGCCCTGCACGGCCTGGGGCAGCACGCGCTGCCCGAGCAGCTCGAGGTCGTGCTGGCGACCCTGGGCTGCCTGCTGAAGACCCAGGAAGACCGCTTCGCGATGCAGGGCGACCGTGTGTTGCAGCTGCTCGAGCGGCGCAGCGACGCGGGCGTCGCCGCGGACCTGCGCTGACCCGCCGCGCGAGCCTGCCATGCCCTGCGAGCCGGCCGTCTCCCCGCTGCAGCGAATCGGCGAATTCGCCGCGCTGCTGCGCGACCACGGATTTCGCGTCGGTGTCGACGAGCAGCGCTGCATGCTGCGTGTGGCGCAGCAGCTCGGCCCGGCCGAGCCCTCCGCGGTCGAGTCGGCGTGGCGCGCCATCGCCTGCAGCGACCAGCGCGACTGGCGGCGCTGGCGGGAGATCTTCGAACGCTTCTGGTGGCCGCAGCGGGTGCGCGGCCACGTGCGCGTGAGCCAGCAGACGCGGCGTTCGCGCGACCTGCGGCAGGCCGTGCAGGATTTGCGGCGCCAACTCGATGCCGATTCGGCAGGCAGCCAGCCGCCGGGCACGCACGCCGCTCAGGGCAGCGCGGATCAAGCGGCGGCCGACGACGCTTCGCCGGCGCCCGGCCGCGAGCGAGCGCAGGGTGGCGCCAGCCGTACCGAGGCGCTGCACGCGCGCGAGCACCAGATGTGGCTGCCGCAGGATCTCGCGGCACTGCAGCGCCTGGCCGCCGACATCGCGCAGCGCCTGCGTCCGCGGCCGACCCGCCGCTGGCGCGGCGCGCCCGCGCGGGCGGCGGCGCGCCTGGACCTGCGCGCCACGCTGCGTCGTAGCGTCGCCTGGGGCGGGGAGCCGCTGCAGGCGGCGTGGCGCGTGCGCCGCGTCGAGCCGCCCCGGCTGTTCATCCTCGCCGACGTCAGCCGATCGATGGAGGCCCACGGCGCCTTTTTCCTGCGCGTGGCGCGCGCTTTCGCACAGCAATGCGACGCCCGCGTGTTCGTGTTCCACGTGCGCCTGGCGGAGATCACCGCGCTGCTCGGGCGCGACAGCGCGGCCACGCAGGAGCAGGTCAACGCCGTCACCGCCGGCTTCGGCGCCGGCACGCGCATCGGCGCCTGCGTGCAGGCCTTCGCGCGCGGCGCGGCGCGTCACCAGCTGGTGCGCGGCTCGCGCGTCTGGGTGTTCTCCGACGGCTTCGACACCGATTCCCCCGAGCTGCTGGGCGACGCGCTGCGCGAGCTTCGCGGCCGCGGCGCGCGCATCAGCTGGTTCCACCCGACGCGCGCCGTTCCGCAGGCCGCCGCGCTGCAGCGCGCGCGCGACTGCATCGACACCTTCGTACCCCTTGCGTCGATCGCCGACCTGGCGGCCGCGCGCAAGGTGCTGCACTGACCGCTGCACTGACAGGAGTTCCGACATGTCCTCTTTCGATTGGATCACCCAGGCGGCGCGCCTGCGCGAGCAGGGTCGCGCGTTCGCGCTGGTCAGCGTGCTGCGCGTGCAGTCCCCGGCGTCGGCTCGTCCCGGCGACAAGGCGCTGGTGCTGGCCGACGGCACCATCCACGGCTGGATCGGTGGCGGCTGCGCGCAGCCGGCGGTGTTGCGCACCGTGCGCCAGGCCCTGCAGGATGGGCGTGCGCGCAGCGTGCGCATCACGCCGTCCGCGCAGGGCAGCGAGCGCGACCTGGGCGACGTGCTCGAGTTCGGCATGGCCTGCCACTCCGGAGGCACCCTCGAGCTGTTCGTCGACCCGGTGCTGGCCGATCCGCTGCTGGTGGTGATCGGCAACACCCCCGTGGCGCGCTCCCTCGTCTCGCTGGCGCCGCAGCTGGGGCTGCGCGTGGCGTGGGCCGGAGTCGGGCTGCAGCCGCAGGAGGCCGGCGGCGTGCAGTGCATCGCCAGCGACGACCCCGAGGTGCTGCGTCGCGAGCTCGGCGACGGCGGCTTTGTCGTCGTCGCCACCCAGGGGCAGCGTGACCTGCAGGGCCTGCGCGCTGCGCTGGCGCTGCGGGCTGGCGGCGTGTGGTTCGTCGCCAGCGCGCGCAAGGCGGCGGTGCTGCGCGAGAGCCTGGTCGCGTCGGGCGCCGATGCGCGTGCCGTGCAGGCCATCGTGGCGCCGGCCGGCACTCCGATCAGCGCGCATACGCCGCCCGAGATCGCGCTGTCGGTGCTGGCCGCGGTGGTCGCGGCGCGCCGTGCCGGCGTGCCGCTGATCGAGCAGGCGCCGGCGGCAGCGGCCGCCGACAGGGCGGCGGTCGAGCCGGTCGCTTCCGGTGCGTCGGCGCCGGGCGCATGCTGCGGCCATGGCGCGGCAGCGCAGCAGGCGCCGGGCCCCGCGCCCGGCGCCGCTTCGTGTTGCGGCCACGCTTCGGCAGACAGCGCCGAGCCGGCCGAGTCGCCCGCGCCGGCCGCTGCGGCGACCCACTCCTGCTGCGGGCACTGACGGTCATGGGATGCATTCTGAAGGGCGGCGGCGGCCTGTACAGCCGGCTTCGAGTCGGCGCCGTGCTGCTGGCGGCCGGGCAGGGTTCGCGACTGGGCGGGCGCCCCAAGTGCCTGCTGGAACTCGGCGGCGTGCCGTTGCTGCGGCGCCAGTTGATCGCCCTGTCGGGCGGCGGGGTGGACGAACTGGTGGTCGTGCTCGGACACCATGCCGCGCGCATCGAGCCCGTGGTGTCGGAGTTCCCGGTGAGCGTGGTGCACAACCCGGACCCGGACCAGGGGCAGGCATCGTCGACCCGCGTCGGGTTGCAGGCGCTGCCGGCGGTCGACTGCGTGCTGGTCGCGCTGGCCGACCAACCCCTGTTGCACGCGCAGGACGTCGGCGAGCTGATCAAGGCCTACAAGCAGCGCGGCGAGGGCATCGAGCTGGTGCAGCCGCTGGTCGACGGCCAGCCCGGCAACCCGCTGGTGTTCAGCGCCGCGGTGCGTGAACAGATCCTCGCCGGGCCGGGCGACGTGGCCTGCCGCCGCTGGCAGGAGCGCCATGCCTCGCAGGTGCTGCGCTGGCCGACGTCGAATCGGCGCTACGCGGTGGACATCGACACCGAGCAGGACATCGAGGCGCTGGCGCAGCGCACCGGGCACCAGCTGCGCTGGCCGGCCGACCTGGCGCGCCCGGCGATGCCGACGTGAGCATGCCGGGCGCGGTTCCCGGGCCTGCCGGGCAGCAGTCCCTGCTTTCGTTGTGGGCGACTCCGCTGGGCGTGCATCGCTGGGCGCGCGCGCAGGAGCTCAATCCCCTGCTGGCCCGCGTGCTGGGAAGCCTGCGCGCGGTGTCGCAGCCGCAGCCGGCGCCGTTCTTCGCCAGCGAGGACGACCTGCTCGAGCGCATCCGCCTGCCCGAATGGCAGGATTTCGTGCGCTTTGTCGTCGACTCGCTGCATGCGACCGTGGCGCAGGCCAACCGAGCGGCCTGGCCGCAGCCGGCTCCGGCGCTGCAGGTGCACCTGCGCGGCATGTGGTTCCAGGTGGCCAACCAGGGCGCCAGCCACGACGTGCACACCCACGGCAACTGTTCCTGGTCGGGGGTGTATTGCGTGCAGGTCGACGAAGACTCCGTTCGTGTGGCCGATCCGCTGCTCGGCGAGCGCAACGGCGTGACCCGCTTCTACGGTCCCTATTTCCCGCACCTGGGTGGCGCACACGCCGACCTCGGCAACGCCTACCTGCAGTCGGCCCATGTCGATATCGCGCCGCTTCCCGGGCAGTTGATCGTGTTCCCGTCCTGGCTCGCCCACCAGGCCATGGCCTACCGGGGCGAGCGCGATCGCATCATCGTGTCCTTCAACGCCAGCGTGCACGCGGCGCAGGGCGGGGACCGCCTGCGCGGCTATGCCGCGGCCTGAAACTCCTTTTTCGAGCGAGGGCCTGCCGGCCCGCACACCATGAACAGCATCGACATCGAAGTCATCCATACCGCGCTGGACTGGCTCGCGCGCGGCCAGCGCGTCGTGCTCGGCACGGTGGTGCGCACCTGGGGCTCGGCGCCGCGCTCGCCGGGATCCATGATGGTCATCCGCGACGACGGCCAGGTGGCCGGGTCGGTCTCGGGCGGCTGCATCGAGGACGACCTGATCCGTCGCGTCGCCGCCGGCGAGCTGGCGCTGCACCGCCCCGAGGC
>JAJZTW010000061.1 GCA_021847345.1 Pseudomonadota bacterium
CTTCAGGGCGGGTTGCAGCCGGCAGGCCGAGCCGCTCAAGGACATCATCCGACAAAGGGTGCTAGATGTCGGGCTGGACGTCGCTGTGCCAATTCTGTGCCAAATGAGCCGGTTTGAAAGCGATGGAAATGGCTGGAATTGTCAGGAAGGGGCGTGCTAAGCTATTGATTTTGCGTGAGGAGACTCGCGCGAAACCAGACTCCTGGGGCTGCGAGGCATGGTTCGGGACGTAGAGGCCGGAGGTTCGAATCCTCTCACCCCGACCAGGAATTCAGGAGCCAACGGCCGCGCGGTGCGAACCACGCGGCCGTTGTCGTCTTGGGCGCCCCGGCGTCGCGCCGGGCGGGCGGCGCACCGTGCGTCAGCGCCCGAGGGTGTAGAACTCGTCGTTCGGGCGCATGCTGGTCACGTTGGCCATGCGGTTCGACAGGCCGAAAAAGGCCGAGATGGCGGCGATGTCCCAGGCGTCCTCGCGGTCGAAGCCATGTCGCGCCAGGACGTCGAAGTCCTGCTCGTCGACGCAGTGCGACTGGGTCGAGACCTTCAACGCGAAATCCAGCATGGCCTTCTGCCTTGGCGAGATGTCGGCCTTGCGGTAGTTGATCGCGACCTGGTCGGCCAGCAGCGGGTTCCTGGCGCGCACGCGCAGGATCGCGCCATGCGCGACCACGCAGTACTGGCACTGGTTGGCGCTGCTGGTGGCCACCACGATCATCTCGCGCTCGGCCTTGCTCAGCTTGCCCTGCTTGTCCATCAGCGCGTCGTGGTACGCGAAAAAGGCGCGGAATTCCTCGGGGCGGTGCGCGAGCACCAGGAACACGTTGGGCACGAAGCCCGACTTTTCCTGCACGGCCAGGATGCGCTGGCGGATGTCGTCGGGCAGGCCGGAGATCTCGGGGTGCGCAAAGCGGCTGATCGGCGCGGTGCTGGTGGGGGTCGTGGTCATGAGGGCTCCGTGGAAAGTCGGGTGTGCCAGCCGGTCCGGGGCGCGGCTCAGGCCCGTATGGTGCCTGACAGGCCGCGCCGTTCGCGGCAAGCCCCGATCACCGGACGCGGCTGATCGCCCATTCCGGCACCAACACCAAGGTCCTGGTGCTGATCGCCCCCACCGGCGACGTCATGATTCGCGGCGCCGGCCTCGCTTCAGGGGGCGGCCGACAGCAGCCGGCTGTCCTCGAACAGCGCCGGCTGCCCGGGGGAGGCCCGGCGAACGGCGCGCGCGAAGCGCACGACGGAGGCGAGGTTGTCGAAGCCGAAGGCCTCGCCGCTCGGCCGAGGGTCGCCGTTGGCGGGATAGACCACGAACACGGGTCCGTGCAGGTGGCCCTGCGCCAGCGCGCCTGCCTGGGCGGGCTGGATCGGCTGCGCGAGCAGGTCCTGCGCGCAGGCATCGATGCCGTCGCATACGCCGGGAAGGCGCTGCACGCGATAGCTTCCGTCGGCATGCTGGCGCAGCACGACGAGGTCGAGTTCACGCAGCGCGAAGCGCGTCGCGCGGGAATGCATCAACGCGTCGACCATCGCGGACTCTTCGCCGCCATCCAGCACGAGTACTCCCACTCCCAGCAGGTGGCGCTCGTGCGCCGCCAGCTGGGCGCGCTGCAGCGCCGTGGGCGCGGGGTGCGCGAGGGCCTGCGCGGCGTAGAGGCAGGCTGCGACAGCGCAGCCGAGGGCGGACTTCAGCATGCTTTTCCTCGATGAGCGGCCGTTTGGCCAACGGTAGATAAACACCTGTTGATATTGAAACCAGGCCAGACTGACACCATTTCATCAAATCTGTTCAATATCCCTTGTTCGCGGGGGAGGTGTTTCTCGTAAAAGTCGAGGACAGCGTTGCGCATGGTCATTTCGCGTCACGTTGGATCAGCTTTCATGAATGCCTTGCAGCAGCCTTACAAAATGCGGAGTCCGCAGCAAGGGCCTGCCGATGACCTTGCAGGAATTGTCTCATTACGAAATTAGCGTTTCATTACAGTGATTTTCGCAGGGTATGGAGATAATCATTCCATAATCAATCCCCTGCTCGGAAAATGTCGCAGTCACGAAGCGCGCTCCCCGTCCTGCCAGAACCTGATCCGCAGCGTGCGAGCGTCGGGCTGCTGCCCCGGCACGGCGAGGTGCTCGACCGCACTGATTCGCTGCCGCGGCACGCCGGCAACGATCTGGCCGACGCCCAGGTCATCACCGCGGCCCTGGCGGCCGCGGTGTCGCACGCGGGCAGGGGGGGGCTGGTGCTGTGCGGACAGCAGCGCCTGCTGTACGCCAACGAAGTGGCCCGCTCCTGTCTCGGCCCCCATGGGCCGCTGTCGCTGCGCCAGGGCAGGCTGGAGGCCGCGGGCGCGGCGGCACGCCAGGCGGCGGAAGCGCTGTCACGCCTGGAGCGCAGCACGGCGCCGCAGTTCTTTACGCTGTACCGCCCGGCCCGGTCCGGCGACCAGGCGCTGCCGGCGCAGCGCTTCGCGGCGACGGCCAGGCTGCTCGACCTTGCCGCGCGCACTCCCTGCCACGTGATCATCCTCGATCCGCTGGGCGATCAGCAGGCGCTCGAAGAGCAGGCACTGGCGCGCTGGCTCGGCTTGACTCCGGCACAGGCGCGGGTGGCGTCGTGCCTGTCGCAGGGGCTCACCCCCGAGTCAGCCGCAGCGCGCTGCGGGCGCTCGATCGCGACGGTACGTACGCAAATCCGTGCCATCCTGGAACGCAGCGGCATCGACAGCCTGCAGCAGTTGTACCGGGCGCTGGCAGCCCTCGGGCGCGGCGCCGAGGGCTGAGCCCCGCCGGCCACTGCGTAGTTCGTCCCCCGGCATTCCAGCGGCCTGCGCGCAGATCAGCTTTGCGCGTCCTGGCGTACCACGATGCGCGGGGCCCAGTGCTCGCCCCGGCCGTTGTCGTCGACGTCGACCTTGCAGGCGCCTTCGAGCCTCGTGAGCTGGTAGGCGTCGTCGCCGACGAAGGGGTTGTCGAAGTGCACGGTGAACTGGCAGGGGCTTTGGCGCAACTGCGGCTCCAGCACGAGACAGTAGAGGTCGCCCTCGGCGCCGGTGGCTCCGCCGTTGCTCTCCAGGTGCGCGCCGACCCTCATGGAGAATGCCCCCTGCGTGTCGGGGAAGTCTCCATGCTGGCGCTTGCCCCATTCGCAGACCAGGCTGCGCGCCGGTTCGGCCTGCGCCTCGACCAGTTCGATGCCGACGTCGATCGAGCGCGCAGCACGCGCTGCGTGCCCGCCGGTGGAGCGCGCCGTCGGCTCGGCCTCGCGCAGCCGGCGCTCGACGGTCTCGCTGCCGGCGCCGAGATCCTGGATGTAGCGCAGCACGGCCTCGCGGCAATCGAGCTCCCGGCTCCCCTGCTCGGGGTCGTTCCACCAGACCTGCGCGCCGCGGGTCTCGAGCAGCGCGGCAGGGTTGTGCTCCGAGTCCGCGCTGGTAGCGGCGATATCCGGCAGGCGCTGCCGGAGCTCGCGCAGCGTGGCCTCGATGAAGGCGCCGGGATCGACCTGCCCGCGCCGCTCGTAGGCCTCGTGCACGCGGTCGACGGCGCGTTGCAGCGTGTCGACCGCGCGCGCGGTGTTGGCGTCGTTGTCGCGCCGCGACATGGAGAGGTCGCCGTAGGCCTTCCACTGCCGGCCGTCGCCGCCGGTCACGACGATGCCGCGCGCGTTGTCGTCGTCGTGCATTCGCTTGACCAGCACTCCCGACAGCAGCAACCCGTTCCACCCGTCGAATCCGAAGCGCGCGAGCTGCGGCGCGCAGTACGCGTTGATGGTGCGCTTGTCGGTGCGCACATGCCCGGCGGCGAACGCGTCGCTGCCGAAGTGGCTGGCGTAGGCGGTCAGCACATAGGCGAAGCGCAGATCGTCAGGCCCGGCAGCGCCGAGCGCGAGCTCGAGGGCCATCTTGACGCCGAGCAGGAAGGCGCTCTGGGCGTCGGCGTGGAAATGGTCGGTGCTGCGCGACGCCAGTTCCGTGTACAGGCCGAGGTACTTGCGCAGGTTCAGCAGTTCACTCGCATCGCGCAGGCAGCCGTCGGCACCGGTGGCCAGCATGGACGCGCAGTCGTCGTCGGTGCCGTAGGGAAGCGCTCGGTCGTGCCGGCGCGCGTCGTCGAAGCGCTGCATCAGCTCGCTCTCGAGTTCGCGGATGCGCGGCAGGTAGTCGGCGTAGCCAAGGTACTGGAAGGCGAGCAGGTTGCGCACCAGCTTCATGCGCGCGGCGATCTCGGCCGGCGTGGGCGTCGCGTCGAACACGTCGAACGGGGTGTCGCCGACGATCGACGCGTACGGCACGCCGTAATAGTCGCCGCTCAGGTAGAGCAGCTCGGCGTAGCTGAGTTCGACGCTGTCGCCCGCGGGGCCGGACGTGGGCACGCTCAGCAGCGCTGCCTGGTCGCCCGGCACGCGGCGACCGTCGGGCAGGGTCAGCAACACCTGCCTGCCGAGGAATTCATGCTCCGGGGATGCGAAGTGCAGGCTGGCGGGCGGCGGGGCGCCGACTGTCCTTGCTGCCGGCGCTGCCCGCGGGCGCATGAGGCCGGCCGGCGCTTCGTCGCCGTTGTCGAGGGCGTTGGCGCCGGGGGCCAGTGCGGCGCCGAGCAGCAAGGCGGCAGCGTGGCGCAGGAGCGAGGTGGGCATCGGAGTTCCTTTCAAGGAACTCGTTCGATTCGGCGCAGGGAATTTGGTTCACCGTCCGTTGCGCTCGCGGCGCCCGCCCGGCGCCGCGCGCCGACGCGTGCATCGGTGCCGGCCCGGCCGACCCCGGTGTGCGCCCGCCCTGCCGGGCGCACAGCGCCTGCGGGGCGGAAGCAGGCCGTCGGCCCTGCGAGTCAGTCCCGGGTGGCGGCGCGGCGCACGCAGTCGACGTAGGCCTCGCCATCCGGTGGCAGGCCGCTGCGCTGCGAGGTCCACAGCATCTGCCCCAGGCATTCCATGATCGCATGGTGCGCATCGTGCTCGCCGCGGCGCGCGCTCAGCAGCTGGCAGGCCTGGCGGATGCCGGGGGGCTGATCGATCGACACCTGTTCGCTGATCGACAGGTGCATCGACAGGTGCAGGAAGGGATTGCTGCGCCCGGCCTCCACGCCGTAGTCGCGCTGCAGCGCGTCGTCGGCCTGCAGGTCCTCGTGGTATTCGGGATGCTGTTCCATCCACTGCACCGCCAGCGCCTCCAGCGGCGTCAGCACGCCGTCGGCGCGTCGCCTCCAGGCATCGACGAAGAACTGGCGAACCTGATCCTTGCTGGGGTTGAACAACATGGCGCGTGCTGGTGGGTCGGACGCCGTCGCCGGCGCAAGGACCCCATTGTGCCGCGACGCGACGGCGTCAGCCGGGGAAGCGCGGGAGCCGGCGCGCGCCTGCCATACCCGCTTGGTGTACCCTTTTCGCTGCGCTCGCCGCCCGGCGGGCGGGCGGGGAGAAGCTCATGCCGGTTCTGGTGGTCGCCAACCCCAAGGGGGGCGCGGGTAAGTCGACGCTGGCCACGCAAATGGCCGGGTACTGGGCCAGCCAAGGCCACAAGGTCATGCTGGGTGACGCCGACCGACAGCAGTCGTCGCGCCTGTGGCTGTCGTTGCGCGGCCCGGAACTGCCGCCGATCGCCGGCTGGAAGGTCGGCCCCGATGCGGTCGCGCGCCCGCCACACGGCACGACGCACGCGGTCATCGACACTCCCGCCGGACTGCATGGGAAGCGCTTCGACGAGATCCTGCGCGCCGCCGATCGCCTGCTGGTGCCGGTGCAGGCCTCGGTGTTCGACATCTACGCGGCGCAGGAGTTCCTCGACCGCATCGCCGGCGAGCGCAAGCTGCAGGGCCTGCGAATCGGGCTCGTGGGAATGCGAGTCGACGAGCGCACCCGCGCGGCCGAGCAGTTGCGCGAATTCCTGCAGCGCCTGCCCCATCCGCTGCTGGGCATGCTGCGCCCGACGACCAACTACGCGCACATGGCCGCGCACGGCCTGACACTGTGGGACCTGCGTGCGGCCCACGCGGAGCGGGACCTGCAGCAGTGGCAGGGCATCACCGCCTGGGCCGACGCCGACTGATCACCAGCCGATCGCCGACCGACCGTCGATCGCGCTGCGGCGGCCGACCGGCCACGTGCCGACGGGCTCAGGCCGCCATGCGCGGCGCGGGCACGACCAGCGATTCCAGGCCGCCGCGATTGATGCGAAACAGCCGTGGGCCGACATGCTCGACCAGGCCGTCGCGCTCGAACTGCGCGATCACGCGGCTGGCCGTCTCCAGCGCCACGCCGAGCATGGCGCCGAGGTCGCTGCGTTTGGGCAGCACGATGGTGTCGTTGAGTTCGGGCTCGGCCAGGCGCAGCAGCAGGCGCGCCATGCGCGACGGAATCGTGCCCGAGCCCAGCAGCAGGGCCCATTCGTCGGTCTCGCGCAAGGCGCGATGCCAGCGTTCCAGGAATTCCTGGCGCAGGGTCGGAACATGTTCCTCCAGGCGTCGGATCACGTCCACCGGGATGCGGCACACGCGTACCGCGCCGATCGCCGACGCATGGTGCATGTAGGGCTGCTGGATGAAGGATTCGAGCCCGATCAGGTCGCCGCGGCGCGCCACCCGGGTGATGCGCCGCGTGCCGTCGGGCAACACGCGCTCGAGCTTGACGAAGCCGGTCTTGACCGTGTAGAGGTACTGGCCATGCTGGCCCTCGGCGAACAGGTTCTGCCCGGAGGCGAACTGCATGTCGTCGATGACCTGGTGGATTTCCTGGAAATCGTCGACGCTCAGCGCGCCGAACAGCGCGATGCGCCGCACGCCGCAGTTGCGGCAGTCGGCAGCGCCGCGCCAGGCTCCCAGC
The DNA here is from genome assembly GCA_021847345.1 of Pseudomonadota bacterium. Classification (GTDB taxonomy): domain Bacteria; phylum Pseudomonadota; class Gammaproteobacteria; order Burkholderiales; family Burkholderiaceae_C; genus Thiomonas_A. The sequence goes on from JAJZTW010000061.1 coordinate 6,809, forward strand.
ACGTCGCCCTGGCCCACTCGCTTGCCCGCGCAGGCCGCCGTTTCCGACGGGGCCAGGAACACCTTCGCCCCCGGACTCCGGGCCTTGGTGGAAAGTCTCGAAAAGTCAACGGCTTGGTCCATGGCGATTCCTCGGTTTGCGCATGCTCAATATTAGCGTTTGCTGATATAGCATTGTCAAGACCGCGAGGCCATCGGGGAAGCTGGTGAAAACCCGCCCCATGCCCGAGGCGTATCGCTGCGCCGGCGCCTACACTGGAAGGTTTCAACCTACGCCTGGGAAACCCGAGTGTCCATGAACGGTCCGAGCCTGCAGTCCGTCGCCGCGCAGGATGCGCGCAAAGCCCTCGAGGAGGACATCGGCAGCGGCGATCTCACCGCCAGCCTGATCGATGCCGACGCGTCCGCGCAGGCGCGTGTGCTGGTCAGGGAGCCGGCCATCGTCTGCGGACGGCCATGGGTGGAGGCCGTGCTGCGCCAGCTCGACCCGGGCGCGCGCATCGAATGGCAGGTCCCCGAGGGCGCGCGGGTGCGTCCCGGCGACGTGGTGCTGCAGGTTTCGGCCGGCGCACGCACCTTGCTCACGGCCGAGCGCAGCATGCTCAATTTCCTGCAGCTGCTGTCGGGAGTCGCCACGCGCACGGCGCGCTACGTGCAGGCCGTGCAGGGCACGCGGGCGCGCATCGTGGACACCCGCAAGACCCTGCCCGGGCTGCGGGTGGCGCAGAAATACGCGGTGCGGGTCGGCGGAGGGCACAACCATCGCATGGGCCTGTACGACGGGATCCTGATCAAGGAGAACCACATCGCCGCGGCCGGCAGCATCGCCGCGGTGTTGCAGCGCGCGCAGGCCATCGCGCCGCCCGGGGTGTTCGTGCAGATCGAGGTGGAGACCCTGGAACAGTTGCAGCAGGCGCTGGCCGCCGGAGCGCGCATGGTGCTGCTGGACAACATGAGCCTGGAGCAGTTGCGCGAGGCCGTGCGCATCAACGCCGGGCGCGCCGAACTGGAGGTTTCCGGCGGCGTCGATCTCGACAGCGTCGGAGCCCTTGCGCAAACCGGAGTCGACCGCATCTCCGTGGGCAAGCTGACCAAGGATGTCACGGCCACCGATTACTCGATGCGCTTCGCGGGAGTCTGAACATGTCGCCCAACACCATTTCCATCGATGTCGAGAGCCCCGTGTGCGGCACCCAGGAGGCCTGGGCGCGCGTGGCCGTCGAGCCGTCCGCGCCCGAGCGCGAGCGCCTGCTGGCAAGCTGCCGGCAGTTGCTGAGCGAGCGCGATGCCGTGCTGGTGGCGCACTACTACGTGCACCCGGACCTGCAGGACCTGGCCGTGCAGACCGGCGGCGTGGTGGCCGACTCGCTCGAGATGGCGCGCTTCGGCGCCTCGCATCCGGCGTCGACGCTGGTGGTCGCCGGCGTGCGCTTCATGGGCGAGACGGCCAAGATGCTGTCGCCCGACAAGCGCGTGCTGATGCCCGACCTCGACGCCACCTGCTCGCTCGACCTGGGTTGCCCGGCGCCGGAGTTCTCGGCCTGGTGCGATGAGCACCCGGACCGCACCGTCGTGGTCTACGCCAACACCAGCGCCGCGGTGAAGGCGCGCGCCGACTGGGTGGTGACTTCCAGTTGCGCGCTGGACATCGTCGCCGATCTGCATCGCCAGGGTCGCAAGCTGCTGTGGGCGCCTGACCGCCACCTCGGCTCCTATATCCAGCGCGAGACCGGGGCGGACATGCTGCTTTGGCAGGGGGCCTGCATCGTGCACGACGAGTTCAAGGCCCTGGAGCTCGAGCTGCTGCGCGAGCAGTATCCGGGGGCGATGGTGCTGGTGCACCCGGAAAGCCCGGCCGCGGTGATCGCGCTGGCCGACGTCGTCGGCTCGACCTCGCAGATCCTGAAGGCTGCGCACGAGTCCGACGCCGGCACCTTCATCGTCGCCACCGATGCCGGCATGTTCCACGCGCTGCAGCAGCGCAACCCGGGCAAGCGTTTCATCGCCGCGCCCACCGCCGGCAACGGGGCCACGTGCAAGAGCTGCGCGCACTGCCCGTGGATGGCGATGAACGGCCTGCGCAGCCTGGAGCATGCGTTGCTCAGCGCGAGCGGCGAGATCCTGCTGGACGCGCAGCTGGCGGCGCGCGCGCGCGTGTCGGTGCAGCGCATGCTGGACTTCACCGCGAGCCATCGAATGGCGCAGCCGGCCGGGGCGATGGTCCCGGGGCTCGGCGCGGCCTAAAAGCCTGCCAAGGCCCGGGGCCCCGGGCCCCGGTTGGGCGGGCGCCGCGAATCGCAGCGCGCCACCGGCCGACCGTGCGCAACCCCCGGCCCGCGCTTCGACGCACCGGCTCAGTCGTGCCGCAGTCCCGGCCGCAGCGGGTCGAGCGCCTGCAGCAGCTCGAGCTCGAGTGGCGCGGGTTCGCCTTCGAGCAGACCGACGATGCACTGCGCGCCGAGCGCGGACAGCAACAGGCCGCGCGAGCCCATGCCGACGCTGAGGTAAAGCCCGCTGTCGCCCGGCGCGTCGGCGTGGGGCCAGCGGCCGATCAGCGGCAGGCGGTCCCCCGCGACGGCTCGTTCGCCACGGAAGGTGCGCGCCTGCGCCGGCGGCTGCACCGGCCAGCCCGTGTCCGCGCACCATGCGCTCAGTCCGGCTCCGATGTGTTCCCAGGCCTGTTGCGCCGACAGCGGCTGCTGCTGCGCGTGCTCGTAGGTGGCGCCGACGAACAGCCAGCGTTGCCGCGCATCCAGTCCCGCCGCCTGCGCGGCAGCCGCGGGCAGCGGCAGCGCGTAGGTGCCTTCCATGACCCCGGCGCGCAGACCTTGCAGCGCGGGCAGGGCCTGCGCCGGCACGACAAAACCCTGCCCAGCCTGGGTTCGCAGGCGCGGAATGCCCCGCTCGCCGCGCAGCCCGCTGGTGCGCAGCAGGCGCGCGGCATCGAAGGCGCACGCCAGCACGCAGACCGGGGCCCGGGCCAGCTCGCGCCCTTGTTCGTCCAGCGCGCGCCAGTCCGCCGCGGTGGCGTCACGCGCCAGCGCGTGCACCGGCATCGGCGCGCGCAACGTGATGCGCGGGTGCCGCAGCCAGGCCCGGCACAGCGCCGCCGCAGCGACCGCGCCGCCCGCCGTCCACCATGCGCGTGGCGCCGCCCGCGTGCCCGCGGCGCGCGCGGCCTGCTCGGCATCGAATTCGTGCAGCCATTGCGACGGCCATTGCGCGGCCTGCGCAGCCAGCCCGGCGCGGCGTGGCAGCTCGCCCGACATCAGCACCCCGTCATCGTCGAACAGTCCGGCTGCCTCCGGCGCGGGCAGAGCGGCGCGCAGCCAGCCCAGCCCAGCGCGGGTCAGGCGCGCCAGGCGATCGTCGGCGGCGGCCGGGCGCACATGCGCGAGGCCGGCCGGCAGCGCCGATGCGCCCGCCGACACGCCGTGCGCGTCGAGCACCTCGACCTGCCAGCCGCGCCGGGCGAGCGCGTGGGCGCAGGCCGCGCCGGCCAGTCCCGCGCCGATCACCACGGCGCTGCCCGGCTGAGCGCGCGCGGCGCGCGCGCGCCAGCCGCCCGGGCGGGTCCGCGCAATCCCTTCCAGGCGTTGCGCCTTGCCGCCGTAGCCGGGCAGCTTGCGCACCTCGAACCCGGCCTGTCGCAGGCCGTCGCAGACCGTGCGCGCCACGGTGTAGCTGGCCACGCGCGCGTCCGGCCGGCACAGCCGCCCCACCTCGAGCAGCAGTTCGGGGCTCCACATGGCCGGGTTGCGCGATGGCGCGAAGCCATCGAGGAACACGGCATCGGCACCGAGGTCCAGTTGGCGCAGCATGCTCTGGGCGTCGCCCAGCGCGAGCAGCAGGCGCACCCGACCTTGCTCCAGCTCGAGCACGTGCAGCCCGCCGATCGCGGCGGGCCAGCGTGCCGCCAGCTCACGCGCCAGCTCGAGCAGCTCGGGGTCGGCGCAGGCGCTCAGCAGGTCGGCGGCGCTCAGCGGGTGCAGCTCGACGGCGACGTAGTCCAGGCGCTGCGGCCGCCTGGGGTCGGCACGCCAGGCCTGCCAGGTGGCCAGAAAATTGGTCCCCAGGCCGAAGCCGGTTTCGAGCACCACGAACTGGCGCCGGTCCCGCCAGCGCGCCGCGTCGTCGAGCAGGCCGCAGCCGCCCAGGAAGACGGTGCGCGCCTGGCCGAGGGCGCCGGAGCGGCTGGCATAGACATCACCGTAGCGGGCGCTGAACGGCTCTCCCAGCGGCGTGCGCTGCAGCGGCTCCTCGAGCGGCGCGGGCGCGGACTGCGCGAGCCCGGTCATGGCGCGCTGCGGTCATGGCGCGCGCTTTCCGTGAGGATCACGTCCAGCGGCCGGTCGTGCGACTGCGCGGACAGGCCTTCGACCCGGCAGGCGTCGAAGGCCAGGCCGATGGTTCGCACGCGCCGGCGGTGTTCCAGGTAGCGGTCGTAGTAGCCCCCGCCGTAACCGAGGCGCAGGCCGTCGTCGGCGAAGCCCACGCATGGGACCAGCAGGAGCTCGGGCTCCAGCGCCGGGGCCTGCGGCGCCGGCTCGTCGATGCCGTACGCGCCCGCATGCAGCGCCTGTCCGGGGCGCCAGTCGTGGAAGCTCATGCTGCGCTCGCTCGGACGCACCACCGGAAGTGCCACGCGCCACGGCCAGCCGAGTTGTTCGGCGACTCGCAGCACGACCTTCAACGCATCGTATTCGCCACGGCTGGCGCAATATGCGCCGATGCAGGTGACCTGCAGTTGGCGCAATTCGCGGGCGAGCGAAGCGTCGAGCGCGCTTTCCCGTTGTGCGCGTTGGGGAAGGGAGTCGCGAAGCTGCTTCAGGGCCCGGCGCAGCTCGCTGCGCGTGAGCCCTGCCGCCGCCAGCGGTGAGGGTGTCGCAAAGGCAATGGTCACGCTAAGCTTGGGGGTATGAAGCCGGTCGACCCGAAAGCCCGTATTGTGCCCGCCACAGCGCCGTGGGCCGCCAGGGCTCGGGTCTTGCGCGATGGCATCGTGGCGGCGGCGCTGTGCGCGATGCTGCTGCTCGCCGGGCTCGCGCGGGCGCAAGCCCCGACGCCCGGCTCGCCGGCGGCGAACGGCGCCTCCGGCCCCGCCCGCGGGGCGCTGTCGTCGGCGAGCGCGGCCGTCTCGGGGCGGGCCGCTGCGCCGGCGCCCGCGGCGACCGGGTCGCTGCGCCTCGACCCGGTGGCGGCCGAGCTCGTGCAGCGAGCCTGGCAGGGTTTCGAGCGAGGCGATCCGAAGCCAGCGATGGCCGCGCTGCCGGCGCTGCGCGGCAGCCCGCTGGAAGACTGGGTGGCCTACTGGGCGCTGGCGCCGCGCCTGCAGCAGGCGACGCCGACCGAATACGCGGCCTATGCGCAGGACTGGCCGCATACGCTGCCGTTGCGCCGCCTGCGAGCCCAGTGGCTGGCAGAGCTCGGGCGACGCAAGGACTGGAACGACTTTCTGCAGGTCTACCCGTCGTACGACGGCGACGATGCGCAGTTGCAGTGCCTGGCGGCCGAGGCGCGCTTCGAGACCACCGGGCGCGACACGAGCGCCCGCGTGCTGTCGTTGTGGGACAAGGCGCCTTCGGGGGGCAGCGGCTGCAACAGCGCGGCGCAGAGCCTGCTGGCGGCCGGGCATATCGACCAGCAGGCGCTTTGGCGACGCATGCGCGGATTCTTCGCCAGCGGGCAGACGCGCACGGCGCTGGAGTTCACCCGCTGGCTGATGCCCGCGGACCGGGCCCTGGTTCGCGAGGCCGCCGACGATCCCGTGCGCGTGGCGCTGCGGGCCGCGCGCCGGGGCGTGCGCGCGGGGACTGCCGCGCACCGCGCAGCGGTGCTGGCGTTGTTGCGCATGGCGCGCGACGATCCGCAGCAGGCCATGCGCCTGGTCGACGGTGGCGTGCGCGGGCTGCGCCCGGATGAGCGGGGCCAGGTCGCTTGGCTGGCCGCGCGCACGGCATCGGCGCAGTTGCTGCCGGACGCGGCAGCCATGTTCCGTCGCGCACGACGCATCGGGCCCGCCTGGCAACCCACCGCCGAGGATTGGCAATGGTGCCTGCGAGCCGCGTTGCGCGCATCCGACTGGGCGCTGGTGCGGCGCGCCAGCGCCAACCTGCTGCTGGCCGATTCCGACGACAGCGGGGCCACGTACTGGCAGGCGGTGGCGCTGAGCCGCACCGGGCATGCGCGCCAGGCGCACCAGCTGTGGCTTCGCATCGCCCGTCCCTGGGACTACTACGGCCAGCTGGCCACCGAGGCGCTGGGGCGCGACGTGCGCATTCCGCAAGGCGTTCCGCCGGCGCCCGATGCGGCGGCGCTGCGCGCCCAGGAGTCGCGGCGCGGCATCCGCGAGGCCTTGATGCTGTACCAGGCCGGTGCCTATGCTCCGGCGGCCTGGCAGTGGGTCGACGCGACCCGGGGCGCCGACGACGAGCAGCTGCACGCGGCCGCGCAACTGGCGTGTTCGCGCCAGGCCTGGCTGCTGTGCATCTCGGCCAGCGACCGCATGACCGGCGGCGTGGACTGGAGGCAGCGCTACGTCATGCCTTTCCGCCAGGCGGTGGCCTCGGCTTCGCGCGACAGCGGCGTCGGCGAGGCCTTCATCTACGGCATCATGCGCCAGGAGTCGCGGTTCACGGCGGGAATTCGCTCGTGGGCGGGGGCCGATGGCCTGATGCAACTGATGCCCGCGACTGCGCGCTGGGTCGCCGGCAAGATCGGCCTGGCCGGCTTCCAGGCCGACGCGGTGACCCAGGTTCGTACCAATGTCACGCTTGGCTCGGCCTACCTCGGCATGCTGCTGCGGCGCTTCGACGGCTCGCAGGCCATGGCGGCTGCGGGCTACAACGCCGGGCCGGGGCGCCCGGCGCGCTGGCGCGGCATGCAGCTGCCGGGCAGCAACGCGCTGGACGGGGCGATCTTCACCGAAAGCATTCCCATCGAGCAGACCAGGGACTACGTCAAGCATGTGCTGGCCAATGCGACCGTCTACGCGGCGCTGCTCGGCGATTCCGCGCAATCCTTAGAATCGCGGCTGGCCCTGGCCAACCCGGAGCAGATCTCCGGGGTGCGGCAGATGCCCTGATGCGCGGGGTCGCGAACCGGCGCGGCGCAGCGGCCGGGTGAGGCCGCGGCCATCGCCCTTCGGGTCGGCCCGGCGGCTACATGAGCGAACTACAGGCATGCAAAACATTGTCGTATTCGGCGGTTCGGGGTTCATCGGCTCGCAGGTGGTCGCGCGGCTGGGAGCGGCGGGCTGCCGCGTGCTGGTGCCCACGCGCCGGCGCGAGCGCGCCAAGCACCTGCTGCCGCTGCCCACGGTGGACGTGGTGCAGATCGACACCTTCGACAGCGCCACGCTGCGCCGCCTGGTGCAAGGCCGGGACGCGGTCGTCAACCTGGTGGGAATCCTGCACGGTCGGCGCGGCAGGCCCTATGGTGCCGATTTCGCGCGGGCCCATGTGCGGCTGCCGCAAAAGCTTGCCGCCGTCTGCGCCGAGTGCGGCGTGCCGCGCCTGGTGCACATGAGCGCGCTGGGCGCCGACAGCCACGGCCCGTCGATGTACCTGCGCTCCAAGGGCGACGGCGAGGCGGCGGTGTGCGCGGCCGAAGCGGGGCTGCAATGGACCGTGCTGCGTCCGTCCGTGGTGTTCGGCGAGGACGACCAGTTCCTCAATCTGTTCGCGCGCCTGCAGCAGCGCCTGCCGCTGCTGCTGCTCGGTGGAGCGGAGCAACGCTTCGCGCCGGTCTACGTCGGCGACGTCGCGCAGGCCGTGGTCTGTGCGCTGCTCGGGCCGCATGCGCGCGACACCATCGGGCGTGTGTACGAGCTGGGAGGGCCGCGCAGCTACACGCTGCGCGAGCTGGTGCAGCTCGCCGGACGCCTGGCCGGCGTGCGTGGCGGGCGCGGGCGCCCGGTGCTGGGCCTGCCGCATGCGCTGGCCGTGCTGCTGGCCGGTCTGATGGAGCTGGCACCCGGCGAACCGCTGATGAGTCGCGACAATCTCGACTCCATGCGTCTGCCCAGTGTGCCGGGGGGCGAGCTGCCGGGCTTCGCGGCCGAGCTGGGAGTGGCGCAGCCGGCCGCGATCGAGGCTCTGGCGCCCGCCTGGCTGCGTCACCTGGGGCCGCAGGCCGAATACGACCGGCTGCGCAGCCACGCCGGGCGCTGATTTCCTGCCATCGTCAATTGCCTCCCGCGCAGTGCGCGGGTGAGGCAATTGTTTTTTTGGATTTCTTGCGGATTCACCGACATGCTCAATGCCGCCCAGGAGCGCGCCGTGTCCCACCTCGGCGGGCCTTGCCTGGTCATCGCCGGCGCGGGAAGCGGCAAGACCCGCGTCATCACCCACAAGATCGCGCGCCTGTTGCGCGCAGGCTATGCGCCGGGCGAGATCGCCGCGATCACCTTCACCAACAAGGCGGCCGCGGAGATGCGCGAGCGAGCGCGCGACCTGCTCGACGACCGCAAGGCAGCGCAGCAGCTGGTGATCTCGACCTTCCACGCGCTCGGGGTGCGCATCCTGCGCGAGGACGGCGAGGCGCTGGGCCTCAAACCCCAGTTCTCGATTCTCGACAGCGACGACGTGGCCTCGCTGCTGCGCGAGGCCGGCGGAACCACCGAGATCAAGCAGGCGCGCGCGTGGCAATGGCGCATCAGCCAGTGGAAGGGCGCGCTGCTGGACCCGCAGCAGGCGGCCGCGCAGGCGCGCGACCCCGAGGATGTGCAGGCGGCCAAGGTCTGGCTGCGTTACCACGACGCGCTCAACGCCTACCAGGCGGTGGATTTCGACGATCTGATGGTGCTGCCGCTGCGACTGCTGCAGCAGCACGAGCAGGTGCGCGAGCGCTGGAACCAGCGCCTGCGCTACATCCTGGTGGACGAATACCAGGACACCAGCGATGCCCAGTACCAGTTGCTGCGCCTGCTGGTCGGTGCCAACGCGCGCTTCACCGCGGTGGGCGACGATGACCAGAGCATCTACGGCTGGCGTGGCGCCACGCTCGACAACCTGCGGCGCCTGCCCGAGGACTATCCGAACCTGGAAGTCATCAAGCTGGAGCAGAACTACCGCTCGACCAACGCCATCCTGCGCGCCGCCAACGCGGTGATCGCGTCCAACCCCAAGCTCTACCCGAAGAGCCTGTGGAGCGAGCACGGCGAGGGCGACCCGGTCGAGGTGCGCGAGGCCGACACCGACGAGGAAGAGGCGGAGCGCATCGTCTCGCGCCTGCAGGCGCTGCGCGGCGGGCGCGGCTGCAAGTGGGCGGAGGTGGCCGTGCTGTACCGCGCGAACCACCAGTCCCGGCCCATCGAGCAGGCGCTGCGCCGCGCCAACATTCCGTACACGGTCAGCGGCGGGCAGAGTTTTTTCGAACGCGCCGAGATCAAGGACGTCTGCGCCTATCTGCGCCTGCTGGCCAACCCGGATGACGACCCGGCGTTCCTGCGCGCAGTGACCACGCCGCGTCGCGGCATCGGCACGGCCACGTTGAAAAGCCTGGGTGCCTTCGCGTCGCAGTGGAAGGTCTCGATGTTCGAGGCGCTGTTCCGCGATGCGCTTGCGGCCGCGGTGGGCGCTCGCCATGCCGACGGGCTGCGCGAATTCGCGCGCCTGATGCACGACATCGACTGGCGAGAACGCACCGAGCCCGCCGGCGAACTGCTGCGCGAGCTGCTGGGCACCATCGGCTTCGAGGCCCATCTGCGCGACAGCGCCGACAACGAACGCGAGGCCACGCAGCGCTGGGGCAACGTGAACGATTTCTGCGACTGGATCGCGCGCAAGGCCGAGGAGGACGGCGTGGGCCTCAAGCGCATCGCGCAGACGGTGGCGCTGATCACGCAGCTGGCCGAGCGCGGCGCGCAGCAGGACGCGGTGACCCTGTCGACCCTGCACGCGGCCAAGGGCCTGGAGTGGCCCCATGTCTGGCTGGCCGGCTGCGACGAGGGCGTGCTGCCCATGTACACCGACGAGCGCCCGCTGACCGACAGCGGGCTGGAGGAGGAGCGCCGGCTCATGTACGTGGGCGTGACGCGGGCGCGCCAGACCCTGACCATCAGCCATTGCCGCAAGCGCCGCGCCGGCGGCCGCGGCGGGCGCGTCTACGAGCCCAGCCGCTTTCTCACCGAACTGCGCGCCGAGCTGCCCAAGACCGACAACAAGGCGCAGGCGCTGGCGCGCCTGCAGGCCATGCGCAAGCGCCTGGGCGCGGCCGAGGCTGCGCAGCCGGTCGACTGATTCACCGGCCGGCCGCGGGTCCGTGGTCGTCGCCGGTGCCGGCGGCGGTGCCGTCCTGGCCGGGCTGCAGCAGCAGCCAGCGGTACAGCTCGCGGCGGTCGGCTCCCGTCATCTCGGCAACCAGCGCGCAGGCGCGCGACGCCGGCAGTTCACGCGCCAGGCGCAGCGCCCAGCGGCGCGACTGCTCGGGCAGCTCGCCGCCATGCGCGAGCGGCTCCGGCGCGACGATGAGCACGAATTCGCCCTGCCCATGGCGCGGATCGGCATGCAGCCACTGCAGCAGCTGCGCCGGGCTGCCGTCGATCGTGGTCTCGAACTGCTTGGTCAGCTCCTTGGCCAGCACCATGCGACGCGCGGGAGCGAGTTGCTGCAGCTCGCGCAGGCTGGCGTCGATGCGGTGCGGGGTCTCGAAGCACACCGCCGCGCGTGTCCAGCCCAGCAGCTCGCGATAGAAGGCCTGGCGCCGCCCCTGCGTGGACGGCACATAGCCCGCGAACACGAAGCCCTCGTCGAGATCGACCCCGCTGGCACTCAGTGCCGTGGTCACCGCGCTCGGGCCGGGCAGCGCCAGCACGGCGTGGCCGGCAGCGCGCGCCGCGCGCGCCAGCAGCGCGCCGGGGTCGCGGATCGCCGGCGTGCCGGCGTCGCTGACGAAGGCCACGCGGCGTCCGGCCGCCAGGTGTTCGAGCACGGCCTGCGTCGCCGCCTGCTCGCGGTGGCGGTCGGCACGCAGCAGCGGCAGCGACAGGCCCCAGGCCTGCAGCAGGCGCTGCGTCGCGCGCGTGTCCTCCGCGGCCACCACGTCGCAGCGCTGCAGCAGCGCCAGCGTGCGCAGGCCGACGTCGGCCAGGTTGCCGATGGGCGTGGCCACCATGAGCAGGCAGGGCGCGGGGATTTGCTGCGTGGCACACAATGCGCGAGCTGCGGCCAGCGCCGCGCGCATCGCGTCGGCCGGGCCGGCAGGGTCGGGTGACGCGGGCGGAGGGGTCTGGGGCATCGCAAAGCGCGGTGGTCGGGGCGGTGCGCTGGGACTGTACGAGAGGACTGTACGCGAGGGGGCTTCGGGACGTGGAACGGCGCTGTCCGCAGCAGCGGGACAAGATGTCCGCGCGCCAGCTTGTCGGCAGGCGCGGCGAGCAGGCTGCCGAGCGCGAGTTGCAGCGCCACGGGCTGCGCGTGATGCACCGCAATTATCGCGTGCGTGGCGGCGAGGTCGATCTGATCGCCCGCGACGGCGACACCCTGGTGTTCGTCGAGGTGCGGGTTCGCAGCCACGCGGCCTGGGGTGGGGCCGCCGCCAGCGTCGATGCGACCAAGCGGGCGCGGGTCGTGCTCGCCGCGCGGCATTTCCTGTGCGCCGGCGGTGCCGCGTGGGCCGCCGCGCCGTGCCGCTTCGACGTCGTCGCGATCGACGGCGGGCGGCTGTGCTGGATTCGCGACGCCTTCGATGCAGGCATGTAGCCGCGCCGGCGTCGGGGCTGTCGACCGGGCGCGCCGCGAATCGTGGAAGAATGCGGGCTTGACCGAGGCAACGAGCCATGCTGGAACAACGCATCCGACAACAATTCGAACAAAGCGCGCAGCTCAAGCTGCAGGCCGCCGAGCTGCTCGCCGAGCCGCTGGCGCAAGCCGTCGGCGCCATCTCGAACGCGCTGAGCAACGGCGCCAAGATCCTCGCCTGCGGCAACGGCGGCTCGGCCGCCGACGCCCAGCATTTCGCCGCCGAGCTGGTCGGGCGCTTCGAGCGCGAGCGCCCCGAGCTGGCCGCCGTCGCCCTGAGCACCGACAGCTCCATTCTCACCGCGGTGGGCAACGACTACGGCTTCGACCAGGTGTTCGCGCGTCAGGTGCGGGCGCTGGGGCAGCCCGGCGACGTGCTGCTGGCCATTTCCACCAGCGGCAGCTCGGCCAACGTGATCGAGGCCGTGCGAGCGGCCCAGGAGCGCGACATGCTGATCGTCGCGCTGAGCGGAAAAGGGGGGGGCAAGCTGAGCGCCTTGCTCAGCGATGTCGACGTGCACCTTTGCGTGCCGCATGAGCGCACCGCGCGCATCCAGGAAGTGCACCTGTTGATGCTGCACTGCATCTGCGATGGCGTCGACTGGACCTTGATGGGCAACCCGGAGGAATCCACATGACCCAACGCAGCAAACGACAATCCGTCGCACATCGCTCCGGCGCGGCTCGCCGCGCCGGCCTGCTGCTGGCCACCATGCTGGCCGCCAGCCAGTTGCAGGGCTGCTTCGTGCTCGGCGCCGCGGCGGTGGGTGGTACCGCGCTGGTCGCCACCGACCGGCGCACCGCCGGCTCGCAGCTCGAGGACAAGAACATCCAGCTCACCGCGTCGGGGCGCATCAGCGACATGCTGGCAGGGCGCGGCAACGTCAGTGTCGACAGCTACAACCAGCAGGTGCTGCTGACCGGCCAGGTGCCCAGCGCCGCCGACAAGCAGCAGGCGCAGAACATCGTCGCCGGGATCGCCAACGTGAAGTCGATCGCCAACGAGCTGGTCGTGGGCCCGAGCTCGAGCCTGGACCAGCAGGCGCGCGACACGCTGATCACGACCAAGGTGCGCGCGTCGTTCATCGACGATCGCCAGCTGTACGCGCAGGCGTTCCAGATCACCACTTCCGGTGGCGTGGTGTACCTGCAGGGCCTGGTGACCAAGGACGAGGCCGCCGAGGCCACGTCGGTGGCGTCCAATGTGTCCGGGGTCAAAAAGGTCGTCGACCTGTTGGCTATCATCACGCCCCAGCAACTGCAAACCCAGTACAAGAACACCTCGCAGACCCCGGTGACCCCGCCCGGCTCGGCCCCGAGCGTGAACATCCAGCACTGACGGCCTCGGTGGGCATGGCCCGTTCGACGCGGGCCGTGCCCATGGCGGCCAGGGGAGGCGGCGGTGAGGCAGGATTTTTCCCAAGAAGAGGTCCCACTCCGATGAGTCTGCTCCAAGTCAATGCCGGCAAGAGCCTGCCGGACGATTTCAACGTCGTGATCGAGATTCCCGCCGGCGCGCCGCCCGTCAAGTACGAGGTGGACAAGTCCAGCGGCGCGCTGTTCGTGGACCGGTTCATGGCCACGGCGATGCACTACCCCTGCAACTACGGCTACATCCCGCAGACCTTGTCCGAGGACGGGGATCCGGTCGACGTGCTGGTCGTGACTCCGATCCCGCTGGTGCACGGCTGCGTCGTGCGCTGCCGCCCGGTCGGCGTGCTGAACATGACCGATGAAGCCGGCCCCGACGCCAAGCTGATCGCGGTTCCGGTGGACAAGCTGCTGCCGCTGTACCGCAACATCCGCGGCCCCGAGGACCTGGCCCCCGAGCTGCTGCGTCAGGTCGAGCATTTCTTCAACCACTACAAGGACCTCGAGTCCGGCAAGTGGGTGAAGACCGAGGGCTGGGCGGGCGTCGACGCCGCGCGTGCCGAGATCGCGGCCAGCGCCAAGCGCTACGCCGAAGTCGAGCGCGCCTGAGCACGCCACGGGCTGCCTCTCGGCGGCCCGCAGCCGAGCGCATGTCGCGCCGCCGCGCCTCCATTCCCGGGCCATCGCCGGGGTCGCGCGCGCCCGAAGAGATGGTCGCGCCCGGCGCCGCGGCGGGCCTGCTGTTGGCCGGCGCGGCCGTGCTCGGAATGCTGCTGAGCAACAGCCCGTGGAGTTCGGGCTGGGAAGCCCTGCTGCACGCCCGCTGGGGCCTTTCGCTGGGCCCGCTTCACCTGAGCGAGTCCAACCTGGACTGGGTCAACGACGCGCTGATGGCCTTGTTCTTCCTGCAGGTGGGCGTGGAGATCAAGCGCGAGTGGCTGTTCGGCGCACTGGCCGAGACGCGCGCGCGGGTGCTTCCGCTGGCCGCCGCGCTCGGCGGCATGGCGCTGCCGGCGCTGGTGTACGCGGGGGTCAATCTGGCCCATCCCGAGTTCCTCGCCGGCTGGGCCGTTCCGGCGGCCACCGACATCGCGTTCGCGCTGGGTCTCATGGCCCTGTTCGCGCGCGGCCTGCCGCCGCAGGCCAGGGTGTTCCTGACCGCGGTGGCCGTGCTCGACGACCTCGGCGCGGTGCTGATCATCGCCGCCTTCTACACCGCGCAGATTTCCGGCGCCATGTCCGGCGCGGCGGTGGCCACGGTGCTGGCGATGCTGCTGCTGCGCTCCTTCGGCGTACGCGCGGCGTGGCCCTACCTGCTGCTGGGCGTGGTGCTGTGGTGGTGGGTGCTGCATTCGGGTGTGCACGCAACCGTGGCCGGAGTGCTCACCGGCGTGCTGCTGCCGCAGCAGCGCGGCGGCGGCGCCGGCCAGCGCGTGGAGCACGCGCTGGCACCGGTCGTCTCGTGGGTCATCCTGCCGCTGTTCGCGCTGGCCAACGCCGGTATCGCGCTGCAGGGCTCGCTGCCCGAGTTGCTGCGCAGCCCGGTCACTTGGGGCGTGGCGCTGGGTCTGCTGCTGGGCAAGCCCGCGGGGGTGCTGGCCGGCGTGTTCGTGGCGGCGCGGGCCGGCGGCGGGCTTCCCGCCGGCTACTCGTGGCGCCTGATGCTGCCGCTCGCGGGGTTCTGCGGCATCGGTTTCACGATGTCGCTGTTCATCGCCGCGCTGGCGTTTCCCCACGCGCACGCCGCCTTCGACGCGGCCCGCCTCGGCGTGCTGCTGGGCACCGTGCTGGCGCTGGGCGCGGCCACCATGATGGCGG
>JAJZTW010000103.1 GCA_021847345.1 Pseudomonadota bacterium
CGTGGTGGCCGGAAACGGACCCGCGAATCACCTGTCAGTGCGGCGCGCCTTCCTTGACCCAGCGGGCCAGTTCCTGGCGCTCGGCCTCGGTGATGTGCGTGGCGTCGTTCAGCGGCATGGCGCGGGTCACCACCACCTGCTGGTAGATGTCCTGCGCATGCGACACGATCGACGCGTCCTGGTCGAGGTGGATGCCCTTGCTCGCGCCCGGCCCCGCGTGGCACAGCACGCAGCGCTGCTGCACGATGGCATGCACCTCGGCGAAGGTGACCGGACGCTGCGCGGCCGCGCTCGCGGCGGGCGACGGCATCGCCGGCGCCAGCGCGACGACCAGCGCACCGATCAGCACCACGGCGGCGCCCCAGTACTGCCAGCGCCACGCGCCCTTGTGCTTGAGCACGAAGAACTGGCGGATCAGCGCGCCGGCCAGCATCATCAGCACCAGCACGACCCAGTTGTTGCGCGCCTCGAACAGGAAGCTGTAGTGGTTGGACAGCATGGCGAACACCACCGGCAGCGTGAAGTAGGTGTTGTGCACGCTGCGCTGCTTGCCGCGCTTGCCGTCCATCGGGTCCGGCTTGTCGCCGGCGCGCATCGCGGCCACCACGCGGCGCTGGCCGGGGATGATCCAGAAGAACACGTTGGCGCTCATGATCGTGGCCAGCATCGCGCCGGTGATCAGGAACGCGGCACGCCCGGCGAACAGGTGGCAGGCCAGCCAGGCCGCGGCGAGCACGTACAGCGCGACCAGCGCGCCCACCGTGCGGTCGCCGCCGGAGCGCTGCCCGAACACGCGGCAGATGGCGTCGTACACCAGCCAGCCGACGACCAGGAAGCCCAGCATCGCCGTGCCGGCCAGCGCCGGGCTGGACCAGGCGAACACGCCCGGGTCGACGATGAAAATTCCCGCGTGATAGAAGTACAGCACCGACAGCAGCGCGAAGCCCGAAAGCCACGTGGTGTAGCTCTCCCAGTAGAACCAGTGCAGGTGCTGCGGCAGGTTCTTCGGCGCCACCAGGTATTTCTGCGGGTTGTAGAAGCCGCCGCCGTGCACCGCCCAGAGCTCGCCGTCGACGCCGCGCTTGCGCAGCTCGGGGTCGGTGGGTGGCTCCAGGCTGTTGTCCAGCCAGACGAAATAGAACGACGAGCCGATCCAGGCGATGGCGGCGATCACGTGCAGCCAGCGCAACAGCATCTCGGCCCAGGTCATGCCGTAGGGCAGCAGGGTGGAAAGCAGGTGGTTCATGCGGTGTACCTCCGAGGATTCGAGCAATGAGTCTCTCGCCACCGCAGGCTCTGCGAAAGGACAACCAGGTCGCGTGTCGCCGGGCGGGCGACGGTACAGCCTTGCTGCGACCTCGGCCGGCGGTCGTCGCGCCGCCGGCCCTTGAAACACCGCCCCGGGTCTTGCGCCCGGGTACGGATCAGAAGTGATATTCCACTCGGATCATAGGCGTCGAAGCCTTCGAGCCGGGGACGGTGGAGTAGGGGTTGCCGAACTTGTTGCGCCAGTACTGGTACTCCAGGCCGACCCACAGCTTGTTCTTCGCGCCGTACATGGCGTCGCCCACGTCGTACATGAGCTCGGTGTCGAGCAGGGTCTCGGGGGCGGTGCCGTAGCCCTTGGCGCCGATGTGATCGAAGTATCCGCTCCACTTCACCCGCGGGGCCAGGTCGATGCCCCAGTCGGCGGCCAGCACGTAGGTGGTGTCGAAGGTCACGTCGCCGCCTTGCGGGTAGGGCGAGTAGCCGTTGTGGTTGCTTTCCTTGTAGAGCTCCACTCCGACCTCGGCGTAGCCGGGCACGTTCAGTCCGACCATGGGGCCGATGCGCAGCTTGCGCACGCGCGGGCCGAAGGTGGTGTTCTTGGCCGAGTAGTCGACGCCGAAGGCCAGCTTGACGTCGTTGATCGGGCCGAAGGAGATCTTCCTGCCGCTGATCTGGTCGTAGGACCAGGTGCGGCGGTACACGGCGTACAGCTCCTGGGCTCCGGCGGCATCGCAACTCGGGGAGTTGGCGCCCGCGGCGCAGGCCTCGACGTCGGTGGCGTCGGACATCAGCACGTCGAGGTTGAAGAAGTTGGTGCCCCAGTCGTCCCCGCCGGCGTAGCTGAAGCCGACGATGCGCTTGGCGATGTCCTGGTTGTAGCCGGGCTCGGCGAACTTGGTGCCGTAGGCGGCGTGCACATAGGCATCGCTCCAGGTGGCCGCATCGGCCGCGGGGGCGGCCAGGCATGCGGCGCAGGCCGCCGCGGCAACGGCGCCGAGCATTGCGGCGTGGGAGGGGCGAGTCGGTTTCACGAGCATGTCTCCTTCGGGCATCGAGGCCCGTGTGGTTATGAATGGCCTCGCGCGAGGGCGAGGCCCGGCTCCCCGCGCGGAATTCAGCTTCCGCGGTAGGTGGAGTAGCTCCACGGCGTGACCAGCAGCGGCACGTGGTAGTGGGCCTGCGGGTCGCTGACGCCGAACTCGATCGGCACCTGTTCCAGGAAGGCCGGCTGCGGCGCGCCATGCCCGCGCGCCCGGAAGTAGTCGCCGACGTGGAACACCAGGCGATAGCGTCCGCGCGCCCACTGCGCGCCCTGCAGCAGCGGCGCATCGACCCGTCCGTCGTCGTTGGTGCGCACACTGCCCAGTGCCTGCCAGGCGCCGTCGCGCTCGGCGTAGACATCGATGCGTACCCCGGCCGCCGGGCGTCCGGCGGAAGTGTCCAGCACGTGTGTAGTCAGCTTGCTCATTTTTTGTATACAACGTTTTGATTGATGGTATGCTATGACAACCGGACACGAAACACAACGCCCGGACTTCGGGGAAATCCCGATAGGTGAATTTGGGCAACATCTCCTTTGGGACGCACAATGCGAAGCATCGGGTCAATGAACACAGGTTCGTACACAGTTGATCGCCTTCAACGCTGCACGAACCTCCATGTCATTGGCCAATGAATGCATTGATGTCCGCGAAGGAGAAGCTTTGATCATGAATCAACCCAGCGCAACGCGTTCCCCGTCCCGTCGAGCCGCTGCCCCGCGTGCCGCGGCACGCCCCGCCGCGGGCGCCGTGAGCGCGGCGAGCGCGCCGGATTCGACCCGGGTGATCGTCGAGGCCATTACCGGCGCCATCGTCGAGCATCGCCTGGCCCCGGGCGCCAAGTTGACCGAGCAGACCCTGGCGGGCATCTACGGGGTGTCGCGCACCATCGTGCGCCAGGCGCTGTTCCAGCTCGCGCGCGACCACCTGGTCACGCTGGAGCCGGCGCGCGGGGCCTTCATCGCATCGCCGTCGGTCGACGAGGCACGCCAGGTGTTCTCGGTGCGCCGGCATCTCGAGCAGTACCTGGTCGAGGTGTTCTGCGACAAGGCCACGCCTGCCGATTTCCGCGCGCTGCGCGAGCACATGCGCCAGGAGCAGGCGGTGGTCAGCCAGACCGACGTGCGTGGTCGCACGCGCCTGCTGGGCGACTTCCACGTGCTGATGGCCCAGCGCGTGGGCCTCGACGTGCTGGCGCAGCTGCTGTCGGAGCTGATCTCGCGCTGCGCGCTGATCACGCTGATGTACCAGTCGTCGCGCGCGGCGCGCCATTCCTCCGACGAGCATGTCGAGATCCTCGCCGCGCTGGAGGCGCGAGACGTGCAGCGCGCCCGCCAGCTCATGGAGGCGCACCTGCGCGCCACCGAGGACTCCCTGCTCTACAACCCCCGTACCGCCAGCGCCGACCTGCGCGAGGCGCTCGGCCAAGGCGGCGGCTAGCCGCAAGCGTTCCCTTCCGCGATGAGCCCTTCCGAACCCATACGACTACCCCCCGACTACCCCCGCGACCTTGCCGGCTACGGCCGCCACCCGCCGCAGGCCCGCTGGCCCGGCGAGGCGCGCATCGCGGTGCAGTTCGTGCTCAACCTCGAGGAGGGCGCCGAGAACTCGGTGCTGCACGGCGACGCCGGCAGCGAGCAGTTCCTGTCCGAAATGTTCAACCCGGCGAGCTACGCGGCGCGCCACCTGAGCATGGAGGGCATCTACGAATACGGCTCGCGCGTGGGCGCCTGGCGCATCCTGCGCGAGTTCGAGCGCCGCGGGCTGCCGCTGACGGTGTTCGGAGTCGGCATGTCGCTGCTGCGCCTGCCCGAGCTTGCGCGGGCCTGCGTGGAACTCGGCCACGAGGTGGCCTGCCACGGCTGGCGCTGGATCCACTACC
>JAJZTW010000062.1 GCA_021847345.1 Pseudomonadota bacterium
CAGGTAAAGGGTGTTCATGTCACTTTCCTTTTTGCATGGCCTCGCAGCCGGCTGCCAGAAGCAGCAGCACGGCAAACATGGCGACCCCCAGGCCCAGCCAGAGCAGGTCCGACATCGCGGTTCTCCCCGGTGTTGATCGATGCTGAAAGCCTAGGATTGAGGCCGTAAAGATGGTGAAAAAAGGCGCGCTCGCTCCGTAAAAATTGCGTAAACGAGCCTTGCGCGATCAACGTCTGACCAGACCCAGTTCGTGCACGACCGTGATAGGGGCAATCAGGGTCCATCTTCAGATGGCGCAGCACGTACGTGAACTTGCCCTGTTCAACTCCAGGCGCCTGGGGGCGCGTGAGTCGCCCGGGTTTTTACGGACATGAGCCATTCCGCTAAAGCCCACCGAAAAATTTCGTTTCTCAAGTTGCCACGCGCCTCACATACTTGCTTCGCCGTAGAGCATCCTGGTGCAAGTATGGGTATGTATTGAGGCAGACGAGCCGAGCACGGCCGGGAGGGGGAGATGATGCGAAACCGGAAAACGCCTGTTGTTTCGGCCTCGCGCCGAAGTGTCCTGCAAGCCAGCGCACTGGGAATCGGCTCGTTGCTGACGCCCTCGGTGTTCGCCGCAGACAGCATCCAGCTGCCGCTGCCTGGCGGTCCGGACGAGCGCCGTCTCACCACGGACTTTCCCGGAAAGGGCGAGATGGTGCTGCAACGCACTCGGCCGCCGCTGCTGGAGACTCCGTTCTCGGTCTACGACAAGGGCGTGTTCACGCCGGTGGACCAGTTCTATGTGCGCTGGCACTGGGCTGGGGTGCCCACGAGCATGGATGCGGCCACGCACACAGTGACCATCGGCGGGCATGTGAACAACCAGATTCGCTTCACGCTGGCCGAGTTGATGAGCGGATTCCCGCATGTCGAACTGGCCGCCGTCAATCAATGCTCGGGCAATTCTCGCGGTTTCTTCGAACCACGCGTGCCGGGTGGCGAGTGGGGCAATGGCGCGATGGGCAATGCACGCTGGGTTGGCGTGCGCCTGCGCGACGTACTGGACTCAGCCGGCGTCAGGGCCGGCGCGGTGCAGGTCCAGTTCGAGGGAGCCGACAGGCCGGTCGTGGCGAGCGCACCGAACCTGAAGAAGTCGCTGTCGGTCGACCATGCCCGCGACGGCGAGGTGATGATCGCCTGGCAGATGAACGGCGAGTCCCTGCCTCTGCTCAATGGCTTTCCCTTCCGCCTGGTGGTTCCCGGCTGGTACGCGACATACTGGATCAAGTCTTTGCAGCACATCCGTGTGCTTGACCACGAGGACACCAATTTCTGGATGCACCCCGCCTACACCATCCCGGACAACTGGCCCCACGCCACGATGACTCCGGGCGAGAAAGGGGTCAAGTTCGTGCCCATCAACCGCATGGTGCCGCGCTCCTTCTTCACCAATGTGGCCGACGGTGCCACGGTCTCCGCGGCACGCGCGGTGGAGCTGCGCGGCATTGCCTTCGGCGGCGCCGCCGGGGTTCGTACCGTGCAGGTTTCCAGCGACTCGGGGCGCACCTGGCGTGCCGCGCAGCTCGGGCACGACTACGGCCGCTACAGCTTCCGTCAGTGGAAGGCACATGTGCAACTTCCGCGTGGCGAGCACAGGCTGATGGTCCGTTGCACGAATACCGAGGGCTTGCGTCAGCCGATGACCCCGAACTGGAATCCAGGCGGCTTCATGCGCAACGTCGTCGAGTCCGTCACGGTCCATGCCACCTGAGGAGGGCCCCATCATGAACGCCAACTCCATGTCGCGCTTGCTGGGCGCATCGCTGCTCGGTCTGGGCCTGTGCGCCGTCGCGCTCGCGGCGGACTCGATGCCCATGCGCAAGAGCATCGATCTGCCGAGCAGCAACCGCGTGTTCCCGGGCGACAGCGCCGGGGCCAAGGCGGCGAACAGCTACTGCCTGATGTGCCACTCCTACGGCATGGTGGCAACCCAGCCGACCCTGACCAAGGCGGCCTGGCTGGTCGAAGTCAGGAAGATGAAGGGCGCCTTCAAGGCGCCGATTCCAGCCGACCAGGTGCAGGTGATCGCCGACTACATCGCGCAACTCAAGGGCGCACACTGAGGCGGCGAGTCTCGCCTGACCGGCACCGCTCCAGGGAGCATCGTTCTCCCAGGGCGTGCTGTACCCAGGAGCCTGGGCGGCCATCGCACGCCGCTCATCCCAGGATCGCCCCACCCGTGGTGCGTTGCGTGCTGACGACCACTCGCAGGTGCGCCATATTCCCGACAGGAGACTTTCTTGCGTTCCAAACGTTCCATCCGTTCGACCCTGCTTGCCTGCGCACTGTCCACCCTCGGGCTGTCCGCCCGCGCCGCGGACACTCCGTCCGCCTGGCCGATGTATGCGCTGCAGCCTGGCCATGACGCCGTGTTCGCGTCGGGCTTTCCTGCCGTGCGCTGGACCTTCGAGACGCCAGGTGCCGCCGAGGCGCTTGCGGCTGTCAGGAACAAGACCACCATCCGTGACCTCGTCGGATACCCGATCGGAGTGGCGGTTGTCGGCGATGCGGTGTTCGCGCCGAATGACAACGGCTACCTCTACAAGATCGATGCGCGCAGTGGCAAGCTGCAATGGTCGTTCAACGCCTACAACCAACTGATGACCACGCCGGTAGTCGCTCGAGCTGGTGGCAGGGACCTGGTGTTCGTCGGCGCGGGCAATTCGGTGTTTGCCTACAGTCATGCGAGGAAATTCGGCGTGGCGGGGGCCAGCGTGGTCCGCGGCACCGATGTGTCTGCCGTCGATGCGATCGACGTGCACACCGGCAAGTTGGTGTGGAGCCATCCGACCCGCGGCGAGGACATGCCGTCGGCCGTGTTCGCGCATGGACTGCTGATTTTTGGCAATGGGGACGGTCACGTGTATGCGTTGGACGCGGCCAACGGAGCGCTGAAGTGGAAGACCCCCATCGGATCGTTCGTCAGCATGTCCTCGGCCACTTACGATCCCGTGCACGATGTGGTCACGATGGGTGGGACCCACCCCAGCGCCATCTACGCCATCGACGCCGCCAGCGGCAAGCGCCTGTGGACGGTTCACCCGCCCCACATTTTTTCCAGCAGCGCAGGTGACGGGACCTGGGCGGTCGCAGGCACTCTGGTCGTCGGCCAGATCGAAACGCGCCGACGAGGGCAAACCGATACCTCGGGCTCGGAGGAGCTCGCGATCGACCTGCGTACCGGGCGAATCGCCTGGAGCACGATGCTGGGCAGCGGCAAGACCCCCCCGCGCAACAAGGACGCAGTGCCCGCGGTGGACGGCGGCGTGGTGTACACCGGGAGCCCCGTCACCCACGCTGAGTACGCGATCGACGCGCGCACCGGGCGGATCCTCTGGCAGACCCGGCTCGGGCCTGGCATGAAGGCCGCCCCGACCGTCATCGGCGACAAGGTCCTCCAGCCGACCGGTAGCGGCAAGATCTTCACCCTCGACCGCAGCCGTGGCGCCGTCACCCATGTCTACGACGCCAGGCAGGGTGGCTACGGCCCGCAAAACGGGGTCGCCATCGGAGGCACTCTGTTCATCGGTACCAACAAGGGGTACCTTCAAGCCATTCCCTTGCGGGACCTGGGGGCCTGACCCGGTTCGCTCCTGCCGGCCGTTCTGACCCAAAGCCGCCACCGACGCCGGGATGCGAACCAACTGACCCGGTGCGCCGGTGTCGGCGTTGAGCGGCAGCGGACCGGCAAAGGGCCATCGTCAACCGTCGACTCCTGCACCTTCGGTCAGCCCGCGAGCAGCGGTGCGACCACGCGCTGCAGGCGCTCGCGCGTCCAAGCCGGGCGTTCATCGTTCCAGCCGTCGTCCGCCAGCATGCCGTGCCGGTCGATGGTGAAGCTGACCGGGATGCGCCAGATGCGCCCATAGGCCCCGGCGTAAGCGCTGCCCAGCAATCCGACCGGGAAATCGAGTGTGGCGGCGACCTTGCGCACTGCCGGCAGTGCATCGGGCGCGTCGAGGCTGAAACCCAGCACTTCGAGGCCCTGCCGGCGGTGTTGCCGGTAGAAGGCCGAAAGCAGCGGGAGCTCCTCGCGGCAGGGGCTGCACCAGGTGGCCCAGAACGTTGCGACCACGACCTTGCCGAGCAAGTCCCGCGTGGCGATGCTGCGGCCATCGAGGGTGCGCAGCACCAGTGGAGGGGCAGCCGCACCCACGCGCAGCGCCTCGTCGGCAAAGGCTCGAGGGTCGGCGGTGCCAAGCGACGCACAGACCAGCGCGCGTCGCAGCAGTTCGCGACGACTTTCCAGGAAGCGATTCGGGGCTGGTGTCGGGTGCTGGTTCATGCGAAGCGCGGGGGTCGTTGCGGATGGAGTCCGTCGAGACGCAGACGCCCGTGGCGTGGCACCTGGGCAAGGCGCATGTCGCTTCCGATGAGCCTGGAATATCGAGCGCGGGCCGCCCATTATCATCGCCGTCTTTGTTGTCGTGTCCATGAACCTTTTCGCGCGCCTGCGTTCGTCGAGCCGGGGCATCCTCGTCTGGATGCTGCTGGCGGCGTATGCGTGCACGCCGCTCGCCGCCTGGGCACAGCCCAGGCAGCAGGCGGTCGTCGTTCCCTACTGCACGGGACAAGGGCCGGGCAAGGCGGCCACGCGCCGGCCGCGGCGCATCGTCCTGCGCTTCACCAGCCACTCGCAAGGCACCGCGAGCGTCGTGCAGTTCGCGCTTGCGGCAACGTACCGGCACGCGCTCGACCCGCTGCGGACTGCGGCCTTCGACGCCACGCTGCGACCTGAACCGGCCGTGGCGCCCGCGCTCTGCTGGCGCCCGCCGCCGCGCGCTCCTCCGGGTTCCCCCGCGCAAGTCTGAAACGTCGTCGCGTGCGAGGCCGGCAAGCCCGCGTGCGGCCTCCGCCTCGAACCAGCACCGCCGACGCGCCCCGCGACAGGAGGGCGTGGCCGTGCCACGGGAACCATTCCATGTTCACAAGTCATCGTGCGACGGCACGCGCGTTCGCGCTGTGCTGCGCCGCTCTTGCCCCTGCGACCGCCTTCGCCTGTGCGACCTGCGGATGCGCGCTGTCGTCGGACGCCGCCACGGGCTACGGCGCATCCGCGGGCTGGCGCATCAGCCTGCAATTTGACGACATCGACCAGAGCCAGCTGCGCTCGGGCACCTCGGCCGTCTCGCCATCGCAGGTCGCGGCCATCAACGACGCGGGCGGCAAACAGGAGGTCGAACAGCACACGATCAATCGCTACTGGACCCTGGGGCTGGGCTACAGCCCCAGCGCAAACTGGAACTTCAGCCTGCTGCTACCGTATATCGATCGCAGCCATACGACCTATGGCACGGCGACCAATCCGCTGTCGGCGCAGCAGGTGAGTGGCGCGACGGTCAATGGAATCGGCGACCTGAAGCTGCTGGCTGCCTGGCAAGGCCTGCTGCCGACCCACGCGCTTGGCTTCCAGCTGGGCGTGAAGCTGCCTACCGGCCGCTATGGCGGCCCGAACGCCGTGGGTACCGGCAGCGTCGGCCGCGATCCCACGGCCTTCTCCACCGGCCCCAATTCGCAGCAGGCGTCTCCGGGCAACCTGCTCGACACCAGTCTGCAGGCCGGCAATGGAAGCACCGACCTGATCGTCGGTGCCTACGACTACCAGGCTGTCAGCCAGAACTTCGATGCCTTTGCCAGCGCTCAGTTCCAGGCTTCGGTGATGCACCGGCTCGACCAGCCCGGCCAGGACTACCGGCCCGGAAACCAGGAGAACCTGAGCTTCGGGCTGCGTTATGAGAAGAACCCGAACTGGGTCCCGCAGTTGCAGGTCAACCTGACCCACAGGAGCGCCGACCAGGGGGCGCTTGCCGACACCGCCGACACGGCGGGAAGCGTGGCCTATCTCAGCCCGGGACTGAGCGTCATGCTGGCGCGCGGAGTCGTCGCCTACGGCTTCGTGCAGCTGCCGGCCTACAGCAAGCTGCAGGGCTATCAGCTGTTTCCGCGCTGGACCGCATCCGCGGGGCTGAGCTATTCGTTCTGAACCCGAGGCCCGAGGCCAGTCTCGGCTCGACAGGCTCCTGCAGCTCGATGCTTCCGCGGTCGTTGCCGGCGATGGTTCACGGCGCTGGTTCCCGCCGAATCGGGCGGGGCAAATCCCCGCATGCCAGCGCCGGGTTGGTCGTGGATGGGATAGTCGCGAAAACGCCCCGCCAACGACCAGGCCGCGCGAGCTGCCGCACCAGGAGACCTCGCCATGCCCATGCGCTTGACCCTGCCATCCCGAACCACCCCGAACCTGATCGCTCAGCGCCTGGTCATTCCGTGGCTGGCGCTGCTGATCGCGCTGGGTTGCCTGTCGCCCCGTGCCGGCGCTTCCGAGTTGCGTGTGCGCCTGTACAACCTCACGCGAATGGCCATCGACTACAGCCTGCAGATGGCCTACGTCGACGGTGACGATCTGCTCAACCGGGTCTCGATCGGCAAGGAATACATCGAGGACCTGGGCGACCAGCCGGAGTTGATGCCGGGCGAGCTCAGCTACGCCGTGCCGTACATCACGATGCCCAGAGATTCCGGCGGGGACGACGCGATCAGCCTGAACATGCGCATGCGAATGGATCCGCCGTGGACGCCCGTCTACTACAAGAACTTCGGAATGCTGCCCAAGATCTTCTCCAGGCTGCACTACTGCGACCTGCATCGCGCCATCACGACGTACGACGGCGAGATCGTCCTGCTCGTGCTCACACGAACCTCTCCGTACCCCTTCCTGCTGAGCGAGATCCTGCCGAACGGCGATTCCTGCACCTTCAGCCTCATCTTCGAATTCGGCGAGGAGATCTGGTCGCGCAACAAGGCGCTCGCGACGCCGGATCGCGGCGAGGCCTTCGCGCCCGGCGCGTCGATGCCCCGGGCCGAGCTGCCGATTCGCGGCGAGGAACTGGCGGCTCGCGATCCCGCGCTGCGAGAGCTGCTCGACGCGGCGTACCTGAAGGCCACGGGGATCGACCTGCGCGAGGTGCGCGCGCGCAACGCCGCGCCGCGCATGCATGGGCAGCTCAAGACCCCATGATGGGCCGGGGCGAGCTTGACCATGACCCCGCTGGATTTTAGGATCTTGGGTTTTTGACGTTCGGGCCCGGCAGGCCCGCTTTTCCCCATGGACAGTGGCAGTTGTCGATCGCGAAAGTGAGCGCCTGAAGGTTTCGACACCAGACCCTGTTCTGCGTCGCCGCCGCCTTCAGGGCGGCGGTGGACCCATCGCGTGCCGGTCACGGCACGCTCGCGGCGCGCAATGTGCCGCGGTTCCATCCCGGCTTCCTGTTCGATCGGTGCAGCGCGCGCAGCACGCTCGAGCGCGCGCATCCACGATGCTTGCTTCGACGCAGGATGGATGGCATGTTGTTTCGCGCATTTTCCCGGGGGGGCCTCGCCCGCCGCGAACACTTCCGGCACGAAGGCGCGGCGCGCCCCGCGGCGTACCCCACCGCTGCATACCCGGCCGCGGCATACCCCGCGGCATATCCGAAAGGCAGCCGCGCGCCCGATGCCCCGGTGCGCCGCGTGGCCGCGGTGGCGTTGACCGATGTGCGCCTGGGCTCGCTCGGCCTGGCGCTGGCGCGCCAGGGCAGTTTCGCCGAATGGATGGGCAGGGATGAGCTGTGACGTGGCCCGCAAGGCCACGCGCGCCGCGACCGTCGCCGCGTGGCTGTGCGCGGCGTCGCTGGCCAGCGCGCACGCGAGCATTGTGGTGAGCTCGGGCCGCCTGGACCTCAACACCGCCGGCGGCTTTGCCGGCGGCCGCCACCTGGGGTCGGAGTCCTCCGCGCTGTTGCAGTGGGGCGCCAGCCTGGACACCAGCCAGGCCGGCTGGTGGCGCGGAGGGCGCTTCGATGTCAGCGTCGAGGGTGTGCGCGCGGGCGGCAGCCCGAGCGCGGGCACGCAAGTGCTGCAATGGCCCGACAACGAATGGGCGCCCAACTTCCTGCGGGTGTACCAGGCCACCTACGAGCAACGTTGGCAGCGGGCCCTGCTGCGCGCCGGCATCATGGATATCAACCAGTACTTCGAGGCCAGCGACGTCGCCGACCTGCTGCACAACGCCTCCTTCGGCCTGGCGCCCACCTTCACGGCGAATTTCAACGACCCGTCGTTTCCCAACCCGGGCCTGGGCGCCATGGTGCAATGGCGCGCCGATTCGGCGTGGCGGGCGCGCGCCGGGGTCTGGCAGGGAGACCCGCCGGGGCTGGGCGGGGCGCTGCACCGGGGCGACCTGAGCGTGTTCGAGGTCGAGCGCGATTGGGGTTCCACCGGCGCCGATGCGCCGGCGACCGACCTGAAGCTGGGGGCCTGGCGCTACTCGCAGCCCGACGCGGCGCTGGGCGCCAACACCGCCGGTGCCTATGTCGTGGGGGAAACCCGCTGGCGCGAGGCCGGGCGCCAGTGGGGGGCCTTCGTGCTGGCCGGCAACGCGCCTGCCGATCGCAACCTGGTGCGCGACTTCCTCGGCGCGGGGGTGCTGGTCGGCGGGCCCTTCGCCGGCCGCCCCGACGACAGTTTCAGCGCCGGCGTGACCCAGGTTCGAATCAGCGGCCTGCACGCGGAGACCGTGCTGGAAGCCGTCTATTCGTGGCAACTGGCCTCCGACCTGGCGCTGCAACCCGATGTGCAGCGGGTGTGGGCGCCTGGCGGGCTCGGCGCGCCGGCATGGATCGCCGGGGCGCGCCTGCACCTGACGTTCTAGTGTTTTCTGTTGCTCGCCCTGGCGCGTGCGGCGCGCCGGCGTCGTCGCGGCGCTACGATCACGCAATGGCGTGCAAGCATCCAGCAGATTTCGCGCAAGGCCGCGGCATGGCCTCGCTGCGCGCCCGGCATCGTTCGGCAATGGTGCTGCGTTGAACGACTCGCGTCGTCCGGCGCCGCCGGACGCCTTTCCCGGCCTCGCGCTGCTCAGCATGCTGGCGGTGCAGACCCTCGTGTCGATGGGAGCCCTGGCGGTTCCGGCCATCGCGCCGGCGGTCGCCGCGAGCACGGGCCTGCCGGTGAGCGTGGCGGGCGTGTTCACCGGCCTGCTGTACCTCGGCGCCATGGCTTCGGCGATCCAGGCTGGTCGCCCGTTGGTGCGCTTCGGCTCGCTGCGTACGGCACAATGGTGCCTGGGACTGTGCGCCTGCGGATTGCTGCTGGTGGCCAGCGCAAGGCCGCTGCTGCTGTTGCCCGGAGCGCTGCTGGTGGGAGTCGGCTACGGTTCGGCGACTCCGGCGAGTTCGCACCTGTTCGCCTACGAGGTCCCGTCGCGCTGGCGGGGCCTGGTGTTCTCGGTCAAGCAGACCGGCGTGCCGTTGGGCGGCATGCTGGCCGGCGCGCTGCTGCCCGCGGCCGACCAGCGAATCGGCTGGCGTGTCGCGCTGCCGCTGCTGGCCGGCGCCTGCCTGTCGCTCGCACTGGTCCTGCAGCCGCTGCGCGCGCGTTTCGACCGCCATCGCCAGCCGGGGCGCGCCGGCGGCGGCAGCGGCTCGCTGCGCACGCTGCGAATGGTGTGGAGCCACCCCGGCGTGCGCGAATTGGCCATCTGCACCTTTTTTTTCGCGGCGATGCAGGCCAGCCTGGCGACCTACCTGGTGGCGCAGGCGCACGCCGGAGCCGGCCTGGGTCCCGTGCAGGCGGGGCTGCTGATGGCCGCCTCCCAGGGCGCCGGCGTGATCGGGCGAATCGCCTGGGGCTGGGCCAGCGACCACTGGATCGCGCCATCGCGAATGCTCGCGCTGCTCGCACTCGGAATGGGCCTGAGCGCGCTGCTGGCCGGCTGCATCACGGCGGCTTGGCCGCTGGCGCTGCTGTTCGCGCTGGCGATGGCCTTCGGCGCCACCGCCACCGGGTGGAATGGCGTGTACCTGGCCGAGGTGGCGCGACTGGCCCCTGCCGGGTCGGCAGGAGCGCTGACCGGCGGTACGCTGTTCTTCACCTTCTGTGGCGCCTTCGCCGGGCCGAGCGCGTTCGCCGTGGTGGCGTCGGCCACGCGCCGCGTGGGCGACGGCTACCTGGCGGCCGGAGCCCTGCTGGCGGGCCTCGGCGTGCTGCTGCTGTGGCGCCAGCGCGGGTCGGCACGCCGACAGCGCGACCCGGTCTGAGCGTGTGCCGGCGAATCGCCGGCGGCCTGGCCGCAAGGGGCCGGGCGACCCTGCAAGCCGCCTGTCCTGCGTGCCAGTCGTGCGCGCCAGTCAGTCCACTGCGCCTCGGCGAGGGTTCCACGCCGCGTGCAGCAGCAGCGCCAGCGCGGCGAGGGCGCTTCCGGCACCGACCACCGCGGGCCAGCCGCCCAGCGCCCAGGCCTGCCCGGCGACCAGCGTGCCCAGCGCGCCCCCGAGGAAGTACAGGGTCATGTAGACCGCGTTGATGCGGCTGCGCGACGCCGCGTCCAGCGCGAAGATGCGGGTCTGGTTGGCGATGTGCGCGCCCTGAACCCCCATGTCCAGCACCACCACGCCTGCGACCAGCCACAGCAGTCCATGCGCGCCGCCGGCGAACAGGGCCCAGGAGGCCAGCACCGCGGTCAGCGCGAAGAACATCACCCGGCGCGGGCCTCCCGGCCGGTCCGAGCGCCGGCCCGACACGGGCGCCACCAGCGCGCCCGACAGCCCGAGGATGCCGAACAGCCCGGCAACGGCCGGGCCCAGGTGGTACGACGGCGAGGCCAGCAGCGGCGTCAGGCCGACCCAGAAAATGCTGAAGGCGCCGAAGAACAGGCCGCCGACCAGCCCGGCCGAACGCAGTTCGGCATGGCGCGTGAACTGGCCCAGCGTCGACAGCACCAGCTGTCCGTAGCCGCGCGCCGACGTGTCGTCCGGCGGCAGGCGCGGAACCACCCGCCACAGCATCAGCAGCGAGCCCAGGTTGAGCAGCGAGGCCAGGCCGTAGACGGCGCGCCAGCCCAGCCACTGGCCGAGCAGTCCGGCGATCACCCGCCCGCCGAGAATACCCACCAGCAGTCCGCTCATGACCAGCCCGACCGCGCGCCCGCGACGCTCGGCCGGCGCCAGGTGCGCGACCAGCGGGACGATCTGCTGCGCGATCGACGCGGTCAGGCCTACGCCGAGGCTGGCGACGGCCATCATCGGCACCGACACGGCGAATGCCGCGGCCAGCAGCACGAGTACCAGCGCCGCACCCATGCCGAGGATCACGAGGTGGCGCGGATAGCGGTCGCCCAGCGGGCCGAGCCCGATCAGGCCGGCCGCGTAGCCCAGCTGCGTGGCCGCCGGCACCGACGAGATGCCGGCCACCGACGTGTGGAAGCTGGCCGCGAGCTGGGCCAGCAAGGGTTGCACGTAGTAGATGTTGGCCACCGCGACCCCGCAAGCCAGGGCCATCAGGGGCAGGAAGGCACGATGCACCGCGGCATCGGTCGACGCATGGGACATGAAGCGGGCAGGGGGGTGAAATCGGAGCAGCCGCAAGCCTAGCGGGCTTGGCCCATGTGAGCGAATGTATCGACGGCGGCGGGGCGCGAGTTGCGGGCCTGCGCGACAATGCGTGCATGTTCCTCGCCCAGCCGGTCGCCGCGCGCGTGTTGCACGCCCCCCGATTCCTGCCTGCCGCGTGCACGCGCGGGCCTCACGGAACTCTGCGAGGCGGGCGTTGAGCCGCTCCGGCGGGGCGACCGCGGCGCCTGCAAGCTGCGACGTCGTGGTCATCGGCGCAGGCGCCGCCGGCATGATGTGCGCGGCGGTGGCCGCGCAGCGCGGGCGCCGCGTGGTGCTCATCGAGCATGCGCGGCGCATCGGAGAGAAGATCCGCATTTCCGGGGGCGGGCGCTGCAACTTCACGAACGTGGCGACCGGCCCGCAGTACTACGTCGGTCGTGATCCCGGGTTCGCCGCGCAGGCCCTGGCGGCCTACCTGCCGCGCGACTTCATGGCGCTGCTGAGGCGCCACCGCATCGCCTTCCACGAGAAGCACCGCGGCCAGATGTTCTGCGACCACAGCAGCGTGGCGGTGGTCGACATGCTGCGCGCCGAATGCGCGCGCGGCAACGTGCAATGGCTGCACCCCTGCCGCGTGCATGCGCTGCGCCCGCGCACCGGAGGATTCGAGCTCGACACCGATGCCGGGACCTGGGCCTGCGCCCGCGTGGTCGTGGCCACCGGAGGCCTGCCGGTGCCGGCGATCGGCGCCAGCGACTGGGGCCTGCGGCTGGCGCGCTCGCTGGGCCTGGAGGTCGAGGCACCGCGGCCGGCGCTGGTTCCGCTGCGTTTCCAGCGCGAGGACTTCCAGCCCTTCGCCGATCTCGCCGGAGTCGCGCTGCAGGCCCGCGTTCGCTGCGACGATCAGTCCTTCGACGAGGACCTGCTGTTCACGCACCGCGGCCTGTCGGGGCCTGCGGTGCTGCAGATCTCCAGCTACTGGGAGCCGGGCCGGGAGCTGCACATCGACCTGGCAGGCGGGCACGATGTGGGCGCGATGTTGCGCCAGGCACAGCAGGGCTCGCGCCAGTCGCTGCTCGGGGTGCTGGCGCAGCCGCTGCCGCGACGCCTGGCGCAGGCCTGGCTGACCCACCGCGGGCTGGACGGTGCGCGGCGCATCGCCGAGATCGGGCGCGGCGCGCTCGACGGGCTGGCCGCCGCGCTGCGCGACTGGTCGCCGCGCGTGGCCGGCACCGACGGCTGGAACAAGGCCGAGGTCATGCGCGGGGGCGTGGCCACCCACGAACTCGACCCGCGCAGCCTGGAGGCGCGGCGCGTGCCGGGGCTGCATTTCATCGGCGAGGCGGTCGACATCACGGGCTGGCTGGGCGGCTACAACTTCCAGTGGGCCTGGGCCAGCGCGCAGGCCGCCGCACGCGCCTGCTGAGGGGTGGATCGGCCGGCGCGCTGCCGTGCGCAGGCACAGCGGCTGGTCCGGCCTTTCCACGAGGCTCAATCCGTGCGCCAGTTCCAGGCGAACTCGCGTCGCTGCGCGTCGCCCCGGTGCTGGACCTCGAGCACCTGGACGTTGGCGTCGGCATCGACGCGCACCAGCGTGGAGCAGCGCGTGCCGTACTCCGGCAGCTCGATGAACGGCGCCGACAGGCCGCGGTTCCAGTCCGGCGGCAGCGACAGGCCGGGTGCCAGCGGGGGCAGCTCGGAGTCGTGCGCAAGCTGGCGGTCGCGCAGCCCGGCGAGCAGCTGCTCGAAATCGTCGGTCGCCTGCGCGTCGTCGGGTGCCGCGATGCGCTGCTCGACGACGGCCTTCAGGCGCCTCACCTTGGGCCAGGGGGTGTCGAGCGCGGCGTTGGACAGGCCGTGCACTCCGGGCGCGATCCCGGCCGTTCCGCCGCGGTTGGAAATCCACGCCATCTCGCCGCGCCGCAGGTCGCCGAGCAGCAGGTTGAAGCCGGCGTACTCGTGCATGCGCTCGTGCAATTGCGCAGCCCATGCCTCGACCCGCGGTGCTCCCGGCGCGTCGTCGCGGCAGGGGTGGCGCCCCTGCAGGAAGCGCAGCGCGAGCTGCCCGCGCGAAGGCCGCGCGCCGTCAGCCGGGGCTGCCTCGCGCACATTGGTCAGCGCCGCGAACAGTCCGTCGCGCCGCAGGCCCAGCCAGATGCCGCCGGCGAGCAGGTCGCGGCCGGCCAGGATCGGCGGCGTGCCGCGGTCGCCGGCCGGCCACCAATGCATGGGCTCGGCCGGGCGTTGCAGCCATTCGTCCCGATTCGCCGCCAGCAGCAGGCTGCGCGGCGCTCCCGGCCTCCAGGCCCAGGCAATCAGGCACATGACGCCAGGCTCAGGCTTCTTGCGCGAGCGCGTAGGGCAGGGTGCCCAGCTCCAGCGGCGGCCCGTCGCTGGCGCGCAGGTGCAGCGTGCCGGATTGCGTGGCTGCCAGCTTCAGCTCGGCCAGCGCCTCCCAGGCGCCGGGGCCGGCCTGGGCCGCGCCGACGATCAGCCCGCAGGGCTGCCCGGGGTCCTCGGAATGGAACACCTCGTCGCCCACGTCGAGAGGCACTCCTGCCAGCACGCGGAAGGTGCGGCGCTTGATGCTGCCTCGGTACTGGGTGCGGGCGACGACTTCCTGGCCCG
This sequence comes from Pseudomonadota bacterium, assembly GCA_021847345.1. Classification (GTDB taxonomy): domain Bacteria; phylum Pseudomonadota; class Gammaproteobacteria; order Burkholderiales; family Burkholderiaceae_C; genus Thiomonas_A. The sequence goes on from JAJZTW010000062.1 coordinate 14,040, forward strand.
GATAGCAGCCTTTGTGGAAGTTCACCGCGCCGAGCACTTCGTAGTTCAGCATCTGGGGCACGAATTGCTGGGCCGTGGCGCCGCTCACATGGCCGATCCCGGCACGAATTTCCGCCAGGCGCCACGCCTGCGCGCTGCCCTGCGGCAGGCGCGGCAGCGCCGCGATTCCCGGCTCGCCGTGGGCTACCAGCAGGGTGCGCCGCCAGCCGGGGGCATCGGGCAGGCGCACGCGGGTCAGCGCCGGCTCGTGGCGCACCTGCCAGGCCGGCTCGGAGCCGGGCACCGTGGCTTGGGAGTCGAGGGCCTCGAGCAGCCCGAACACGCGGCGCTGGTCGCGCGCGTCGTCGAGCCTGCATTGCAGTCGCAGGATGAACATGCGCAAGCGCTTGAGCGTGGCGTCGAGCAACTGGGCATCGAGCAGCAGCGCGATCGCGCCGTCGGCCTCGCGCCACAGCAGCAGGTCGGCCAGCATGCGCCCCTGCGGCGTGCAAAGCGCGGCCATGCGCGCGGTGTCGGCCGGCCAGTCGCGCAGCTCCTGCGTGAGTTGGGCGTGCAGCAGGTCGACGGCCTGGGGCCCGTGTGCCAGCATGACGCCGGCTTCGGGCAATTCGACAAGGGTTGCGCTCATCGAGCTGGGCATCGCAAGGAGTCCTGGAACGGGTCGACTAGTATAGAAACCTGCATCAAACCCTGCGCGCGGCCACGCGCCCGCCGAGGCGGTGCGCCGCCCGGCGCCGCTGACCGGCGCAGTCCCTTGTCCGATCTCGAGAAAGTCGCTTGAAATTGCGTTGGCTCGCGCGCCTTGCCGCGCTTGGGTTGGCCGTCGCCGTGGTCGCGGCGGCGGCATTCACGGCGTGGGCCCTGCTGCCGCTGCGCCTGGCGGATTCGCCGCTGGATTTCTCCGTGCGCAACGGGAGTCCGGCACGCAGTGCCGCCGCGCAGATCCGCGCCCAGGGCGCCGATCTGTCCCCCACGCTGTTCTACTGGCTGGCGCGCCTGAGCGGCAAGGGCACCCTGCTGAAGGCCGGCAGCTACCAGATCGAGCAGGGCATCACGCCGTGGCAGCTGCTGCGCAAGATGGCGCGCGGCGACCAGTCGCTGCTGACCCTGACCGTGCCCGAGGGGTGGACCTTCGCGCAGTTCCTGGCCGCCGCCGACAACGCGCCCGATCTGGTGCACGACGCCGCCGGACTGACTCCGCAGCAGATCATGCAGCGTATCGGCGCGCCGCCCGGGCTCGACCCGGAAGGCGAGTTCTTCCCCGACACCTACCTGTACGGACGCGGCAGTTCGGAACTCGCGCTGCTGGCGCGTGCCTACCGCCTGATGCAGCGCGAACTCGCGCAGGCCTGGCAGGGCCGGCAGGCGGGGCTGCCGCTGAGCGATCCTCGCCAGGCGCTGATCCTGGCGTCGATCATCGAAAAGGAAACCGGGCGCGCCGACGACCGCGCGCGCATCGCCGGCGTGTTCGTCAACCGCTTGCGCAGCGGCATGCCGCTGCAAAGCGACCCGACCGTGATCTATGCGCTGGGCAGCGACTACCACGGACGCCTGACCCACAAGGACATGCAGGTGGCGTCGGCCTACAACACCTACGTGCACCCGGGCCTGCCTCCCGGGCCGATCGCCCTGCCGGGAGCGGCCGCGCTGCGCGCGGCGCTGCACCCCGCCCCCGGGCACGCGTTGTATTTCGTCGCCCGCGGCGACGGCAGCAGCGTGTTTTCCGATACGCTTGCCGAGCACGATGCCGCGGTGAGCCGCTACCTGCTCAAGCCGCGCGGCGCGTCGGCTGCATCGGGCGCGTCGACGCCGCGCGGCAAGGCGCATTCCCCCTGAGGCAACTCCCTTGACGATTTCCCGCTCCCGAGGTTTGTTCATCACCCTGGAAGGCATCGACGGCGCCGGCAAGAGCAGCCAGTTCGACGCGATGGTGGCCGAGTTGCGCTCGCTGGGTCGCAGCGTCGTGGCCACTCGCGAGCCCGGGGGTACGCCGCTGGGCGAAAGCCTGCGCGAGTTGCTGCTGACGCAGGACATGAGCACGTCGACCGAGGCCCTGCTGGTGTTCGCGGCACGGCAGGAGCATGTGCTGAAGGTCATCGAGCCGGCGCTGTTGCGCGGCCACGACGTGGTGTGCGACCGCTTCACCGATGCCACGCTGGCCTACCAGGGCGCGGGCAAGGGCATCCCGCGCGATCGCCTCGAGGCGCTGGCCTACTGGGTGCACCCGGGGCTCACGCCGGACCTGACCGTGCTGCTCGACGTGCCTGCGGCGACCGCCGCGCAGCGCCTGCGCGCGCAAAGCCGGCAGGCCGATCGCTTCGAGCGGGAGCCCGAGGAATTTTTCACGCGGGTGCGCGAGCAGTACCTGGAACTGGCTCGCGAGCAAGCCGACCGCTGGTGCGTGATCGACGCATCGCGCGAGCTGGGCGAGGTTCGGCAGGACATCTTGCAAAACCTGAAGAAACGCCTGTAAGGCACCATGGCGGCACAGGAATTTCCCTCCATTCTGTTGCATGGCCCGCGTGGCGCCGGGCTTTGGGAAGCCCTGCTCGAAGGCGCCGCCGGCCTGTTGTGCGAGCGCACGCCGAAGGCTTCCGCGCCGTGGCAGGCGCGCGCCTGCGGGGAATGCGAAGGCTGCCACCTGCGGCGCTCCGGCACGCACCCGGACCTGCGCGTGGTGGTGCCGCCGGCGCTGGCCACCGAGCTCGGGCTGGCGCCGGAAGCGGCCGAGCAGGGCGCCGACAAGCGCAGTGCATCGGCGGGGCGCGAGATCTCGATCGACGACGTGCGCTCGCTGATCGACTGGGCGCAGGCCACCAGCCACCGCGGCGGCGCGAAGGTGGCGGTGGTGCACCCGCTGGATGCGATGGCGGCGCCGGCCGCCAACGCACTTCTGAAAGTACTTGAAGAGCCACCGCCAGGTCTTTGTTTTCTCACGGGAACGCAGCAGCTTGACCGGGTGCTTCCGACCTTGCGCAGCCGCTGCAGCCTGCGCGCCTGGCCGCGCCCCGGCGAAGCCGCGGCGCTGGTCGAGCTGCAGCGCCGCGGCGAGCCCGACGCGCAGGCCGTGGCGCGCTGGTGCCGCCACGCGGTGTTCGACGCGGACCCGGCGCGCGGGCTCGAATGGGCGCGCCGCCTGGTGCGCCAGGTGGCTGCCGGACAGCTGCCGCCCGCCGACGGCGTGCCGCCGGCCGTGGCCATCGAATCCCTGCAGAAGCTCACGCTGGACCTGCTGCGCGCGCGCGCCGGGCTGGCGCCGCTGTACCTGCCCGAGCTCGAGGCGCAACTGCGCCGGCTGGGCACGCGCGGCAGCAGCGGCGCATGGCAGGCCTGGTGGCAGCGCCTGGCCCAGGCGGCCCGAACGGCGGATTTTCCGCTGCACGCGGGGCTCGCGGTGCAGGCCTGGGTCGTAGAATGGAACGCACTCTGCACTTCCGGGGCGAACTGACATGGCCACTCCTCACGCGGCACCTTCCGGCGCCACGCCGGCTGCGCGTCCGAGCGTCATCCAGCTTGCGATCAAGGAAAAGCCGGCGCTGTACGCGGCCTACATTCCCTATTTCCCGGAAGGGGGCATTTTCATTCCCACGCCGCGCGAGCATCGCCTGGGAGACGACGTGTACCTGCTGCTGACGGTGATGGACAACCCGCAGCGCTTTCCCATCGCCGGCAAGGTGGCGTGGATCACCCCGGCGAACGCCGCGGGCAATCGCACCCAGGGCATCGGCGTGCAGTTCCCGGCGGACGAGAAGGCCAAGCAGCTGCGACGCCTGATCGAGGAGATCCTCGGGCCGGCCGCCGACGTCAACAACCGCCCCACGCACACCTTGTGAATTCCGGCGCGCCGCGGGCGCGCCACCAGACGACGGCGGGGAGCACGCGCCTCGCCGCTGCACGGGTTGCTTCATGCCTCTGACCGATTCCCATTGCCATCTCAACTTTCCCGGCCTGCGTGAGCGCGAGCGGGAGATCCTCGACGCCATGCGCGAGCACGGCGTGCTGCGCGCGCTGAACATCAGCACCCAGGTGGCCGAGTTCGACGACGTGCTGGCCTGCGCGCAGCGCAACCCGCAGGTCTGGGCGACCGTCGGCGTGCACCCGGATACGCCGCCCGGCCCCGATGAGGTGGACATGGCCACGCTGGTGGCGCGCGCGCGCAACCCGGTGGTGCTGGCGCTCGGAGAAACGGGGCTGGACTATTTCCGGCTCGAGGGGCGCACGCGCGAGGACATGCAGTGGCAGCGCGATCGATTCGCGCTGCACATCCAGGCCGCGCGCGAGGTGGGCAAGCCGCTGGTCGTGCACACCCGCGCCGCCGCCGACGACACGCTGGCGATGCTGCGGGAGCAGGGCGCCGAGCAGGTCGGGGGGGTGCTGCACTGTTTCACCGAATCCTGGGAGGTGGCGAGGGCCGCGCTCGACCTGGGGTTCTACATCTCGCTGTCGGGAATCCTGACCTTCAAGAATGCGCGGGAACTGCAGGACGTGGCCCGCAGGCTTCCCGAAGACCGCATCCTGGTCGAGACCGACAGCCCGTACCTGGCTCCGGTGCCGCATCGCGGCCAGACCAACCAGCCCGGCTACACGCGCTTCGTCGCGCGTTTCCTGGCCGAGTTGCGGGGCTGCGACGAAAGCCGGGTGGAAGAGTTCACGGAAGCCAATTTCGATCGTCTTTTCAAACCGGTAGCGCATTAAGTGAAAGTGTTTTCTCGCCGTGGAACAAACTCCGGGAGCGGCGCAGGGCGGCGCAGGTGGCTGCTGCGCGCGGGGCTGCTGGGCCTGCTGGGGCCGGCGGTGCTCGCCGGCGAGTCGGCCTGGGCGGGTTCCTTCGACGATTTTTTCAAGGCGCTCAAGCTCGACGACGTCGATGCGGTGCGCGGCCTGCTGCAGCGCGGATTCGATCCGAACGCGGTCGACTCGCGTGGCAACAGTGCGCTGTACCTGGCGCTGCAGTACCACGCGTTGAAGGTGGCGCGCCTGCTCGTCGAGCAGCGCGGCATCCATCTCGATGCGCGCAATCCCGAGGGCGAGACGGCGCTGATGATCGCGTGCCTGCGCGGCGACGACGAGCTGGCACGGGCCATGGTCGCGCGGGGCGCGCAGGTCAACCCGCCGGGCCATGCGCCCGCGTGGACCGCGTTGTCCTACGCGGCCACCGGCGGCGACGACGCGCTGGTGAAGTTCCTGCTGGCGCACGGCGCGCGCATCGACCAGGCCGCGCCCAATGGCACGACGCCGTTGATGATGGCGTCGTACTTCGGCCATACGTCGACGGTGCGCCTGCTGCTGGCGGCGGGAGCCGACGCCAGGCGCAAGAACGCGATGGGTTTCAGCGCGATGGACCTGGCGATGCAGCGCGAGCACCGCGACACGGCGGCGGTGCTGGGCCAGGCGCTGGACGCCGGGCGCAAGCCGGGACACTGGTAGGCACCCGGCGCAGGCTCGGCATCGCGGTCGCTGCGCTCGCTGGGGCCCCGGATGGCGCGCCGCAAGCAGGCCCCGCTGCCAGCCCGTGGATCGGCGCATATTTGCATTATGTAAAATTAAATCGATGATCGAGCGACGCCGGGCGCCAGACCCCGACCATCGCCCTTAGTAAGCCGACAACATTTCCCTTCTTGAAACCCAATTTTTGCGACAACAATTTCCTCCTTTGGCCTCAAACAAGATGCGAAGGCAATTTGCGTCGCGGTAAGGTCGAGTTATGGACATTTCTGTCGCAGAATCGATCCTCGCTGAACTTCTCGGAATCCTCGGAGATGGCTTCATCAAGTGGCGCCCATAGCACTTCGCAGCCCTTCCAGCGACGGCGAAGATTTTCGGCCGGACTGGAGGCCCGCCCGTCTCCCCAAGACGTAGATGATCCTAGCCCTTCGAGCAGCGCGCGCTCATGCAGGGTGAACGCATCCTTTAGCATGCGTGCTGATCGATGCGCAAGACTCTCGGCGATCGCGTCACTCCCAGCAGCTCTCGCTTGCGCCGCGGCACGCGTCATGACCGGGCGAAGGAGGCGTCGCGGCAGCGAAGGATCCTTTGCCAGGAGCGGCTCCTGAAGTAGCGACTTCACCTCCATGTCGCGATGGGCCAGCAGCCACGCACGTAGTGTGTGTGCCAGTGGCGGGGGCGCCGCGACCGGGTAGGCGCGGTCGTCCTCTTTCCCGCAATCGATCCAAACGCGCCACGCGCCATCGCTCTCGGCTGGCTGGACGCTCGAAAACGTCAGTTTGGAAATCTGTTGCCAACTCAGGCTTCCGTAATACATCAGCTCCACGATGAGTCGAATGGGCTGGCCGTCACTGTCGCGCTCGAGATCGTCCAACGCGCGGCGTATCCACAGCCACTCGTCCATCGTGAGCGGAGCTGTCCGCGAGATCTGCCGGAGGTGGTAGCTCGGGGGCACATCCGAGATGCCGTCTCTATCGAAATACCGCCTGCCTGCTTGCAGCCTGAGCATGGCATAGCGCTGATCAGCGAGCCAGCGAAGCAACGCCTTGATGCTGGCCAGCATGCAAACACAGGTCGTCGGGCTCAGGGGCTGCGTGAAGGGACGCCACTGTGGCGAGTCCCGTGCGGCTCGAGGACCGATCCAGCGATCGATGGGTACGGGATTCGCCAGGAATTGCGCAAATTCCGCAAAATCTTCTCGCTCCAAGGACGACAGCGCCTTTCCCTTTTCGATCCAGCACCAGTTGAGCAAGCGCTCGCCTGCCGACCGATACACCGTTGCAGTCGACGGCGTTGCTGCGCTACTGAGGATCCACGCCTGGACCGCTTCGCGGTCGTTCGACGCTGCGACGCGACAGGGCTCGTCTCGGATGCGGTGTTGCCCGTCGGTGCCGTCGAGAGCCGCAGGCAAGACTAGGCGCTCCAAGGGCGCGGGAAGAAGCATTGAAGAAGGAGCCGCGCACGGCGCACGGCGCAATGGGCTCGAGAAGTCGACATCGTGTTCCATTTGCACGCCGGTGACGGCTGCGTTTCGCACGGGCTCGACGAAGAGGATGACTCTTCCCTCGCCTGCCCCTTGGAGCGCCAGGTGGCTCAACGAGATGGGCCAGGGAAAGCTCTCGGCGCTCATGCGATGTTTCCACAGATTGAGTCTCGCAAGTTCTGCTGCGGAGCGAGCAAACCTGGACATGTCCGTCGTCTCGGTGTGGCTGGATTGAGACCACTTCTGTGCGGTCCAGAGGTCCTCGTGAAGGCAGGCCAGCACGAAGCGAGCCCAGAGACCTAGCGAGACGTCGCTGATGACTGGCCAATGCGCCATCGGCGGACGGAGCCGCAGTGGGCGTGCCCATTTGTCAGGG
>JAJZTW010000104.1 GCA_021847345.1 Pseudomonadota bacterium
GGCATCGCCATTGAACACCAGCGCCACATCCCGCCCCTGCGTGGCTTCGGCGTCGCGCATGGCCTCGATGGTCTGCAAAGCCTCGACATTGCCATACAGGCCGCCGATCACATACGCATGCTCGGCCCGCAGCGCCGGCGCTGCGCCGATATCGGCCGGAAGGTAGCGATAGTCCAGGGGACAGCTGCGCCCGGGCTTCCGTGCCGCATCCGTGGCGGCGATTCGCGCGGAGCTGCTCATGGCGCGGCCTGCGGAACCATCATGGCCTCCAGCGGTCGGCCGCGGCCCTCGACACCCCAGCGACGCCACGGCAGCATCGCCACGGCACCGATGAGCCAGAAGCTCGACAGCAGCACCAGGGCCGGCACCATGCCGTAGCGATCGGCCACCGCCGTCAGCACCAGGGGTGCGGCGAAGGCTCCGAGCCGTCCGACGGCGACCGAGATGCCGATCCCGGTGGCCCGCAGCTCCGTCGGGAAGATCTCCGAGAAGGTCGGGTAGGCCGAGATCCAGCCCCCGGTCGCCAGCAGGTTGGCCAGGGTGAATGCGGCCAGCACCCACCCCCACGAGCCAGTGCGCATGGATGCGGCCAGCACCAGCACCCCGGCCGCCGCCAGCAGATAGAACACCGGCACCGTGGACTTGCGGCCCGCACGATCCAGCAGCAGCACCACCAGGGTTCCGCCGAGCAGGGCGCCGACGTTACCGATCAGGTAGAAGAACGGCGCGAAGCCGTCGGGTACATGCACCGCCGGCAGGATGAACAGGGCCAGGAACGCGAACAATCCGTAGTAGCCCGCCGCTTCGGAAAAATCCAGCGCACAGCCCAGCGCGACCCTGCCCGGATGGCGCCGAAGCAACTCGCGGGTCTGCGCCCATACGCCGCGCGGCTCGCTAGCAGGCTCGTCTGGTGCGCAAGACGCCAGCGCCACCCACCGCGTGCGCCCCTGCTCGATGCCCTGCACGACCTGCTCGGCTTGCTCGACGCGCCCATGCTCGAGCAGCCAGCGTGGCGACTCGGGAATGCTGCGCCGCATCCACGCAGTGCTCAACGCCACCAGCGCGCCGAAACCGAAAGCCACGCGCCAGCCGTATTGCGGCGGCAGCACGTTGACCAGGTACAAGGTGACCAAGGCCGCTGCGATGGCCCCCAGCGACCAGAAGTTCATCACCGCCGCATTGGCGCGCCCGCGACTTCGCGCCGGGATGAATTCGGCGATTGCCGAGTTGACCGCCGAGTACTCCGCACCCACGCCGATGGCCGTCAGCAGCCGGAACGCGAGCAAGGCCCCGTAGCTCCAGGCCACCGCGGTGAGCAGCGTGAAGCTGCCGTACAGCGCCAGCGTCAGCAGGAACAGGCGCCGCCGCCCGAAGCGGTCGGCCAGGAAGCCGAAGCCGTAGGCACCGATCATCAGGCCTACGAACCAGATGCTCAGCACCCAGGAGGCCTCGGCGTTGCTGAGGTGCCAGAGGTGCTTGAACACCCCGATAACGTTGCCGACGATGGTCACCTCGAAGGCGTCGAGCAGCCAGCCCACGCCCAGTGCCAGGGTCACCGTAGTGTGGAAACCGTTCCACCGCACGCCGTCCAGGCGCCTTGCGAGTTCGGATCGCTGCATTCCCGATCTCCTCAGCGGGCGCGGCGCGCCGTGCGCCAGGCGTCGACCGACCATGCCCCGGGACCCCAGAGCGCGATCATCAGGATCAGGCCGCCCCAGATGAAGTGGAACATGATCGCCGGCACCTGCAGCGCGTACATGTAGGACAGCAGCGCGACAAGGTTCACCACGAACAGGCCCAGAGCGCTGAAACGTCCGAGCAGCCCGAGGGCGACCAGCGGAGGCAACAGCAGTTCGCCCGCAGTGCCGACCACCGCGGCAACATGAGGGGGAAGCAGGGCGACGTGGAATTCGTTCTGGTAGAGCCACACCGTGCCGGCCCAGTCGCGCAGGCTCTGCAGGCCGGAGCTGAAGAACACGTAGGACACGTACAGCCGGGCCGCCAGCAGTGCCGGCGATCGCAGCCCATCCAGCCCCGTCTCGACCAGCCCCCAGAGCTGGATCAACAAATGTCCCCTCTCGCCGATGCCACGCGACGTCGCTGTCGTTGCCTGTGTCATGATGGATCCCCTCGGAATGGTGGGTCGAGCCTTGGGCGCCATTGCGCCCACTTTGGTTCTGCCCATTGGTCGGACGGGACGCAAATTCCTGACACCTGGGCCCTGGATGCTTCCGAGCTCGCTTGCGCTCATGCAAGAATCCGCCCCATTCCGACCCTTGTCCTGCGCCCGCCCGAGCGGATTCCCGCGGACTCCCAGCCAAAATGACTCCGGCCGATGAGCAAGCCTTCAGCGAGCAGTTGCACGCCATGCGCCCGACGCTGCTGCGCCTTGCCCAACTGCAGCTTCGCAACATCGCATGGGCCGAAGACGCGGTCTCGGAGACCTTGCTGGCCGCGTTCGAGGGCGCGGGACGTGCATGTACCAAGAACGCGACACGACTGACCCATTTCGCTGCATGCAGGCTTGGAACTCGCTCCGGCCAATGCCCCCAAGGGCCGACCTCCGGTCAGCAGCCCTGCGTCTGTAGGTCGGCCATCGCAGTCCCCGGGCCCGTCCTGAGCAAGGGCCGGTGCCCGCGCGCAAGCAGCCGCCTGCAGGTGGCAGCGATCGGGTCCAAAGCGGCGCAGAGCCCCCCGGGGCGTCGGATCAGTGATAGTCCTCTTCGCGCTGATGGCGCACCGCCAGCACCACAACCTTCGAGGCACTGACGATCTCGTACAGGGCGACGTACCCGGTGCCTCCAAAGGGCATGATCAGCTCTCTCTGGGCGGGATTCTGGGCGGCCTTGCGAAAGCTGTAGGGCGTGAGTGCAAGCTGCCGCTGCATCAGCGCCCTGATGGAATCGATCGCCGCTTGTGCGCGGTCGAGGTCCTCGGTGGTCTCAGCTCGATCGAGCAAGTGATCAAACAGACGCTCCAGGTCTGACTCCGCTGTCGGCGTCAACTGGACTTCGAACGTCATCGAGCGAGCTTCTTGCGCTTGGTCTCGAGCTTGGCTTGCAGCCGGTCGAGCACCGCCTCGACCGGCGTGCCGACGCCTGTGCGGTGATATTCATCCGACGCAGCTCGGGCACGCTCATGGAAGGCCATCTGCACTCGCCTGAACGCGATTGCGCTTCGCACTGTCGCTTCGATGAAGTCGGTCAGGGTCTCGCCTTGCTTGAGCACGGACTCGAGTTCGGCCCGGAGCTCGGGCTCGACGCGGATCTGGGGGATGACTGCGGACTTCATGAGATCATTGTATTGCGTTTGCGATACAGATGCAACGCCACGGATCGCGAGCCGCTCCCGCAGACAGGGCGTAGCCGGTCGAGGGTTCCAAGGCCTGCCTCAAGCGTGATCGGACCAGACGGTCAAGCAGCGACAACGGGGGCGATACCGGCCGCTCGCGTCGGCCACGTGGGCGACGCCAAAGGCCGAGCACCTGTCCCTCGGCTACCTAGTCAAGGGTCTGGTACAGGCAAGCACCAACCATTGCACGGCCGCGAAGTAGAGCTGCTGCATCGGGTGGGCACCGGCCGCTGAATGCGCGTCGGCGTCCGCAAAGTCCGCGCCTCTGGCGTTACCACTCCTTGTGCCAAGTCTTCACCGCAAGGCAGCGCCGTGACCGCACTCTTGCCTGTGGAGGCTCACCATTGATCTTCCCTGGGGTAACTCAAATGTGCGTCCTCGCTCAATGGTTGCCCGCATTCGTTTCGTCGTGACGCTGCCTCCGCCAGAGCGGTGAGCTTCCCTGTGGAAGCTCACCTTGGCGCCAGCGAAAGCATGGTTCCGGACAGACGCGGATCAGTTGCCCGACCGCAGTATGTCGACGGTGCGGGCGTTTGCGACTTTGCCGCACCGCGCTGAGGCGCAGCCCGCCGCGAGCGCTGTTTGCGACTTTAATGCGCTGTTTGCGACTTTATTTGAACGGAACACTGACTGTGCGCGGGGAATAGAGTCGCTTACCGCGCACGCACTAGGGCCTTGATTTTTCGTCGTCGCATGTTGCCGCCGCGCGGCCTGTCGCGAACTGCCGCAGCTCAGTCATGCTCTAGGGCACATGCCCC
>JAJZTW010000063.1 GCA_021847345.1 Pseudomonadota bacterium
GCCCCGCCTGCCGCGCCTGCCATCCCGTCCGCCGCGGCGCCGCAGCCCGGCGCTCCCGGCGCTCCCGGCGCACTGACCTCGCTGCCCGAGCCCGACGCCGTGGTGCGCCTGCAGCCGCAGGCCGCGGCCACCGCGAGCTGGCATATCTCGCTGCGATTCGGGCGCGACTGCCTGCGCAACGGCATGGATCCGCTGGCCTTCATCCGCTACCTGCGAGGCCTCGGCGACATCGTCGCGCTGGCCACGCTGGACGACGCGCTGCCGTCGCTGCCGACGCTCGAGCCCGAGTCCTGCTACCTGGGCTTCGAGATCAACTTCCGCAGCGACGCGAGCAAGGCCGACATCGAGGCGGTGTTCGAGTTCGTGCGCGACGACAGCGACATCTGCATCCTGCCGGCGCACAGTCGCATCGCCGAGTACGTCGAACGCATCCGCGCGCTGCCCGAGGACGAGATGCGACTGGGCGAGCTGCTGGTGCAGGTCGGCACGCTGACGCGCCACGAACTCGAGCAGGCGCTGGTCGAGCAGCAGGCGGCGCAGGACCACGGCGAGCACGAGCCGCTGGGCAAGATCCTGGTGCGTGACGGCGCCACGCACGAGCCGATCGTGCAGGCCGCGCTGGACAAGCAGCGCCAGGTCAAGGAGCGGCGCGGGCGCGAAGGCCAGATGCTGCGCGTGGCCGCCGACAAGCTCGATGCGCTGATCGACCTGGTGGGCGAACTGGTGATCGCCGGTGCCGGCAACGCACTGCAGGCGCAGCGCCCGGAGCAGGTCGAGGCCGCCGCGCAGGTCACGCGCCTGGTCGAGGAGATCCGCGAGCGCGCGCTCAAGCTTCGCATGGTGGAAATCGGCGAGACCTTCGCCCGCTTCCAGCGCGTGGTGCGCGACACCGCGCGCGAACTGGGCAAGGACATCGCGCTGGTGATCCAGGGCGGCGACACCGAGATGGACAAGTCGCTGGTGGAAAGCATCACCGACCCGCTGATGCACCTGGTGCGCAACGCCATGGACCACGGGCTGGAAACCCCCGAGGTGCGCCAGTCGCGCGGCAAGCCCGCGCAGGGCACGCTGCGCCTGTCGGCCAGCCACGACGCCGGCAGCATCGTCATCGAGGTCGCCGACGACGGAGCCGGACTCAGCCGCGAGCGCATCTGCGCCAAGGCCGTGCAACGCGGCCTGCTGGCAGCCGACGCGGCGCAGGCCATGCCCGACGCCGAGGTCTGGAAGCTGATCTTCGAGCCCGGCTTCTCCACCGCCGAGACCATCACCGACCTGTCGGGGCGCGGCGTGGGCATGGACGTGGTGCGGCGCAACATCGAAGCCATACGCGGCAGCATCGACATCCACAGCGAAGCTGGCGCCGGCACCACCATGCGTCTGCGCCTGCCGCTGACCCTGGCCATCATCGACGGATTCCTGATCGAAAGCGCCGGGCGCAGCTACGTGCTGCCCCTGGACGCCGTCGTCGAGTGCCTGCAATACCCGGCGCAGGCGCCGCAGCAGGGCTACATCAACCTGCGCGGCGAGGTGCTGCCGCTGCTGCACCTGGAGCAGGCGCTGGGCGCCCGGGGCGAACCCGGCGCACAGGCGTCGGCAGCGCGCCGCAACGTGGTGGTTGTGAGCGCCGGCGGGCAACGCGTGGGTCTGGTCGTCGAGCGCCTGCTCGGCGAATACCAGACCGTGATCAAACCCCTGGGCTCGCTGTTCGCGCATCTGCGCGGAATCGGCGGGTCCACCATCCTCGGCAACGGCCGCGTCGCCTTGATTCTCGACGTGCCGGCGCTGCTGGGGGCGCTTCCTGCCGCGCGCCCCGCTTCGCAGGCCGCTTGAGCCGCATCGGAAGTCATCGCGCCTTCGTGGCCATCGTCTTGAGGGAGTCATCGTGAAACACTGGAAAATCGCCACCCGCCTGGGTGCCAGCTTCGGCGTCGTACTGGTCCTGCTGCTGGCCATCGTGGCCCTGGGCGTGACCGGCATGCGCCAGATGAAGTCGAACATGGACACGATCGCGTTCGGCAACGCCACCAAGGAGCGCCTGGCCGCGCAGGCGCAGTTGCTGGTGCAGGAGCTCGCGGTGTCGAGCCGCAACATCGTGCTGATCACCGACCCGGCTGCCATGCAGGCCGAACTCGAGGTGCACAAACAGCAGATGGCGCAGTACCTGCAGATCATCGGCAAGCTCACGCCCCTGGTCAGCAAGCCGCGCGGGCGTGAACTGCTGCAACAGGTCGCGCTCGCGCGCGCCCAGGACGTGCCGGTGGCGCAACAGGCCATCGACCTGGGCCTGGCGAACAAGAACGCCGACGCACTGCAACTGCTGCGCACCCGGGTCGCTCCGCTGCAGGCCCGCTGGATGGCTGCATTGCAGGATTTCGGGCAATTCCAGCAGGCCGACAGCGAAGCGGTGGTGCAACAGGCCGACAGCGACTTCAGCCGCGCGCTGGGCATGCTGGTCGCGCTGGGCATCGCTGCGGCGCTGCTGTCGGGCCTGCTGGCATGGTGGATCACCCGCTCCATCACGCGCCCGCTGGCGCAGGCCGTGAACGTCGCCGAGCATGTCGCCGCCGGCGACCTCTCGGTGCGCGTGCAGGCCGCGACGCGCGATGAAACCGGCAAGTTGCTGGGGGCGCTGGGCGAGATGGTGCGCAGCCTGACCGAGACCATCTCGTCGGTGCGCGCCGCCGCCGACAACCTGACGGCCGCGTCCGAGCAGGTCTCGAGCACGTCGCAAAGCCTGTCGCAGGGGGCTTCGGAGCAGGCCGCGTCGATCGAGGAGACCTCGGCCACGCTGCAGCAGTCGGCGGCGTCGGTGAAGCAGAACGCCGACAACGCGCGCCTGACCGCCGGCATGGCGCAGCAGGCCGCGCAGCAGGCGCGCGACGGGGGCGAGGCGGTCCAGCGCACGGTGGCCGACATGCAGGCGATCGCCGAGCGCATCTCCATCGTCGACGACATCGCCTACCAGACCAACATGCTGGCGCTCAACGCCGCCATCGAGGCCGCGCGCGCCGGCGAGCACGGCAAGGGTTTCGCCGTGGTCGCCGCCGAAGTGCGCAAGCTGGCGGAGCGCGCCCAGGTCGCGGCCAAGGAAATCGGCGACCTCGCGTCGGGTTCCGTGCGTCAGGCCGAAAGCGCCGGCGCGCTGCTGAAGCAGATGGTGCCGTCGATTCTGAAGACCTCGGACCTGGTGGAGGAGATCCACGCCGCCAGCGATGAACAATCGGTGGGCATCGGGCAGATCAACCAGGCGGTGGCCCAGGTCAGCGCGGCGACGCAGCAAAATGCGTCGGCGTCGGAGCAGCTGGCGGCCACCGCCGAGGAGATGAACGGCCAGGCCGCGGACCTGCAGTCTGCCGTGGCGCGCTTCAGGCTGCAGGCCGCAGGCGCCGCGCAGGCGGGCGTCGCGCCGCGTGCCGCCGCGTCCGCCCGGCGCCCGGCCGCGCCCGCCCCCCGCCCTGCCCGCGACGCGACCGGCGCAGGCGAAGCGCCCGCTGAATTCGTCAAGTTCTGATCTCCCCGTGCCGCATGCAAGGTGCGAATACCATGAACCTCCCCGTAGCCGCCGGCAGCTCGCTGCCGACCCGCGACGCCGCGCTCGCGGCGGCCGCTCCCGGCCAGTACCTGACCTTCACGCTGCAGGGCGAGTCCTACGGACTCGACATCCTCGGCGTGCGCGAGATCATCGAGTACGCCCGCCCGACGACCGTGCCGATGATGCCCGGTTTCGTGCACGGCGTGATCAACCTGCGCGGGCATGTCGTTCCGGTGATCGACCTCGCGCAGCGCTTCGGGCGCCCACCGACCGAATTGCGGGCACGCACCTGCATCGTCATCGTCGAACTGCACAGCGGCGCCGGCGCGCAGGCGCTGGGAGTTCTGGTGGATGCGGTCAACGCCGTGCTCGACCTGGACGGCACGCAGATCGAGCCGCCCCCCGCCTTCGGCACCGGCTTGCAACGCGAATTCATCCAGGGCATGGCGCGCGTGGATGAAGGCTTCATCATCCTGCTGGATATTCCTCGCGTGCTGTCGACCGAGGACCTGGTCGCGCTGGCCCAGGCCGCCGAGGGCAGCGCCCGCGCCTGAGCCGGCGCGCGCCGATCAATGGGAATCGTGGCCGGCGCCGTGCGCGCCATGCGTATGCCCGCCACCATGTGCCGCAACGCGATGATGCCCGGCGTGGGCATGGCCGAACACCAGATAGGCATCGCCACCGTCGCGCACCAGTCGGCAATGCGCGCCGTGCGGCAGGGTCAGCTTGGTCCGGACATGCCCGAACGGCAGGCCACCCAGCACGGGGATGCCGTGCGCCCGCAGCTGCCGGCGCAGCCAGGCGACGGCGGCCTGCAGGTCGTAGCCCGCGTCGTGCGGGACCAGGCGGTACTCGGTGAACGCACCCAGCAGCACCGCGCGCTGGCGCTGCAGCACGCCGGAGTTCAGCAGCTGGGTGAACATGCGCTCGATGCGATAGGGATGCTCCCCCACGTCCTCCAGGAACAGCACTCCGCGTGCGTCGGGCAGGTACGCAGTGCCCACGAGGCTGCACACCAGGCTGAGGTTGCCGCCCCATAGCGGGCCGGCCGCGTCGAGGCCGCGAGGCGCGTCGGCGCAGGCGAAGCCGACGGCCTCCAGACGCCCGTCGACCGCGTCGAGAAAGCTCTCGCGGGTGATTTCGTCGACCCGCTCGGCACCGAAGTCGAAGGCCGCCATCGGCCCGCTGTAGGTGATGCTGCCGGCGCGCGCCAGCATCGCCAGCTGCAGCGCGGTGAAATCGCTGTGCCCGACCCAGACCTGGCCGCGCCGGCTCACCGCTTCGTGCAGCAGCGTGTAGTCGATGCGATCGAGCATGCGCGTGAGCCCGTAGCCGCCGCGCGTGGCCATGACCACGCCGGCGCGCCCGCGCGCTGCTCGGTGCAGCGCCTGCAGGCGACGCGAATCACTGCCGGCGAAGCGCTGTTCGCGCGCCAGCGCGGCGGCGTCCACGCGCACCCGGAAGCCCAGCGCCTCCAGGTGGGCCACTGCGCGTTGCACGCGCTGCGCATCGGGTACCGCGCCCGAAGGGGAAAGCAGGCGAAGCTCGCCTCGGCTCGAAGAACGGGAATCGGGCATGGTGGAAAGGATCGGAAGGCACGCAACGCGCGTGCGTTCAGGTGTCGAACTCCGCGCCTGGCTCGTCGAGGTGGTCGACGTCGATGCCGCCGCTGTGAGGCGCCGGCGCCGGCTCGGAAGCCGCTTGCGCAGCCCGCGTGGCCGCGCGCCGGCTACGGAAAAAATCCTGCAGCAAGCTGGCGCAGGCCTCGGCCTCCACGCCGCCCAGCAATTCGGCATGGTGGTTCAGGCGAGGCTCTTCGAACAGATTGAGCACGCTTCCGGCGGCCCCCGTCTTGGGGTCGCGGGTGCCGAACACCACGCGCTGCACCCGGGCGTGCATCAGCGCCATCGCGCACATCGCGCAGGGCTCCAGCGTGACGTACAGGGTGCAGCCGGGAAGCCTGTAGTTGCCCAGCAGGCTGGCCGCCTGGCGCAGCGCCACGATTTCCGCATGCGCGGTCGGGTCGGAGTCGCCGATCGGCCGGTTGTAACCGGTGGCCAGCACCTTGCCGTCGCGCACGATCACCGCGCCCACCGGAACCTCGCCCAGCAGCCACGCGTTGTGCGCCTGGTCCAGGGCCAGTCGCATGAAGGCGCGGTCGGCCTGCGCATCGGCCGGCGCTGCGCTGGCGGCCGGGCTTGCGGGTTCGAGGGGCTCGGGCATGGCTCAAGCATACCTGCGGCCGCGCCGCCGGCCGTCTCGCGTGCCGGCATCGGCGCCGCAGCACCGCGGCACCCCGCAGGCGCCCGGCGCGCAGCGCGTCGAGCGCCCGCCTGGCCTCGCGCTTCGAGCCTGGCGGCCGGATCAGCGGCGGCAATGCAGCCCGCGGGCCGCCGCCGCGCGCACCTGCCGCATGCGCGCCGGGGAGTTCACCAGTACCGCGTCCAGGCCCAGGCAGGCGGCCTCGCGATAGGCGCGTGCCGAGTTGACCGCGAAAGCCACCAGGTGCACCCGCGGTGCCTGGCGCATGCAGGCTACCGACGCGGCGCTCCACGGCCGTGCGTCGAAGCGGCTGCGCCCGAGGCCCAGCGTGAAGTGCTCGGTCAGCTCGACCGGCAGGCGCAGCTCCAGCCCCATCCAGGTACCCGCGGGCGGGGGCTGGCAACGCGCGCTCAGCGGCAGCGCGAACAGCCTCCGGCGCGTGAGATCGCGGGACTCGAACAGGCGTGCCTGCGCACGCCCGGCGAGAAGCTGCTGGAAGCGTGCATCGGTCGAGTACAGGCGCACCGTCGACCATGCGCGTTCGGCATCCAGCACCCTGGCGACCGCGGCCACCAGCGGCTGCGCCGGCAGCGACTTCAGGTCCAGGTACACGGGAACTCGCCGATCGATCAGGCGCAGCGCCTGCTGCAGGGTCGGGATGCCCTGCGCATGGGCCCGATACGGCCACGGGGCGCCCGGGTCGCCACCGCGAAACGCGTAGCCGGCATTGATGCGCGCCAGCTGGGCCGCCGTCCTGGACGCCACGGGTCCGCGCGACGGCGTCAGCGCCGACAGATCGGCCGGCCGGTAGAGCACCGCGACGCCGTCGCGGCTGAGCTGCACCGACAGCCAGATCCCGTCGCTGTGATGGGCCAGCGCGGCGCGGATCGCGGCCAGGGTGTTCTCGGGCGCATCGGCGGCGCCCGCGCGATGCGCGATCAGCGCCGGCAGCCGCGGCTGCGCGGCCATGGCGCAACGCGGCAGCGCGACCACGAGCGCTGCGGCGGCGACCAGGATTCCCCGGGCGAGTCGAGCTTGCATGAGCGTTCCTCCGCGCCCCATTGCAACAGCACATGGGGCAGCGCGGCGGCGCCCGCAGCGATTCCCCCGAGCACCCAAAGGCCTGCCCGCGCCCGGGAGGCGCCCCTTCCGGGCAGCCTGCAAGCTGCGAGATGGAACGGGCTGGGCGCAGCCCGGCCCCGGGGGCGCTCAGAGCCCCTGTTAGGCCAGGCACCTCCGGGTTGTTGCAGGGTCGTGATTCCCCGGTGAACCCGCACCCGGCGGGGCCCTGTCGCGCCATCATCTCGGCATCCGCACAGATGACAGGGATCCCAAAGACACGAAATGTTCGACGCGCTGTTGCACGTATCGGGCCGGCTCTACGCGCAAGAGCCGGTTCGACGCTGGAAATTCATCGCCCGCAGTCTGCTCTACGGGCGCAGCCAGCAGGCCTGGCTGCGCTATCTGTCCGAGCGCCCATGGATGCGACGCCTCGTGGTGCTTCGCCCGGAGCTGCTCGAGCGTCTGCATCGCCCCTACCAGTGCCGGGCCTTCAACCGCTGGGGTCGCCTGGAAGCCTTGCGCGCCCATTACGAGACTTGCGAGCAGATCGGCTGGCTGCCGCTGTGCGAGCGTGCCGCGCGCGGCCACATGTTGCTGGCGCGCATCGACGCGCTGTTCGAGCAGCCCGCGCGCCTCGAACTGCACTACGACACGCGCTTCGGCAAGGAGGGCGAATGGGCCCTGTCGCTGACCCAGGGCTCGCGGCGTTGCTACACCATGGTGCTGGGCTTTCGCCAGCACGGCCTCGGCCGCAGCCTGCACATCGGCTGCCTGCAGGGCCCGGACGGATCGGGCGGACGTGAACAGGTGCGCGCACTCACCCGCGCGATGCATGGGCTGCGCCCGCGCGATCTGCTGCTGGAGGCGGCCCGCGAGCTGGCCAGCTGCTCCGAATGCACCCATCTGGAGCTTGTCAGCGACGCCCAGCATATCTACCGCAGCCTGCGCAAGCGCAGGCGCTTCGCGTTCGCCTACGACGAATTCGCGCGGGAACACGGGGCCACGCCGACGGCGACCCGCTGCTGGTCCATCTCGCTGCGCCGCGCGCGTCTTCCGCTGGAGCAGGTACACGCGCGCAAGCGCGCGGCCACGGCTCGGCGACGCGCCCTGCTCGACGATCTGCGCGAGCAGATTCGCCAGGCCTGCGCCGTGCCCGCGGCCGCGCAGTGATCAGCCGATGCTCATCAGGCTCGCATTGCCTCCGGCGGCTGCCGTGTTGACGCTGATCGACTGCTCGTGCAACAGCAGTTCGAGCGGATACTCGGACTCCTTGAGCCCGCCACTGGCGAGCGCGTACACGCTGACCACCGCATGCTCGTAACGAGCCACCTCGGCCTGCAGGGCCATCAGTCCTGCGGGGTCGCCCTGGTACAGCGCGGCGTCGGGCAGGTCGTCGGCGGCGAAGCCACGAACCTGCCGGCGCAAGGCTTCGGGCACCAGCTTCAACGCAGCTTCGGCATGCGGGCCGCTCAGCAGCGCGGTGTTGCCGGTGGCCAGCGCCGCGGCGGCCTGGCGCAGCAGACCCTCGCGCGTCGAGGCACGGCACAGCAGCTGGCCGCGCGGCGACAGGCTGTACTGGTTCTGTTCGCCCACGGGCCCGGCCAGCAGCACCGGCTCCAGGCTCGGCGCCTGCTCCACGTAGACCTGCAGGGCCGCGGTGTCGATGCCCTGATCGCGCAGCGCATCGATCAGCGCAAGCAGCGCCTGCGGGGCGCCGGCGCAGGCCAGGAACGGAGCGCAGGCCGGCGCCACGAGCCGCCGCAGGTACAGCGGGCCTCCAGCCTTCGGTCCGGTGCCCGAGCGCCCGTGGCCGCCGAAGGGCTGCACGCCGACCACCGCGCCGATGATGTTGCGGTTGACGTAGATGTTGCCGGCACGAATCCGCGAGCTCACTTTCGCGATGCTTTCGTCGATTCGACTGTGGATGCCGAAGGTCAGCCCGTAGCCCAGCGCGTTCACCGCGTCGATCGAGGCCTCGAGCTGGGGCGTGCGGTAGCGCAGCACGTGCAGCACGGGTCCGAATACCTCGCGACCCAGCACGTCGATGGAAGGGATTTCGATCAGGGTCGGCGCCACGAAATGGCCGTGGCGTGTCTCCTCAGGCAGGCTCGGCGAGTAGATCTTGAAGCCTCGGCCGCGCATGGCCTCGACATGCTGCGAGATGGTGTCGCGAGCTTCGGCGCTGATCACCGGCCCGATGTCGCTGCTCAGGCGATCCGGGCGCCCGATGACCAGCTCGTCCATGGCCCCGCGCAACATCTCCAGCAGGCGATCGGCGGCGTCCTCCTGCACCAGCAGGATGCGCAGCGCCGAGCAGCGCTGCCCGGCCGAGTCGAAGGCCGACGAGATGATGTCGGCCACGGCCTGCTCGGGCAGCGCCGACGAGTCGACGACCATCGCGTTCTGCCCGCCGGTTTCCGCGATCAGCGGAATCGGCAGCCCATGTGAGTCCAGGCGCTGCGCAAGCTGGGCCTGGATCAGGCGCGCCACTTCGGTGGAGCCGGTGAACAGCACGCCGCGCACACGCGCATCGCCGACCAGCGCAGCCCCCACCTTGCCGTCGCCAGGCAGCAGCTGCACCGCGCCGTGTGGCAGCCCCGCCTCGAGCAGGATGTTCACGGCGGCGTGCGCGATCAGCGGAGTCTGCTCGGCCGGCTTGGCCAGCACCACGTTGCCGGCGGCGAGCGCGGCCGCGACCTGCCCCATGAAAATGGCCAGCGGGAAATTCCAGGGGCTGATGGCCACCACCGGGCCCAGCGGGCGGTGCTCGGTGTTGTGGAAGCGGCTCGACACCTGCGCCGAGTAGTAGCGCAGGAAGTCCACCGCCTCGCGAACCTCGCCGATGGCCGACGGCAGCGAACGCCCTGCTTCGCGCACGACCAGGCCGGCCAGGCGGGGCAGGCGTTCCTCGAGCAGGTCGGCGGCACGAAGCAGGATGGCGGCGCGGTCGGCCGGCGGCGTTGCCTGCCACACCGGGGCCTCCGCCAGGGCTTCGCCGACCGCCCGCGCGCACAGCTCGGGCGTGGCCTCGTGCACGGTGCCGACGACGTCGCGCAGATCGGCCGGGTTGGTCACCGCGCGCGCCACGCCGTCGTGCTCGCCGCTGCCCAGGATCGGGCGCGCCAGCCACGAGGTATCGAGCCCGGCCAGCCCGGCGGCGGCCAGCGCGCCCAGTCGCTGCTCGTTGCTCAGGTCGAGGCCCGAGGAGTTGGCGCGCTGCGCGCCGTACAACGCGGCCGGCAGCGCGATCTTCTCGTGCGGCGCCCCGAGCGGATGGATCTGGCGCGCGAGCTCCACCGGATCGGAGACGATCTCGTCGAGATCGAGTTTCGGGTCGTTGATCTTGTGCACGAACGAGGTGTTCGCGCCGTTTTCCAGCAGGCGCCGCACCAGGTAGGCCAGCAGGGTCTCGTGGGTGCCCACGGGCGCGTAGATGCGACAGGGGCGGCGCAGTCCTTCGGCCGACACGACCTCCTCGTACAGCGGCTCGCCCATGCCGTGCAGGCACTGGAACTCGTACTGGCCGAGGTAGAAATTGTCCCCCGCCATGGCGTGGATCGCGGCCACGGTGTGCGCGTTGTGCGTGGCGAACTGCGGGAACACCGCCTGCGGCGCCGACAGCAGCTTGCGCGCGCAGGCCAGGTAGGACACGTCGGTGTGGGTCTTGCGCGTGAACACCGGGAAACCTTCCAGGCCGTCGAGCTGCGCGCGCTTGATCTCCGAATCCCAGTAGGCTCCCTTGACCAGACGGACCATCAGGCGTCGGCGCGAACGTTGCGCCAGGTCGATCAGGAAGTCGAGCACGAAGGGCGCGCGCTTCTGGTAGGCCTGCACGACGAAGCCGATGCCGTTCCAGCCCTGCAGCGTGGGGTCGAAGCAAAGACTCTCCAGCAGGTCCAGCGACAGCTCCAGGCGGTCGGCCTCCTCGGCATCGATGTTCAGGCCGATGTCGTAGCGCCTGGCCAGCCGGGCCAGGTGGCCCAGGCGCGGCAGCAGCTCGTCCATCACGCGATGCCGCTGCGCGCGGCTGTAGCGCGGGTGCAATGCCGACAGCTTGATCGAGATGCCCGGGCCTTCGTAGATCCCGCGGCGCTGCGCCGACTTGCCGATGGCGTGGATGGCCTGCTCGTAGTCGCGCAGGTAGCGCTCGGCGTCACGTGCCGTCAGCGCCGCCTCGCCCAGCATGTCGTAGGAATGGCGAAAGCCCTTGGCCTCCCACTTGCGGCTGTTGGCCAGCGCGTCGGCGATGGTCTGGCCCAGCACGAACTGCTCGCCCATCAGGCGCATCGCGATGTTCACGCCGCCTCGCACCACCGGTTCGCCGCTGCGCGCCACCAGGCGCGTGAGCACCGACGACAGCGTCGACTCGCTGCTCGTGGCGACCAGGCGCCCGGTCAGCAGCAGCCCCCAGGTGGCGGCGTTGACGAACAGCGAGCGGCCCCCGCCGAGATGGCTCTGCCAGTCGCCGGAGCCGACCTTGTCGCGAATCAGCGCGTCGCGCGTGGCGCTGTCGGGAATTCGAAGCAGCGCTTCGGCCAGGCACATCAGCGCGATGCCCTCCTGGCTCGACAGCGCGTACTCCTGCAGCAGGGTCTCGACCACGCCGCGGGTGCGCTTGGAGCGCAGCTTGAGCGCCAGCTCGCGCGCGGTACTGCGCGCTTCGGCCGACATAGACGCCGGCATCTCGGCCTGCGCCACCAGCGCCGGCACGCATTCGGCCTCGGGGCGTCGATACGCGGCGGTGATCGCTGCGCGCAACACAGTCTGCGGCTGCACGTCCTGCGCCATTTCCAGGAAAGGCACCGGCGGCGTATCGTGAACCTGGGGTTGCTCCGAAGGTTGCACCTCGTCCTGGTCGTCGCCCTGCGGCAAGGTCTCGCCACGTTCCTGGCGCTCCAGCCCCTGCAGAATCCATTGCTTGACCAAGTAATGGGCGGTGCGGCCTTGCGCTTCGGCAGCCGATTTGATGCGCCCCCGCACCTGATCGTCCAGTTTCACGCCGATTGTCGTCACGCTCATCGAATACCCTTGCTGTGTTGCGGTTGCCCAGGAACAAGCGGATGGTTGCACTGTCGCGCGGGGATGTAAAGATGCCGGGAGCGCCGGCGTGCAACTTTTTTACAACCCTGGGTGTAACCCTGATGCACCCAAAGGTGCAACCGGCTATGGTGCGGGTTGCGTGTGATTGCCCCACGCGCGTTCGCCGCCCGGCGACTGCGCGAGGCAACAGTCGACGACGGGGCTACCGCGAGCGCCCCGCCACGTTCCATCTCCTTTTTCGGGCGAGACCATGATGCACAAGCTTTGCAAGACGGTTCTGTTCAGTCTGGTGGCGGGAACCCTGGGCGCCGGCGCGGCGCAGGCCGCCACCCCGATCACCATCGGCGTGCAGGCGCCGATCACCGGGCAGTACGCCAACGAGGGCCAGGGCATCGCCGATGCCGTCAAGCTGCTGGTCAAGCAGCAGAACGCCAAGGGCGGACTGCTCGGCCACCAGCTCAAGGTGCAGGTGTGCGACGACCAGGGCGAGGCCGCCCCGGCCGCGATCTGCGCCCGCCAGCTGGTCAATGACGGCGTGCTGGCGGTGATCGGCAGCTACACCAGCGGAGCCGCGCTTGCCGCGCAACCGATCTACGCCCGCGCCAATGTCATCCAGACTTCCGACGGAACCAGCGACGAGCTGACCAAGCGCGGCTACAAGACCTTTTTCCGAAACGCCCCGCCGAACAGTGCCGAGGCCGTGTTCACCGCCGGCTACTTCAAGGCCATGGGCTACAAGCGCGTGGCCGTGATCACCGACCACTCGAGCTTTTCCACCGGGCTGGCCAAGGCCGTGATCGCCGATGCGAAGAAGGACGGCATCGACATCGTCGACAAGGCCTACATCAGCGCCGGATCGCAGAACTACACCCCGGTGCTGACCAAGCTCAAGGCGCTGAACCCGCAGGTCGTGTATTTCTCCGGCTACTACACCGACGGCGGCCTGATCAAGGCGCAGATGGCCCAGCTCGGCATGAAGGCAGGTTTCGTGGGTGGTGATGCCAACCAGAACGTGGCTTTCGCGAAGATCGCCGGCAGTGCCGCGGCCGGTGCCGTGATCATCAACGTGCCCGCGCCGGAAGACCTGCCCTACCCGGCGGCCAAGGAGTTCCTGTCCCAGTTCCAGTCGGCCTACGGTCACCAGCCGCCCAGCATCTTCACGCTGACCAACGCCGACGGCCTGCGCGCGGTGCTGTACACGGCCGAGCAGATCAAGAGCGTGGAGCCGGCCAAGCTGATCCCGGCGCTGCACAAGCTGCACAACTTCGAGGGCCTGACGGGCACGTTCTCGTGGAATGCCGTGGGTGAGCGCACCGGCAGCCCCTATGTCGCCTTCGAGGTGACGTCGAGCGGCGCCTACAAGATCACCTATCCGGCCGCAGCGGCCAAGTAAGCCCCACCCCGGGCGCGCGCCGGCGACAGGCGGCGCCGTGACGCACCGCGGCGGCCAAGCGCCGCCCGCGTCGCGGCCCGTTCTCGCCGGCGCCCGGCAGGAGAAGCTCCCATGCTGAGCACCGTGCTGCAGCAACTCGTCAACGGCCTGACCGTCGGCGGCATCTATGCGCTCATCGCCCTCGGCTACACGATGGTCTACGGCGTGCTGCGACTGATCAATTTCGCCCACGGCGACCTGTGCATCTTCGGCGCCTACATCGGCCTGGTGGCCCTGGGCTCCGGTGCCGGAAGCGGCCAATCGCACCTTCTGCTGCTGGGCGGCGCGTTCCTGCTGGCGGCCATCGCGGTGGGTGCCGCGGGGCTGGTGCTCGAATTCACGGCGTATCGACCGCTGCGACGGGCCGACCGCCTGTCGGCGGTGGTGTCGGCGCTGGGGGCCTCGCTGTTCATCGAGAACGGCATCATGCTGATCTGGGGCCCGCAGCTGCGCGTATTCCCCAGCCACCTGCTGCCCAGCGGCTCGTGGAACCTGGGCGGCGCCCGCATCGACCTCGTGCAGGTGCTGATCATGGGCGGCTCGGCGCTGCTCATGGGCGTGTTGTACTGGTTCGTGCACCACACCCGCTACGGCACCGCGATGCGCGCGGCCGCCAGCGACCAGGACGCCGCGCGCCTGATGGGCATCAACGTCAACCGAGTGATCGCCAGCGTGTTCGTGCTGGGCCCGGCGATCGGCGCGGTCGGCGGGCTGTTCATCGGCCTGTACTACCGCCAGGTGTACTTCACGATGGGCTGGACTTACGGGCTCAACGCCTTCATCGCCGCCATCATCGGAGGCATCGGCAACATTCCTGGCGCGATGCTGGGCGGCGTGCTGCTCGGGCTGTTCAACGCCTTCGCCGCCGGTTTCGTGTCCAGTTCCTGGCAGGAGGCCATCACGTTCGCGCTGCTGATCGGCATCCTGCTGCTGCGCCCCACCGGCCTGCTCGGCGAACGAGTCGCGGAGAAAGTCTGATGAAATCCTTGCTCGATGGGCTCACCCGCCCCTGGGTCGGCGCCGTGCTGTGGCTGGCCGGCCTGAGCATCCCGCTGGTGCTCGACCAGACCTGGGTGTTCATCGCCGCGTTGTTCGCGGTATACGCCATCGTCGCCCTCAGCCAGGACATCGTGCTGGGGCGCGCAGGCATGTTCGACATGGGACACGCCGTGTACTTCGGCGTCGGCGCCTACGTCACTGCCATCCTGAACACGGCCTTCGGCTGGCCGATCCTGCTGACCTGGCCCGTCGCGGTGGTGGCCGCGGCACTGGCCGGCGCGCTGATCGCCGCGCCGATCGCGCGCCTGCGCGGCGACTACCTGCTGGTCGCCACCATCGGCTTCAATTCCATTTTCATCCTCGCGCTCGACAACAACCTCGGTCACATCACCGGCGGCGCGGACGGCCTGTTCGGAATCGGTGTGCCGTCGCTGTTCGGCTGGCAGGCCGCCAGCCAGAACGCGCAGTTCTGGCTCGACTGGGTGGCTTTCGCAGCGGTGCTGCTGCTGATCCGCAACCTCGACCGATCGCATCTGGGGCGAACCTTCTACTACATCAAGCACGACCAGCTCGCGGCCACGACCATGGGCGTCGACACCCGCAAGTACCGTGTGCTGGCGTTCGCGCTCGGCGCCGCGCTGGCGGGCTTCGGCGGCACGCTGTTCGCCACGCTGATGGCCGCGGTCAGCCCGGGAGCCTTCGTGTTCACCGAATCGGTCACGCTGTTCGCCATCGTGCTGGTCGGCGGCCAGGGCTCGATTCCCGGCGTGCTGCTGGGCACGGCGCTGATGTTCGTGGTGCCGCAGGCGTTCCGCAGCTTCGCGCAATATCGCTACTTCGCCTTCGGCATCGCGATGGTGGTGATCATGGTGCTGCGTCCGCAGGGAATCTGGCCGCGCATGCTGCGCCGGGAGGCCACGCGATGAGCAACAGCAGCCAGCCCCGGGACACCGCGGGCTCGACGGCATCGCGCGAACTGCTGCGCCTCGACGGCGTCGGCATCCGCTTCGGCGGCCTCAAGGCGGTCGACTCGCTGAGCTTCGCGGTCGATGCGGCGCAGGTGGTCGGGCTGATCGGCCCCAACGGTGCCGGCAAGACCACCGCGTTCAACCTGATCACCGGCGTGTACAGACCCACCGAGGGGCATGTGCGCTTCGCCGGGCAGGACATCACCGGCTGGGCGCCGCACCGAATCGCACGCGCCGGCATCTTCCGCACCTTCCAGACCATCCGCCTGTTCCAGGGCCAGAGCGTGCTCAACAACGTGCTCGCCGGCATGCACCTGCGCACCCGCCAGCAATGGTGGCAGGGCCTGCTGGCCACGCCGGCGCAGCGCCGCGAGGAAGGCGAGCTGCGCCGCACGGTGCTGCAACTGCTCGAGAAGCTGCGCCTGGACAAGCTCGCGCACGAGGACGTGGCCTCGCTGCCCTACGGCGTGCAGCGCCGCGTGGAGCTGGCACGCGCACTGGTGGCCGGGCCGCGCCTGCTGATCCTCGACGAGCCGGCGGCGGGGCTGAACGACCAGGAGTCGACCGAGCTCAACCGCACCATCCTCGAGGTGCGCGACCAGGGCATCAGCGTGCTGCTGGTCGAGCACGACATGAACGTGGTGATGAACGTCACAGACCATATCGTGTGCATCAACTTCGGGCGCAAGATCGCCGAGGGCACTCCGGAGCACATCCGCAACCACCCCGACGTCATCGAGGCCTACCTGGGCAAGGACGACGACGACGACGAGGAGGCCGCAGCATGAAACTGCTGGAAATCCGTGACCTGGACGTTCGCTACGGGCATATCCAGGCCCTCAAGGGAGTGAGCCTGGACGTTGCCGAAGGCGAGATCGTCGCGCTGCTCGGAGCCAATGGCGCCGGCAAGACCACGCTGATGCGCACGATCAGCGGGTTGTTGCGCCCGCATGCCGGCGAGGTGCTGCTGCGCGGCGCGCCGATCCAGCGCAGCAGCGCCGACTCGATCGTGCGCCTGGGCATTTCGCAGGTCCCCGAGGGGCGCCGCGTGTTCCCCACCCTCAGCGTGGTCGAGAACCTGCGCCTGGGAGCCTACACGCGCGCCGTGGCCGAAGCGGCGCAGACCCTGGAGCAGGTGTGGACCATGTTCCCGCGCCTGCTCGAGCGGCGCGAGCAGCTCGCCGGCACCTTGTCCGGAGGTGAGCAGCAGATGCTGGTCATCGGTCGCGCGCTGATGGCGCGGCCCAGGCTGCTGCTGCTCGACGAGCCCAGCCTCGGGCTGGCGCCGATCATCGTGCGCGACATCTTCCGCTCGCTGCGCCAGATTCGCCAGCAGGGCATGACCGTGCTGCTGGTCGAGCAGAATGCACGCATGGCCCTCAAGCTGGCCGACCGCGCCTACGTGCTCGAGACCGGCCGCCTGCGCCTGCAAGGTTCGGCCGCCGAGCTGCTGGCCTCGCCGGAAATCCAGGCCAGCTACCTGGGCCACGGCTCGGGCGCGTCGCTGGGCGCGAGCGACGCCGGCTGAGCCGGCGCCGGTGCGCTCACTTCAGCGCGTACACCACGCCCTTGCCGCCGGGACCGCCGGCAAGGGCCGTGCCGTAGAGAAGGCCGTTGCGCGGGTCGCCAGTGACTCCCGAATGCGGGGCATAGAAACTGCCGTCGGCACCCGTGCGGCCGAAGCTGTAAAGCACGCTGGCCGACGTTCCGTCGGGTTTCATGCGCACCAGGGTCCCCTGGGCGCGCGGGCCGCCGCTGCTGGCCGTGACATACAAGTGCCCGTTGGGGCCCTGGTAGGGCAGCGACGCGGGCAGCAGGCCGTCACGCCCCCCGTCGAAGCTGAAGATCGCCTGCAGCTGGTCGCTTCCCGGGCTGAACTGGAACACCGCGCCGTGGCTCCTGGCGCCGCCGGCGCTGGTCGTTCCGTAGAGATTTCCGTTGCTGGCCAGCATGAGCCCGGCCAGCGGTGCCGCGCCATTGGACCCGGTGAAGTATGCCGCGGTGCTGAAACGCTGCGTGCCGAGGTCATAGCGGAACACGCCGCCCACATGGTCGCGGCCCCCGCCGCGCGCAGTCCCGTAGATGCGCTGGCGCGACTCGGCCAGCGCGCCCACGGGAGCCCTCAGATCGGTGAACCGGTGCACGGCACTGACGCGCCCATCGGGTGAGATCTCATCCATCTGCCCGTTGCCATCGCCCATGAGCACGTAGAAGTTGCCGTCGCTGGCAAGCAGCAGCGCAGACCTCGGCGTGCCGCCGTCGCGCCCACCCGAGAAGCTGTGCAGGACCCGGTAGTCCTTGCCGTCGGGCCGCACCCTGTAGACGATCCCGAGTCCCTTGCGCCCGCCGTCCGAGGTGGTTCCGTACAGCCACCCGTCGCGTCCCAGCGTGGGTGCGGCCTCGGGCCGCGTTCCATCGTCGGCGTCGCTGGCGAAGGAGTGCAATACCCGGTATTGCCCGGTCTGGCTGATGCTGTAGAGAGTCCCGAGGCCGTGCACTCCGCCGAGTGTCGTCGTGCCGTAGACCGTGCCGTCCCGTGCGATGAGCAGCCCGCCCAACGGGTCGCTGCCGTCCCCGGCACCGGAGTCGAAGGCGTGCACCACGACCACCGAGTCGGAGCGCCTGGCCGCCGACCCGGCGAGCGCGCCCGCGCCTGCCATGGGCGCGCCGACGCCCGGGCCTCGTGGCGCAGCCGCGCCAGCGCTCCAGGGCAGCAGGCACAGGTTCAGCAGCGCTGCGACGCGCGCAAGGGCGTGAATCCGCATACGTTGAATCGGCATGGTCTCCTCCAGGTGGCCCCGGGGGCATGCCCCGCGGCGTGCGATGAATGTCAGAAACGCCAGACCAGGCGCAATGCGATCGCGTTGTCGCGCAGGCCTCGGCCGTAGTCACCCTGCCAGGCCACTTGGGCGCTGAGGTGGCGGCGCAGTCGTGCATGCAGGCCCAGCGCAGCCTCCAGCGCGTTGCGAGGAAGCGGCACACCCCATGTGGTGAAGGACGCCGCGGGAATTCCATCGAAGCTCAGGCCGAGGCTGCCCGGCGGGCGGCGCCAGCCATGCCGCACGCCGAGCGATACGCTCCACTGCCCGTGCAGCAAGCGCCAGTGCCAGCCGTGCACCAGGCGCAGCGCCGCCAGCGAGCTGGCCGTGTTCACGCTCTGGCCGGCGACGCGCAAGCCGAGCAACGGGTCGGATTCGGTGCTGCCGCTCAACAGCAGGTGCTGCAGGTCCAGACTCAGCAACGGCGTGAGCACATTGCCACCCGGCAGCAGGAAGTCGCGCCCGATGCGCGACTGCAGGGTCCACACCCGCGCCTGCCGCTGGGCCATTGCGTAGCCCACCTGGCCCTCGGTGTAGCCCAGAACCCCGCCCACGCGCAGGCTGCCCAGCTTGCGCGCGCCGAACACGCCGACCCGAAACAGCGAGGCGGTCATTCCGTCGCCGATGCGCGGGCGGCTCGCGCCCAGCGTCAAGGTGCCGGCCGCGGCTCCCAGTTCCCAGGCGCCGACGTGCAACTGGCGGCCCAGGGTCATGGCGCTGGCGCTTTGATGCACGGAATCGGTGCGCGCGTCGCCCAGCAGTCGACGCCGCGCACCGTCCACCAGCACGAAAGCCTGCTGGCGCGGCGCAGCGTCGGCCTGCTGGCCGAGGTCCAGACGGTCGAAGATCCGGCTCCAGGCATGCTGCGTTCCCTGCAGGATCCATTGCGGGGTCTGCACGTAGAGCTGCCCGTCCAGAGCATCCAGCGCATGCGCCAGCGACGGTGCGTCGAACAACGCATTGAGCCGCGCGTACAGGGCCCCGGTGGCCGTGGCGGTCACGCTGTCCAGCACCCGGCCGACCTGGGCCTGGCCGCTGCCGCTGCCGCTGCCGCCGGTCGCGAAGGGGGCTGCCTGCACCACGGTGAGGAGCACCTGCGGGTCGGCGACATAGCGCAGTTCGTAGGTGTACTGATTCGCGCTGGCGCCAACCACCTGCAACGCGGAGAAGGTCCCGCTGAGGGTCGTGCTGGACGGTGCCTGCACCAGCACGTAGGTGCGGCGCAGGAATCGCCCGGGCAGCAGTTGCACCAGCAGTCGTCCCCCCAGGCTCAGCTGTGGTCCCTGCACCAGCAGCATGCTGCCGGCCGTCGGCGAGACCGACTCGATCAACGTCCCCGAAGCGCTTTGCGAGTAGCTGCCCAGGACCCGCAGGGTCCCGAGCGATTGGGCGCTTCCCACGCTCAGCGTGCCGGAATTGCTCGCATCGGCCGCGACGCTGGCCGCCGCCGGCACGAGCACCCGGCCGGCCGAGTCGACCTGAAGGCGCGAAGCCAGTTGCGCGCCATCGGCGAGGTTCAGCGTGGCCTGCTGCACGAAGGTTCCGCCCATGTAGCCCTGCGCCCCCGCGAGCCCTTGCGCCCCACCCAGCAGCCGCAATGTGCCAGAGCCCTGGATCCGACCCGTGAACTGCCCTGTCGCACGGGTCAGCACCAGGTCGTTGGTGCCCAGCGAAACCACGCCCGAACCTGAGAGGCTCGGCAGGCTCACGCCCGTCGACGCCGCGGACAGGTCGAGCAGGCCGTTGACCTGCACCGGCGACGATGTCAGCGAGCCGCTGCCGCTGAGCGCAACAGCCGCACCCGGGTCGATGACCGTTGCCCCGGTGAGGGTGTTGCTCGCAGTCAGCGTCTCGGCTCCATGGGCGACGATCAAGGTGCCGGAGCCAGCCAGGGCGCCGCCAAAGCTGCTGGCCGCGGCCAGCAGGGTCAGGCTGCGGTCTCCGAGGTTCACGGCTCCGTTGCCGGCAAGCGTGCCGAGTGCGGCCCCGGAGGTCGTGTTCGATACGTCGAGCATGCCCTGGTCCAGCACCGCCGACGAGGCCAGCGACGCGCTGCCCGCCAATGCCAGCGTCGCGCCGCCGGCGATGCTGGTGGCGCCGCTGTAGGCGTTGTCGCCGGCCAGCACCTGCCTTCCCGCCGACAGCGTCAAGCCTCCGCTGCCGCTGATGCTTCCGCTGAACGCGCTGCTCGCCGCCGACAGCGTCAGCGTCTTCCCGCCCAGATCCACCACCGAGCCAGTGCTGCCGGACAGGCTGGCGATCGAAACACCTGACGTGGTGCCGGAAATCTCCAGCGTGCCGTCGTCGTTCACCGTCGTCGCGCCCAGGGAACCCGTCCCCGCCACCTCGAGCGTGGCACCGCTGGCGATGCTCGTGGCACCGCTGTAGCTGCTGGCGCCGGCCAGCACCTCGGTGCCTGCCGCGATGCTCAAGCCGCCGCTGCCGTCGATGCTGCCGCTGAAGGTGCCCTTCGCCCTCGACAGGGTCAGGGTCTGCCCTCCCAGGTGCACCACCCCGCTCGCGCTTCCGGACAGGCTGGCGATGCTCGCCCCCGACGTCGTGGCCGAAATGTCCAGCACCCCTTCGTCGCCGACCGCCGAATTCGCCAGCGACCCCGCTCCGCTCAGGTACAGCGTGCTGCCGCTGCTCACGCTGGTGGCCCCGCTGTAGATGTCGGCCTGCGTCAGCGTCAGGCTGCCCCCCTGCACCTGCACCCCGCCGCTGCCCTGGATCAGCGCGCCCCACGTGTCGTGGGTGTTGTCGAAGGCCAGCGTGCCGTTGTCCAGCAGTTTCGACGGCGCTCCGATCGAGGCCGAACCGGCCAGCGCCAGTGTCGCTCCGCTGGCGATGGTCGTGGCACCGCCGTAGCTGCTGGCGCCGGCCAGCACCTCGGTGCCTGCCGCGATGCTCAAGCCGCCGCTGCCGTCGATGCTGCCGCTGAAGGTGCCCTTCGCCCTCGACAGGGTCAGGGTCTGCCCTCCCAGGTGCACC
>JAJZTW010000105.1 GCA_021847345.1 Pseudomonadota bacterium
CGACCCAACTTGTGCCTCTTCACGCGCACGACGGTCCAGGGCCTCGAACTGGAAGGCAGGCAGGCGCGCGCAGTGCTGGCTCGAGCCACCGATGGTCGCCTGCTGCGAATCGCAGCAGGTGAGATCGTGCTGAGTGCCGGCGCGCTTCAGTCGCCGGCGCTGCTGATGCGTGCGGGCATCGGCCCGGGGGAGCACTTGCGGGAGATGGGGATTGCCCTCGTGCACGAGTCGCGCGGGGTCGGAGCCAATCTGCAGGACCATCCGGCATTGACCTTCTGTCAGTACCTCGAGCCGCGTTGGCGCTTTCCCGAGCACATGCGCCGAGCCAGCATGACAGCGGCACGCCTGAGCTCGGGGCTGCCGGACTGCGAGGAGCAGGATCTGTACCTGTCCAGCGCCGGGCGCGCATCGTGGCACGCGCTGGGGAAGCGGCTGGGGTTGTTCTTTCTCTGGTGCAACCGGCCGTATTCACGCGGAAGCCTGCGCCTGCAATCGCCCGATCCGCAGCGCCATCCGAAGATCGAGCTCAATCTGCTCGACGACCCGCGCGATGCGGCTCGACTCATGGCAGGAGTGCGTTTTCTCGAGCGGGTGCTTCGCGGGTCGCCCTTGCAGGTGGGCCCTGGCGAGCTGTTCCCGGCGGTGTTCTCGCCGCGCGTGCGCGCGCTCAGCCGCCTCGGACGGCGTAATCGGATCCTGACCGCTGCGGCGGCTGGCGTCCTCGACGTGCAACCGAAGGCGGCGCGGCGCGCTGTGTTGCGCCTGATGTTCGCGGGCGAAGCGCCGCTGGACGCACTGGTCGGCGACGACGCGGAGTTGCTGGGAATGGTGCGGCGCAATGTGTTCGGCGTCTGGCATCCCAGCGGAACTTGCCGCATGGGCGCGGCGAGCGACCCGCTGGCGGTGACCGACCCCCAGGGGCGCGTGCACGGCGTGAAGGGCTTGCGCGTGGTCGACGCGTCGTTGATGCCCAGGTTGCCCACCGCGAATACCAACGTGCCGACGATCATGGTGGCGGAGAAAATCGCTCACGAAATGCTTGGACGGCGCGCCGGCGCAGCGCCGGATACCCGAGAACCCACCGATGCCCAGCCGCGAGACCTCTCCGTCCAGGCCTGAGAGCCAAGGCGACGTTTGCGCGGGGCTTTGCTACGATCGGTAAGTCAGGCGTCAGCCTCTGGCTGTCGGCCGGCAACCTCGCACAGCGGCCATTGCCATGTCCTCCGCCGTCAAGATCTTCCAGGGACGCTTCGGCCGTGTCGCGCTGCTGGACATGGACGCGCCGCTGGTCGGGCATGCGCATCATCATTGCCACATCCTTCTCAAGGCCGGCGGCGCCGACGGCGCCTTTCGTGTGCGGGGGGAACTCGCGCCGCTGACCGACCAGACTGCGGTGCTGGTCAACGCTTGGGAGCAGCACGCCTACGTGCACACCGCGCCGCAAGGCGAGCGCACGCTGATCCTCGCGCTTTACGTCGAGCCTTCCTGGCTGGCCGATTTGCAGCGCACGCTGCTGGTGTCTGCTCATCCGCATTTCTTTGCCCGGCAATTCGTCGCCATCACGCCGCGCACGCAGCGCATGGTGGAGGAATTCGTGCTCGAGATGTGGTGGGCGGACGAGCTCTCGCAGGCGCGCATGGAGGACCTGCTGTTCAATCTCATCGTCTCGGTGATCGAATGCCTGGGTAGCTGGCGCGACTTCGTCAGTCGCCTTCGCCTGAAGCCGCCCGCGGCGATGGATCCGCGTATTCGCCGTGCGATCGCACTGATGCGCGAGGACGCGGCTCACGAGTTCGACGTCGCTGCGCTTGCACGTCGCAGCGGCCTTTCCCGGGCACACTTTTTCGCGCTGTTCCAGCGAGACACCCAGGTCACGCCGCTGGTGTATTCCAACGTGCTTCGATTCGAAGCCGCTGTGCGTCGACTCACGTCGGGTAACGACGCGGTTGCGGCAGTCGCTCACGACCTGGGCTTCGCTGCGCCCGGGCATTTCTCCAGATTCTTCCGCCAGCATCTGGGGATCACCCCCAGCGACTACCGCCGCGTCGTCGACCTTTTCGACGCGCGCGTAGCCTCGGACCGCGACCGCCCCGACGCGAGCTGAACGCGATGTTTGCTGCGACGCAGCACACAAAAGACCAGACGATCTGGTAAGTCCCCGGACGATCCGGTTCAACTCCGGACCTTGGCGTTACCGCTCCAGCGCACAGCGGTTGGAAACTCCTGTCATTCCTACAACGACAGCAGGAGACAAGCATGTCGGCAAACGCGTCCTACCTTCGCGATTCCTCGCAGCCGGTAGCCAGTCCGGGACAGATCCTCACCGCGATAAGCGCTTCGTGCATCGGATGGGGACTCGACCTTTTCGACCTGTTCGTGCTGCTGTACGTGGCGCCGGTGGTCGGAAAGCTGTTCTTTCCGTCGGAGCATCCGATGCTCTCGCTGGCAGGCGTGTACGCGTCCTTCGCGGTCACGCTGCTCATGCGCCCGGTCGGCTCGGCCGTGTTCGGCTCGTACGCGGACCGGCATGGGCGCAAGCGTGCCATGATCATCGCCGTGGTAGGCGTGGGCATTGCCACCGCGATGTTCGGTCTGCTGCCGACGGTCGCACAGGTCGGCCTGGCGGCCCCGCTGATTCTGATCGCGCTGCGTCTCGTGCAGGGGGTGTTCGTCGGTGGCGTCGTCGCATCGACCCACACCATCGCCACCGAGTCGGTTCCCGCGAAGTGGCGGGGTCTCGTGTCGGGCATGATCGGTGGAGGCGGCGCCGGCCTGGGCGCGCTGTTCGCATCGCTGGTCTACCTGATCATGAATCACCTGTTCACCGGAGAGTCCTTCGCGGTGTGGGGCTGGCGCTGCATGTTCTTCACCGGAATTCTCAGCTCGTTTCTGGGCTTGCTGGTGTTCAACAAGCTGGAGGAGTCTCCGCTGTGGGCCCGCGAGCAGGGGCACCAGAAAGCTCAGCCGCGCGCCAGCAAGACTCCCGTCGGCCAGGTGTTCTCGAGCAAGTGGCGCGGTGTGTTGCTGGTCAATCTGCTGCTTACCATCGGCGGCGGCGGTGGCTACTACCTCACTTCGGGCTACCTGCCGACCTATCTGAAGGTGGTCACGCATACTCCGGTTTCGTCCATCGGCCCGATCCTGCTGCTTGCCAGCGTGGGCGTGATCGTCGCTTCCCTGCTGAGCGGGCAGTTGAGTGAGGTGTTCGGACGCAAGAAGACCTTTCTCGCCGTTGGAGTGCTGCGCCTGTTCGCGTTCCCCGCGCTGTACCTGGCCATGGTGCGCACGCATGACGTGACGATGCTGGGAACTTATGCGATCCTTCTGGGCATGCTCGGAAGCGCCAGCTACGCGCCGATTCTCATTTTCCTGAACGAGCGCTTCCCGACCGCGATTCGCGCCACCGGGACCGGACTCTCGTGGAATCTCGGTTTCGCGCTGGGAGGCATGCTGCCGACCTTCGTCTCGCTGACCGCCAGTACGCCGGCGCAGTTGCCCATGACCCTGGCCGCCTTCCTGGTCGGGCTGAGCGTGCTGTTCCTGATCGGCGCTGCGCTGGTTCCCGAAACCCGAGGCAACCTCGATGCGGCGTAGGCTAGGGCCAGGGGCGTGCCGCGATACGAATATGCATGAACGGCAGCGGCCGCGAGGCCGTTGCCAGGCAGGGAGCTACGCATGAAGCAAGAGTCCGCCACGACGCCGGGTGAGACCACGAGTCCTTGGCTCGGCCGCAGCATCGAGCGTTTCGAGGATGCAGCACTGCTGAGCGGCCGGGGCCAGTACGCCGACGATCTCGGTGGAAAGCCCGGAATGCTGTACGCCGCGGTGGTGCGATCCCCCCATGCACACGCGATCGTGAAGGCCCTCGACGCTGCAGCAGCGCAGGCCGCCGACGGCGTACGCGCGGTGCTCACCGCGCAGGACGTTCGCGACTGGTCGCAGGCCTTCATCGTCGGGGTCAAGCAGCCGATGGAGCATTGGTGCCTCGCGGTCGATCGCGTGCGCTATGTCGGCGAGCCGGTTGCCGTGGTCGTCGCGCGGACGAG
>JAJZTW010000064.1 GCA_021847345.1 Pseudomonadota bacterium
TGAAATCGAAGTCCTTGCCGCGGAAGCGCTGGTAGGTCTGGATCATCTGCGGCATCTCCGCGATGCACGTGGCGCAACTCGTGGCCCAGAAGTCCACCACGTAGACCTTGCCGCGCAGTTGGCTCGTACTCAGCGTACGCCCTGAAAGCAGGGAGAACGTCGCGCGCGGTGCACGAGGGCTGTCGGTCAGGAAGAAGTAGGACGCTGCCGCAGCCATGGCCACCACCATGGCGCCGGCAGCCGCCCAGCGAATTGGGATACGCATGGAAACACCTCCATCGGTTGTCGTCCGGGAGCCCGCGGGCACGGAGCCCCGGAGTCCCTGGTCATCGGCGATCGGGATGGGCACAAAGGCCCAACGCCGTGTTCGGGAAACGCCGATTCAGGCCCTGGGGGGACGGTAGAGTGTGTCGATACGCACCGCCGGCAGCCAACGTACCGCCCGTGGGTGCAAGCTCCCGCGCCGCCTTGGGAAGACCAGAGCCATCGGGGCGGGCGCGGCGGCCAGCGTGAGGGCGCCGGTTACGTGGCACGCGTGCTGCGCCACGCCATGCGCGGCGACCATCGAAGCGTGAGGGCCCACGCGGGTGACGGCCTGGAACCGCACGGGCTGCGCGGTGCCTGGAACGAACGCTCCCGCACCCGGCACGGCGCTCGCTCGCGGGCAGGCATGCCCGGTCAGGGCAGCCACCGCCAGCGCGCCGCCGCCACTCGTCGACAGCGCGACGAGCAGAAGGGCCAGCAGGAAGTCACGCAGCAGTTTCATGGGATCAAGGCGAGCCTGACCCGGAGTTTAACCAGGCCCGGAGCAGCGGCGACGGCCCCAGGACACCGTTACACCCTGGAATCGTCGTTCACGGAGTGCAGCCCATCGGGACCGAAACCGTCGAATCTCCCGCTTGTCAGTTCGATTCGCCATTGGCGCAGTTCATCGCGCAAGGCCTCGACGTCGGAGTGCAAGGCGTGCTGGGCACGCTTTTCCGCCTGGCCGACGAACAGCGCCGCGATTCCGCCCGTGATCAGCGAAAACACGGCGTACCCGACCACCACGTCGAGCGCGGCCAGGATCTTGGCTGCCGCACTGGTCGGTACGATGCCGCCATAGCCGACGGTGGCCGCCGTCGTGAAGGCCAGCCATACGCCTTGTCCATAGCTGTGCACGGTGGGTTCGATGCGGTAAAAGCCCACCGCGGCCAGCAGCACGGCACCCACGCCCAGCAGCGTGGCAAAGGGGATCACGCTTCGCGAGAATGCGGCGCGCACGTGCCCGAGCAGCCAGGCGAACACCAGGGCGACGTAGATCAGGTGCAGCAGGTGCGCGACCGGCAACGCATGAAGCCTCGCGCCCCACAGCACCAGGCCCGACGATGCGACGATGACGAGCTTGAGCCAGTTGGCCCGCAGGTAGCGCGCAGGCTTGCGGCACAGGGCCAACATGCACGCCGTTTCCAGCGCGAAAGCGGCGAGAATGAAGCCATCGATGCGCGGCCCCCAGAGCGCGAGGGCGGCGCTGCGCTGCAGGTCTTCCAGGTAGAACGAGACCATCGCCAGCAATGCGATGCCAGCCATCCAAGGGGCCGTCGCGCGTCCCAGCGCACGCACTGCCCTGCTCTCCCCGGCAGGCACCTTGTTGAAGCCGATCAACGAGCGCCGGGCTTTCACGGTATCCATGGGCAAGCTATGCCGCTTGACCGTTGTCGCCGTGGCGGCGGGCCCGCCTCGCCGGAGCCGCGGCCTTGGCCTCGGTAGCGCCCGCCGTTGCGGTCGGGCCGAACAACGCCGCGAAGCTGCGCTCCTGAAGGGTGTCCCGGGCCACGCGCCACGTCCGGATCGCCTCGCTGACTTGCTTCATCGCCGCACGCTCGGCGCTCAGCCAGGGATGCTCGGGCGAAAGTGCCCGGCGCTGCTGGCGCAGTTCCCGCGCCCACGGCTCGAGCCAGGCCATCCATGGCAGGAACCGCGCGGACAGGCCGTAGCGACTCGTGCGCATCGGATGCAGGCGTTGCATCATTTCACTGCTCCAGGGGTTGGCAAAGGCGCGTACGCAGGGACTAAAGCATTGGCGATAAATGCTTTCATGGAATTCGGACCACGCACGCACCTGCCGGAATTCGTCCGACGCTCCGGAAAACTTCAAATCGGAAACCTCACGCGACTCGAAGTGCACCGAATAGGAAGGCCGGCGTGCATCCGCATCGCCCGAGGGGTTGTCGATACGCATCTCGTACAGGCCCGGCTCCAGATCCTCAACCTGCGTCAGGCTCTCCAGAATGGCGCGATGCTCCAGGCGCGCGACCTGCGCGGAGACGAAGATCCCCAGGTGGCCGACATGCGGGTTGGTCAGGTAGACGATTCGCTGCCCGGCAGCCTTGAGCTCGGCCGTGTTCCTGTACACCGAGGCGATCCAACCCAGCGCCTGGTGCGGCGGAGTGATGTTGTCCCCCCAGGACGCGAAAATGATCAGTGGGTTGCGCACCTGACGCAGATCCGCGTAACAGCATTCGCACACGCGGAAGGTGCCCTGCTCGACGCGGTCGCCGATGAACAG
The DNA here is from genome assembly GCA_021847345.1 of Pseudomonadota bacterium. Taxonomy (GTDB): domain Bacteria; phylum Pseudomonadota; class Gammaproteobacteria; order Burkholderiales; family Burkholderiaceae_C; genus Thiomonas_A. The sequence continues at coordinate 2,549 of JAJZTW010000064.1, forward strand.
GTTCTCGACGATGGCCAGGATCTCCTCCCGGCTGAGCAGGTAGAAGCCGCTCCACCAGCGTTCGAATTGCAAGAAGCGGTCTCGCTCGGCATCCACGTCGGTGAAGAGTCCCGCGTATTTGTCCCAGACGGATTCGGGTTTGAGGTTCTCGAAGTTGGCCACCAGCCAGGCTCCGTCGAAGCGCCCATCCCCGAGATCGGACAGCCAGTGCACCAGCCAGGCGCCGCCCGTGAAACCCGCGGCCGTGCGCATGGGGTTGATTCCCGGCTCGCCGGCCCAGTACGACAGCGGGGATCCGTTGAGCACCGCTGGCCCGCTCAGACCCTGGCAGTCGGCCGCCAGCAGCGCAACGGCCCATCCGGCCTGGCAATTGCCGTACAGCACCGGCGGTTTCCCAGGATGCTGCGCCGCGACATGCTTGACAAAGCGTCGTAGCGCGTGCAGCACGTCCGCCAGGGTCTGTCCCGGGCATGGTTCGGGAAAGAACGTGACGAAATACACGGGATGGCCCTCGCGCATGGCCATGCCGACCTCCGAATCGCGCTTGAAGCCGCCGATTCCGGGGCCATGCCCGGCTCGCGGATCGAGCACGATCACGGGGGGCCGGTTCGCAGCGTCGCAGCACTCCTCGCAGCGCAATTCGCCGATGCGCGTAATGCGCAGCAGGGCGTAGTTGACCGGTCGATCGAAATGTCGGGCATCGAGCAGGGTCTCGTAGTCGAAGTCCAGCAGCGGTGGCTTGCCCGCGCGCTCATGCTCGATCATGTCGTCGGCGCGCTGGCGCAGCGTGTCCCAGAACAACAACCAGCGCTCGCACACATCGCGGGCGTAGTCGAGGGTGTCGGCCGCGGACGGCGCACGCCCGACGGGAGCCGTGCGCGCAGGGACTGCGGACACCCCGGGTTCCGTGCGCGCACCGAGCGCGGATACCGTGGCGACCATGTCGGCCCGGGCAGCGGACGCCCTTCGGCGGGATGTCGTGGATCGAGTGGTGTGTGGCATGACGAGGCGACCGGCTTCAACCAGCCATGGCGGACGAGAAATAGTTGTACAAGGGCCCGAAGATCAGCGCGACGTACCAGCCGTAGGCCACGCTCTCGAGTACCCCGAGCAGGAAGCTGCCCCAGCTCAGCCAGGTGAAGCCCGGCAGCAGCGGCATCCACACCTTGGCCATGGCCTGCGCGGGAAACAACAGGTCGAAACCCACACAGGCCACGAAAGTCAACGCCAGGAACAGCCCGAGGCTCATGCCCAGTGCGACCACGGGCAGGCATGCGGGCCGCGAAACATGGGCCGGGACGCTCAGGCCTGCTTCACCGGGCGGGGCCGCCGGCATGTCGGGCGGCTGACGCTTGGGACTGCGGCCCATCACGTGGGCGCCGCAGCCGAAGCGCATGAGCAGCACGAAGAGTCCTGCGACCAGCAAGTAATAGAGCCACGAAGCCATCATCAACGCACTCCTTTCACGAAGCCTCGACGCGCGCAGGCGTGCGCGGTCTCCAGTACAGCCAAGCGCCCGCGGATCCGCCCAGCAGCAAGATCGCGGCCGCCACGAACGGCGCTTCGGGACGCAAGGTGAACAGCCCCCCCGAGACGAAGGCACCCAGGGCCTGCCCCAGGTTGCCCGCAGCGGCCAGGCGGCCGAGCTTGGCGCCCTTGGCCCCCGGGTCATGGTCCAGCAAGGCGTAGGCCAGCGAAGGCGCGACCAGGCCGATGCTCAGCGCCACGGCTGCGACCGTCATGCCCAGCGACAGCATGCTCGGCATGCGTGGCGCCGCCAGCATGAAGCCCGCGCCAACCGCCAACACCGCGGCCATCCAGCGACGCTCGAAGCGCTCGCGCAGCGGGCCCCAGGCGAGCAGCCCCTGAGCTACCAGCATGAAGCCGCTGCACGCGACGAACAACAAGGCGACGGCTCCGACGGCTGCTCCCAGGCGCATCGCACCAAGCAGATTGAAGCCGGTCTCGAAGCTGCCGACCGCATAGGCGGCGAAGCCTGCCAGGATCATGCTGGTCCATGCGAAACGCCGGTCGCGCACGGCAGACGTGGCGCCCGCCTCCTCGATGGCCCGGGGCCCCGGCGCGCGCAGGCTCCACGCCAGCAGGGGCAGGAGCATGACCCCCAGCACGGCCACGGCCGCCAGGGGCAGTTTCACCATCCAGGGCATGGCCTGCGTGCTCATGCCCATCACCGGCCCGGCCAGCCATGTGCCGAGCAGCGGGCCGGTGACAAAGCCGATGAAACTGGCGCTGGCCAGCAGGGCGAATCGGCGATTGCGCGCCGGGCGGTCGCTAGCGTCGGCCAGATAGGCCTGCGCCGCCGGGATCACCGCGGCGGCACCCACGCCCGACAGGATACGGGCCGTGTAGGCCTGCGCCAGGCTCGCGGCCAGGGCGGAGCCGAACATGCCGGCAAGGTAGACGGCGAATCCGCCCATCAGTATCAGGCGCCGACCGTGCCGGTCCGAAAGACGCCCCCACCACGCCGCGCTGGCGAACAAGGCCAGGGTATAGGCTCCGCTGAGCAGCCCCACGTTGCCTGCGATCTCGGTCGTGCTTCCCGGCGCGACGTAGCTGCGCAGATAGAGGGGCAGCAGGGGCATCCACGCGCTGTATCCGAGCGCCTGCACGAAAGCGGCGGCCAGCAGCACGGCCAGGGCCATGCGGCTCACGCCGTGGCCGCTGGCTCGCCGGATGTCGCCCCGGGAAGCGGCGCCTGCACGGAAGCTGGGGTTTCTCATCGCCGGCCTACTTGCAGCAGCCGTGCCCCGAGTGTTCGGCGTGCCCGCTGCCGCCCGCGTGCGCGGCTGCGGGCTGTTCCGCCTGCACGTAGCGGGCAGGATCCTGGCGGAACTTGTCGCGGCACGACGCCGAGCACAGGTAGTAGGTCTGGCCGCCGTGATGCTCGGTGGCGAAGGCCGCGGTGGAATCGATATCCATGCCGCAAACCGGATCCTTGGTCTTCATCTCGTACTCCTTGGTGAGTTCACGCATCGCGCCTGAAGGCCGGCGCCCGCCGTGGCCTGCCCCGGTGCGCTTGCCGCTTGCCGCCCCGGCGCAGCCCATTCCGCTCCCTCAGCAACCGCCGTGGCGGTGAGACTGGGGCTGCCGCGCCTGCGGCAGCGCGAACTGCCCGGGAGTGGCTTCGAATTGGTCGCGGTTCTCGCGTGATTCGAAGTACACGGGCATGCCCCGATAGACGGTGCTGACCGCGGTGGAAGGGTCCACCGGGCGGCCGCTCACCGGATCGACAGCCTGCGCCTGCGCCTGCATCGGCGCCGGGCCATGGTCGTGCGGCGAAGCGCCGCCAGGGCTGCCGCCCTGCCCGTCGCCGTGCCCGCCGTGTCCGCTGCCCCCCATGCCGCAGCCCATGCCGCCACCGCGCATCATGAAGAAGATCACTCCCGCACCGAGCAGTACGAAGAGCCAGTTCTGTTCAAGCCATTGCATTTCGACCTCCATTCGGTTGTGGCGTTCCGCCCCTCCCGGGGGCGACCCACGCGAGCCTGCCGTTGTTGCGATCAACTGTAGGCCACGGCTGCGAACGCGAAGATGACGCGCGGGTTACGTTGCGGTCATATCCGCCGTCGAGGGCACCGGCGCACGCGCGGTCTCGACGCCCGCGTGCGCGCGACAGATGACCGCTCGGCGGTTCGCGGACGAAAGCCGGCAGCGAACCCGCGCTCGCGCGGCGAGGGAATGCGCCATGCATGAAACCCCGACGATCGGAAGTGAAATCCCCCTCCCCCACGCGCCAGCGCCGGAACGGCGAACGCGATGCACAGCGCCAGCAGGGTCATCAGCCGGGCGATGCGCATGTGCACAGTCATGGGGATCTCCAGGCGCCGCAATCGCGGAGCTTGCGCGCCCCTGCTCCTGCTCGCCACACGATTCGTGGTACCTCACAGGCCGAGGGTGGCACGTCTTTGAGCGTATTCGTCGGCATCGATTTCGCCGCTGGCGTAGCGGCGGTCGAGGATGTCACGAGCGCCGCTGAGTTCCGCGCCGCCATGTTCCGCGCCCTTGTCCTGCCCATGCCACTGGCTGCGCAGGATCCACAAGCCCAGCACGATCACCACGATGAACAGTATGAACATTTCGAACCAACCTCCCTTTAGCCAGTGTCCGAGCCTCAAGCGATCGTCTGCGTGTGTCAGCCGCGCAGCGACTCGGCCACGCGCTGCAACCTCGAACGAACCTCCCTACCCAGATTCTCGATTTCCGGCCGGGCGACCATGCCCAGCACCGCCTGCGGATCCATGAACACGACATGGACCGTTGCATCGGGTTCCTCCCGCACGACCACATTGCAGGGAAGCAAGGCGCCGATGTCCGGGTCGACCTGCAGGGCCTGGTGCGCGAAATGGGGGTTGCAGGTCCCGAGAATCACGTACGGGCGTTGCTCCACGCCGAGCTTGGCCTTGAGCGTGGCCTGCACGTCGATCGTGGTCAGCACGCCGAAACCCTCCTGCTTGAGCGCGTCGGTGACGGCCTGCACGGTGGACTCGAAGCCCTTCGGGCTCTGGACGCTGAAAACGTAGGAACTCATGACACTCTCCTCGTATGGGCCTGGATGGACGCATGCATGTTGCCGCTTCGCCCCTCGCGGCCCTACACCTTCGCGCGGCGCAGGCGCAGCGCGTTGGCCACCACCGAGACCGAACTGAAGGACATGGCCGCGGCGGCGATCACCGGCGACAGCAGGACACCGAAGAAGGGATACAGGATGCCGGCCGCCACCGGCACGCCCAGGCTGTTGTAGACGAAGGCGAAGAACAGGTTCTGGCGAATGTTGGCCAGCGTGGCGCGGCTCAGGTGGCGCGCGCGCACGATGCCCCGCAGGTCGCCCTGGATCAGGGTCACGCCGGCGCTCTCCATCGCGACGTCGGTGCCGGTGCCCATCGCGATGCCCACCTGCGCCTGGGCCAGCGCCGGCGCGTCGTTGATGCCGTCTCCGGCCATCGCGACGAAGCGTCCCTCGGCCTGCAGCCGCCTGACGTGCTGTGCCTTCTGGTCGGGAAGCACGCCTGCAATCACATCGTCGATGCCGAGGTCCCTTGCCACGGCCTTGGCGGTGGTCTCGTTGTCCCCGGTAAGCATCACGATGCGCAAGCCGTCGTCGTGCAATTCACGAATCGCCTGCGGCGTGCTGGCCTTGACCGGGTCGGCCACCGCCACCAGGCCGGCCGGCTGGCCGTCCACGGCCAGGAACATGGCCGTGCGCCCCTGCGTGCGCTGCACCTCGGCCGGCACGGCCAACGCTGAGGTGCCGATGCCGTGCCCCGAAAGCAGCGCGGCGTTGCCCAGCAACACCTCGCGCCCGCCGATGCGCCCGCTGACGCCCTTGCCCACCGCGGCCTGGAAGTCAGCGGCAGCCTCCAGCGCGAGCTTTCGCTGCTGCGCGCCCTGCACGATAGCCGCGGCCAGCGGGTGCTCGCTGCCGCGCTCCAGGCTGGCCGCCAGGCGCAGCACCTCGTCGGCGTCCCAGCCTTGCATCGGCACCACCTCCTGCAGGCGCGGCTTGCCTTCGGTGAGGGTGCCGGTCTTGTCCACCACCAGGGTGTCGACCTTGCGCAGGGTCTCGATGGCTTCGGCGTTCTTGAACAGCACGCCCATCGTGGCCCCCTTGCCCGTGGCCACCATGATGGACATCGGCGTGGCCAGCCCCAATGCGCAGGGGCAGGCAATGATCAACACGGCCACCGCGTTGATCACGGCATAGGCCATGGACGGCACCGGGCCGAGCCACGCCCACAGCGCGAAGGTGAGCAGCGCCACCACGACGACGATGGGCACGAACCACGCCGCCGCGACGTCCGCCAGTCGCTGGATGGGCGCGCGGCTGCGCGAGGCCTCCGACACCATGTGCACGATCTGCGCCAGCAGCGTGTCGGAACCCACGCGTCGGGCCTCGATGATCAGCGAGCCGCTGCCGTTGACGGTCGCGCCCACCACCTTGTCGCCACCCGACTTCTCGGCCGGGATGGGCTCGCCGGTGATCATCGACTCGTCCACCGCCGAGGCGCCTTCCACCACCACGCCGTCCACCGGGATCTTCTCGCCGGGGCGCACGCGCAGGTGATCGCCGACCCGCACCTGCTCGAGCGGCACGTCCGATTCCGAGCCGTCGTCCGCGATGCGGCGTGCCATCTTCGGCGCCAGGCCCAGCAGCGTGCGGATTGCCGCATTGGTATTGCTGCGCGCGCGCAGCTCCAGCACCTGGCCCAGCAGCACCAGGGTCACGATGACCGCCGCCGCCTCGAAGTACACGTCTACCGCACCGGTGGCCGGATCGCGGAACGCCGGAGGAAAGATCTGCGGCGCCAGTTGCGCCACCATGCTGTACAGAAAGGCCACGCCGACACCGAGGGCGATCAGCGTGAACATGTTCAGGTTGCGCGTGCGCAGTGATTCCCAGCCCTTGACGAAAAACGGCCAGCCGCCCCACAGCACGACCGGCGTGGCAAGCGCGAACTCGATCCACGAGAACAAGGCCTTGTAAGGCGCGAGCGCACCAGACAGGCCGGGAACATGGTCGCTCATCGCCAGCGCCAGCACGGGGATGGCGAGCACAAGGCTGGCCCAGAAGCGCCGGGTCATCGATTCCAGCTCCGGGTTGCGCTCCGGCTGCGCGGCCACGCTGCGCGGCTCCAGCGCCATGCCGCACTTCGGGCAGGAGCCCGGCGTATCGCCCACGATCTCCGGGTGCATCGGGCACACCCACTGCGTGCGCGAGGCTGGTGCCGCCGGCATCACGGGCTCCAGCGCCATGCCACACTTGGGACATGCACCCGGAGCATCGCTGACGACCTCGGGGTGCATCGGGCACGTATAGCGCGCGCCGGGCGCGCCAGCGGCATGCGCGGCGTGCATCGATGCCGCGTCATCATGCCCGCTCCCATGTTGGTGCGCATAAGCACGTTCGCGTCCATGAGAGACCGCATGCGCATTCTTCGTCGGCTGCTCGTACGTTCGGTCGTCCATCGTGTTCCCTCCTGATCGGGATCGCGTCGACCCTCGCGCATCCAGGCGGCGCGGGGTCCGCGATCGCAGGCTCACCCGTAGCCTCGACTCATTGGCTGATCATCTACAGTCTAGGCATTGATTTCCATCGGGCACATGACCGGGCGATGACGATCCTGTCATGTTCGAGGGCCCGCCGCCTCGCAGCCGGGCTGGGCAGACCTTCCTCGCGACCTTCAACGCCTTCGGCGTGGCCATGCAGGCCCGACGCGCCTCGCAGATGATGAAGGACCATGGCATCGACGGTGTTCCAACCATGGCCGTGCAAGGAAGCTGCGAGGTCTCGGGCGATCTTGCACAGATCCCGACCGACGAACGTTTCCTGCAGGCCGTCGATGAGCTCGTGGGCCGGGTCCACGCCCGGCAGGCCAGTGCAAGGTAAGCGCGGCCGTCGGGCGGCCGGTGACCCCGCGAGGGCACCGCGCAGCGGCTACGCCCCTGCCGTGCGCGCCGTGATCCAGGTGCCCGAAAAACCGGTGACCGTGATGCGCTGCCCCGGTTTCAGGCAGGGGTGCTGCATCATCGCGTGGGTGTGGACCACCACGATGCGCATGCCGTTGTCGAGGTCGATCCCGTTGTGGCAATGGCTCAGGCCCCGTGCGTCGGGCGCACAGTTCGTGTCGCTGGTCACGGTCCCGCGCAGCGTCGCTCCGCGCGGCAGCGCGATGCCGTCGATGATCTGCAGCAGCGACAGCCCCGCTTGGCCATTGTCGGCCCAGCTACGGATCGGGGCACCGGCAGGAATGCGAGGTTCATCGGGCACCACGAACTGCGTGGCATGAGCCTTGGGCACCCAGAACAGCGCCGCGCCCGCCATGCCGGCAAGCGCCAGCGTCGCGGCGACACGCCGAATGGAGTCCAGGGAAAGGCTTCGTGAGACTTGCATGGTCGTCGATCTCCGGACGAATCAGGGATGCGGACAGGCGCGCTGCACCTGCGTTTCGGAACATGATCGCGCTGGCCTCCCGACACGTCGATGACCGTGCGATGACAATTCCGTCAGATTTGCGCGGCGTCTGCGATACCGCCGCCGGGCAGGCCGCTCGCGGGCATCACCGGACGATAAAGCGGCCAACCATGCCCTTCTCGGCATGCTCCGGTGTCGGACACACGTACCAGTACGTTCCCGGTTCGCCGGCGACGAAGCTGGTGGAAAGCTCCGCGTAGCTTGCAGCCTGCAAGCGGCTTGCGCTGCGCCACGGCAGCAAGGGCTCGAGCTGCACCAGCCCTGGGCCGGTCGCCATCATGGACATATAGGGATAAGGCGGCGGAACCGGGGTGATGATCAACCCGTGCTCCATGTTGCGCCCGTAGTCCATGTTGACCAGGTCGATGCGCACGGTGGCACCGCGAGGAACCACCAGCGTCGGGTTGGTCAATCCGGCCACCTCGAAGGTCTGGTCCGGGTGACCGGGCTGCACCGCGACCATCGCGATGCGCACGTCACGGCCGCTGTAGGTCACCGTGTTCGCGCGGGCATCCACCCGGGCGCCCTGCGCGCTGCGGGCAAGGAAGTCACGCACCTGCGCGTAATCCAGCACCGCCCCGCCCCAGCCGGGCTCGACGGGCCGGTCGGACTGGGCGAAAGCCATCATGCCGCCGCCCATCATGCCTCCCCCCATCATGCCGCCGTAAGCTCCGTAGCCTCCACCGGCCATTTGTGCCTGGGCGCCGGTACCCCAGGACGCGGCCAGCAGGGCCGCCATCACGACAGCGCCGCGCACGCGGTGCCTGATCGTCGGTTTCATTCCATGCTCCAGTTTGGCGAGTTCCATCATGCGCCCCGAAGAACAACAGGGTTCGACGAGGTTCCGCCGGGCCGGCAAGCGGGGTGTTCGTCCCCGCGCGGGCCGCCCCGGCGGGAGCGGACTCACGGCGCGTCGCCGATGCTGTCGCGCTGCTGCGGCGTCAGCACCGCGTCGATCTGTTTGGCCGCCTCGAGGCGGTTGCGCAGCATCTGCAGGCGCACTTGCGACAGCGCCGTGGCGCGCTTCATGATCGCGTCGACATCGAGCTTGCCGTCGGCGGCCTGCCCCCAGGACTCGAACATGACCTTCTGCATGGACTGCATCAGCGGCCACTGCTTGTCGAACAAGGCCTTCTCGATACCCACGACCTTCGTGCGCTGCGCGTCACTGAGCTGGGGATTCACACCCCATCCCCCATAGGCGCCGAAGCCGCCCATCATCCAGGGGCCCATGCCATAGCCGCCGTAACCTGCCATCATCGCGGGGCCGAAGCCCCCACCATAGCCTCCCATCATGCCGGGGCCGTAGCCGCCATAGCCGCCCATCATGCCGGGGCCGAAGCCACCATAGCCACCGTAGCCTCCATGTGCCCATCCCCGCGGGTGCGTACCGACGGCTCCACGCTGCCAGGCACCGCCCGCGTATCCTGGCCCGTATCCGCCCATCATGCCCGGGCCCATGCCGTAGCCGTAGCCCGGGCCGTAGGCGTCGGACTGGGCCGTCGTCGGGGGCGCACTGGCCGTGCCCGCCGCCAGGACAGGAAGCGCGGCCGCGCCGAGGATCATCACGGGCGTGGCCACCAGGCCGAGCGCCAGACGCTTGTTCCACTTGATCATGATTCGCTCCTTTGCGAACAGAAAATCCGATTCAACGCAGGTCCAGGTCGGAGCGCCGGCGCTTGTACTCGTCGGCGTCGATCTCGCCCCGCGCATACCGTTCATCGAGAATGGCCCGCGCCGAGGAGCCGGGAGCCCTCGACGTTCCGTGATGCCCATGCATACCGACGAGCACGTCGCGCAGCAGGCCCACCACGAGCGCCACGACCACGATGACCAGCAGCAGCATGAAGACCCATCCGAAGCCGCCCATCATCCCGTAGCCCCATCCCCATCCACCGGGGTGTCCGTACCACATCATGTCATTCTCCTTTCAGTCGATTCGCGTCCGACGGGCGCGGCGAGTCGCCTTGCGCGCTGGCACCGGATGCTCGATACCTACATTAGTATCCGGCGCCTGTCCCCCGGATGACCCGTCGATTACATTGATGTCATCTTGCGGTCATGCCTGTGCAAGCAGGCAAGGGCTAGAGTGCGGATAAGGACGGTGCATTGATGAAACTGCTCGTGGTCGAAGACGAGGCCAAGACGGCCGACTACCTGCGCCAGGGTTTGAGCGAGGCTGGCTTCGTCGTCGACCTCGCGCGCAACGGCCTGGACGGCCACCACCTGGCGATGACCGGCGACCACGACCTGGTCGTGCTCGACGTGATGCTTCCCGACGTCGACGGCTGGCGCATCCTGCGCGCGCTGCGCGAGGCCGGGCGCGACGTGCCCGTGCTGTTCCTGACCGCGCGCGACAGCGTCGAAGACCGCGTCAAGGGGCTGGAGCTCGGCGCCGACGATTACCTGGTCAAGCCCTTCGCGTTCACCGAGTTGCTGGCGCGCGTGCGCACGCTGCTGCGCCGCGGACGCAATCCCGCGCTGGCCGAGAAGCTGCAGGTGGCCGACCTGGTGCTCGACCTGCCGCGGCGGCGCGCCAGCCGCGGCGGCACGCGCATCAACCTGAGCAACAAGGAATTCGCGCTGCTCGAGCTGCTGGTACGACGCCAGGGCGAGGTGCTGCCGCGCTCGTTGATCGCCTCGCAGGTCTGGGACATGAACTTCGACAGCGACACCAACGTGATCGACGTGGCCATTCGGCGCCTGCGCGTGAAGGTCGACGACGCCTTCTCGCCCAAGCTCATCTGCACCGTGCGCGGCATGGGCTACACGCTGGACCTTCCCGATGCCGACGATTGAGCCGGTCGCGGCCCGCATCGGACGCCGCGCACGCCGCCCGGCGTCGCTGGCGCTGCGCGTGACGGCGTGGGTCGGCCTGGCCACCACCCTGACCTTCCTGGTCGCCGCATGGGCCCTGGAAGCGTCGATCGAGAAGCATTTCGCGGGCCAGGACCTGGGGCAGCTTCGTCCGGTGGCGCAGACCCTGCGGCTGGCCCTCGACAATGCGGCCGCCGGCGCCGGGGGCGAGGCCCTGCAACGGCGTTTCGCCGAGACCATCGCGGACCACCACGAGGTGTACTTCCGGGTGGAGAGTGCTGACGGTCGCGTGCTGTATGACGCGACGCCGAGGGGCCTTGCCGCGCGTGCACACGCCGACCCCGCCGTGTCGCAGCTGGACGCCGGCGCGCTGCGCATCTGGACCACCGGCGGGCGCAGCTACCGCGGCGCGGTGCTGCGCATGGACCGCGACACGGTGATCCTGGCGACCGCCATCGACTACCACCTTCGCTTTCTCGCGGCGTTGCGGCGTGCGCTGTGGCTGGGCACGCTGGTCGCCAGCGCCTTCAGCGTGCTGGTGGCGTGGCTGGCGGTGCGCCAGGGGCACGCGCCGATCCGGCGCATCAGCGCGCGCATGCGCGAGGTCAGCTCGGAGCGCCTGGACGTGCGCCTCGACCCGGACAAAGTACCGGTGGAACTGGCCGGGCTCGTCGCCTCCTTCAACGCGATGCTCGCGCGCATCGAGCACAGCTTCGAGCGCCTGTCGAACTTCTCCGCCGACATCGCGCACGAGCTACGCACACCTGTCACCAACCTGCGCACGCAGACCCAGGTCGCACTCTCCCGCGCGCGCAGTGCCGAAGACTATCGCGAGATCCTCTACTCCAATCTCGAGGAGTTCGAGCGCATGAGCGCGATGATCGGCGACATGCTGTTCCTCGCCCAGGCCGAGCACCAGTTGATCCGCCCGGAGCAGGCCGAGGTGGACCTGGGTGCCGAGGTGATCGAGCTGTTCGAGTATTTCGAGGCCTGGGCCGAGGAGCGCGGAGTCGGGCTGCAAGCCGTCGGCGAAGCCCCACGGATCCGTGGCGACCGCGCGATGCTGCGACGCGCACTTTCGAACCTGCTGTCCAACGCGATTCGCCACACCGCGGCTGGAGTCAGAGTCACCGTGCGTTTCGTCAACGATCCCGCCGGCTGGCTGGAGGTCTGCGTCGAGAACCCGGGCGCCGACATTGCTGCCGGGCACCTTCCCCACCTGTTCGACCGCTTCTACCGCATCGACCCTTCGCGCCAGCGAAACGGCGAGGGAACCGGCCTGGGCCTCGCCATCGTGAAGTCGATCGTCGAGGCCCATGGGGGAACCGCGGGCGCGAAATCGGCCGGAGGACTTACGCGCTTCTGCATGCGTCTGCCAGCGCCCGCGTCGAGAACGTGACAGCGACCTGTCCAAGACGCTTCCCAGCTACGATCCTTCATCAAGTAGGTGGTTTTTCGCTGGTTTTCGAGGATGGAATCGGTCACGTCGCGTCTGCCGCTTCTTGCTCGCGTACTCGTACTCGGAAAAGCTCGTCTGCATCGTCCTTCCTCGTGCGCTCAGGCACCGAGGTCCATTGTCCCAGTTCGCACTCGCCGCGCACACCTCAGCAGGCCGCCGGTGAGGAATTGATCAGTGTTTCCTTAGTGCTCGATTTTTCCCACGATAGCCAAGTGATCCGAGTAGTGCCCGACCTCATCAGCGCTCATTGATTGCGGGATTGGGCTTGTGTTGTCGACAAAAAGCCTGAACGGGTTGGACTTCGTGCCACTTCCAGCGCATACCCAACATGATTGGCCAGCACCGTCAGCCCACTCCCGAACCCAATAAATTGGCTGGTCCGTACGACGCACCATTTCCTCGCCCAAGATTGCGTCGAAGTCTCCCAGCAGATCGAAGCCAAGAACATGGTCGACCAGCCAATCCTGCGCCGAGCGCGTGCACGAAGGAGGCGCAATAGGCGATGATGCAAGCCACGTCACCAGCCCCAGCGGCGGAGTGTTCGGTCTGTTAAGCATGTCCGACAAGCGAATGGCTGATTCCCACCGCAACCGCCAGCGAAGGAATGCTGCGGCGACAGGACAAAAGGGAGGGGAATCACTTCCGACAATCGGCCACCACATCCGCCTGCAGACTGCCGAGACGCATCGCCGATGAGATCGGACGAGATTGCGCCATACGTGACGCCTCACGCATCGGTAAAGCGCTACGACTCGACGCAGCCGCTCATCAGAGCGGGGCACGAGATGCTCAGACCATCCAGGCTCGCCGGCGGCCGTCGTGCTTCCGCGTGAACGCCGCAGCGCGACATTCCGCTCGACATATGTATAGGTCGGATTGCATTGGTCCCAGTCGCCTTGGGTTGTGGCCTCTAGTGACGCGAGAACCCTTGCAATGAATGCTCGGAACTCCCCATCGTTGCCTCGAACACTTGGCGGCGACATGACCAGAGCAGCAGTACGCAGCGAAGGCCCATTACCGCAGTGCCGAGCGAAGACACTAGGCAAACTGTCAACAAATTGAAGGAGAGCAGACCGTTGCTTCAGCAATTGCAGATGTGATGAAGTCAATGCGAGCCGGGAGCCGCTCCGCATCGATGAGATCAAATCCCATTTGCATGATGGGCAACAAAACAAAGGCAGCTGTGACAAAGTTGTCAGCTGGTAGGGAAATGGCGAACGACATCGCGGACAGCGATGCTTCAGCACGCCATGGTGCGCTGGGCATACCTCGACCATGGGTAACTGGAACATCGGGGTGTGGTAGCCCGACTTCACGCATTCCGAACACCAGCGCAGATCCGCGTGACCTCGCCAGCCACTGGTCGGGAAGGCCTCACTGACGAAGCCCAACCGCACCACGTCCACCGGAAGCCGCACCGCCGCGGCAAACGACGCGAGCCTGATCCTATCCGTGCGAATCAGATCCACAACAGGCGTTCGTAATCCGATGGACGTCCCAGGTTGAACCGCTTCGACGAACGCCGCCCGCACCTGCTTGGCACCTACGACGTTGAGCACCTGAAACTGGCCAATCAGACTGTAGATGGATTCCTGCCCTTGGACCCAATCATCCCGCCAGCACCACTGTGGCTGCGCCACCCTTGGCGCATCAAGGCAGATCTGCAACGCGCGCCCCTTGTCGCTTGCTGTTCCTGCGGTCGAACGCCGTGCCGATCTCATCATCTCAATCATCGAGTTCCGGATTGAGTCTCATTTCCTCGACCGCCACAACGTATCGCGCGTCCAGAACCGCCTGGTCCCAAATGGCCGGGGTCAGCGAAAAGCCCTCCTCGTCGCTATCGCAGTGGTCGGTTAGGGCAATCTCGACCGTTCGGGAGAAGTACTGCATCGGGATGTCCATCGCAAACCGGAACCCAGCCGCCGCGTGCGCCGAAAGAAAGGCTGACCACAGGCTCCCAGCTTGATCGACGAGCCGAAAACCAGTGTTGAACGCGCGCGGCATGAAGAACCGTGTGTAACTCCAATCGGAGTCGAGCGGATAAACAGCCTCATCATAGGCATTCAAACATGTCGCCGCCTCATCCGCCGTTCGCACGCCGTGAAATGGCATCTCATCGATCATGAATCGAGCGATAATCTGCGTCTCGCCTTGCATTCGCAAGGCATTCTTCTGGTTGAGCAGTTTCTGCTGTCCAATCAGGAAGGTGATCATGCGTATGCCACGTCTTTCCAACTGATCGTGCACGTCTCTCAGCCACTCGTACTCTTCGACGAAAAGTCGTTGTGCTTCGTCGAAAAATAGCACCAAAAGGTTCTGGCGCGATCGAGTAACGATTTCGGTCAGGCGTTCGATCAGGCGTCGCCGCTTCGCGCTGTTGGTGCCTGCCCGAATCTCCTTGTGGTCTGAGGCCTCAAGCAAATTCTCGAAAAAGGCAGACTCAACTGGAGCCTTCTTCTTCTCGCTACCCACGGTGAGAACAACCAGCTTTGGGTAGTCCTCCCTGAGTTGTCGACTGATATATCGAGCACAATACGTTTTACCGAATCGCGACTGGCCCACGAGCAAGGCGCCAGGAATACGGTGACGGATGCATCGCTTGACTTGCACGTAGGCTTCATCGATCGAGACGGTTGGAACAATGTAGGTCTGCTGGACCACAGGATGCTGGTCCATCTCGATCGGGCGCAAAATCGGGATCATGGCAGATTCAGGCTTAATAATTCAGGGTGCGCCGAATGGACAGGGCCTTCGGTTTTGGCTTGGTCGCCGCGCCTCCGAGCTTGTCGAGGCCCGCCTGCTTATCGCTTGATGTCTGAGCTTGAAGAGTAGCAACCGATGGAGTGGCATCAACCGATGATGGGACTGCGGGGTTCGAATCTGTATGGACTCGAACACGCTCACCGCTCTGCGCGACTTTGGTATTAGCTTGAGGCCCGATAAGTTCAGCTAGGCTCGTCGCAGCCTTTTTGTTCTTCGAAGCCATCCCACGTTTGTAAGCTGCATAGGCAGCAATGGCGTCGTCGTCAGGGCGATAGCGCAGCTTTCCGAGGCGCACTAGGCGCTTGATTTCCTGCCGCTGTCGCAGCGAGTGCGCAGTCCTGTTCCACGGCCGTGGAGGCACGAGCACCCCCAACTCCGCCCCGTCCATCGCATAGGCATGCAACTGTCGGATGTCTTGAATATTGAAGTACACACGGATGCGCTGCCCCCTCAGATCCACCTTGTCTCGCAGCACATCCGACGTGTATCGCTCGCCACCGAAGTTAACATGCAGCGTTCTCGTGCCGCGCACGCAGACGATACGCGCCTCCTGGAGAAACATGAGCTCGCGGCGCTTTGCCGATGGAAGGCGCCGGATCTGGACACCAGGTTTGGCCAACCAATATGCCATGGCCTCGAGCGGTGAGCGACCACCTAACCCCCCATGGGACTCCCCGTTGTAATCGCCCAAGAGCACCTCGACGACTTGCACTAACTCGTCAAGAGTCATGAGAAGGTGCAAATCATCTCCGAGGTCTCCGAGTTTCCTTACAATATCTTCCACGCTTGCGCCAGTCGTGCCGGGCACCTGATGTAAGCCGGAGCGGGCAAGTACAGCGAAAAATCGCTCGATAAATGCCCGATCATCCGGGACACCCAGACGACCGGCGTGCACGTAGCACCCGGTGATCCCTGATAGACGCTCGAGAGTTGCGTTCGCAAGATTAGCCTTGGCATTGTCGTACTGGAACCACCGCCACCCGGGATACAGAGCTTGCTCGAAGTATTGCGATGGAAATCCACCTCCATCTCGAACACGTATGTTGGGTATCGTCATCGTCGGTGCTGTGTGCGGCCCAAAGCATGCTTGCAGTGCCTTTGCAACATCGTCACTGTCATACTCGGGCGAAACGGCGATGTGATATCCCAGAGCGGCGCGTGTCGCCACATCCAGGCACACCAAGATGAACAGACGCACAAGCTCAAAAACCGTTTCCAGGCCAAACGGATCCACAAACCGCAACGTGATTCGCAAATCCAGTTTGTGTCCGTCGAACTGCACCGCGTCGAACGGAAGTAGCGCTGGCGGCGGCTTTTCTTGGCCCGCTGCGGAGACCATCGGTTTGATGTCTCCACCGCGCATCGACTCTCCTCGTTCACCACGCTCTTGCGTCATCGATCGCTTATGTGCAGACACGAACGTCTGAATGGATCGATATCCCTGTTCATCGCGATTGAATGGCCACTCGTCCGCTCGGACGCCGGCCTCTCGACATTTTTCCAGAAATTGCTTGTGGAGGCGGCGCATGGTCTTGCGCACCTCCCGAACCTCGCCTGATCGAAGCGGCTGATCGCGCGCGGCGGCTTCGCGCTCGAGCCATCGGCGCAAACTCGGGAGACGACCAAGCAGGTGTCCGAGTGCGCCTGCAGCTCCTCCTCGCCCTCTCGGCTTGCTAGCTTCGACGACTGCGCGGCGCTCGTACCCCTTGAGGTGTTTGTACGGCAGCAAACCTCGGAACCCATTGATCCGCCCATCTTCGTGGGTCGCGAGACAGCGGTCTAGTAGGCGGTAGAGCTGCGCTGTTCGTACTGTCGTGCGTCGCTCGATTTCGGCAAGAGGTATATCAGGTCGCTCGACAAACAGGGAAACAGCCTCCTGTCCCTGTCGAAAGCGTATGCGTCGATGCTCATTCAATGCGGACGGGTCCGCCGTTGGCCATTGCGTAAGGTCCACCAGCAATTCTGGTAGAGCGGAGCGCTTGACAGGCACTTGGCCCCAGAAAAGGACACGCGATTTGCCCATGGGGTATTATATCGGTGCGATTTCGAGCCCATCATGCAAGCGAGTCGATTCCAGTTGTGGAATCTTTGCACGGCCTCGACGTACGAGATCGTAAGCGGCCGCCCTCAGCACATCGTCGGCATCTTCGTTTCCCTTCGCCCCTCCCAAGGCTTCGATGAGGCGCGCGACGGGCATCGACTCGACCAGGGCTTGGCTGGCGCGGTGGAGAATGGAATCTGTCAATGTGCTCTGGTAGCTACTACAGTACTGCAGCAAGATCATCAGGTTGTCGAGCGCGTAGCCTTCATCTTCCGACGCCGATACCTCCTCCACCGTACAGCCAACATCGGCAGCCCATATTCGGAATGCTGTGAGTTGATCGGCACCGTTCTGTCTCACCTTTGGCTCCGAGTCAAAGTCTCGCACAAGCAAAATCAAGCGATCGGCGCCGTTGCCTCTCGCCCAAAAGTCGATAATGCGGCGCGGCTTGCCGTCCTGCAAAACCAAAGGACGCTCGCATAGGTTCGTGACTGCCGGGTCCATCTCTAGGTGGATCCAGAGGTTGAGAGCTGCGCGACCATACAGGGTCAGGCGTCGCCCCGCCTTGATGCTAAACACGTCAAAGCGGTGCGCGCCGTAGGGCCTGCGGCTGTCTGCTGGCTGGCTATATGGTGGCCGGGCTCCGCTGGAACGCCCGGGTGAACGAGGGCCACTCATCGCTCGCTCTTGGCTGACCATCGACAAGAAGGCAACAATGCTGCACCTCCCTGCCGGTGACGGTCAAGTCAGGAGAGGTTACATGTGACAACGAGTTCGCCAGCTTCAGTAGCGCCAAAGGCGCCAATGCCGCAACATTCGCGCCGAAGCCGTGGAACTCACACACAATTACTTCGCGCAATTCGCAAAGAATGGGGTTGACCGCAAGAGAGTTTTTCTCATTAGATCAACAACTTACGGTGTCCCTTCACCCGACGATCCGGCGATGGATGCTTTTGCGCCCATGAGTTGACAAAATTTCTTCGCGGTTTCGAAATTTCACATTCTTTCTTCGCGAATTTCATGAAGCAAAGATGTCCGAACTTGCCCCCGGCTCCCCCGAACAGACGGTCGGGTTGGTCAATCAACATTGCTTCGCGGGAAGGCCCTTCGCCAGGCCTGCGTTCGATCACAGCAGATCGGCGAAATCGCGCCGCGCCGCCTCGAGCGCCGGCAGCAGCTGCTCGATGGTCTGCTGGCGAGTCAGGCGCGAGGTGGCGACCGACAGGCTCA
>JAJZTW010000065.1 GCA_021847345.1 Pseudomonadota bacterium
CGATCGAGGCCGAACCGGCCAGCGCCAGTGTCGCTCCGCTGGCGATGGTCGTGGCACCGCCGTAGCTGCTGGCGCCGGCCAGCACCTCGGTGCCTGCCGCGATGCTCAACCCGCCGCTGCCGTCGATGCTGCCGCTGAAGGTGCTGTTCGCCTTCGACAGGGTCAGGGTCTGCCCCCCCAGTTGCACGACCCCGCCACGACCTCCGGACAGACTGGCAATGCTCGTGCCCGACGTCGTGCGCGAGATGTCCAGCACCCCGTCGACGCTCAGCGTGCTGGAGCCCAGCGAGCCCGTCCCGGCCAGCGCCAGCGTCGCGCCGCTGGCGATGCTGGTGGCGCCGCTGTAGGTGTCGTGCCCGGCCAGGGTCTGCGTGCCGCCGGTGATGTGCAGCCCGCCGGTACCCTCGATGCTGCCGCTGAAACTGCTGCTGGCCGCCGACAGGGTCAGGCTCTGCGCGCCCAGCAGCACGAGCCCCGAGACACCGCCCGAAAGACTGCTGATCGAGACCCCCGACGCGCTGCCCGAGAGGTCCAGCGTGCCGTCGTCGCTCACCGCTCCGGCGCCGATGGTTCCCGAACCCGACAAGGCCAGCTCGGCTCCACTTGCGATCGAGGTGCCGCCGGCATAGGTGTTGGCTCCGCTCAGGGTCTGCGTGCCCCCGGTGATGCGCAATCCGCCGCTGCCCTGGATCACCCCGGCAAAAGTGCTCGATCCGTTGCTGATGCTCAGGTCGTTGGCGCCGAGATCGACCACCCCGGTCCCGGCAAGCGAGCTGACCTGGGGGGCCAACAGGTCCTGGGATACGTCCAGCGTGCCCTGGTTGAGCATGATCTGTGACGGGGAACTCAGCGTTGCGTTGCGCACCACGAGATCATCGAGCGGATTGATGGTCATCGTTCCCGTGGTCTCGATCGAACCGCCGTCCAGGGTCAGGCTTCCTCCCCCGGTGATGAGCACCTGGGCCGAACCGCCGGTTTCATAGACGTTCTGGAGCAGCGATACCGATTGCTGCGCGGTGTCCAGCGCGCCGGAGTTGTACACCGTGATCGAGTGATTGAACGACAGACTGTCGCCGAAGACGATGGTCGGCGCATACTGAGTTCCGTAGTTGTCGTTCAGCAGCACCGAATTCAGGATATTGGCATTGCGCAACACGTCGATTGCCGTATTCGGTTCGACCGTCGTGTTGCCGCTTCCCTGGGGAGTCCACGAGCTGCCGAGCTCCAGCAGCGCCAGGTTCTGCCCGCCGACTGCCGCGGCGTCGTAGACCAGGCCCCCGGTCGACAATGTGGTTCCGCTCAAGCCCAGTCCATACCCGGTTGGGCCGCCAGACACCGTGTCGGCGTAAATGGTGTAGGGATTCGGGGAGCTGAAGCTTTGCGACAACTCGATCTGGCTTCCGGAAAGCTGCCAGGTGAGTTCGATGCAACCGGTGTTGAAGGCCTGGTACAGCGAGCCGCTCCCCGTGCCCGTCGGGGTGGTCACCTGGCCGCCCCCGGTACACACCGCCGCCAGCGCCGCGGGGGCCTGCAACCCGAGCAATGCCGCGATCAGTGCCTCGGAAAGCCTGCTGCGTCGAAACACAGGCGGGCATGAGCCTGCACGGGCGCTGCCTGGCAGCCGGGTCGAGGCACGGTTCGAAGGCTTCATGGAATCCTGGCGCCGATCCTGGAAAATGGCGTGTCGCCATGCGATGAATGCAGCGCCCGGCGCGTGCGAAGCTCGCCCCCTGGGGCCGAGGTTCGCACGGCCCCGGGCCTGCTCTCGAGGAATCGCGGGGCCGCCCACGGTTCCTCGATCCCGATGGCGGGCTTCAGAAGTTCCAGATCAGATGAACTTCGATTTCGTTGACCCGCAGCTTGCGGCCCAGGTCCCCTTGGTAGGCGACCTGCGCCGTCAGGTTCTTGCGCAGGCGGGCATGCATGCCCAGCGAACCCTCCAGCACGTTGCGCGGCGCCGCCACTCCCCAGTTGGTGAAACTCACGCCCGGAATCGCGTTGAAGCCCAGCACCAGGCTGGTGGGCGGACGGCGCCACCAGTGGCGAACCCCGAGCGAAGCGCTGACGTCACCGTGAAGCTGCTGCCATTGCCATGCGTGCACTTCGCGCAGCGCGGCCAACGAGCTGACCTCGGTCACGTTCTGCCGCGGCACCTGCAGGCCCAGGAACGGGTCGCTCTCGGCGGCACTGCCCACGCGCAGGCGTTGTGCATCCAGGCTCAGCAACGGCGTGAGCAGGTTGCCATACGGCAGCGCGAAGTCTCGCGAGACACGGGATTGCAGGCTCAGGACGCGAACGCTGCGTCGCGCCATGCCGTAGGTGACGTCGCCCTGGGTGTAGCCGAGCAAGCCCCCGAATCGCATCGCCCCGAGGCTGCGGCCGGCGAACACACCCGCCCGATACAGCGAAGCCATCATGCCGTCTCCGGCCTGCATGCGCGTGGCGCCCAGGCTCAGCGTGCCGACCGCCGCGCCCAGGTTCCACGCCCCGCGCCGGATCTGCCGTCCCAGGGTCAGCGCGGTGGAGCTCTGCTGCAGCCCGTCGGCGTTGCCGTCGCCCAGCACGCGCCCCCGCGAGGCGTCGACGAAGGCGAAGGCCTGGTGATGCGGCGCGGCATAGGCCAGGTCGCCCAGGCCCAGGCGATCGAACACCCGGCTCCACTCCTGCTGCGTGCCCTGCAGCACCCAAGAAGGTGTCTGCGAATACAACTCGCCATCGATGGAGTCGAGTCCCTGGCTCACCGATCGCTGGTTCAACAGGCTGCGCAGGCGTGCATACAGCGGCGCAGCCGCGGCGGGCACGGCGCCATCCAGCACCTTGCCGACCTGGAGCTGGTTGGGCGTCAGCGCGAACTGAGAGAAGGGGTTCAGCGCTGCGATGGTCAACACCACCTGCGGATCGGTGATGTACTGCAGCAGGTACTGTGCCTGCAGCGCCCCGGGCGTGATGATCTGCAGGCTCGAGAACTTGCCGGTGAGCGTGCTGCCCGAGGGCGCCTGCACCAGGGTGTAGACACGTCGCAGGTAGCGCCCCGGGGTTACATCGACCACCAGCTTGCCGCCCAGACGGACGTGTGGGCCCTGCACCAGCAGGCTGCTCTGCGTATCCGGCGTGACCGATTCGACCAGCGTGCCGCCGGCCCCCTGGGTGTAGCTGCCGCCCACCTTGAGCACGCCCACCGCCTGGGTGTCGCCCACGGTCAGCGAGCCGGCGTTGTTCACGTCGCCGGAGATCGCCGCGCTGTCGGGAACCTGCGCGCCGCCCCCGGGCTGCACCTGCAACCCCGACGCCAGCTGGGCCCCGTGGCTGAGCACCAGCGTACCGCCCTCGACGTTCGTGCCCCCGGTGTACGTGTTGGCTCCTTGCAGCTCCTGCTGCCCGGCCAGCAGCTCCAGCACCCCGGAGCCGGCGATCTGACCGGCGAACACGCCCGACGCCTGGGTCAGCGCCAGCGTGTTGCCCCCCAGGCTCACGCCGCCCGAGCCCGACAGCGACGGCAGCTGCACCGCAGCGCCGGCCACGGGCGAGGCCTGCGAGACATCCAGCTGCCCGTCGTCGAGCACCGGCGACGAGGCCAGCGAGGCGGCCCCCGACAGCGCCAGCGTGGCGCTGCTGCCGATGGTGGTCGTGCCGGTGTAGCCCTGCGCGGCCGTCAGCGCCCAGGCCCCTTGCCGCACATTCAGTCCGCCGCTGCCCGACAGGGTCCCCGCGAACGAGCCCGAGGCCTGCTCCAGCGTGAGGGTCTGCGCGCCCAGCGTGACGTTTCCGCTGCCCTGCAGGTTGCCCACCGCGGCCGCGCCGTTCGAGCCCGAGATGTCGAGCGTGCCCTGGTCGTTCACCGTCGATGCGCCGATCGAGCCGCCCCCCGCCAGGGCCAGCACCGCGCCGCTGGAGATGCTGGTCGCGCCGCTGTAGGTGCTGGCTGCGCCCAGGGTCTGCGTGCCGCCCGCCAACTGCAGCCCGCCGTTGCCCGATATCACCCCCGACAGGCTCCCCGATGCCTGAGTCAACTGCACGTTGTTGCTGCCCAGGTTGACATTGCCCGAGCCCGACAGCGAGTGCAGGTACACCGTGCCCTGGCTCGTCTTGGCCTGGGAAATGTCGAACAGCCCGTTGTCCACCACCGGCGACGCGGAGATCGACCCGACTCCGGACAAGGCCAGCGTCGCATCGGCATCGATGGTGGTCGCTCCGGTGTAGGTGTCCGGGCCGCTCAGCCCGGCCGACCCCTTGGCGATCGTCAGCCCTCCGGCGCCTTCGATGACCCCGTCGAAGGTGCTCGAGGCCTGCTCGAGGGTCAGGGTCTGGCTTCCCAGCCGCACCCCGCCCCCGCCGGAGAGACTGCCCACGGCGGCTCCGGAGCTGGTGCCCGAGATGTCGAGGGTGCCGTCGACGCTCACCGGCGAGCCCGCGAGCGATCCGCTTCCCGTCAGCGCCAGCAGGGCGTTGGGCGCGATACTGGTCGCCCCCGTGTAGCTCTCGGCCGCGCTCAGGGTCTGCGTGCCCGCCTGCAGGCTCACCCCGCCGCTTCCCGAGATCGTCCCGCCCAGCGTGCCGCTGCCACTGCTGATGATCAGGTTCGCCGACCCCAGGTTCACCGATCCCGTGCCTTGCAGGCTGCCCACCGCGGCCGAGCTCGCGCCCGACACGTCGAGCGTGCCGTTGTCGCTGACGGCGGACGAGCCGATCGAGCCGGCTCCGGCCAGCTTGAGCGTGCTGGTACTGTCGATCGACGTGGCGCCCGTGTAGCTGCTGGCTGCGCTCAACGTCGCGCTGCTGCCGATCAGCGTCACGCCTCCGCGGCCGGAGATGACGCCCGCAACGGCGCCCGTGCCGTTCTGGAACTCCAGGGTTCCGGTATCCGTCACCGGCGTGTTGCCCAGCGATCCGGCGCCCGTCAGCGCCAGCGTGGAGCCGCTCGTGATCAGCGTGTCCCCCGTGTACGAGCTGACGCCGCTCAGCGTCGCCGTGCCACCGCTGACCAGCACGCCGCCAGAGCCGGTGATCGATCCGCCCAGGGGGGCCGTGGCCTGCTGGAACTTCAGGCTGCCATCGTCCGTCACCGTCGAGCTCGCCAGCGACCCCGCCCCCGACAGCACCAGCGTTGCACCGCTGGCGATGCCGGTGGTACCGCCAAAGGTATTGGTACTCGCCAGGGTCTGTGTCCCACCGTTGACCTGCAGCCCACCCGAGCCCGAGATCACGCCGGCGAAAGTGCCTGAGGCATTGTTGATGGTGAGGTTGTTCGAGCCGAGCGAGACCGTGCCGCTTCCAGCCAGCGAACCGATCCCGGCGGCCCCGTTTGCCGCGGATATGTCGAAGCTGCCGTTGTCGTTCAGCGCCGATGCCGCGATCTGGCCGGCGCCCGACAGGGCCAGCCCGGCTCCAACGGAAATGCTGGTGGTTCCCGTATAGGTATTGGAATTGCTCAGGGTCTCGGAGCCGCCGGTGATGCTCAGGCCCCCCTGCCCCGAGATCACGCCGGCGAAGTCACCCCTGGCTCCGTCGAGGATCAGGGTCTGGCTGCCCAGTCTCACTCCACCACCGCCCGACAGGCTGCGCACAGCCGCGCCCGAGGTGGTGCCGGAGATGTCAAGCGTGCCCGAGTCGCTGACGTCGGACGCCGCGAGCCCCCCGTTGCCGCTGAGGATCAACGTGGCCTGCGGCGCGATGCTGGTGGTGCCGATGAAGGTATTGTGACGCGTCAGGGTCTCGCTGCCCTGGCTCAGCGACAGGTTGCCGGTTCCCGAGATGATTCCGCTGAAGACCCCGCCCGCGGCATTGCTCAGCAGCAGCGTGGGCCCGCTGCCCAGCAAGACCGAGCCGTCACCGGCCAGCGACTGGATGTTGAAGACATCGGTCTGGCCGCCGAAGGAGCTCAGGTCCAGCGTGCCGTTGATCACGAATTGCGACGGACCCGAGTAGCTGCCCGTAAGCGGCCGCAACGTGGTTCGAGGCTCGAGGGTCACCGGGCCGGTGGTGGAAATGCCCGCGCCCATCTGCAGGCTTCCAGCCCCGAAAATGTCCAGCGCCGACGAACTTCCAGGGTTTTCTGCGATGGGCCCGTACATGGTGCTGGTGAATCCATGAGTGTCGATCGCGCCTGCCGCACCCTGGATATACACGCCGAGGCTTTGCGCCAGGCTGACACCGGAGGTGACGAACCCGAGGGTCGGAACATAGTTCGTGCCGCTGGTGTCGTTCAGCTCGATGTTGTATCCGGACAGATTGTGACTCGCGGAGACGAGAACCTCGGTGCCAGAATCGATGATGGTTCCGTATCCGGCGGGCGGCGTCCCCACGTCGTTCGGCGAATAAGAACCCAGGAGCGCGACCGAGGACATATTGGAAAGCGTCGAGGTCGGGCGCTCGTAGGTGATGCTGTATCGGCCCATGATGAACTGCGTGCCCAGGTTCTGCGTCAGGCCGTAGTTGATCTGCGAGGAGGTTCCGACATCCAGGTAGATCGGCAGGTTCGCGTTCGCGGTCACGCTGGCCGACAGATCGACGTACGGCGGCAGCGTGACCGAACTGCTCAACTCGACACAACCGTCCTGGATCGCGTGATACAGGCTTCCGCTGTGCGTCCCGACAGGACCGGTGACCGGGTTGCTGCAGACGGAGGCCAGCGCCGGGTACGCCTGCAGCGACAACAGCGCGCCCAGCAGCGCTTCGGCGAGCCTGCTGCGTGGAAACGGAAGCAGCTGCAGCGCGGAGCCGGGAAAACCCCGTCGACGGAAGTTCGACGATTTTTTGGTGGGTTTTCTTGAGAACGAATTGAAACGGGGAGATGAACGAACTCGGAAGCGGCTGGCTGGCATATCTTTCTCTCGATCGCTGTATCGAACCTGCGCAGGGCCTGCGTGGGGACCTGAGACGCAAGCCTGTGTCGATCGTAAGACGCCGGAGCGCTTCAAAAATGCATTAACCGAAAACCATCATATTTTTCATGCAGGGTTTTTCGGCGCTGCCTGCATATTTAATTCAGCGAGTTGAAAACGCCAGCGAAAAAACGAATTCCGGCTTTTTATTGTCCGTCCCCGATGAGCGCGCGCACGCAATCCGTGCGCGCGCTCGCCGCCGCAGGCGCCATGCTGCGGCGGCGAGCTCGTAGCGCACGCAAGGATTCCAGCGGGCGGATGCCGGCGATGCGGCAGGCGTCGTGCCCGACGCTCAGGCGTGGCCGATCGACGACGCCGCCCCCGGCGGGTCGTCGTTCGCAGCCACCCGGCTGACGACCGCCCTTGCCGGGCGAGTCACTCCCACTCGATGGTCGCGGGAGGCTTGGACGAGATGTCGTAGGTCACGCGGTTGATTCCGCGCACCTCGTTGATGATGCGACTGGACACGCGCTTGAGCAGCGCGTAGGGCAGTTCGGCCCAGTCGGCGGTCATGAAATCGCTGGTGTTGACCGCGCGCAGCGCCACCACGTAGTCGTAGGTGCGACCGTCGCCCATCACGCCCACGCTCTTCACGGGCAGGAACACGGCGAAGGCCTGCGAGGTCAGTTCGTACCAGGTCCTGCCGCTGGCCGCGTCGCGGGTGTTGCGCAGTTCCTCGATGAAAATCGCATCGGCCTTGCGCAGCAGGTCGGCGTATTCGCGCCGGACCTCGCCCAGGATGCGCACCCCCAGCCCCGGCCCGGGGAAGGGATGGCGGTCGACCATCTCGGCCGGCAGGCCCAGCGCCTTGCCGAGTTCGCGCACCTCGTCCTTGAACAGTTCGCGCAGCGGCTCGAGCAGCTTCAGGCCCAGGGTCTCGGGCAGGCCGCCGACGTTGTGGTGGCTCTTGATCGTGCTGGCCTTCTTGGTCTTGGCGCCTCCCGACTCGATCACGTCGGGGTAGATGGTGCCTTGCGCCAGCCACTTCGCGCGCTCGAGCTTGCGTGCCTCGCGCTGGAACACCTCGACGAACTCGCGCCCGATGATGCGCCGCTTGTGCTCGGGGTCGGAAACCCCGGCCAGCGCCTGCAGGAACTCGGCGCTGGCGTCCACATGCACCACCCTGGCGTGCAGGCGCCCGGCGAACATGTCCATGACCATGCGTCCTTCATCCTGGCGCAGCAAGCCGTGGTCGACGAACACGCAGGTCAGCTGGTCGCCGATGGCGCGGTGGATCAGCGCAGCGGCGACGCTGGAATCCACGCCGCCCGACAGGCCCAGGATCACCTGCTCGTCGCCCACCTGCTCGCGAATGCGCTGCGTGGCCTCGGCGATGTAGTCGCCCATGATCCAGTCGCCGGCGCAGCCGCAGATCTCGCGCACGAAGCGCGTGAGCATGGCCTGCCCCTGCAGCGTGTGCGTGACCTCGGGGTGGAACTGCAGCGCGTAGTAGCCGCGCTGCTCGTCGGCCATGCCGGCGATCGGGCAGCTCGGCGTGCTGGCCATGAGCCTGAAGCCCGGCGGCAGTTCGGTGACCTTGTCGCCGTGGCTCATCCACACCTTGAGCATGCCGTGGCCCTCGGGGGTGTGGAAGTCCTCGATGCCGTCGAGCAGGCGCGTGTGGCCGCGCGCGCGCACCTCGGCATAGCCGAACTCGCGATGCTCGCTCCACTCCACCTTGCCGCCGAGCTGCGCAGCCATGGTCTGCATGCCGTAGCAGATGCCCAGCACCGGCACGCCGGCTTCCCACACCGCCTGCGGCGCGCGCAGCTCGTGGGCCTCGTAGGTACTGGCGTGGCTGCCCGACAGGATGATGCCCTTGAGCCCCTGCGCGAGCATGTCGCGGATGAACTCGTCGCTGACGTCGTTGGGGTGGATCTCGCAGTACACATGCGCCTCGCGCACGCGGCGCGCGATGAGCTGGGTGACTTGCGAGCCGAAATCCAGGATCAGGATCTTCTGGTGCATGAAGGGGGTGCGGCGGAGTCGGGACGCGTCAGAAGGTGTGAATGCATGGGGGATTCGTTCACACCTTCTCAGTCGACGTGGTAGTTGGGGGCTTCCTTGGTGATCTGCACGTCGTGCACATGGCTTTCGCGCATGCCCGCCGACGTGATCTCCACGAACTGGGCCCGCGCGCGCATCTGCTCGATGCTGGCGCAGCCGCAGTAGCCGAGCGACGAGCGCAGCCCGCCCACCAGCTGGTAGAGGATGGCGCCCAGCGCGCCCTTGTACGGCACGCGGCCCTCGATACCCTCGGGCACGAACTTCTCGGCGCCGGCCGAGGCCGGGGCCTCGACGCCGTCCTGGAAGTAGCGGTCGGCCGAGCCGGCGTTCATCGCGCCGATCGAGCCCATGCCGCGGTAGGTCTTGTACGAGCGCCCCTGGTACAGGATGACCTCGCCCGGCGCCTCCTCGGTGCCGGCGAACATGCTGCCCATCATCACGCTGTGCGCGCCGGCCGCCACGGCCTTCGAGATGTCCCCCGAGTAGCGCACGCCGCCGTCGGCGATCAACGGTACGCCGGTACCCTCCAGCGCCTGCGCCACGTTGGCGATCGCGGTGATCTGCGGCACGCCGACTCCGGCGACGATGCGCGTGGTGCAGATCGAGCCGGGGCCGATGCCGACCTTGACGCCGTCGGCGCCGGCATCGGCCAGCGCACGCGCGGCCTCCGCGGTGGCGATGTTGCCCCCGATCACGTCGACTCCGGGGTAATTCGTCTTCACCCAACGCACACGGTCGATCACGCCCTGGCTGTGGCCATGCGCGGTGTCGACCACGATCACGTCCACGCCTGCGCGCACCAGCGCCTCGACGCGCTCGTCGGTACCTTCGCCGACACCCACCGCGGCGCCCACGCGCAGCTTGCCCTGCGGGTCGCGCGCCGCGTTGGGGCGCTCGGTGGCCTTGAGAATGTCCTTGACGGTCATCAGTCCGCGCAGTTCGAACTCGTCGTTGATCACCAGCACGCGCTCCAGGCGGTGCTTGTGCATCAGCGCCTTGGCCTCGTCGGGCGTGGCGCCCTCGCGCACCGTGATCAGGCGCTCGCGCGGGGTCATGATGTCGCGCACCGCGGCGTCCAGGCGCGACTCGAAGCGAACGTCGCGGTTGGTGACGATGCCCACCACCTTGCCGTTCTCGATCACCGGAAAGCCCGAGATGCCGTGCTGGCGCGACAGCGCCAGTACGTCGCCGACCTTCACGCCGGGTGAAATCGTGATCGGATCCTTCAGCACCCCCGACTCGAAGCGCTTGACCCGCGCGACCTCGGTCGCCTGCGCCTTCGGCGACAGGTTCTTGTGGATGATGCCGATGCCGCCCTCCTGGGCCATGGCGATGGCCAGCCTGGATTCGGTCACGGTGTCCATCGCCGCCGACACCAGCGGGATATTGAGCCGGATACGCCGGCTGAGCTGGGTGGCGAGGCTGGTGTCCTTGGGCAGAACTTGGGAATAAGCCGGAACCAAAAGAACGTCGTCGAACGTCAACGCTTTTCCGAGAAGGCGCATAAATCCTCCAGGCGCAAAACACGATGATAAAAGACATCGCGTGCCGGCACCTGACGCGGCCCGCTGCCGATGCCGTACAGTTGGTGCCCTAGGAGCCTGCCAAGCCCCGCAGACCCTTGTTGCGCCACCGGAGAATCCCGCCCATGCGCGATGCCGCCCGCCGCCTGTTCCGCTCCGCCGTCCCGGCCCTGCTGGGCTCGGCGCTTGCCCTGTTGCTGCCAGCGCCGGCACAGGCGCAGTGGAAATGGGTCACCCCAGCCGGCGTGACCCAGTACAGCGACCAGCCGCCGCCTCCGGGAACCCCGGCGCGCGACATCCTGGCCCGCCCCACCCCGAACAGCGTGCCGCAACCCGGAGAACCGTCGAGCTCCCCTGCGGCCAGCGCGGTACAGCAGCAGATGCGCAAGCACCAGCAGCAACTGCAGGCCGAACGCAAGGCGCAGGAGCAGGCGCGGCAACTGCAGGCCCAGGTGCAGGCGCAGCAGCGCCAGCAGCTGTGCGAACAGGCGCAGCAGCAGCTGCAGGTGCTCGACAGCGGGCGGCGCGTGCGCCAGCTCGACGCCAACGGCGTGCCGGTGTACCTGGACTCCGGCCAGGTCCAGGCCCAGCGCGCGCAGGCGCAGGCCCAGGTCGACGCCGCCTGCCGCTGAGGCGCGCAAGCGCGGCTCAGCGCAGGCCCTGCAGCAACAGTTGCACGCGCACCTTGACGGCGTTGAGCCCGTCGAATTCCCCACCCTCGCAAGGACCGTTGCGCGGCACCACCTCGACGCGCACCCCGGCGGCGAGCGCTTCGTCCAGGGCAGCCTGCAATTGCTCGTGCACGGTGCCGCCGCCGGTTCCCAGCACCACCAGCGCAGACAGCGCCGGCTGCAACTGCCCGGAGCGCGACGCCGCCAGCAGCGCCCGCACGAGCGCGCCGTCGGCGCCGGCATGGCTGCACACCAGTTCCACGCGCGGCCAAGTCGCGCCCGCGGCGTCGCAGGCCGACGCCAGTCGCCCGGCGCCGTGCCGCGGCAGCTCGCGCGTGAAACGCAGCCCGCGCGCATCGATGAAACCCAGCGGGCCGCGCTCGCCCGACGCGAAGGCATCGACGCGCGCGGGATACAGCTTGCCGACGTCGCGCGCTGCGTGCACGCGCCCATGCGCCACGCACAACACGCCGCGCCCCCGCGCGGCCGGGTCGGCGGCCACGCGCACGGCATCGAACAGGTTGCGCGGCCCGTCCGCCGACAGCGCGGTCGCCGGCAACATGGCCGCGGTGCACACCACCGGCGCACCGGGCTCGAGCAGCAGGTCCAGCGCCCAGGCGGTCTCCTCCAGCGTGTCGCTGCCATGGGTGATCACGCAGCCGCCTGCAGGCACCAGCGCACGCCACGCGCGCACCTGACGCGCGAGCTCGAGCCACAGCGCCGGCTGCGCGTCCTTGCTGTCGATATTGCACACCTGGCGCAGGTCGAGGCGCGCCACCTGTTCCACGCCCGCGGCCGCGGCCGTCAACTGGTCCACTGCGAGCACGCCGGCGGTGTAGCCGGCGCCGGTTGCGCGCTGCCCCTCGGGCGCGACCCCGGCGATGGTGCCTCCGGTGCCCAGCACCAGCACCTCGGGCAGCTCGGCGGCGCCGAGGGGGTGGGAACTCGCGGAGGACGGAGATGGTTGCATTGCTCGTTACTCTGGATAAAAATACAGGTCGACATCCATACAGTACCCGGTCGAGGAGCCCCTGCATGACCCAAGCCGCCAAGCTTACCGCCCGCCAGGAGGAAATCCTCAAACTCATCGCGCGCAGCATCGAGCGCAGCGGCTACCCGCCGACGCGCGCGGAGATTGCGGCAGAGCTGGGTTTTCGTTCCGCCAATGCCGCCGAGGATCATCTTCACGCGCTCGCGCGCAAGGGCATGCTGGAACTGGCTTCGGGCACGTCGCGCGGAATTCGCCTGACGGCGCAGGCACGCGCGGCGCTGCGCCCGGCAGGCGCCGAGGGCATGCTGGCGCGCGCACTGCCCGGAATGGAACAGTTGCTGCTGCCACTGATCGGGCGCGTGGCCGCCGGCAACCCGATCCTGGCCCAGGAGCACATCGAAAGCACCCTCGGGGTCGACCCGGCGCTGTTCAGCGCCCGCCCCGACTACCTGCTCAAGGTGCGAGGCGCCAGCATGCAGGGCGCCGGCATTCTCGACGGAGACCTGCTGGCCGTGCGCCAGACCCGCGAGGTGCGCAACGGCCAGATCGTCATCGCCCGACTCGGCGACGAGGTCACGGTCAAGCGCCTGCGGCGCAGCGCGTCACGCATCGAGCTGCTTCCGGAGAACCCCGACTTCCAGCCCATCGTGGTCGAACCCGGCCAGGCCTTCGACATCGAGGGCCTGGCCGTCGGGCTGGTGCGCAACGCGCTTTGACAAGCCGCGCCCGGGGCCACGTCGCGTTCAGGGCGCCGGCAGCTCCTCGTCCGGCACGGCCGTGCCGTGGTGCAGCGCGTGCGCGCTGACCAGGATGCCATCAGCGTCGGCGTACAGCCACTCTCCGGGCCGCACCGGCACACCCTGGATTCGCACCGGCACGTCGCGCTGGCCGGCGCCGAGCTTGCGCGGCGGCACCGGCATGCTGGCCAGCGCGCGCACGCCCAGCGGACAGGCCTGGATCTCGTGCACGTCGCGCACGCAGCCGTCGATCACCACGCCGGCCCAGCCGTTGCGCACGGCGAGCTCGGCCAGGCGCCCGCCGAGCAGCGCATGACGCAGCGAGGCACCACCGTCGACCACCAGCACGCGCGCCAGCCCGGCCTGCTCCAGCGTGGCGCGCACCAGCGCGTTGTCCTCGAAGCACTGCACCGTGGCGACCTGTCCGAAAAAAAGCGACTGGCGTCCGAAATGGCGAAACACCGGCGGCAGCGCCCGCACCTCGCCGCGGGCGATGGCGTCGGCGTGCTGATCGCAGAAGTCGCAGGTGTTGACCGGCGCGACGGCAGGCTTGCTGGCAATGGGCATGAGACTCTCCGTGTCTGTGTCTTGTGATTTCCTGGGCAACCGGGTGGGCCCGCGCCGCTGGCGCGGGCCGCGGCAGCGGCGCGGGATGCTCGTGACCCGATTGCACGACGTTGCGCGCGACAGCGTAATGCCCCAGGTCAAAGCGGCCTGCCGGCGGCGCAGGGTTTATGCTTGGTCTTTCGCGCCCCGGCGCGCGGCGTTCCCGCGCCGCGGGGCCGCCCCCGCCGATTTGCCCGCATGTTCCTGAACTGGTTCGTCCCCTGGTATCCATCGTGGCCGATGGCCGCATTCCTGGTGCTGGGTGCCCTGCTCTACCTGCGCGGCACGCTGCGCCGGGCTCCCCCCGTGTGGCGCCAGGCCTTGTTCTGGGTGGGTTGGGTGATGCTCTGGCAGGGCCTGCAGACCCAGTGGGACTATTTTGCCGAGCACCAGTTCTTCGTGCACATGATGCAGCAGACCCTGCTGCACGACCTGGCGCCGATGCTGGTCATCGCCGCATGGCCGGGGCCGACCTGGCGCTCGGGACTGCCGGCCCGCTGGCGCCAGCGCTGGCTGGTCCCGGCGGCACGCCTGGCGCCGCTGCGCCTGGGAATCGCCTCGCTGCTCAATCCCTGGGTGGCCACGCTGATGTTCTCCGGCCTGGTCGTGTTCTGGCTGGTGCCCAAGGTGCATGTCGGCGTGATGCTCAACACCACGCTGTACCAGTTCATGAACTGGACCATGGTCGTGGACGGCATGCTGTTCTGGTGGCTGGTGCTCGACCCGCGCCCGAGCCCGCCGGCGCACCTGCGCCCGGGGCTGCGAATTCTCCTGCCGGTGGTCGGCATGCTGCCGCAGATGCTGCTGGGCGCCGTTCTGGCCCTCAACAGCACCGACTGGTACCCCATCTACACCCTGTGCGGCCGCGCCATCTCGGGGCTGGGCCCGATGACCGACCAGCATATCGGCGGGCTGATCCTGTGGATGCCGGCATCGGCCATCAACGTGGTCGCGGCGATGGTCGCGATGCGCCGCTGGATGCGGTTGTCAGAGCGCAAGGCCGCGGGCGAAAGGCGCCACGGCTCCCCCGGCCACGCGCCGGCTCCGGCGTAGCCCGCCAAGCACCCGAGTCGACGCGGCGCCGCATCGGTCTTCGATGCGGCGCCGCCGCCGGTTCGAGCCGCGAAGGCGCCCGGCCCGCACCGATCCGGCGCCCGCGGCTGCGGGAGTCGCCCGCCGCACGGTGTCGCGTCAGTGCACGGTGCGCTCGAACACCAGCCGGCCGTCGGCGGCGTCGACGGGCACCACCGACTTGGGCCCGAAGCGGCCTTCGAGGATCAGGCGCGACAGCGGATTCTCCAGCTCGTTCTGGATCGCGCGCTTGAGCGGGCGCGCGCCGAACACCGGGTCGAAGCCGGCCTTGGCGAGTTGCGCCACCGCGGCCGGGGACACCTCGAGCCGGATGTCCATCTGCGCCAGCCTGCGCTCCAGCGAGCCGAGCTGGATGCGCGCGATGCCCTCGATCTGCTGCTGGTCCAGGGAGTGGAACACCACCACCTCGTCGATGCGGTTGAGGAATTCCGGGCGGAAATGCTGCTTGACCTCGCTCCACACGGCGTCGCGAATCTCCTGCTGCGGGCTGCCGGCCATGCTCATGATGTGCTGTGAGCCCAGGTTGGAGGTCATCACGATCACCGTGTTCTTGAAGTCGACGGTACGCCCCTGGCCGTCGGTCAGGCGCCCGTCGTCGAGCACCTGCAGCAGCACGTTGAACACGTCCGGGTGGGCCTTCTCGACCTCGTCGAGCAGGATCACGCTGTACGGCTTGCGCCGCACGGCCTCGGTCAGGTAGCCGCCCTCCTCGTAGCCGACGTAGCCGGGTGGCGCGCCGATCAGGCGGGCCACCGAATGCTTTTCCATGAACTCGCTCATGTCGATGCGGATCAGGTGCTCCTGGCTGTCGAACAGGAATTCGGCCAGGGCCTTGCACAGCTCGGTCTTGCCCACGCCGGTGGGCCCCAGGAACAGGAACGAGCCGTACGGACGGTTGGGGTCCGACAGCCCGGCGCGCGAGCGCCGGATCGCGTCCGACACGGCGCGGATCGCCTGGTCCTGGCCGACCACGCGCTGGTGCAGGCGGTCCTCCATGCGCAGCAGCTTGTCGCGTTCGCCCTGCAGCAGCTTGGACAGCGGGATGCCCGTCATGCGGCTGACCACCTCGGCGATCTCCTCGGCACCGACCTGCGTGCGCAGCAGACGCGGCGCGGCCTTGCCGCCGGCTTCGCCAGGCGCGGCTTCCTGCGCCTGCGCGTCGCGCAACTGGCGCTCCAGCTCGGGCAGGCGCCCGTACTGCAGCTCGGCCACCTTGTTGAAGTCGCCCTTGCGCGTGAGTTCCTCGATCTGGAAGCGCAACTGGTCGATCTGCTCCTTGACCTGCGCCGATCCCTGCACGGCCGCCTTTTCCGCCTTCCAGATCTCCTCCAGGTCCGCGTACTCCTTCTGCAGCTTTTCGATTTCCTGCTCGATCAGCGCCAGGCGCTTTTGCGACGCCTCGTCCTTTTCCTTGGCCACCGCCTCGCGTTCGATCTTGAGCTGGATGAGCCGCCGATCCAGACGGTCCATCACCTCGGGCTTGGAGTCGATTTCCATCTTGATGCGCGACGCGGCCTCGTCGATCAGGTCGATGGCCTTGTCGGGCAGGAAGCGGTCGGTGATGTAGCGATGCGAAAGCTCGGCCGCGGCGACGATCGCCGGATCGGTGATGTCGACCCCGTGGTGCAGCTCGTACTTCTCCTGCAGCCCGCGCAGGATGGCGATCGTCGCCTCCACGCTCGGCTCGTCCACCAGCACCTTCTGGAAGCGCCGCTCCAGCGCGGCGTCCTTCTCGATGTACTTGCGGTATTCGTCCAGCGTGGTGGCGCCGATGCAGTGCAGCTCGCCGCGCGCCAGCGCCGGCTTGAGCATGTTGCCGGCGTCGATCGCGCCTTCGGCCTTGCCGGCGCCGACCATGGTGTGGATCTCGTCGATGAACAGGATCACACGCCCTTCCTCCTGGCCCACCTCCTTGAGCACGGCCTTCAGGCGTTCCTCGAACTCGCCGCGGTACTTGGCGCCCGCCAGCAGCCCGGCCATGTCGAGCACCAGCACGCGCTTGTTCTTCAGGGTCTCGGGCACCTCGCCGGCGACGATGCGCTGGGCCAGCCCCTCGACGATCGCCGTCTTGCCCACTCCCGGCTCGCCGATCAGCACCGGGTTGTTCTTGGTGCGCCGCTGCAGCACCTGGATGGTGCGCCGGATCTCGTCGTCGCGCCCGATCACCGGATCGAGCTTGCCCTGGCGCGCGCGCTCGGTCAGGTCCAGCGTGTACTTTTTCAGCGCCTCGCGCTGCTGCTCGGCGTCGGCGCTGTTGACGCTCTGGCCGCCGCGCACGGCGTCGATCGCCGCCTCCAGGCTCTTGCGGCTCAGCCCGGCCTCGCGCGCCAGGCGCCCGGCGTCGCCCTTGTCCTCGGCCAGCGCCAGCAGGAAGGTCTCGCTGGGGATGAACTGGTCGCCGCGCTTCGTGGCCTCCTTGTCGGCCAGGTTGAGCAGGTTGCCCAGCTCACGGCTGGCCTGGATGTTGCCGGCGTTGCCCTGCACCTGCGGCAGCCGGCCCAGCGCCTGCTGCACCGCGGCCTGCAGGCCCGGCACGTTGACGCCGCTGCGCGCCAGCAGCGCCTTGGGACCGTCCTGCTGCAGCATGGCGCCCAGCAGGTGCACCGGCTCGATGTAGGGATTGTCGGCCGCGGCGGCGAGGGACTGGGCGTCGCCCAGGGCTTCCTGGAATTGCGTGGTCAGCTTGTCGAAGCGCATGGATTTCTCCGTGGATACCCGTTCAAGATGCGGAACCCCGGTGGATTTTCAAGGTGTTCCCGGGAGTTGATGTTGATCTGGATGAAGCCCCCCGGGGCGCTCGGGATGGCATCATTTCCGCGTGGGCAACAGGCCTTGCGCTGCATGGATCGTGATGTTGCGTTTAAGCTAGGGCCGACGCCTTCGAACAGCGTGGGCCCGCCCTGTTCAGGATCCTTGTTCAAAACCACAGATACCGGGAGAAGCCACATGGCCAAGATCGCGAGCACCGTTCAAGCCGCCGCCGAAGGCGCGCGGGACACCAGCAAGCTGGTGGCCGACCTGCGCGAAGTCGCCTCCGATGCCGAGGAATTGCTCAACCTCACCGCAAGCCAGGCCGGCGAACGCATCGCCGACGTGCGCGAGCGCCTGGGCGAGCGCCTGGGGCAGCTCAAGGCCCAGCTGCTCGACCTGGAGGCCGACATGCGCGAACGCGGCAAGCAGATCGCCCACGCCACCGACGACTACGTGCACGACAACCCGTGGAAGTCCATCGGCGCCACCGCCGGAGTGGCCTTCCTGCTCGGCCTGCTGATCGGCCGGCGCTGACGGGCCGGGTTCCGTGGATCCCTCCTTCGGCGCCGCCGGCAGCCTGCGGCGGCGCCTCGACCTGCTGCTGCAGACTGCGCAAACCCGCCTGGAACTGCTCGGTGTCGAGCTGCAGCAGGAAAAACTGCGCCTGGCTCGTCTGCTGCTGGGCACCGTGCTGGCCGCGCTGCTGCTGGGCTTCGCGCTGGTGTTCGCGCTGATCTGGCTCACCGTGGCGCTGTGGGATACGCACCGGCAGCTCGGGCTGGGGCTGGCCACGCTGATCGCCCTCGGGCTGGGCCTCGGTGCCGCCAACGTCGCGGCGCGCGCATGGGCCGCGGGCAGCGACCTGTTCACGGCCAGCCTGGCCGAACTCGAGCGCGACCGGCGTGCACTGGGAGAACGCCGTGCACCCTGAGGAGGTCCGACTGCTGCTGCGCAAGCAGCGACTGCAGTTGCGCATCGCCGAGCAGCGCGTCGAGTGCCTGGCCGTGCTGCGGGAACTCGAGGGCCTGGGAGCCACGGTGCAGCAGGTGCGCGGCCTCGGCGAGCGCCTGCTCGCACTGGTGCGCGAACACGCCGCGTTGGGCGCAGTGCTCGCCGGGGCCATGTTGCTGTGGCGCCCGCGCCGGGCGTTTCGCTGGGCACGCCGCGGCTGGCTGCTGTGGCTGGGTCTGCGGCGCCACCAGGGACGCCTGCGCACGCTGCTGAAAATGGCCACCCGGCTGGCCGGAATCTGAGCCAGGCACGCTGAGCTGGCTGCCTGAACGCGGGACCTGAACGCGAGGCATGAACGGGAGGCCTGAACCGCCTGCCCCGGTCAACTACCCGGAACTTCGTCCCGGCGCGACCGTGCCGTCGCCCCGCCAATCCGGGCGGCGCACATCGGCCTGCAGCGTCAGCCCTTGCTCGTCCCGGATGCGCCGCTGTTGTCGGAGCTCAGCCCCCAACGGGCCAGCGCTGCGTCGTCGGACTCGCGCGCGTCCACCCATTGCGCGGCCGCGTCCGTGGACTCCTTCTTCCACAGCGGAGCCTGGGTCTTCAGGTAGTCCATGAGAAAGGCGCAGGCTTCGAAGGCGTCGTGGCGGTGGCTGCTGGCCACCACCACCAGCACGATCGGATCGCCGGGTTGCAGCAAGCCCACCCGATGCACGACGATCGCACCCTGTAGCGGCCAGCGCTGTCGCGCAGCGTCGACCATGCGCTCGATGCTGGCCTGGGTCATCTCCGGGTAATGCTCGAGCTCGAGGGAACGCACCGGATGCTCGTCCGTGCCGGGAGCGTGATCGCGGCAGATTCCCTCGAACACCACCAACGCGCCGATGTCCACGCGCCCGGCGCGCAGGCGTCGGCTTTCCTCGGCGGTGTCGAAGGCTTCGGCCTGGATGCGGACCTGGAACATGTTCAGCCGCCGGTTACCGGAGGAAAGAACGCGAGTTCGCGTCCCGGCAGCAGCGCCTGCTCGGGCGCGGCCATCACATGGTCGCAGGCCATGCGCAGCGTGCGCTGAGGCGCCAGCGCCTGCGCATGGCGTTCACTGCGCTGCGCCAGCCAGGCACGGGCCTCGCCCAGCGTGCGCAGCGTATCGGGCAGGTCGACGGTCTCGCTGGCCGCGCCGATGGCCTCGCGCACGCTGGCGAAATAGCGAATGGTGGTCTGCATCAGGACAACAGCCCGGAAAAGGGAAGAAATCGTACCGCGTCGCCGGCCGCGAAACTCGCGCCCGCGGGATTGTCCACGAGGCCGTCGCCCCACACCGTGGAACTCAGCACCGCGGAATTCTGCTCCGCATACAGCTCCACCCTGCCGTCGTCTCCCAGGCGGGCGCGCAGAAATTCGCGCCGGCGGTCGGCGCGCGGCCAGTCGCTGGCGCTGGGCAGCACCAGCGCGGGCGGCGCCAGCCGGGTGGCGCCCTGCAGCGCGAGCACGAAGGGCCGCACGAACAGCGCGAAGGTGACGAAGCTCGACACCGGGTTTCCCGGCAGGCCGATGAAATGCGCGCTGCCGGCGTCGGCTCGCCGAATGGCACCGAAGGCCAGCGGCTTGCCGGGCTTCATCGCGATACGCCAGTGGCTGAGCTCGCCCTGGGCCTGCACGGCGGGACGAACGTGGTCCTCGCCTCCCACCGACATGCCTCCCGAGCTCAGCACGAGGTCGTGGTCGCGCGCGGCGCGCTCCAGCGCCTCGCGTGTGGCCGCCAGCGTATCGGCCACCTGCCCCATGTCGCTGACCTGGCAGCCCAGCGCCTCGAGCATGCCTCGCAGCATGTAGCGATTGCTGTTGTAGACGCCTCCCGGGCGCAGCTCCTGGCCCGGCATGGCCAGTTCGTCGCCGGTGCACAGCAGGGCCACGCGGGGGCGCGGCGCCACCAGCAGGCTGGCCACGCCGACCGAAGCCGCCTGGCCGAGATCCTGCGGGCGAAGCCGGTGCCCGCGCTCGAGCACGATGCTGCCGCTGCGAACGTCGAAGCCGCGGCGGCGTACCCATTCGCCGGCGCGCGGTGCGTGGTCCACCACCACATGGTCTCCGTCGGCACGGCATTGCTCCTGCATGACCACCGCATCGGCGCCTTCGGGAATCGGCGCGCCGGTGAATATGCGCGCGGCCTCGCCGGCCCGCAATGCCTGCCCGGTGTGGCCGGCGGCGATTCGCTGGCTGACCTTCAGGCGCGTTCCGGGCGCGGTCACGTCGGCGCTGCGCAGCGCGTATCCGTCCATCTGGCTGTTGTCCATGCCGGGCACGTCGATCGGGCTGCGCAGGTCCTGCGCGAGCACGCGCCCCAGCGCCTGTT
>JAJZTW010000106.1 GCA_021847345.1 Pseudomonadota bacterium
CCGACGCCCTGCTGCGCGCCTGGCACGCGCGCTGAGCGCGCCGACTCAGCGCGCGCGACGCGCGGCGGGCTTGCGCGGGCTGCGCGCGCGCGTGGAACGCGCGTTGCGAGAGCCCCCACCCTTGGCGGCCTTGGCCGTCTTGGTGGTCTTGCCGGCCTTGGCCGGTTTCGCCGGGACCGGCGGCTTCGCCTGGCTGCTCTCGGGCGCTGCCGCGCCCACGCGAGCCGCCTTCGCGCGCCGGCCTCGGGGGCTGGGCGGCGCGGCCTCGGCGGCCGCGTCGGCTTCCAGCATGAAGGGGCTGTGGTCGCTGTCGTCGACGGTGCTGTCGGGGCCCGCCTCGACCGCCCGCGGCTCCACCACGGCCTTGCGGCCGCGCTTGCGCGTGGAGCCGCCGGCGGAGCCGGCGGCTCCGACGCGCAGCGTGTCGGAGACCAGGCGGAAATCGATGCGCCGGCCGTCGAGGTCGACCCGGCTGACCTGCACCAGCACGCGCTCGCCCAGCGCGTAGCGCTTGCCGGTGCGCTCGCCGCGCAGTTCGTTGCGCGCCTCGTCGAAACGGAAGTACTCGGCGCCGAGTTCGGAAATGTGGATCAGACCCTCGACGAACAGGCTGGTGAGTTGCACGAACACGCCGAAGCCGGTCACCGCGGTGACGGTGCCGACGAACTCCTCGCCCAGCTTGTCGCGCATGTACCAGCACTTGAGCCAGCTCTCGACGTCGCGCGTGGCCTCGTCGGCGCGACGCTCGTTGGCCGAGCAGTGCAGGCCCACGAGTTCCCAGGCGGCGAGGTCCGCCGACACCTTCTTCGCGCGCGAGGGCTTCGCCTCGGCCGGCTTCGGCTCCGCGGCACGCCGGCCGCGCAGCGGCGGCGGCGCGACCATTCCCTCGGGCGTGCGCAGGCGATAGCGTTCGCCCCGCAGCAGGGCCTTGATGGCGCGGTGGGTCAGCAGGTCCGGGTAGCGGCGGATCGGGCTCGTGAAGTGCGCGTAGGCCTCGTACGCCAGCCCGAAGTGTCCGCTGTTGTGCGGGGAGTAGATGGCCTGCTGCATCGAACGCAGCATCAGGGTGTTGATCTGCTGCGCGTCAGGTCGGTCGCGCGCGACGTCGGACAGGCGCTGGTAGTCGGCCGGCACCGGCTCGTCGGCGATGTGCGCAGACAGGCCCAGGGCCTGCAGGTAGCTGCGCAGCAGGCCCAGGCGCTCGGGCGTCGGCCCCTCGTGCACCCGATACAGGCCGGGATGCTTGTTGCGCTGCAGGAAATCGGCTGCGCTGACGTTGGCCGCCAGCATGCATTCTTCGATCAGCCGATGGGCCTCGTTGCGCTGGCGCAGCGCGATCTGCTCGATGCGCCCGCTGGCGTCGCAGATGATGTGGGTCTCGGGGACCTCCAGGTCCACCGCGCCGCGCTCGCGCCGCGCCTTGAGCAGCGCGGTGTAGACGTCGTACAGGTTCAGCAGGTGCGGCACTAGCGCGGAGTGCGCCTGCGCCTGCGGCCCGCGCGTGTTCTCGAGCACCTGCGCCACTTCGGTGTAGGTCAGGCGCGCGTGCGAGCGCATCACCGCGTCGTAGAACTGGTAGGCGTGGAGTTCGCCGTCGGCGCTGATCAGCATGTCGCAGACCACGCACAGGCGATCGACCTTGGGGTTGAGGGAGCACAGCCCGTTGGACAGCTTCTCCGGCAGCATCGGGATCACGCGCCGCGGGAAATACACCGAGGTCGCTCGGTCGAGGGCGTCGAGATCCAGCGCTTCGCCGGGGCGCACGTAATGCGATACGTCGGCGATCGCGACGATGAGCCGAAAGCCCTTTCGGCGCCCGACTTTCGCGGGCTCGCAGTACACGGCGTCGTCGAAGTCGCGCGCGTCCTCGCCGTCGATGGTCACCAGCGGCACGTCCGTCAGGTCGACACGACCCGCGTGGTCGGCGGCGCGCACCTGCGACGGCAAGCCCTGCGCCTGCTGCTCGGCGGCTTCGCTGAAGCGGTGCGGCACGCCGTACTTGCGCACCGCGATCTCGATTTCCATTCCCGGGTCGTGCAGCGCGCCCAGCACCTCGACCACGCGCCCCATCGGCTGCGCGTGCAGCGACACCGGTCCGGTGATCTCCAGGCTCACCACCTGGCCGGCCTTGGCAGTTCCCAGGCCGCCGGGCGCGATCAGGATGTCCTGCACGTGGCGCTTGTCCTCAGGCGCCACCAGCCACACGCCGTTTTCCTGCAGCACGCGGCCGATCACCGGACGCGTGCTGCGCTCGACGATCTCCAGCACCTGGCCCTCCGGGCGCCCGCGTCGATCCTGGCGCACCACGCGCACGCGCACCTTGTCCAGGTGCATCACCGCGCGCATCTGCTGCGGCGGCAGGTACACCTCCGTCGGTTCCTGCTCCGACACCACCAGACCGTAGCCGTCGCGATGTCCCTGGACGATGCCTTCGACGATCAATGCCTTCCCCTTGCTCGTTTCACGCCGACGGGCGCCGGGAAGGCCCCCGGGCCGACGCTTTTGTTCGCAGCATACTGGACAAGCAGAAAAATGCTGGTATAGTTTCACTTTCTGGCCCAGATGGCGGAATTGGTAGACGCACTAGTTTCAGGTACTAGCGCCGCGAGGCGTGGAGGTTCGAGTCCTCTTCTGGGCACCAATTCAAGACCCCGCAGCTCCAAGAGTTGCGGGGTTTTTTGTTTGGCCCTTCCTGTTTGGCCCCTGCCTAGCCTGCCCGCGCAGTCCGCGTCGCCTACCATGGCGAGCGCGGCGCATCCAGGCGCCGACGTCTGCTCCCGTACCCCCGCCTTGACACGCCGTCTCGACCCCTGGTTCCTGGCCCTGCTTGCAGGCCTGGGCCTGCTGCCCTTCGTGCCCTTCGCGGTGCCCATCGTCGCCGCGCTCGCGTTGGCCGCCGCCAGCCTGCCGTTCCAGGTCCGCCTCGAGGCGCGCATGCCGGCCTGGCTGGCTGCCAGCCTGGTGACCCTGGCCTGGACCCTGCTGGCCGCATTGCCGCTGCTCGCGCTGGGCGCTCTGCTCGCGCCGGCGCTGCCGCGCCTGGCGCAGGTCCGGCTCGACGTCGACGCGCTGACCAGCGCGGCGGTGCACGCACCCTGGATCGGCTCGCTGCTGACTGCGCACCAGGACGCCGTTCGCGCGTGGCTGACGCAGAACCAGCCGCCGCTGCTGCTGCAGCAGCATCTGGCGGAAATCCGCCTGGTCGGCGAACATGTGCTGAGCTTGCTGATGCACTCGCTGCTCGCGCTGGCCCTGCTTTGGGCGGTGCTGTGGCAGCGGGCGCACGTCGCGCACGCGCTGCGCAGCAGCCTCACCAGGATCGTTTCTCCCGCGCTGGCGGACCGCGTGGAGCACCACGTGCTGCGAGCCACCCAGGCCACCATCGTCGGCAGCCTCGGCCTTGCGCTGTGGGACATGCTGCTGAGCCTGCCATTGTTCGCGCTGGCCGGGATGCCGCGCTGGTATGCCTGGAGCATCGCGGTCGGGCTGCTGTCGGTGATTCCCGGCGGTACCGGCGTCGCGCTGGTATCGGCCGCCGCCTTGCTGGCCGCCCAGGATCACCTGCTGCCGGGCCTGGCCGTGCTGGCACTGGGTCATGTGATCACGCTGTCGGGTGACGTTCTGGTCAAGCCCAAGCTGATCGGCGCCACCGGGCATGCCCCGTTCCTGCTGGTGCTGCTGGCGATCTTCGGCGGCCTGGCCATGTTCGGCATGGTCGGCCTGATCCT
This sequence comes from Pseudomonadota bacterium, assembly GCA_021847345.1. Lineage (GTDB taxonomy): Bacteria > Pseudomonadota > Gammaproteobacteria > Burkholderiales > Burkholderiaceae_C > Thiomonas_A. The sequence continues at coordinate 3,729 of JAJZTW010000106.1, forward strand.
CGGCCCGGTGCTCGTGCTCACGGCCCGCGCGGTCGTATTCGAGGACTGAATCCACCAGCACGAGCCGCGGCAGCGCGCCCGCGCGCAACCGGCGCGGCAAGCCCGGCCTGGTCGCGGGGGCTTGGCCCAACGCGCGCCGTCTCCGCGGCACAATGGGCCGCCTGCCGTCCCCCGCCGCCGCGCCCGCCCGAGC
>JAJZTW010000107.1 GCA_021847345.1 Pseudomonadota bacterium
TCGATGTGGGCGCCGGCTGGGGCGGCCTGCTGTTGTGGGCGGCCGAGCATTACGGCGTGGACGCGACCGGCATCACGCTGAGCCGCAACCAGTACGCCCACGTCAACCGCCTGATCGACGAGAAGGGCCTGCGTGGCCGCGTACGTATGCTGCTGCAGGACTACCGGGATATCGACGAAGCGTCGGCGTTCGACAAGGTGGCCTCGATCGGCATGTGCGAGCATGTCGGCCGCCCCAATCTGCCGGCCTACTTCGGCAAGATCCGGCGCCTGCTGCGCCCTGGCGGCCTGGTGCTCAACCACGGGATCACCGCCGCGTCGACCAGCCGGCACCGTGGGGCGGACGACATGGGCGACTTCATCGAGAAGTACATCTTCCCGGGCGGTCAACTCGTGCACTTGTCCGCCGTGCTGAACGCCCTCGGGCGCGGCGGACTCGAGCCGCTGGATGTGGAGAGCTTGCGTCCGCACTACGCGCGAACGCTGTGGCATTGGTCCGACACGCTGGAGGACAAGCTCGATGCCGCGCGGAGGATCCTCGGTGACGGCGCCGAGAAGGTGATCCGGGCCTACCGTCTGTACCTGGCGGGCTGCGCCATGGGATTCGAGCAGGGTTGGATCTCGGTGTTCCAGACGCTGGGCGCGCACGCCGACGGGGTGGTCGAGGTGGAGGATGAACCGTCGAGGTTGCGCGGCGCGCAAAGCGACTACCCCTTCGAGCGTTCCTACATCTATCGCGCGCACGCGGGCGTCGAGAGAGCGCGCGCGCCGGAGCCCTCGACGACGGATATGACCGCAACGTAACCCGCGTGTCATGTTCGCGTTCGCAGCCGTGGCCTACAGTGGATCGCAAGAACGGCAGGCTCGCGCGGGTCGCCCCGGGGAGGGGCGGAACGCCACAACCGAATGGAGGTCGAAATGCAATGGCTTGAACAGAACTGGCTCTTCGTGCTGCTCGGTGCGGGAGTGATCTTCTTCATGATGCGCGGTGGCGGCATGGGCTGCGGCATGGGGGGCGGCGGCCACGGCGGGCACGGAGGCGGGCAGGGCGGGAGCCCTGGCGGCGCTTCGCCGCACGACCATGGCCCGGCGCCGATGCAGGCGCAGGCCGTCGATCCTGTGAGCGGCCGCCCGGTGGACCCCTCCACCGCGGTCAGCACGGTGTATCGCGGCGTGCCCGTGTACTTCGAATCACGCGAGAACCGCGACCGTTTCGAAGCCTCTCCCGGGCAGTTCGCGCTGCCGCAGGCGCAGCAGCCCCAGTCTCACCGCCACGGCGGTTGCTGAGGGATCGGAATGGGCCGCGCCGGGGCGGCAGGCGGCAAGCGCACCCGGGCAGGCCACGGCGGGCGCCGGCCTTCAGGCGCGATGCATGAACTCACCAAGGAGTACGAGATGAAGACCAAAGATCCGGTGTGCGGCATGGAGATCGATTCCACCGCGGCCTTCGCCACCGAGCATCACGGCGGCCAGACCTACTACCTGTGCTCGGCGTCGTGCCGCGACAAGTTCCGCCAGGATCCTGCACGCTACGTGCAGGCGGCACAGCCCGCAGCCGCGCAGGCGGGCGGCAGCGGGCACGCCGGACACTCGGGGCACGGCTGCTGCAAGTAGGCCGGCGATGAGAAACCCCAGCTTCCGTGCAGGCGCCGCTTCCCGGGGCGACATCCGCCGAGCCAGCGGCCACGGCGTGAGCCGCATGGCCCTGGCCGTGCTGCTGGCCGCCGCTTTCGTGCAGGCGCTCGGATACAGCGCGTGGATGCCCCTGCTGCCCCTCTATCTGCGCAGCTACGTCGCGCCGGGAAGCACGACCGAGATCGCAGGTAACGTGGGGCTGCTCAGCGGAGCCTATACCCTGGCCTTGTTCGCCAGCGCGGCGTGGTGGGGGCGACTTTCGGACCGGCACGGTCGGCGCCTGGTACTGATGGGCGGATTTGCCGTCTACCTCGCCGGCATGTTCGGCTCCGCCCTGGCCGCGAGCCTGGCGCAGGCCTACATGGCCCGAATCCTGTCGGGCGTGGGTGCCGCCGCGGTGATCCCGGCGGCGCAGGCCTATCTGGCCGACGTCAGCGACCGCCCGGCGCGCAATCGCCGATTCGCCCTGCTGGCCAGCGCCAGCTTCATCGGCTTCGTCACCGGCCCGCTGGTCGGAACATGGCTGGCCGGGCCGGTGATGGGCATGAGCACGCAGGCCATGCCCTGGATGGTGAAACTGCCCCTGGCGGTCGTGGCCGTGCTGGGGGTCGTGCTCCTGCCCCTGCTGGCGTGGAGCCTGCGCGCGCCGGGGCCGCAGGCCATCGAGGATGCGGGCACCACGTCGGCCGTGCGCGACCGGCGTTTCGCATGGACCAGCATGATCCTGGCAGGCCTCGCCGCCTATGCCGTCGGCAGCTTCGAGACCGGCTTCAACCTGCTTGGCGCGATGCGCCTGGGAGCAGCCGTCGGAGCCGTCGCCTTGTTGTTCGTCGCGTGCAGCGGCTTCATGCTGGTAGCCCAGGGGCTGCTCGCCTGGGGCCCGCTGCGCGAACGCTTCGAGCGTCGCTGGATGGCCGCGGTGTTGGCGGTCGGCGCGGTCTTCATGCTGGCAGCGCCACGCATGCCGAGCATGCTTTCGCTGGGCATGACGGTCGCGGCGGTCGCGCTGAGCGTCGGCCTGGTCGCGCCTTCGCTGGCCTACGCCTTGCTGGACCATGACGCCGGGGCCAGGGGCGCCAAGCTCGGCCGCCTGGCCGCTGCGGGCAACCTGGGGCAGGCGCTGGGTGCCTTCGTCTCGGGGGGGCTGTTCACCTTGCGTCCCGAAGCGCCGTTCGTCGCGGCCGCGATCTTGCTGCTGGGCGGATCCGCGGGCGCCTGGCTGTACTGGAGACCGCGCACGCCTGCGCGCGTCGAGGCTTCGTGAAAGGAGTGCGTTGATCATGGCTTCGTGGCTCTATTACTTGCTGGTCGCAGGATTCTTCGTGCTGCTCATGCGCTTCGGCTGCGGCGCCCAGGTGATGGGCCGCAGTCCCAAGCGTCAGCCGCCCGACATGCCGGCGGCCCCACCCGGTGAAGCAGGCCTGAGCGTCCCGGCCCGTGTTTCGCGGCCCGCACGCCTGCCCGTGGTCGCACTGGGCATGAGCCTCGGGCTGTTCCTGGCGTTGACCTTCGTGGCCTGTGTGGGTTTCGACCTGTTGTTTCCCGCGCAGGCCATGGCCAAGGTGTGGATGCCGCTGCTGCCGGGCTTCACCTGGCTGAGCTGGGGCAGCTTCCTGCTTGGGGTACTCGAGAGCGTGGCCTACGGCTGGTACGTCGCGTTGATCTTCGGGCCCTTGTACAACTACTTCTCGTCCACCATGGCTGGTTGAAGACGGTCGCCTCGTCATGCCCCACACCACTCGATCCACGACATCCCGCCGGACGGCGTCCGCGGCCCGGACCGACATGCCCGCCACGGGTTCCGCGCTCGGTGCGCGCACGGAGCCCGGGGCGTCCGCAGTCCCTGCGCGCACGGCTCCCGTCGGTCGTTTGCCGTCCGCTGCCGACACCCTCGACTACGCTCGCGATGTGTGCGAGCGCTGGGTGTTGTTCTGGGACACGCTGCGCCAGCGCGCCGACGACATGATCGAGCATGAGCGTGCGGGCAAGCCGCCGCTGCTGGACTTCGACTACGAGACCCTGCTCGATGCCCGGCATTTCGATCGGCCGGTCAACTATGCCCTGCTGCGCATCACGCGCATCGACGATTCGCGCTGCGAGGAGTGCTGCGACGCTGCGAACAGGCCCCCCGTGATCGTGCTCGATCCGCGAGCCGGGCATGGCCCCGGAATTGGCGGCTTCAAGCGCGATTCGGAGATCGGCATGGCCATG
>JAJZTW010000066.1 GCA_021847345.1 Pseudomonadota bacterium
CCACGTGGTGGATCCGCCAGGCCATCACGCGCTCCATCGCCGACCAGGCGCGCACCATCCGCATTCCGGTGCACATGATCGAGACCATCAACAAGGTCAACCGCATCTCGCGCCAGTACCTGCAGGAAACCGGCACCGAGCCCGATGCCGCGATCCTGGCCGAGAAGATGGAGATGCCCGAGGACAAGGTGCGCAAGATCATGAAGATCGCCAAGGAGCCGATCTCCATGGAAACGCCGATCGGCGACGACGACGATTCGCACCTGGGAGACTTCATCGAGGACACCGGCATGCTGGCGCCCACCGACGCGGCGCTGCAGGCCAGCCTGCGCGACGTGGTCAAGGACATCCTGGACTCGCTGACCCCGCGCGAGGCCAAGGTGCTGCGCATGCGTTTCGGCATCGAGATGGCCAACGACCACACGCTGGAGGAAGTCGGCAAGCAGTTCGACGTCACGCGCGAGCGGATTCGCCAGATCGAAGCCAAGGCGCTGCGCAAGCTCAAGCATCCGACCCGCTCGGACAAGCTGCGCAGTTTCCTGGACTCGCTGTAATCCCGTGGCGCGGCGCGAGGCGGGCCGCGCGATCGGCCAGAAGAGCGGGCGGGCGAAGGGGCTGGCCTGCGGCCCTGTGAATGGCCGCCGCAGCCCCCGTTTCGGCCCGCTTCGCCCGAGCGACGCGGACGCCCGTTAGACTTGCGCACATGTCGAACCTGCGCAAGCCCGTGATACGGACCGTGGTATTTGCCGATGTGGTCGGCAGTACCGGGCTGTACAAGTCCCTGGGCGACACCGCCGCCGCGCGCCTGATGACCCAGGTCACCCAGGCCGCCGGCGAAACCATCGAGCAGCATCGCGGCCAGGTGGTCAAGACCCTGGGCGACGGCCTGCTCGCCGTGTTCGACGACAACGCCGCCGCGGTGCAGGCCTGCTGCGAGGCCCAGCGCCGCCTGGCGTCCTGGGGCCAGGAGCGTTCGGCACCGACCCCGGTACCGCTGAAGATCGGCCTGTCGCGCGGCCCCGTCGTGCTGACCCCGGGGGATTGCTTCGGCGACGCGGTCAACGCCGCGGCGCGCCTGTCGGGCTCGGCCGCCGGCGGCCAGATCCTGCTCGGCGAGGCCGTGATCGAGGGCCTGCCACTGGAACTGCAGGCGCGCCTGCGCAGCCTGGGCTCGATCTTCCTGCGAGGTTACGAACAGCCGGTGCCGGTGCAGCAGATCGAGTGGGACGCCGGCTGGCAGAACAGCCAGACCATGCCCCACCTGCCCACCGTGATCTCCAGCGCCACCCAGCGCCTGAGCCTGACCTGGCTGGACGTGCACCAGGAGATCCCGGCGGCGCAAGGCGTGATGCACATCGGACGCACGCAGGCCGCCGAGTTCGTGGTCAACGACATCCGGGTTTCCCGCCAGCATGCCCGCATCGAATGGCGGGGCAGCTATTTCATGCTCACCGACCTGTCCAGCAACGGCACCTGGGTGCGCTATGCCGGGCAGGACAACGCGCTGGCGCTGCGACGCAACGAATGCGTGCTGCACGGCCAGGGCGAGATCTGCCTGGGCGCCAAGCCGACCGACCCCACGGCCCCGACCGTCATGTTCGAGGTCTTCGACCGCTGACGGGTGCCGCCCGCCGGGCCGGCCCCAGCGCCGCCAGCCCGGTGCCGGCCCCCTGTTCCCGCACAACCATCATGTCCCGACGCGACATCGAACCCTTCGAGCACGGCACGCCTGCGCGGACCGCCGTGGTGCTGCTGAACCTCGGCACGCCCGAGGCCCCGACCACGGCCGCGGTGCGCCGCTACCTGCGCGAGTTCCTCTCCGACCCGCGCGTGGTCGAGGTGCCGCGTGCCGTGTGGCTTCCGCTGCTGCACGGCATCATCGTGCCGCTGCGCTCGCCGAAGACGGCGGCCAAATACGCCAGCATCTGGCAGCCCGAGGGCTCGCCGCTGGCCGTGGCCACGGCGGCGCTGGAGCGCGAGATGCAGGCCGAGCTGACGCGCCGGGGGCATCATGTCGTGGTGCGCCACGCGATGCGCTACGGCCAGCCGGCCACCGCCGCGGTGCTGGAGGAACTTCACGCGCAAGGCGTCACCCGCGTGCTCGGGCTGCCGCTGTACCCGCAGTACAGCGCCGCCACCACGGCCACGGCGCTGGACGCGGTGGCCCGCTGGCTCGGCGGAAAGCGCCGTCAGCCGGCGCTGCGCTGGGTGCGAGGTTTCGCCGACCATCCCGGCTATATCGCGGCGCTGGCCGACAAGGTGCGAGCCCACTGGGACGCCCACGGGCGCCCGGAGCGCCTGCTGATGAGCTTCCACGGCATGCCGCGGCGCACCCTGCTGAGCGGCGACCCCTACCACTGCGAATGCCAGAAAACGGCGCGCCTGCTCGGCGAGGCTCTCGGGCTGGACCCCGCGCAGTACGTGGTGTCCTTCCAGTCGCGCTTCGGCGCCGAGGCCTGGCTGCAGCCCTACACCGAGCCGACCCTGCGCGAGCTGGCGCGCTCCGGAGTGCGCCGCGTCGACGTGGTGTGCCCGGGATTCGTCGCCGACTGCCTGGAAACCCTGGAGGAGATCGCCATGGAAGGCAAGCGGGCCTTCCTGTCGAGCGGCGGCTCCGAATTCCACTACATCGCCTGCCTGAATTCCGACGCGGGCTGGGTGCAGGCGCTGGCCGGGCTGATCGAGACCGAACTGCAGGGCTGGCCCACGCGCCAGGCCCCCGACCCGGCCGCGCTGCAGGCCAGCCGCGAGCGCGCCGAGGCCCTGCGCCAGGCCCAGGGCTGATGGCGGGTAGCGCGCCGGCGTCGGCGCAGCGCATCACGCTGCCCGCGTGGACGGCGGACGCCGCCGTGCTGCTGCTGGTTGCGGCCTGCCTGTTCTGGGGCCTCGGCCGTCCTCCGATACGCGACAACAACGAGGCCCTGTACGCCGACATCGCGCTGGCCATGAGCCACGGCGGATCGTGGCTGATCCCGCACCTCGACGGCGTCCCCTACATCGAGAAGCCCCCGCTTCTGTACTGGCTGATGGCCCTGTGCTTGAAGGCCTTCGGCGTCGGCGCCTGGCAGGCGCGCCTGCCGGACGCGGCCGCGGCCTGGCTGTGCAGCCTCGGGTGCATCGTGCTCGGGCGCCGGCTGGGTGCGCCGCTGGGCGGGCGCGCGGCCGCGCTGATCGCCGGCACGGCCCTGGGCTGGGTGCAGATCGCCCGCACCATCCTGTTCGACCCGCTGATGAGCATGTTCTGGCTCGGTGCGCTGGCGCTGGTCGTGCTGGCCGAGCAGCGCGGCAGCCGCGCCCTGATGCGCCTGGCCATGGTCCCGCTGGCGCTGGCCGTGCTGACCAAGGGCCCCGAGGCGCTGGTGCTGCTGGGACTGGTCGGCGTCGTGCAGGTGGCCGCGTCGCCACCCCGGCAGGGCCCGCTGGCGCTCGGCCGCTCGCCGCGGGGCGCCATGCTGCGCCTGTTCCTCGACCCCTGGGCGATCGTGCTGTTTCTGGGCCTGTCGCTGCCCTGGCCGCTGCTGGCGGCCTGGCACCTGCCCGGATTCGCCTGGTTCTACGGGGTCAACGAGACGATCAACCGCTTCCTGGGCACCCGCATCCCCCCGGATTTCCACCATGGCCCGCCGTGGTACTACGTTCCCCGCCTGCTGGTGGGGACTTTCCAGTGGACGCCGATGCTGCTGGCGCTGGCGCTGGGCACCTCGCGCATGCGCGACGGGGCTGCCGGGCGCAGCTCGGCGTGGGCGCGCAACGCCGCGTTGACCCTGTTCGTGTTCTTCTCGGCGGCCAGCGACAAGGGGGCCTACTACCTGTTGCCGCTGGTCGTGCTGATCGCGTGGTGGGCAGGCATGCGCCTGCAGCAGGCGCACGACGACGGCCTGCTGCGGCGCGCGCTGCCAGGAGCGGCGCTGGGCTGCGCCGCCTTCGGCGCGGCCGCGCTGGCGCTGTGGCTCGCCGTGCAGCTGCTGCCCGCGCTGCACACGCGCGTACTGCACAGCGGGCTGCCCCCCGAGCAATTCCCGCTGTTGCGCGACCTCATCGTGGCGATGTTCGCGCTGTCGATCGTGGCCGCGGCCCTGTTGCGCCGGGGCTTGCTCGAGGCCGGCCTGATGGTGTTCGCATTGCTGGGAGTCGCGCTGACCCTGTTCACCACCGAGCTGGCGGTGGCCAAGACGCCCGATACGTCGCAGAAACACGTCGCGCAGGTCCTGCGCACCCTGTTCCCGCAGGGCATGCGCATGTACTCCTGGCGCAGCTTCGAGGACGAGGACGCGTCGCTGATGTTCTACGGCCTGCGCCCGCTGCTCGTGGTCGACAGCGCCAGTTCCGACCTGTGGTTCGGCTGCCGCCACCCCACCGGAGCGTCGCCCTGCGTGGCGTCGTCCGTGCTGCAGCGCAGCATCGCCGAGCGGCACCCGCTCGCCGTCTGGGTCGCGCGCGAGCGCCTGGGCGAGTTCCTGGCCAGCGGCCTGGGCCGCGGACTGCACCGGCTGAAGTTCCGCGACAGCGTGGTGTTCTTTCAGCGCGAAGCACCCCTTGAAGGATCCGGGGGCGTCCCCATATCCCGTGGCAAGCCTGCGCGCCGCGCCAGCGGAGCGCCGATCCAACCCCCCATCGACCCATGACCCGAGACAGCCAGACCGACACCGCCGCGGCCCAGCAGGCCGCCGCGCAGCCGACCCCCGCCAACGACCAGGAGACGCTGCAGGGCGGCGCCGACCCCGCCGCTGCCGGCAACGATGCGCTGGAGCAGGCGTTGAAGGCGGCGCAAACCGAACTCGACGCGCTGAAGGACCAGTTCCTTCGCGCCAAGGCCGAGGCCGAGAACGTGCGCCGGCGCGCCGAGGAAGAAGGCGCCAAGGCGCGCAAGTTCGCAGTCGAGTCCATGGCGCAGGAACTGCTGCCGGTGAAGGACAGCCTGGAAGCCGCGCTGGCCGATTCCAGCGGCAGCATCGATGCGCTGAAAAAAGGCGTGGAGCTGACCCTGAGCCAGCTGCGCGGGGCCTTCGAGCGCAGCCGCATCCAGGAACTGAACCCGGCAGCAGGCGAGCGCTTCGATCCGACCCGCCACCAGGCGATCGCCAGCGTACCGTCGCAGCAGCCGGCCAACACCGTGGTGTCGGTGCTGCAGAAGGGCTACCTGCTGGCCGAGCGCACGCTGCGCCCGGCACTGGTCACGGTGGCGGCGGCGCAATCGGGGGAATCGGCGGACGCGGGCTCCCCGAATTGACCACGCGGCGCATGCACGCGTTCACGCCAGGGGCTTGAATCCTCGACCAACGCCAGCATCTGCTGCTACAGCGAGCCCGGCAACGCGCCGGCACGAATTCGAATACCACGAAACCAGAGATTTCCGGAGTCCAACATGGCAAAAATCATCGGCATCGACCTCGGCACCACCAATTCCTGCGTGGCCGTGATGGAAGGCGGCAGCCCGAAGGTCATCGAGAACAGCGAGGGCGCGCGCACCACGCCGTCGATCGTCGCCTACATGGAGGACGGCGAGATCCTGGTCGGCGCGCCGGCCAAGCGCCAGGCGGTGACCAACCCGAAGAACACGCTGTACGCGGTCAAGCGCCTGATCGGACGCAAGTTCGAGGAAAAGGAGGTGCAGAAGGACATCGCCCTGATGCCCTACAGCATCGTCAAGGCCGACAACGCCGACGCCTGGGTCGAGGTGCGCGGCAAGAAGCTGGCGCCGCCGCAGATCTCCGCCGAGGTGCTGCGCAAGATGAAAAAGACCGCCGAGGACTACCTCGGCGAGGAAGTCACCGAGGCCGTGATCACGGTGCCGGCGTACTTCAACGACAGCCAGCGCCAGGCCACCAAGGACGCCGGGCGCATCGCCGGGCTGGACGTCAAGCGCATCATCAACGAGCCCACGGCCGCCGCGCTGGCGTTCGGGCTGGACAAGGCCGCCAAGGGTGACCGCAAGATCGCCGTGTTCGACCTCGGCGGCGGCACCTTCGACATCTCGATCATCGAGATCGCCGACGTCGACGGCGAGAAGCAGTTCGAGGTGCTGTCGACCAACGGCGACACTTTCCTCGGCGGCGAGGACTTCGACCAGCGCATCATGGATTACATCGTCGCCGAGTTCAAGAAGGAATCCGGCGCCGACCTGTCGAAGGACGTGCTGGCGCTGCAGCGCCTGAAGGACGCGGCCGAGAAGGCCAAGATCGAGCTGTCCAGCAGCCAGCAGACCGAGATCAACCTGCCCTACATCACCGCCGACGCTTCGGGCCCGAAGCACCTGAGCATGAAGCTCACGCGCGCCAAGCTCGAAGCCCTGGTGGAGGAACTGATCGAGCGCACCATCGAGCCCTGCCGCATGGCCATCAAGGACGCCGGGGTGAAGATCGGCGACATTTCCGACGTGATCCTGGTCGGCGGCATGACCCGCATGCCCAAGGTGCAGGACAAGGTGCGCGAGTTCTTCGGCAAGGAGCCGCGCAAGGACGTCAACCCCGACGAGGCGGTGGCGGTGGGCGCTGCCATCCAGGGCTCGGTGCTGTCCGGCGAGCGCAAGGACGTGCTGCTGCTCGACGTCAGCCCGCTGACCCTGGGCATCGAGACCCTCGGCGGCGTGATGACCCCGATGATCAAGCGCAACACGACCATCCCGACCAAGCACACCCAGGTGTACTCGACGGCCGACGACAATCAGCCGGCGGTGACCATCAAGGTGTTCCAGGGCGAACGCGAGATGGCCTCGGGCAACAAGATGCTGGGCGAGTTCAACCTGGAGGGCATCCCGCCGGCGCCGCGCGGCGTGCCGCAGATCGAGGTCACCTTCGACATCGACGCCAACGGCATCCTGCACGTCAGCGCCCGCGACAAGGGCACCGGCAAGGAGAACAAGATCACCATCAAGGCCAACTCGGGCCTGAGCGAGGACGAGGTGCAGCGCATGGTGCGCGACGCCGAGGCGAACGCCGCCGACGACCATCGCAAGCGCGAACTGGTCGACGCGCGCAACCAGGCCGACGCCGCCGCGCACAGCGTGCGCAAGTCCCTGTCCGAGCATGGTGACAAGCTCGACGCGGCGACCAAGGAGTCGATCGAGACGGCGCTGAAGGACGTCGACGAAGCCCTCAAGGGCGACGACAAGGACGCCATCGCCGCCAAGACCGAGGCCTTGATGACCGCCAGCCAGAAGCTGAGCGAGCAGATGTACGCGCAGCAGGCCGAGCAGGCGCAGGCCGCCGGCGCGGGCCCGTCGCAGGGCGCGTCGGGCCCTGCCGCCGGCGACGACACCGTGGTCGACGCCGAGTTCAAGGAAGTCAGGGACGGCAAGGCCTGATGCGCCTGCCGCATGCGGCGCCAGCCGGCATGCGATGATGCGCCCGGGGCTGCGCCCGGGGCGCGAGCCGGGAGGGCGCCGCACGTGCCCTCCCTTTTTGCATTCCATCCCCCTCAGCTTTGACCATGGCCAAGCGAGATTTCTACGAAGTTCTGGGCGTGAGCCGCGACGCGGACGAGGACACGCTGAAAAAGGCCTACCGCAAGCTGGCCATGAAATACCACCCGGACCGCACCCAGGGTGACAAGGAAGGCGAGGAGCGCTTCAAGGAGGCCAAGGAGGCCTACGAGACGCTGAGCGATGCGCAAAAGCGCGCCGCCTACGACCGCTTCGGCCATGCCGGCGTCGACCCTTCGGCCGGCGGCATGGGCGCGGGCTTCGGCGGCGGCGCCGGCTTCGCCGATTTCGGCAGCATCTTCGAGGAGATCTTCGGCGGCGGCGGGCGCCAGCGCGGTGGCGGCCCGCAGGTGTACCGCGGCGCCGACCTGAGCTATTCGCTGAGCCTGACCCTGGAGGAAGCCGCGCGCGGCACCACCAAGTCGCTGCGCATCCCCAGCTGGGAGGCCTGCGGCACCTGCCACGGCAGCGGCGCCAAGCCCGGCACCAAGCCGAAGACCTGCCCGGCCTGCGGCGGCAGCGGCGCCACCACCCAGCGCATGGGCCCGTTCGCGATGCAGCAGACCTGCGGCACCTGCGGCGGCACCGGCAAGGTGATTCCCGAGCCCTGCCCGAGCTGCCGCGGCGAGGGCCGCGTGCAGCGCCAGAAGACCCTGGAAGTGCAGATTCCCGCCGGCATCGACACCGGCATGCGAATCCGCTCCAGCGGCAACGGCGAGCCCGGGCTGGGTGGCGGCCCGGCCGGCGACCTGTACGTGGAAATCCAGCTCAAGCCGCATGCGCTGTTCGAGCGCCACGGCAACGACCTGCACTGCCGCATCCCGGTGAGCATGACGGCGGCGGCGCTGGGCGCGCGCATCGAGGTGCCCACGCTGGGCGGCGCGGCCGAGATCGAGCTGCCCGAGGGGACCCAGTCGGGCAAGACGCTGCGCCTGCGCGGCAAGGGCATCAAGGGCATCCACGCGGCGCACCCCGGCGACCTGTACTGCCACATCGAGGTGGAGACCCCGGTGCGCCTGAACGAAGAACAGCGCCGCCTGCTCGAGCAGCTCGACGAGTCGCTCAAGCGGGGCGGCGAGCGCCACGCTCCCAGCGGCAAGAGCTGGGCCGACAAGGTGCGCGACTTCTTCAAGTAATCGGGCCGCCGCGACCGATGCGACAATGCGGGTTTTCGCGCCCGCATTGTCGCGTGCGCAAGCACATAGCCTGAATCCCCATGGAAGCCGAACAACTCAACGCCCTGTCCGCCCAGCTTCGCGACCTCTCCGAGCGCACCAGGCTGCTTCGGGGGTATCTTTGACTACGATGCCAAGTCAGCACGCCTGCGCGAGGTAAGCGCGGCGCTGGAAGACCCGAAGGTCTGGGACGACCCGAAGCGGGCCCAGGACCTGGGCAAGGAAAACCGCATGCTCGAGGGCGTGGTGCTGTCGATCGAGCGTATCGAGCGCGAACTGGCCGACCACGAGGAACTGTTCGAGCTGTCGCGCGACGAGGGTGACGACGCCACGCTGTCGGCCATCGCCGACGACGTGCAGGCCACCGCCGGGCGGGTCGCGGACCTCGAGTTCCGGCGCATGTTCTCCAACCCGATGGACCCGGGAAACTGCTTCCTGGACATCCAGGCCGGCGCCGGCGGCACCGAGGCCTGCGACTGGGCGGCGATGCTGCTGCGCCAGTACCTGCGCTACTGCGAGCGCCAGGGCTTCAAGGTCGAGGTGCTGGAGGAATCCGCCGGCGACGTGGCGGGCATCAAGAGCGCGTCGATCAAGATCGAGGGCGACTACGCCTACGGCAAGCTGCGCACCGAGACCGGCGTGCACCGTCTGGTGCGCAAGAGCCCCTTCGACTCCTCCGGCGGGCGGCACACGAGTTTCGCCAGCGTGTTCGTCTACCCCGAGGTCGACGACTCGATCGACATCGAGATCAACCCGGCCGAAGTGCGCATCGACACCTTCCGCGCCAGCGGCGCCGGCGGCCAGCACATCAACAAGACCGACTCGGCGGTGCGCATCACCCACGTGCCCACCGGCATCGTGGTGCAGTGCCAGAACGACCGCTCGCAGCACAAGAACCGGGCCGAAGCCTGGGCCATGCTGCGCTCTCGGCTGTTCGAGCACGAACTGCGCAAGCGCCAGGCCGAACAGCAAAAGCTCGAGGACAGCAAGAGCGATGTCGGCTGGGGGCACCAGATCCGCTCCTACGTGCTCGACCAGAGCCGCATCAAGGACCTGCGAACCGGGGTCGAGATGTCCAACACCCAGAAGGTGCTGGACGGCGACCTCGACGACTTCATTTCCGCCAGCCTGAAACAGGGTCTGTGAACCCTCCGCCCGGCACGCCCGCGGCGTGCCGGGCCGCCCTTCCCTGCCAGCGAGCCCACGCCCCATGCGCACCGATCAAGCTCCCGTGATTTCCCGCCTGGCCTACGCGCCGCCCGCCTACGCCATCGACAGCGTGCGCCTGGAGTTCGACCTCGACCCCGAGCGCACCCGCGTGAGAAGCCGCCTGCAGGTGCGGCGCCAGCCCGGCGCCGCCGCCGACGCCCCGCTGCGCCTGGACGGCGAGGACATCACGCTGCAGTCGCTGATGGTCGACGGCAAGCCCTACGTGTACGCCCAGGCCGGCGCGGGAATCCGCCTCGACAAGCTGCCCGAGAGCTGCGAGATCGAGCTGGTCAACACCTGCTCGCCGGCGGCCAACACGCACCTGTCGGGGCTGTACATGTCGGGCGATGCGTTTTTCACCCAGTGCGAGGCCGAGGGCTTCCGGCGCATCACCTTCTGGCCCGACCGCCCGGACGTGATGAGCCGCTTCACCGTGGTGCTGCGCGCCGACGCCGCGCGCTTTCCGGTGCTGCTGAGCAACGGCAACCTGACCGAGCAGCGCAGGCTGGACGACGGTCGCCTGCAGGCGACCTGGGAAGACCCCTTCCCCAAGCCCTGCTACCTGTTCGCGCTGGTCGCCGCGCGCCTGGTCAGCCGTCAGCAGCGCGTGCGCAGCCGCGACGGCCGCGAGCACCTGCTGGAGGTGTTCGTGCGCGAGGGTGACCTCGACAAGACCGAACACGCCATGCAGTCGCTGGTGCTGGCGCAGGCCTGGGACGAGCAGCGCTTCGGCCTCAGCCTGGACCTCGACCGCTTCATGATCGTCGCGGTCAGCGACTTCAACATGGGAGCGATGGAGAACAAGGGCCTGAACATCTTCAACACCAAGTACGTGCTGGCCAACCCGGCCACCGCCACCGACACCGATTTCCAGAACATCGAGTCGGTGGTGGGACACGAGTACTTCCACAACTGGACCGGCAACCGCATCACCTGCCGCGACTGGTTCCAGCTCAGCCTCAAGGAAGGCCTCACCGTCTTCCGCGACCAGGAGTTCAGCCAGGACCTGGCGGCGGCCGCCGGTGGCGAGTCGGCGCGCGCGGTGCGGCGCATCGAGGACGTACGCACGCTGCGCGCCGTGCAGTTCCCCGAGGACGCGGGCCCGATGGCCCACCCGGTGCGCCCCGACAGCTACGTGGCGATCGACAACTTCTACACCGCCACCGTCTACGAGAAGGGCGCCGAGGTGGTTCGCATGATGCAGACCCTGGTCGGGCGCGAGGGCTTCGCCCGCGGCATGCGCGAATACTTCGCCCGCCACGACGGCCAGGCCGTGACCTGCGACGACTTCCTCGCCGCGATGGCCGAGGCCAACCCGGACTCCGAACTCGGGCGCCAGCGCGACGTGTTCGCGCGCTGGTACGCGCAGGCCGGCACGCCGAAGCTGCGAGCGCGCGGCAGCTACGACGCGGCCTCGCGCAGCTACACGCTGCGCCTGCAGCAGGTCTGCCCCCCCAGCGCCGGTCAGAACGACAAGCTGCCCCAGCTGATCCCCGTGCGAATGGGCTTGCTGGCGCGCGACGGCAGCGTGCTGCGCATGCGCCTGGAAGGCCGCGACGCGGCCGACGAGGTGCTGCTGGTGCTCGGCGCCGAACAGCAGGAATTCACCGTGCACGACGTCGAACACGAGCCGGTGCCTTCGCTGCTGCGCGGCTTCTCGGCTCCGGTGGTGCTCGACGACGGGCTGGGCGAGGCCGAGCGCCTGGTGCTGCTGGCGCACGACCCCGACCCCTTCAACCGCTGGGAGGCGGCGCAACGCCTGGCGCTGGCCAGCCTGCTGCCGGCCGCGTCGGGTGAGGCCTTGCGGGTCGACCCCGGCCACCTGCAGGCGCTGCGTGCCGTGCTGCGCGACAGCCGCCTCGACCCGGCCTTCCAGGAACTGCTGCTGACCCTGCCGGGCGAAGGCTACGTCGCCGAACAGCTCACGCTGATCGACCCGCCGCGCGTGCATGAGGCGCGCCAAGGCATGCGCCTGCTGCTGGCCCGCGAGTTGCGCGAGGACTGGGAACGCCTGTGGCGCGACCTGGCTCCCCAGGGAGGCTACAGCCCCGATTTCGCCGGAGCCGCACGCCGCGGCCTGCGCAACCTGGCGCTGACCTGCCTGTGCCTGGACGGCGACGCGCAATGGCAGGGTCGCGCCTACCAGCTGGTCAAGGATGCCGACAACATGACCGACCGCCTGGCCGCGCTGTCGGCGCTGGTCGGCGCGCGTGCCGAACTCGCCGCGCCGGCGCTGCAGCGCTTCGCCACCCAGTTCGCCGCCGAACCGCTGGTCATGGACAAGTGGTTCGCGCTGCAGGCCGCAGCGCCCGGCGTGCAGGTGCAGGCGGTGCGCGAGCTGATGGCGCACCCCGCGTTCACGCTGCGCAATCCGAACCGCGCGCGCAGCGTGATCTCGACCTTCTGCCAGGCCAACCCCGGAGCCTTCCACCGCGCCGACGGCGCCGGCTACTCGTTCTGGGCCGAGCAGGTTCGCGCGCTCGACGCCATCAACCCGCAGGTGGCGGCGCGCCTGGCGCGCGCCATGGACCGCTGGCGCAAGCTGGCCGCGCCCTACGCGCAGGCCGCCGAGCAGGCCATGCGGGAACTGGCCGCGCACGAGGCGCTGTCGGCCGACTGCCGCGAAATCCTCGACAAGGCCCTCGCATGATCCGCACAATGGCCGGCCACAAGCCGTTCACACATCCGTCCCGAGCAGGAATTCGTCATGTCTGACAACCCCGTCAGTCTGTCGCGCTGGCTGATCGAGCAGCAGCGCATCCACGGCCAGATCCCGGCGTCGCTGCGCCTGCTCATCGAGCAGGTGGCGCGCGCATGCAAGCGCATCAGCCGCGCCGTCAGCAAAGGCGCGAGCAGCGGCATCCTGGGCAGCCTGCAAACCGAGAACGTGCAGGGCGAGGTGCAGAAGCAGCTCGACGTGATCGCCAACGACGTGCTGCTCGAGGCCAACGAATGGGGCGGCCACCTGGCGGCCATCGCTTCCGAGGAGCTCGAGCGCATCCACCCCATCCCGCACCGTTTCCCGCGCGGCGAATACCTGCTGCTGTACGACCCGCTGGACGGCTCGAGCAACATCGAGGTCAACGTGACCATCGGCACCATCTTCTCGGTGCTGCATCTCGACGAAGGCGTGGAGGACGTGCGGGCCGAGCATTTCCTGCAGCCCGGGCGTCGCCAGGTGGCGGCCGGCTACTGCACCTACGGGCCGCAGACCACGCTGGTGCTGACCCTCGGCCAGGGCGTGACCGCGTTCACGCTGGACCCCGACCAGGGCGGCTTCGTGCTGACCCAGGAAAACCTGCGCATCCCGCCGTCGACTCGCGAGTTCGCGATCAACATGTCCAACATGCGCCACTGGGCGCCGCCGGTGCGACGCTACATCGACGAGTGCCTGGCCGGCAGCGAGGGGCCGCGAGGCAAGGACTTCAACATGCGCTGGATCGGCAGCATGGTGGCCGACGTGCATCGGGTGCTGCAGCGCGGCGGCGTGTTCATGTACCCGTGGGATCGCCGCGAACCCGACCGCGCCGGCAAGCTGCGTCTGCTGTACGAGGCCAACCCGATGTCCCTGCTGGTCGAGCAGGCCGGCGGCATGGCCATCGGCGGCGCCGAGCGCATCCTGGACATCCAGCCCACCGAACTGCACCAGCGCGCCTCGGTGATGCTGGGGTCGCGGGAGGAAATCGAGCGCCTGCACAGCTACCACCTGGAGGCCCAGGCCGGCGCCGGGCGCTGACGAGCCGCGACGCACACCGCATCGCGACAGGCTCGGAGTGACCCAGCGCGCCGCGGATCGGTTACCATTAGAGGTTTCGTGCCGGTGTAGCTCAGTCGGTAGAGCAGCTCATTCGTAATGAGAAGGTCGAGGGTTCGATTCCTTTCACCGGCACCAGAGAAATCAAGGACAAAGCCCGCCACCAGGCGGGCTTCGTCTTTTCGAGGCCGCGTCGGGAGCGCGCATGCTGCCGCTCGACTGCGCCGACGACGTCAGCGGCGAACTGCCTGCTGCCGAGGCCCGCGTATTCGCACGGCAAGCCCTGCGTCCGGACACCGCCGACACCGTATCGATGGTCGGAAGCGACGACGGCGTCCGTTTCACGCGCACCGTCGACTTCAGCACCGGCCACCGGAGCCCGTTCCGAACTCCGGCGCTGCCGCTCACGAGAACGTCGAAGCCTTGCCGCCTGCCGCGCCCTGCAGCCACTCCAGCAGCGCCGACGCTTCCAGCGGCGCGCCCACCGCCGGGCCGTCGGCCAGATCGAACCCGGCGTCGCGGCACAACGCCAGGTCCTGCGGCGATTGCGCGCCCCCGGCGACGGCGCGCAGACCCAGGCGTGAAGCCACGTCGGCGCAAGCCTGCAGCACGCGCAGTCCGGCGCCTGCGTCACGCGCGTACTCGGACAGTGCGGGGGCCACGCGCACCGCCGACAAGCCGAGGTCGACCAGTTGCAGCAGCGGCATGCCGCCGACGCCGAAGTCGTCCAGCGCCAGCTCGAACTTGCGCATGCGCAGCCGGGCAAGGGTCTCGGCAACCTGCAGCCCGGGGTCCACGATGTCGGAGGTGCGCAGACGCAACACGACCGAGCCCGGCGTCGCGCCGTGCCGCTGCGCGCATTCGGCGACGAAGTCGGCGAAGCCTTGCTCGGCGAGCGCCTGCTCGCCGGCGCGGATGGCCACGCGCAACGGCCAGCCGGCCTCGCGCCAGCGACGCTGTGCCGCGAGGCTCATCTCCAGCGCTTCGCGCACCAGCAGCCCGCCCATGCCGGCGCGCTGGGCCATCCGCATGAACGTGTTCGGCCCCACCGCGCCGAACTGCGGGTGGTTCCAGCGCAGACGTGCGTCGGCCCCGACAACCCGCCCGCCGTGCAAATCCGCAACCGGCTGGTAGGCGCAGAAAATCTCCCCCGACGCGATGGCGCCCAGCAATTCCTCCGGCCCCAGCGGCTCGTCGGTCATCGACGCGACCAGTTGTTCCTGGTCGGCACGGAGCAGCAGCCTGGTCAATGCGTCGAGGGAGGGCGGCTTGCTCAGCGTTCCGAGCACCGCCAGGCCCTGGGCGCTGGCGATGCGCCCGGCACTGCGCAGCGTACCCCCCGACTCGCCGCTGAACAGGATCACCGAGAACTGGGCGCGACTTCGCGCCAGATGGTGCAGCAACTCGATGCCGTCCATGCCCGGCATGTTGAGATCGAGGATCACGATGTCGAAGCCGGCCCCGCCCGCCTCCATCGCGGCGCGCGCCGACGCACCGTCGGTGAAGCCCTGCACCGCATAGTCGCCCACCCGCGCGACCAGCGCGCTCAGCAGGCGGATCATGAACGCGTCGTCGTCGACGATCGCGATGCTGCGCGGGCCTTGTGGCTTGCTCATGGCATTGTCACGTCGTCGATGCCGGTGCTCGCGCGCCCGGCGGCCAGTTCGCGCTGCACCAGCGCAGCCTCCTGCTCGCAGCACGCCAGCAGTTGCGACACCTCGTCGCCCTCGGCTTGCCGGCACGCGGACTCCAGGCGCTGGCAAAGCTCGCCGAGGTCCAGCGCACCCACCGTGCGCGACGAAGACTTCAGGCGGTGGGCCAGCCCCCCCAACGCCGCGCGGTCGCCCTGATCGCGCGCTTGGACCATCGCCGACATCGTCGCGTCCAGATCGGCTGCGTACTGCGCCAGCAGCGCCCGCACCGTTTCGGCGTCGTCGCCGACCAGATCGCGCAGCACCTGCAGGTCCACGCGCGGCTGCGCCGGGCTCACCGCCTGCGCGTCGGCAGGCTGCGCCGTGGACTGCGACGAGGCCGGCTCGCTCGGGCCCGGCGTCTCGGCCCGACCCTGCGCCTGGCTCCAGCGCTGCAGCGCGTCGCGCAGGTCCTCCAGGCGGATCGGCTTGACCAGGTGCCCGTCCATCCCCGCGGCTCGTGCCTGCAGCAACTCGGCCTGCTGTGCCGCGGCGGTCACCGCCAGCAGCGTGGCGGGCTCACGCCCCTGCTCGCGCTCCAGCGCGCGGATCGCACGCGCCAGGCCGAATCCGTCGAGCTCCGGCATGTGCAGGTCGCTGAGCACCAGGCGATAGTGCCCGTTGCGGAACAGCTCCAGCGCCTTCGCGCCGTCAGGTGCGATGTCGGCATCGAAGCCACAGCGCGCCAGTTGCAAGCGGATGACCTCCTGGTTGGTCACGTTGTCCTCGGCCAGCAGCACCCGCCTGGCCGAGGCGCCGTGGCGAGCCTGCGGTGCCTGGACGTCGACGGGTTCGCCGGGCTGCCCCGAAGGCACCGCGGCGGCGGCCGGCGGCATGGCCGACCCGCCGCACGCGCGCAGCGGCAGGCGCACGGTGAACCGACTGCCCACGCCGGCTTCGCTGCGCAGCGTGATCGTCCCCCCCATCAGTTCGACCAGATGGCGGGTGATGGTCAGTCCCAGCCCGGTGCCACCGTAGCGTTTGGTGGTGCCCAGGTCAGCCTGCTCGAAGGGTTGGAACAGGCGTGCCTGCGTCGCCGCGTCGATGCCGATGCCGTTGTCGACAATGGCGATTTCGATCTGCCCGGGGCTCGGCACGCCGGCCAGCAGCTCGACGCGCCCAGGCCGCGACTGGCCGGACGAGAACTTGACGGCGTTCGACAACAGATTGCTCAGGACCTGGCGCAGGCGCAGGTCGTCGCTGATCATGCAGTCGGGAATCGCATCGTCGATGCGATGGCTCAAGTCGCAGCCCGACTTGGTCGCCAGGCTCCTGAACGTCTCGACCTCCTCGTCCAGCAGTCGTCGGATCGGCACCGGTTCCTGCGCGACATTGAATCGGCCCGCCTCGATTTTCGAGAAGTCGAGCAGGTCGTTGATGATGCCCAGCAGGTTCAGCGCCGAGCGCCGGCTGACCTGTGCCATGCGTGTCTGATCGGCGCGCAGGCTGGACTGAAGCAGCAGGTCCAGCATGCCGATGACCCCGTTGAGCGGCGTGCGCATCTCGTGGCTGACGTTGGCCAGGAACTGCGACTTGGTGGCATCCGAGCGCAGCGCGAGTTCGCGTGCGGCCTCGCTTTCACGCGTCATCATCATCTGGCGCATCAGCGCCAGCACCAGCAAGGTGGCCAACACCCCGGCCAGCAGCACGATGCCCGCCTCGATGCGATCCGCATCGGACGGCTTGCGATACGCCACCATGCGCCATTGCCGCCCGCCGACGTCGAGCACCTCCTCGTAGCTGAAATGCTCGCGCCGCGGCACATCGAGGTCGATCCGGGTGTCCTTCGGATACAACTGGGCACTGGCCTGTCCTTGCGCATCGCCGGGTGACTGCGGAGTGATGTCGAAGACCGCAAGCTGCACCAAGCCGTGGTCGGCGACGGCGGCCGTGCGATACGGGCGCACGATGTCGGCCACCTTGAACACCCCGAGCACGAAGCCGATCGGCTCGCGTCTCGCCGACAACCCCGGGGTCGCCCCGTAGACCGGGTTGAACACCAGGAAGCCGTAGCCCCCGTTCTGGGCCTGCACCAACACGATGCGCGACGTCGCCACCATGTTCCCGGTCGTCGCGGCGCGAATCAGCGCGGCACGCCGCGCCGGATTCGATGCCAGGTCGAAGCCCAGCGCCGCCTGGTTGCCGTGGTACGGCGCGACGTAGTACACGGGGAAATACTGCGATTTGTCGCCTTCGGGGCGCATGCCGGCAGCGGTGTGCGCGGTGAACCGGAAGTTCGCGAAGCCGTCCGCGCGTGCGCGCTGCTCGAACACTTCGCGCTGCGGACCCGGCACCGCCGGAATCCATTCCAGCGCCTGGATCGCCGGGTCGCTCGACAGCAGCGGGATGCAATAGGTCTTGAACTGCGCACGGCTGACAATGCCCGCGCTCTCGAACAACGCGCGCAGGCTGACCAGGTCCTGCAGCGCCTCGTGCAGGTGCTCGGTGGCCTGGGAAATGCGCTGCTGCGCGATTTCGTTGAAGGCCGCATGCTCGCGCGCCTGGTCCGCGCGCAATACCAACAGCGCCAGTACCGCGGAAATGGCGAGGCCGAACAGCGCGGTGACGACGAACTGAGGTTGGTTGTTTCGGAGGATTTTCACGAGCCTCGGCCTGCTACCCGGCAGGCGCACGCCCGCACCTGGGGCCATGAACGCAGTCTAGGTTGCGCCCCGACGCCCGGATGAGAGATATTTCACGCACCGTCGAGTTGCCGTCACAACGCACCACGAATTTTTCCTGCCTCGTTGCAATGCTGCAACGGCGTCACGGCCTGCCGCGTCAGCACTGGGGCGGGCGGGCCGCTGCAGATCAGGGCACCGGCCGGCCCGCGCTGGCCTCGAGCACCGAATACCAGTCTTCGGCGGACAGGCGCAATCGCAGCGCCGCGACGGCATCCCGCAGAGCCTGCGGGCGACGGCTGCCGGTGATGGGAATCGGGCGGCTGGGATGCCGCAGGATCCACGCATAAGCCATCGTGAGCAGCGACGCCCCGTAGCGCTGCCCCAGGCTTTCCAGTTGGCTGCGAACCCGCAGGCTGCGCGCATCGCTGTCCGTGAACAGCCTGCCCCCGGCCAGTGCCGACCAGATCATCGGACGCAAACCCAGATCCACGCATTGGTCCAGCGTGCCGTCGTCGAGCGCCTGGAGCTGCAGCGGCGACAACTCGATCTGGTTCGTCGCCAACGGCATGCGGCGATGCAGCATGGCGAGCTGCGAAGGCGAGTGATTCGACACACCAAAGTGCAGCACCTTCCCCGCACTTCGCAGGCGCTGGAAGGTGTCCGCCAGTTCCTGCGGATCCATCAGCGAGTCGGGGCGGTGGATCAGCAGCAGGTCGATATGCTCGCTGCGCAGCGCTCGCAGGGAGGCGTCGACGCAGGTGTTCACATGCTGCGCCGAGGTGTCATAGGACTTGATGGCGTGTCCGGGCCTGCGCGCCGACACCAACTTGATGCCGCACTTGGTGACGATCTGCATGCGCTGGCGCAGCGACGGCTGCACGGCGAGCGCTTCGCCGAACAGCTCCTCGACGGTGTAGTCGCCATAGAGATCGGCGTGGTCGAAGCTGGTGATTCCCAGCTCCAGACATTGTTCGATCCAGCGCAGCCGCTCGTCGACGTTCAGACCCCATGCCGCCATGCGCCAGGTGCCGGCGACGATGGGAGACAGCTGCGCGCCGGTGCTGGACAGGGTGACGAGCCTGGCTGGGTCGACGCTGGTTTCGATCATGGTCTGTGTCATGTGGGGTCAAGGAGCCAAGGAGGGAACTGCCAGGCCCGGCTACGCCAGCCCAGGCAGCACGCGTCGCGGGATGAGTTGCGAGGCGCCCGAGCCAGGGCCTGTACACGCCAATCATCCCATTTCTGCACCCACGCGCCCCCTGGCGTATTGCAACAGCCTGCCAACTCAGGCCGACTGCAGAATGATGAGGCTTGTGGGCAACGTGCGGTTCTGCGCTCGTCCGCCGCCGATGATCTCCAGAAGCTCCGAGACCAGTTCCACGCCGGCCAACGCAATCTGCTGACTGACCGTGGTGAGCGGCGGATTGAACGAAGCCGCGAAAGGAACATCGTCGTAGCCGACGACCGCGACGTCCTCGGGCACGCGCACGCCGGTTGCTCCAAGCGACTGGATGGCGATCTTGGCCAGCTCCGCGGCGAACGACACATTGATCTGAAGCCGCATGGGGCTCGTTGCCCACCATGACCACTCACGCGCAGAGTCAGTCGGCCACGACCGGCCGCCCCGAACGCGGGTCCCGCGACGGACGACAGCAAGCACGCGCAGCCAGATC
>JAJZTW010000005.1 GCA_021847345.1 Pseudomonadota bacterium
GCGCTGGTCGACGACGTGGTGCGCAGCGCGCGCCCCGGCGACCACGTGCTGGTCATGAGCAACGGCGGCTTCGGCGGCATCCACGAGCGCCTGCTGCGGGCCTTGCGGCAACGTGCCGAGGTATCCGATCGAGGCGCCGGGCAGGCCGGGGCAGCCGGCGGCTGAGCCGTCTCGCGGCGGCCGCTGCCTACAATGGCGGCCATGTCCGGAAACACATTAGGTCTGCTGTTCGCCGTCACCACCTTCGGCGAGTCCCACGGCCCCGCGATCGGCTGCGTCGTCGACGGCTGCCCGCCGGGCATGGAGCTGTCCGAGGCCGACATCCAGCCCGACCTGGACCGGCGGCGCCCGGGGACCTCGCGCCATGTCACGCAGCGCCGCGAGCCTGACCAGGTGGAGATCCTGTCCGGCGTGTACGAAGGCCGCACCACGGGCACGCCCATCGCGCTGCTGATCCGCAACCAGGACCAGCGCAGCAAGGACTACGCGTCGATTCTCGACACCTTCCGCCCGGGGCACGCCGACTACGCCTACTGGCGCAAGTACGGCTTGCGCGATCCGCGCGGCGGGGGGCGCTCGTCGGCTCGCCTGACGGCGCCGCTGGTGGCGGCCGGCGCGGTGGCTCGCAAGTGGCTGCGCGAGCACCACGGCACGGTGGTGCGCGGCTGCATGCAGCAGGTCGGAGAGGTGGCGATCGATTTCCGCTCCTGGGACGACGTCGGCGAAAACGCCTTCTTCGCGCCGAACCACGACGTGGTGCCGCGCCTGGAGGCCTACATGGACGCGTTGCGCAAGGCCGGCGATTCCTGCGGCGCGCGCGTGTACGTCGAGGCCACGAACGTTCCCGCGGGCTGGGGCGAGCCGCTGTACGACCGGCTCGACGCCGACATCGCCCATGCGATGATGGGGCTCAACGCGGTCAAGGGCGTCGAGATCGGCGCCGGCTTCGCCAGCGTCACGCAAAAGGGCAGCGAGCACGGCGACGAGCTGACGCCCGAGGGCTTCGCGTCCAACCATGCTGGCGGCGTGCTGGGAGGCATCAGCAGCGGCCAGCCGGTCACCGTGTCCATTGCGCTCAAGCCCACGTCGAGCATCCGGCTGCCGCGGCGCTCGGTCGACCGCGCGGGCAACCCGGTGACCGTGGAGACCCTGGGCCGTCACGACCCCTGCGTGGGCATACGTGCCACGCCCATCGCCGAGGCGCTGCTGGCCATCGTGCTGATGGACCATGCGCTGCGCCATCGCGCGCAATGCTCCGACGTGCACCTGGGCGTCGCGCCGGTTCCGGGGCGCATCGTCTCCGACGACCCCTCCCGGGGTTGAACCGGCGCCTCGCCGACCGGCGAGGCGCCGCCCACCGTTTCGATCCGCGCAAGCGTCGCAACGCGCAATCGCTGGCGCGCGCTTGCGCGTTGCGCGTGGGCCGGCTTGGCATGGACAGGAATTTCGCCCGATGCGGGAACTTGCGCGCTGCCTGCGGGTCTGAGCAGCCATTGCCCGTGTTCGCGCGCGGCGCCGGCTGCCAGGCGCCGTGCGCGACACGGGCATGTGTCACCGGGCGCGTGAGCCCGGTTCCGCATTTTCGCCAAGCGCAAGGAGACCGCCATGCAAAAAGTATCGGACATCATGACCCGCGACGTTCGCTATATCGCACCACGCGAGAAGCTGCAGCGCGCAGCGCAGATGATGAGCGACCTCGATGTCGGCGCCTTGCCGGTCTGCGACGGCAAGCGGCTGGTCGGCATGGTCACCGACCGCGACATCATCGTGCGGGGAACCGCGGCCGGGCGCGGCCCCGACGACGCCTGCGTCGCCGACGTGATGAGCGAGCAGGTCCGCTGGTGTTTCGAGGACCAGCCCATTGACGAGGTCATGCAGCAGATGGCCGACAGCCAGGTACGCCGCATCCCGGTGGTGTCGCACGGGCAGGAGCGCGAACTGGTCGGCATCGTCGCGCTGGGCGACCTGGCCAGCCGGGAGCGCGCCGGGGGCGACGAGCAGCGCGCGGGCCATGTGCTCAAGGAGGTTTCCACGTCGTCCGGGTCGAAGCTGTCCTGATCGCCTGCGCGGCGCCGCGGGCCCGGGGCGGGGCCCACCGCCAGCGCCCAGGCGCCGCGGCTCGCCGGACCAACGAAATTCAGGAGAACCACCATGGCATTGGATCTATACGCGAGCTCGGGAACGCCGGTCGAACTGCAGGTCATGCACTGGCGCGACATGGCGCAGACCCCGATCAGCAAGCTCGACGACGACGCCTTCACCCGCGTGCGCATCGCGTTGATGGCGGCGCTGGAGCATGGCGCCGTCGACTTCGCCCATGCCGCGGCCATCGGCGCGCTCGAGTTGCGGGAGGCGCTGGCCTGGGTGCGCCGCATCGAGCTGCACCAGGGCCTTGCCGTGCAGTCCCTGCTCGGCACCGATCACTCGGGCCTGGAACTGGCGATCGGCCACAAGCAGTGCGCCGTCGAGATCGGCGCGGCGATGGCCCAGCACGAACCTGACGCCTGCGTGCTCGGCGCACTGCGCTTCGGGCTGATCGAGCACCTCGATCACCTGTACCGGTTGGCGGCGCTGCTCGACCGCGTGGAGGGCAAGGACGCCAACAACATCCTGCAGAGCTACACGGACATCCTTCCCGGGCGCCCCACCATCCTGCAGCATCGCGCGCCGCAGGACGACCTCGGCCTGCCCGGTGACGCGACGACCTCGCGTGCCGCCACGCGCATGCACGTGCTGACCATGCTGGCGCTGTCGCGCCGCATGGGCAGCCTGTCCGCGCATGCCGCGCTGGTGCAGGCCGATCCGGTGGTCAGGCAGTTGCACGCCGAGATCGCGTCGGTCGAGGAGCAGCACGCCACGCACTACGGATCGCTGCTCGACCCGCGCGAGAGCTGGCTCGAGCGATGGCTGCTGCAGCAGGCCAACGAGGCCGTGCTCTACCACGCCTGCGTGGAGCAGGAGACGGAGCCCCGGATCAAGGCACTGTGGGAGCGCATGCTCGACTACGAGATCGGGCAGTTCCACTTCGTCGCTGGCCTGTTGCGCAGTCACTCCGGGCAGGATCCCCAAAGGGTCGTGCCGCGCGAGCTCCCCGATACCCTGGGCTTCGCCAGCCAGCGCGATTACGTGCGCAAGGTGCTGCACGACCAACTCGAGCTCAGCGCATGCGCCCGCGCCTACGTGCCGCGCAGCCAGGAAAGCCAGGCCACGCGGGACTACCGAGCCCAGGTCAACGCCGAGGGTTCGCCGAGCGAGTCGGTGGCCGCCGGATACACCTGGAGCCCGGGGACCGAACTGGCGCGCCTGCACGCGGCCGCCGCAACCACGCCTTGAAGCTCAGGAGAACCCTGCATGAGACAACAGCAATCCCGCATCGGCAGCAACCGCACCGGCGTGCAGATGTCGCCTCTGGACTCCCGGAGAATGAACGAGCACCGCGTCGACGCGCCGCCGCCGGTGCTGCAATCCCCGTCGACCGCGGCGATGGCCGACATGCGCGCGCGCTATATCGCCGACGCACCCGCGCTGGGCTCGGTGCCGCCGCCGGGCAGCGTCAAGGGCGTGCTCAGCACCGGGGTCGCCATGCTCAGCGGCAACAGCCCGCAGCTGCTGCTGGACAAGCTCGGCGAGCGCCTGGCTTTCGAGCGCATGTCCACGCGCCTGTACGACGCGTTGATCACCAAGGTTCGTGCCACCGCCGACGAGACCGGGCGCACCGTCGTGCCGCTGGACATGCTGCTCGAGCATCGCGACCAGGAAGCCGAGCATTTCGCGCTGCTGGCCAACAGCATCGAACGCCTGGGCGGGGATTGCACGGCACAGACCCCCTGCGCCGATCTCGCCGGCGTGGAGGCCACCGGCCTGCTGCAGGCGGTGACCGACCCGAGGACCACCGTGGTGCAGTCCCTGCACGCGCTGCTGATCGCCGAACTGGCCGACAACAGTGGATGGGAGATCCTGCTTGCGCTGGCGGCGAGCCACAAGCACGACACGATGGTGCGCGAGTTCGGGCTGGCGGCCGAACAGGAGCGTGCGCATCTGCAGCAGGTGCGGGCCTGGTTCGAGCACCATACGCTCGGAGCGCCGATCGCGGAGCCCGGCAAGGCCTGACCCGAGGTCTCGGGCCACGGCGCGGCGCGACTCTTGAGCCTGCGCAAGGCCCCGCCTGGCAGGCGGGGCGATGATGCGATCGTGGACGCGGGGTGCGAACCGCATTGGGTGCAGGCGGCTCACGCGCTTGGCACCCGCCGGTTGCGCTGGCCTGTTGCGCCACGCATGCGGCAGTTGGCCGCGGGAGTTCGCCCATGCAAGGTTGCCCGAGTCCCGCCTGTCCGACGGCGTCGTCGACATGCCGCTGGCAGGTCGCGACGGCTCGCCTGGGCATCGCGGTCGTCTGCCTGGCGCTGCTGGCGGCGGCATTGCGCCCGCTCGCGCCGGAGGCTCGGGCGGCCGCCGGCGCCGCGCTCGACGACGCGCAGATGGAGCGCCTGCTCGCACCGGTGGCGTTGTTCGACGACCGCATGCTGCTCGACGCGCTGGACGCTGCCGGAGAACCCGTGCAGGTGTTGCGTCTGCGGCGCCAGTTGCGCCAGCAGTCGCAGCAGTCGCAGCAGTCGCAGCAGTCGCGCGAGGCCGGTGCCGACTCGACATCGCTGCGCGACTACGCTGCCGGCGTGCGCGAGCTGGCGCAATGGCCGCGCGCACTGGACATGCTCGCCGAACACCCCGCGTGGGCCAGGCGCCTTTCGCTGGCCTTCGCGACCCAGCAGGCCGACGTGCTGCGCGCAGTGCAACGCCTGCGCTTGCGCGCACTGCGTGAAGGCACGCTGTCCGACTCGCCCGACAGCGTGGTCCGGGAGCAGGGCGGTCTGATCGCCATCGTGGGCATCGGGGCCATGCGCATGCCCGTATACGATCCGTGGTGCGTGTACGGCCCCTGGCCGCGGCAGCGCTTCGACGAATTCGACTACGAGCCTGCTCCGCCGTCGTGCGAGGCCCCCGGGCAGCGAAGCGTCACGTGGGAGGGACCCGTCGCAGAGGAGGAATCGACGCCGTCATGGGGTGGCATCGACTGGCAGGAGTACGGGGTCTGGGTGGAGCCGCAGGTTTGGTGGAGCCTGTCGTCCCAGCCGCTGCCGCCGGCGTGGCGGCGGCATGAACGGGCGCGTGCCTGGCCGCAGGCTCCGCAGCCCGGGCAGGCGCCCGCGACCGTGGTGCCGGCTCCGGTCTGGCGCGGGCCGCCGTACCCGTTGCACGTGCCGCGAGACCAACCCGGCTTCGGTTATCCGCCGGCGTTTCCCCAGCACGAGCACAGGCTGCCGGGACATGGTCCGGAGGCGCCGGGTGCGAAGGCGCTGCCAGGGGCCCCGGCGCTGCCAGCGCCCGGCGCGCGCCCGGGCGCGCAGCCTTTGCCACGTGGGCCGGGCCAGCGCATGCCCGCGCCGCGCTCGCCCGCGTTGCCGCGCGCGCCCGCCGCTTCGCAGGTTTTGCCCCAGCCCGCACGGCGTTGAGCAGCCGGTGCGATGCCATGGCTGGGATCCCGGCTCGGATCAGGAGCCGGTGCGCAGGCCGGCGTCCTCGCTGGCACCCAGCGCCGCGGCGGTCCAGTCGAGTTCGCCGCGCGAGCGGGCCACCGCGCTGAGCAGCCGTCCCTGCATCAACTGGGCCAGCGGCATCGGCACGGCAACCTGCCGCGCGGCGGCGAGTACCAGGTCCGCGTCCTTCAGGCCCAGCGAGAGCTTGAAGCGCGCGGGCTGGTAGGCATGGGCCGCGATCTGCTTGCCGTAGTTCACGAACAGCGGGGCAGGGAAGATGGACTGGGTGAGCACTTCCATCATGCGCTCGCGCGCCACGCCGTAGCGCTCCCCCAGAGCCAT
Organism: Pseudomonadota bacterium; assembly: GCA_021847345.1. Classification (GTDB taxonomy): domain Bacteria; phylum Pseudomonadota; class Gammaproteobacteria; order Burkholderiales; family Burkholderiaceae_C; genus Thiomonas_A. The sequence goes on from JAJZTW010000005.1 coordinate 5,877, forward strand.
GGCTTCGGCCATCGCCTCGATCACGCCGAGGATCATGAAATTGCCGGAGAGCTTCAGAACATGGGCCCCGACCGGGTCGTCGCCCAGGTCGAACACCCGCTGGCCCATCGCCTCCAGCAGCGGTTGCACCGACTGGCGCGCCGAGGCGGGCCCGGCGCACAGGATGAACAGCATGCGCGCCGCCGCGGCGTCGGGGCGGCCGAACACGGGTGCCGCCACGTAGTGCGTGCCGCGCGCGGCGTGCAGTGCAGCCAGTTCGCGCGCGGTCTGCGGTGCGATGGTGCTCATCGACAGGTGGATGCCGCCGCTGCCCAGGCGCTGCGCGATGCCATGCTCGCCATCGACCACCTGGCGCAGCGCAGCGTCGTCCGACACCATGGTGATGACGATGCCGCCCGGCTCGACGGTGTCCGCCGGGTGCTCCACCAGCGTGGCCCCCTGCCGCACCAGCGGCTCGGCCTTGTCGCGCGAGCGGTTCCACACCCGCAGCTCGAAGCCCGCCTGCAGCAGATTGGCGGCCATCGCCTGCCCCATGCTTCCCAAACCGATGAATCCGATACGCATGGCGTTGTCCTTTCAGCAGGCCGCGACGGCTTGATCGTCGAGGCTGGGGTAGTCGGTGTAGCCGACCGGGCCAGGGGTGTAGAAGGTCTGCGGGTTCGGCGTGTTCAGCGCCGCGCCGCTGCGCAGGCGCTGCACCAGGTCGGGGTTGGCGATGAAGGCGCGTCCGAAGGCCACCGCGTCGGCACGGCCCGATTCCACGGCATCGATGGCCATCGAGCGGTCGTAGCCGTTGTTGGCGATGTACGTGCCGCGGAACGACTTGCGCGCCCTGGCGTAGTCGAATCCCGGGATGTCGCGCGAGCCGCCGGTGGCGCCCTCGATGAAATGCACGAACGCGATGCCGCGGCGGTCGAGCTGCTCGACCAGGTGGTCGAAGGTGAGCTGCGGGTTGCTGTCGGCGAGGTCGTTGAACGGGGTCAGCGGCGACAGGCGGATGCCCACGCGCGCGGCGCCGATCTCGGCCACCACGGCGTCGACGATCTCCAGCGCGAAGCGGCAGCGCGCGGCGACCGAGCCGCCGTAGGCGTCGTCGCGCCGGTTCGCGCCGTCACGCAGGAACTGGTCGATCAGGTAGCCGTTGGCGCCGTGGATCTCGACACCGTCGAAGCCGGCACGCAGCGCGTTCGCGGCGGCGTGGCGGAACTGGCCGACGACCTCGGCGATCTGCTGCGTGCTCATGGCCTGCGGCAGCGGGATCTCCACCTTGCCGCCGTGGGTGTATGCCACCACGTCGCGCGGCGCGATCGCCGACGGTGCGATGGGCTGCGCGCCACCGGTCAGGTCCGGGTGGGTGATGCGTCCGACATGCCAGATCTGGGCCAGGATCTTCGAGCCCGCCTCGTGCACCGCATGGGTGATTCGCCGCCAGCCGTCGACCTGGGCGTCCGAGTAGATGCCGGGAGTCGCCATGTAGCCCTTGCCCAGCGGGCTGACCTGCGTGCCCTCGCTGATGATCAGTCCCGCGCCGCTGCGCTGCCGGTAGTACTCGACGTTCATGTCGCTTCCGGGGACGTCACCCGCCGCTTCGTCGGCGCGGCTGCGCGTCAGCGGTGCCATCACCACGCGGTTGGCGATGTCGATGCAGCCGATGCGAGCGGGTTGGAACAGTCTGGGTTCGCCGGCTTGCGAGCCGGCGGCTGGGGCGTGGTTTGCCTGCATCTGGAATTTCCTCGGGATCGGTGTGGACCGGAGGCGTCGAGACCCTCGCGCAAGCTGTGTTGGCGAGGTCCCTGGCCTTGGTAGAAACCCTGAAATTATTGCGGCTTTCAGCGATGCCTGCAGGCGGCGGCGAGCTTTGCCGCTCCAGGCAGGCCACGCGCGCCCGCCACCGAATGCTCAGGCTTCGTGCGCATCGTGACCGGAGGGTGGCGTGTGTGCTTCGGGCGCCGGCGCGGCGGCGCGAGTGTCTGGGGTGGCGGCGTCCAGGCGGGAGTCCTCGAGCCATTCGCGCCACACGGCGAGCAGCACGGCCAGCAGCACCGGGCCGAGGAACAGACCCACCAGCCCGAACGCGGCCAGCCCGCCGAGCACGCCGAACACGACCAGCAGGAAGGGCACGCGCGTGGTGCCGCTGATCACCAGCGGGCGCACCAGGTTGTCCACCCAGCTCACCACCAGCAGGCCCCACAGCAGCAGGCCGGCGCCGGCGCCCAGGTGCCCCTGCGCCAGCAACCACAGCGCGGCCGGGCCCCACACCATGGGCGTGCCATAGGGAGCCAGCGCGAACAGCGAGGTGACGGCCGCGAGCAGCACCGGGGACGGCAGTCCCGCCCACCAGTAGCCCAGGCCCGCGAAAAGACCCTGGACCAGCGCGGTCACCAACAGGCCCCAGAGCACCGCGCGGGTCATGCCGGCGGCGGCCTGCAGGTAGCCGTCCACGCGCGCGCCCAGCAGATGCCGGAACACCGCCTGGGCCTGGCGCAGGCCGCGCTCGCCGTCGCGATAGACGAAGAACAGGGTCAGCAGCGCGAAGCCGAACTTGGCCGCATTGCGTCCGGCGCCGCCCAGCAGCGCGACGGCCTGTTCGGCCGCCTGAGCGCTCCACGCCGATGCCCGCAAGCGGGCGGCCACCTGTTCGCTCGTGGCGTCGCGCAACAGGTCCTGCAGCAGCGTGCCGAGCACCGGGACGTCGGACAGCGCCTTCGGCACGTGCAGCGCGGCACCCGCCAGATGCGCGCCGGCCTCGCTCAGCGCGCGCACCAACTCGTTGCGCAGCAGCACGCCGAGCCACAGCAAGGGCAGCATGAACGCCATCGCCAACGCCAGGGTCATGAGCAGCGCTGCCGCGTTGGGGTGGCGCGGCAGTCGCCCGCGCAGGCGCTCGAACAACGGCCAGCTGGTGAAGCCCAGGATCATGGCCCAGACCACCGACGCCAGGAAGGGCCTCAGCACCAGGTACGCCAGGCCCAGCAGCACGAGCAGCAGCAGGCCCAGCGTGACCCTGCGCAGCGCCAGCGCGGAACGAGGCGGTTTCATGGGTTCGGCGGCGCGCGTCGCGCTGACCGGGAGCCTGGTACAGGCTCGTCAGGCAGGTGTGCGCTGCAACGCGGCGATGCGCTGCTCGAGCGGGGGGTGGGTGGCGAACAGCTCCAGCCACGCCGGGCGATCGGTGATGCCGGCGGTGGCCATGTTCTGCGGCAGCCCGCCGGGCTGCATCTCGCCGAGCCGGCGCAGCGCGCTGACCATGGGTTGGGGGCTGCCGAGAAGGTGCGCCGAGCCCGCGTCTGCGCGGAATTCGCGCTGGCGCGAGAAGTACGCGACGATCATGCTGGCCAGCACGCCGAACAGGATGTCGCACACCAGGGTCGTCACCATGTAGCCGATGCCGGGCCCCCGGTACTCCGAGTCGTCGCGCCGCAGCGCCGAGTCGACCATGTAGCCGACCACGCGGGACAGGAACACGACAAAGGTGTTGACCACCCCCTGGATCAGCGTGAGCGTGACCATGTCGCCGTTGGCGATGTGGCTGATCTCGTGGCCCAGCACGGCCGTGGCCTGCTCGCGCGACATGGTCTGCAGCAGTCCGGTGGAGACCGCGACCAGCGCGTGGTCACGGCTGGCCCCCGTCGCGAACGCATTGGGTTCGCCTTCGTAGATCGCGACTTCGGGCACGCCGATGCCGGCCGCGCCGGCCAGGCGCGAAACGGTGTCGAGCAGCCAGGCTTCGGCGGGGTTGCGAGCCTGCTCGATGACCTGCGCGCCGGTGCTGAACTTGGCGATGGTCTTGGACATCAGCAACGAGATGAACGAGCCGCCGAACCCGATGACCGCGGCGAAGCCCAGCAGCGTGCCGAGATCGAGCCCGCGCGCGCCGAGAAAGCGGTCCAGGCCCAGCAGGCGAGTGACCACGCCCAGCACGACCAGCACGGCGAGGTTGGTGGCGAGGAACAGCAGGATGCGTTTCATGGTGAAAGGCAGGCGCGTGGAAAGGGGGCGGGACGATGAAGGGGACGGGACGATGGCCGGGCGATGCCCTCGCTCAGGCCATCGGCTGGATGCCGGCGAGCAACCAGCCGGTGCTGCGATCGCTCGGGCGTGTGAAGTGCCACACCTCGTCGAAGGCCTCGGGGCTCCCGGCCTGCGCCTGCTCGCGCAGCAGGCCCGAGAAGCGCACGCTGGCCAGTTCGGCGCGTGGGTGTTCGACATGTTCAAGCATATCGGCCTGCAGGCTCAGAACTTCGGTGCTCTGCTCAGCTTCACCGCGTCGGATCAAGTCGCGGCGGAATTGTTCGAACAGATCGGCAGTGGTGGCGTCCTGCAGCGCGTGCAGGTTGCCGCGGTCATTGGCTTGTTGCAGGAGCATGAACACCTCGCGCGCGCGCTGCAGGAAGCCGTCGGTGTCGAAGGCATCGCCGGACGCGCTGCTGCCGGTGGAAGGCGCACTCCAGGCCGGGGCCGGTGCCTGCGCCGTGCGCGCGGCCGGGGCAGGGTCGTTCCAGGCGGGCGCGCCCGCGCCCTGCCATGGCGTGCCCGCCGCGGCGGCGCCGCGGGCGCGTGCGCCGCGGGTGATCATGCGCAGCAGCGCGAAGCCGGCCACGGCCAGCAACAGCACCAGCAGCCAGCTGCCCAGCGCGGGGGCCAGGCCCAGATGCGCGAACAGCGCGCCCAGGCCGATGCCGGCGGCCAGCCCGGCCAGCGGGCCCAGCCAGGCATTGCGACGTGGCGTGGCGGGGGCGGGCTGTGCCGCGCCGGCACGCGGCTCGGCCTGCGTCGCGCCCTGGCGCTGCGTGCCGGCGGGCGCGGGGCTGACCGGAGCCGTGCGCGTGACGTGGGGGCGGTACATGCCGCTGGCCCTGCCGCCGCCCAGGCGGGCAGCCGAGGCGTCGAGGCTGGTCAGCAGCAGGCCGGCCCCCAGGGCCAGCGCCAGCAGCAGGCTGGCTGTGCGGCCGCGATGGCGGGGCCTGGAGACGAGGGTACGCGGGTTCATGGCACGGGCTCCGTCGGAGTCTGACAGGGTGAGGGCGAAAGTCACAAAAAGATACAAGCCAAGTATAGGCGCCGGAAGCCACTTCAAGGCTTCGAGATCACGTACATTTCATGGAGATGGACTTCGGAAAAACCGAAGACTTCGCGCGGCGTGAAACAAGCCGCGGACAGGCGGGAGTCCGGTGATGACGCGTTACAAGCTGCGGCATTTGCACTATTTCTGGGTGGTGGCCACCGAGGGCAGCATGAGCGCGGCGGCGCGCCGCCTGGGCGTCGCCGTGCAGACCGTCAGTGCGCAGGTGCGCGAGCTCGAGCGCGACCTGGGTTTCACGCTTCTGCGCCTGCGCGCGCGCGGCATCGAGCTGACGCCGGCCGGGCGTGCCGCGCTGGAGCTGGCCGAGCCCATGTTCCAGCTCGCCGAGCGACTGCCGCAGGCCGTGGCGCAGGCTGCCGCGGGCGAGGGGGCGGTACTGCGCGTGGGCATCGCCGACAGCCTTCCCAAGCTGGTCGTGCGGCAACTGCTGCAGCCGGTCTGTGCCGAGTCGGGAACGCGTCTGGTCGGCCTGGAGGGAGAGTTCGACGACCTGCTCGCCGAGTTGGCGCTGCACCGCCTGGACATCGTGCTGGGGGACCGTCCGGCGCCGGCTCACCCGAGCCTGAAACTGCAAAGCCGCTTGCTGGGTCACGCCCAGGTCGCCTGGTATGCGGCCCCGGCGCTGGCGCGCCAGGCCGACGGGCTGGCGTTCCCGCAGATGCTGGGGCAGCTTCCGCTGCTGCTGCCGACCACGCACGCCGCGCTGCGCGCGCGCCTGGATGACTGGTTGTCCCGCCACGGGGTCCGCGCACGCGTGGTCGGCGAGTTCGAGGACAGCGCGCTGCTGAGCAGTTTCGGCCAGGCCGGCATGGGAGCCTTCGCCGCACCGGACTGGCTGGCCCCGCAGTTGCTGCGCGAAGCCGGCCTGCTGCGCCTGGGCCTGAGCAGCGAGGTCAGCGAGAGTTTCTACGCCATCGCCGCGCGACGCCGCGTCGAGCATCCGGCGGTGCGCCGCCTGCTGGAGGCTGCGGCGCAGGCGCAGGCGGCCTCGGCTCAGCGCACGGCTGACGGCTCCAGCACCGAGCCCTTGGGGCGGCTGTAGCCGTAGCTGTGCAGCAGCGCCTGGCCCTGCTCGCTGCGCAACAGTTCGACGAAGGCGCGCGCGCCTGCCGGGTTGGGGGCGTTGCCCAGCGCCGCGGCGTAGAACACCAGCGGCTCGATCGACACGCGCTTGGGCTTGCCGTCGGGGCCGGGGATCGAGAAGTGCACGGTGTCGTACCACTTCGCCGCCATGCCGGGGTCGCTCAGGTTGACCTGCGCCGGCAGGCGGATGTAGGGCAGCTTGTGCGAGATCACCGAGCTCAGGTAGCCCGAGGAGGCATCGATCTGGCCCGACTCCAGGCGGCTGAGCAACGAGGGTTCGCTGAAGATCTGCGTCGTGTTGCCGGTGAAGTCGCCGAGCAGGCGTCGCGCCAGCCCGGGCTTGCGGTAGTAGCGCTCGGCCAGCAGCATCGCGAACACGATGTTGCGCCCCTGCGGGTCGGTGGCCGGATCGGTGCGCCCGAAGCGCATGCCGGGGCGCTCGAGGACCTCGTACCACGCGCGCCTGCCGGCCGCCGCATCGGCGAAGGCGCTGGCGTGCGGCCCCTGCGGGCTGTAGGCGATGACCATCTCGGTGCTGGCGATGGGTTGCGCCGGTCCGGCGAGCCCGGCTCGCTGCACGACCTGCATCGGTCCCGGGGTGATCGAGACGAACACGTCGGCCCGGATCTGGCGCGACGCGAGCAGGTGCGCGAGCCCGAAGGCTCCGGCGCCGCGCCCCTGGAACTGCACGCCGTCGCTGCGTTCGATGGCCGGGCCCAGGCCCTTGTCCATGACCGCGCCCATCGATCCCGCGTAGGCGACCTGCAGGGCCTGCGCGGCGGCTTGGGCCAGCGGGGCCATGCAGGCCTGGGCCAGCCCGAGCCCGGTTCCGGTGCCGAGCAGGGAAAGTGCGGCTCTTCGGTGCATCTTCGACTCCTGTTGTGTTTGTTGCCCTTGCGGGTGGTGGGTGCATAGGCGCAATATCCGGCGAAATATAACGCAATGCCCGACAGGGCACAAAGGCGTTGATCAGCGTGGCCCGCGCAGCGCCGTGTAGAGCACATGGCGACGCAAAGGATGGCCGTCGGCCAGGCGTGGGTGCTCGAATTCCTCGACGCGCAGCATTCCCAGGCGCTGCATCAGCGCCTGCGAACGTGTGTTGCGAACGGCGGTGAAGGCGTGGATGCGCGAAAGCCCGAGCTGCTCGAAGCCCACGTCCAGCGCGGCCCGCGCGGCCTCCGTGGCCAGTCCTGCGCCCCAGAAGGCGCGTGCCAGGCGCCAGCGGATCTGCACGCCGGGAGCGAAGTGCAGGCCCTGCGGGACCTCGGCCAGCCCGGCCAGGCCGACGAATGCTCCTGCCTGCCGATGCTCCAGGGCCCAGGTTCCCCAGCCGTGAGCCAGCAGGAATTCCTGGCAGTCCGCTGCGAAGGCTTCGCTTTCCGCCGTACCGAGCCGGCCGGGCAGGTTGCGCATGACCTGCTCGTCGGAGTGCATGCGCGCCAGTGGCTCGAGGTCGTCGCGGCGCCAGCGCCGCAGCAGCAGGCGTGGGGTGACGGGTTCGAGCAGTCGGGGCGCTCGAGGCAGATGTGGCTGTTGCGGTGGGTGCGGCGCTTGCGGCATGGGCATGGCGCGCAGTGAAGTGCTGCACAAACGTCGTTGGACGCTCACCAAGGACACAAGTTCCCGTCAAACCCGCAAGGCGAAAGCGTGCGACTGCCCTAACATCGCGTGCCATGCGGGCAGCGCGCGCCCGCGCTGCCACGAGCATGAATCGAAACCCCTTTTCCTGATGACGGCCTCGCCTCCTGTATCCGGGACTTCTGCTCGCGTGCGGCGGGTGATCGTGCTGCTGCTGTTCGGGGCGGCCAGCCTGCTGGCGTGGCGTTTGGTGCAACAGCCACCGGCGCGTGCCGCCGTGGCGCGTGCGCCGGCGGCGGTGCCGGCCACGGTGCAGAAGGCGGGGCTGGCGGACGTGCCGCGCGAACTGCGTGGCGTGGGCACCGTGCAGGCACGGCGCAGCGTGACGGTGCGCACGCAGGTCGATGGTCGCCTGCAGTCGCTGGGCTTCACCGAGGGCCAGGACGTGCGTGCCGGGCAGGTCCTGGCGCGCATCGATGCTCGCGCGCTGCGTGCCCAGTACGAGCAGGCCCGGGGTGCGCGTGCGCGCGACCTGGCGCAGCTCGACGACGCGCGCCTGGAACTGCGCCGCGATGTCGGCCTGGTCGCCGCCGGCGCGGCGTCGCGCCAGAGCCTGGACGCGCAGCGCGCGCTGGTGCGCCAGTTGCGCGCGGCGGTTCAGGCCGACGACGCGCAGGTCGACTACGCCCGTGTGCAACTGGGCTACGCGACGATCCGCGCTCCGATCAGCGGACGCACCGGCGAACGCCTGGTCGATCCCGGGAATATCGTGCACGCCAGCGACCCGAACGGATTGGTGGTGATCAACCAGGTCGACCCGATCGACGTCGTGTTCAACCTGCCGGGCCAGGACGTTCATGAAATCCAGCAGGCCCGGAGCAAGGGACCGCTGCGGGTGCGTGTGTTCGATTCGGACGGCACCCATGCGCTGGCCAGCGGGCGCCTGGTGCTGGTGAACAACCAGATCGATCCCGCCAGCGGAACCATCGGGCTCAAGGCCCGCTTCGCGAACCCCGGGCACGCGCTGTGGCCCGGGCAGTACGTGCGTGTGCACCTGGTGCTGGGGCACTACGAGCATGCGACGACGGTGCCGGCATCGGCGATCCAGCGCAGCCAGGCGGGCACCTACGTGTATGTGCTCGACGCGCAGCAGCGCGCGCGCATGCGCCCGGTGCGACTAAGCCAGGAGCAGGATGGCGTGGCCGTGATCGGCCGCGGCCTGCGTCCCGGGGAGCCGGTGGTGATCGACGGCCAGTACAAGCTCAGCCCGGGCGTGCTCGTGCACGCGCTGGCACCGCTGCCGCGGGCGTCGGCTGCCGCGGGGCGCGCGCGGTGAGCCTTTCCGCGGTTTTCATCCGCCGCCCCATCGGCACCTCGCTGCTGGCGCTGGCGCTGCTGCTGGTGGGCGTGGTGGCCTGGCCTCTGCTGCCGGTGGCCTCGTTGCCGGACATCGACTACCCCACCATCCAGGTCAGCGCCCATCTGCCGGGGGCCAATCCGCAGGTCATGGCCGCCACCGTGGCGCAGCCGCTGGAGACCCAGTTCGCGGCGATTCCCGGCTTGTCGCAGATGACCTCGACCAGCGCGCTGGGCACCACGCAGATCACGTTGCAGTTCGACCTGCACCGCAACATCGACGCCGCGGCCCTCGACGTGCAGTCGGCGATCAACGCCGCCAGCGGCCAGCTGCCCAAGGACCTGCCGAGTCCGCCGACCTTTCGCAAGATCAACCCGGCCGAGTACGCGGTGCTGGTGCTGGCTCTGCAGTCGCCGAGCCTGCCGGTGACCGAGGTCGACGACTACGCCGAGGTCGTGCTGGCGCAGCAGATCTCGCAGATTCCCGGTGTCGGCAGCGTGGGCATTGGCGGCCAGCAGCGCCCGGCCATTCGCGTGCAGGTCGACCCGTCCAGGCTGTCGGCGCTCGGTCTGAGCCTGGAGGACGTGCGCGGGGCCATTGCGCAAAGCACGGTCAGCCAGGCCACCGGCAGCCTCAGCGGGCGCCACCAGAGCTTCGCCATCTACACCAACGACCAGATCGACCAGGCCTCGCGCTGGAACGACACCGTGATCGCGTGGCGCCATGGCGCGCCGATCCGCGTGCGCGATATCGGGCGCGCGGTGCCGGGCCCGGAGAATGCGCTGACCGCGGCCTGGGGGTTCCGCGGCGCCGCCGCGCGTCCGGACAGCCCGCTGCGCAACGGTCCGGCGATCATCCTGTTCGTGCACAAGGAGCCCGGCGCCAACGCGGTCGACACGGTCGACCGCATCGAGGCCGCGTTGCCACGCCTGCGGGCGGCGATTCCCCCGAGCATCCACATCAGCACCCTGGTCGACCGCACGCAGAACATCCGCGCGTCGATGCACGACGTCGAGCGCACGTTGCTGATCACGGTGTTCGCGGTGATCCTGGTGATCTTCTTGTTCCTGCGCAATGTCTGGGCCACCGTGATCCCGGGGCTGACGGTGCCGCTGGCCTTGCTGGGCACCGCCGGCGGCATGTACCTGATGCATTACAGCCTGGACAACCTGTCGCTGATGGCCCTGACCATCTCGGTGGGGTTCGTGGTCGACGACGCCATCGTCATGCTCGAGAACGTCTATCGCCACGTCGAGCAGGGCATGCAGCCCTTGCAGGCTGCATTGCAGGGAGCGGGCGAGATCGGCTTCACCATCGTCTCGATCTCGGTGTCGCTGGTCGCGGTGTTCATTCCCTTGCTGCTGATGGGGGGGATCGTCGGGCGCCTGTTCCGCGAATTCGCCGTCACCGTGAGCATGACCATCGCCGTGTCGGTGCTGGTGTCTCTGACCCTGACACCGATGATGTGCTCGCGCTTCCTGCGCGACGAGCACGCGCGCCGCCACGGGCGCCTGTACCAGTCCTTCGAGCGCGGCTTCGACGCGCTGCGCGACGCCTACCGGCGCGGGCTCGAGCATGTGCTGGAACATCCGCTGCTGACCCTGTGCGTGTTCTTCGCCACGCTGGCGGCGACCATCGCCATGTTCGTGCTCAGCCCGAAGGGCTTTTTCCCGCAGCAGGACACCGGCACCATCTTCGGCTTCGCGCAGACCTCGCAGGACGCCTCGTTCGCGGCGATGGGGCGGCGTATCCACGCCATGGCTGCCGTGGTGCAGCGCGACCCCGACGTCAGCGGCTTCGGCGTGTTCGCCGGCGAAACCACCGCCAACACCGGGGTGTTCTTCATTGCGCTGCGCCCGAAGGCCGACGGGCGCAAGGCCAGCGCGCAGCAGGTGATCGATCGCCTGCGCCCGCGCCTGGACAAGGTGCCGGGCATCCGCCTGTTCATGCAGGCGCCGCAGGACATCAACGTCGGCGGAAGGCTTGCCCGCACCCAGTACCAGTACACGCTGCAGGACAGCGACATCGACGAGCTCGACACCTGGGCGCCGCGCCTGCTGGCGCGCTTGCGCCGGCTGCCGCAACTGGTCGACGTGGCCTCCGACCAGCAGAACCGCGCGCAGGCGGCGGTGGTGACCATCGATCGCGAGCGCGCCGCCAGTTTCGGCATCAGCCCTGCGCTGATCGACGATACCCTCGACGACGCCGTCGGCCAGCGCCAGGTGGCGCAGTACTTCACGCAGACCGCCAGCTACCACGTGATCGAGGAGGTCAAGCCTTCGGAGCAGGGCGACCCGAGCCTGTTCGACAAGATCTACCTGCGCTCGCCGCTGACCGGCGCGCAGGTGCCGCTGTCGGCGCTGGTCAAGGTCGACACCTCGCACACCGCCTACCTCATGATCAGCCACCAGGGTCAGTTTCCCGCGGTGACGCTGTCGTTCAACCTCGCGCCGGGCGTGGCGCTGGGCGATGCGGTGGACGCCGTGCACAAGGCGGAAGCCGCGATGCGCATGCCGGCCACCGTGCGCGGCAGTTTCCAGGGCACCGCGCAGGCCTTCCAGCAGTCCTTGCGCACCCAGCCCTACCTGATCCTCGCCGCGCTGGTATGCGTGTACATCGTGCTCGGCCTGCTGTACGAGAGCTACATCCACCCGCTGACCATCCTGTCCACGCTGCCGTCGGCCGGGCTGGGCGCCCTGCTGATCCTGCGCGCCGCAGGCTACGACCTCAGCGTGATCGCGCTGATCGGCATCATCCTGCTCATCGGCATCGTGAAAAAGAACGGCATCATGATGATCGATTTCGCGCTCGACGCCGAGCGCCGGCGCGGGCTGAGCCCGCGCGACGCGATCTTCGAGGCCTGCCTGCTGCGCTTTCGCCCCATCATGATGACCACCGCCTGCGCGCTGCTCGCCGGCCTGCCGCTGATGCTCGACCACGGCGCCGGCTCCGAGCTGCGGCGCCCGCTGGGCTACGCGATGGTCGGCGGGCTGCTGGTGTCGCAGAGCATGACCCTGTTCACCACGCCGGTGGTGTACCTGTACCTGGATCGTGCCCACGCCTGGTACATGCGCCGCAGGCAGCAGCGCACGCAGCGCGCCGCCGCGCAGGCGCGCTGACGCGCCCGTGCAATGCGCCAGCACAACGGTGGAACGCCAGGGCATGGCGGCGACCACGATGATGCCGGTGAACCGGGCCGGGATCGGCTCCCCGCGGTTCTACGCAGTAGGGCCGTCGCCGCCGATGGCCTCGCCAGTAGGAATCGAACCTACATCTAGCCCTTAGGAGGGGCTTGTTCTATCCATTGAACTATGGCGAGAAGGGACAGCCCGCAAGTCTAGCCCACTGCGTCAGGGAAACGGCGCCCCCGCCGAGGCGTCAAGGGGTGCAGCGCCAGCGTTTCGGGCGGCCGCAGCGTGCGCGCGGCCTGCCGCGTCAACCCGCGCTGGTGGTCGCATGCAGCGCCTCGCGCAGGGCCTCGTGCACGGCGGCTGCGAGCCCGCGCCGGTCGTCGCCGCGCACCGGCGGCAGGTAGTGCACGGCCACGCGCAGCGGCGGCCCGCCGGCGATGCGCCGCAGCGTGTCGACGATCGTGTCGTCGTCGACATAGGCGGGCGCGCGGCTGGGCGCGCCGCTGGCGTCGAGGTAGCGCAGCAGCACCGGCTGCACCGGCGTGCCGGCGCTGATCGCGGCCTGGAACAGGTTTGCGTGCAGCGCAAGCACATGGGTTCCGTCCGACGTGGTCCCCTCGGGGAACACGCTCACATGCTCGCCATTGCGCAGGCAATGCGCCATGTCGTGCATCACGCGCATCGCGTCGCGCGGGCGTTCGCGTTCGATGAACAGCGTGCCCGCGCCGGCCGCCAGCGACCCCAGCAGCGGCCAGTGGCGAAGCTCGGACTTTGCGACGAAACGTGTGGGGTGGGCAGCGTTGAGCGCCATGATGTCCAGCCACGACACGTGGTTGATCGCCATCAGGCAGGCCGAATCATGCGGTTGTCCGATGACTTGCAGGCGCACGCGGCTGGCGCGCAGCATGCGCCGCGACCAGGCCCGCACCGCTTCGCGGCGCTGCCCGACCGTCATGGCTTCGAAGCCTCGCATGCGCCACAGGCCGCGCAGCAGTTCCACGCCCAGGCGCACCAGCATGGCGCCCAGCCGCAGCCGGCGCATCATGCTCGTGGCGTGCCGCGCGGGTCGGCCGAGTCTTCGTGGATCACGCGCCCGTCGATGATGGTCACGCGGGCCCTGCCGCGAAGCTCCGAGTCGCCCAGCGGCGTGTGCTTGGCGCGGCTGCGCAGCATCTGTGGCGTGGGCTTCCAGCTGGCCTCGGGGTCGACCACGATCAGCTCGGCCGGCGCGCCCGGCTGCAGGCGTGGAGTGTCGACGCGGGCCGCGGCGGCAGCGCGCGTGGTCACGCAGGCCAGCGCCTGCGGCAAGGCCAGCTGCGCGCGGCGCCCGAATTCGAGCACCGCCGGCAGCAGCAGCTCCAGGCCGGTGGCGCCCGGCGCGGCTTCGCCGAAGGGCAGGATCTTGTCGTCGCTGCCCACCGGCGTATGGTCGGATACCAGCGCATCGATGGTGCCATCGACCAGCGCCCGCACCAGCGCGTCGCGGTCTGCCTGGCGGCGCAGCGGAGGGTCGAGGCGCATGCGGGCGTCGAACCAGCCGATGTCGACGTCGGTGAGCAGCAGGTTGTGCATCGACACGTCTGCGCTGACCGGCAGGCCCTCGGCCTTGGCGCTGCGAAGCAGCTCGACCCCGGCAGCGCTGGAAAGGCGGCACAGGTGCACGGCACAGCCGGTGGCGCGCACGAGCTCGAAAATCGTGTGCAGGGCCACCGTCTCGGCCACCACCGGCACGCCGGGCAGTCCCAGGCGCTGCGCATAGGGGCCGCTGCCGGCGACGCCCGCGCCGAGGTGGGCATCCAGCGCGGGCAGCCAGACCTTGTAGCCGAAGGTGCTGGCGTACTGCATGGCGCGCAGCAGCAGCTGGGTGTCGGCCATCGGCACCCCGGCCTGCGACAGTCCGATGCAGCTGGCCTTCACCAGCGAGGCCATCTCGGCCAGGCGTTCGCCCTTGAGCCCGGTGGTCAGCGCGCCCAGCGGGTACACGCGCGAGCGCTTGATGCGCCGGGCGCGCCAGCGCAGCATCTCGACCAGGCTGGGCTCGTCGAGCACGGGGTCGGTATCAGGTGGGCACACCACGCGCGTGACGCCGCCGGCGCCCGCCGCTGCAAGCTCCGAATCGAGCAGCCCGGCGGCCTCGCCGCCCGGCTCGCCGAGGCGCGCGCACAGGTCGATCAGTCCCGGCATCACCAGGCAGCCGGCGGCGTCGATCACGCGTTCGGCGGCGAAGCCGCTGGCGGCTTCGCCCACCGCGTGGATGCGCTCGCCGGCGATGGCCACGTCGCCGGGCCGTTGCGTGCCGCTGGCCGGGTCGACCAGCACGCCCCCGCGCACGAGTAGGGTCTTGGGTTCGTTCATGGAACTTCAGGCGGAGGTGTTGGCGACGATCGACAGCACGGCCATGCGCACCGCGATGCCGAAGCGCACCTGAGGCAGGATCACGCTTTGCGGGCCGTCGGCCACGGCGGAGTCGAGCTCGACTCCGCGGTTGATCGGGCCGGGGTGCATGACGATGGCGTCGGGGCGCGCCAGGCGCAGCCGTTCGGGAGTGAGCCCGTACATCATGTGGAACTCGCTGGCCGACGGCAGCAGGCCGCCGGCCATGCGCTCGTTCTGCAGGCGCAGCGCGATCACCACGTCGGCGTCGCGCAGGCCTTCGTCGATGTCGTGGCACACGCGCACGCCCATGTCGCGCAGGTCGGCGGGAACCAGGGTCTTGGGGCCGACGGCGCGCACCTCGGGCACGCCCAGCGTGGTCAGCGCGTGGATGTCCGAGCGCGCCACGCGCGAGTGCACGATGTCGCCGACGATGGCCACGCTCAGCGCGCTGAAGTCGCGCTTGTAGTGGCGGATGGTCATCATGTCCAGCAGACCCTGCGTCGGGTGGGCGTGGCGGCCGTCGCCGGCGTTGACCACGTGCACATGCTCGGGGGTGTGCGAAGCGATCAGGAACGGCGCGCCGCTCTGGCTGTGGCGCACGACGAAGATGTCGGCGTCCATCGCCTCCAGGTTGGCGATGGTGTCGAGCAGCGACTCGCCCTTGGACGTGCTCGAGCGCTGGATGTCGAGGTTGAACACGTCGGCCGACAGGCGCTGCGCGGCGATTTCGAAGGTGGTGCGGGTGCGCGTGGAGTTCTCGAAGAACAGGTTGAACACGCTCTTGCCGCGCAGCAGCGGCACCTTCTTGACCTCGCGCTCGCCGAAGCTCATGAAGCCCTGCGCGGTGTCCATGATGTGGGTCAGCACGTCGCGCGGCAGGCCCTCGATGGACAGCAGGTGGCGGAGCTCGCCGTGGCGGTTGAGTTGCGGATGGGCGGCCATCAGGATTCCGACTCCAGGTACACCATGCGCATGGCCTGCGGCCCGCGTTGCGGATCGCGCTCCAGCGCCAGCATGGTCTGCGGCGGCAGTTCGATGCATGCGCCGACCATGGACGCGCAAATGGGCAGTTCCCGTCCGCCTCGATCGACCAGCACGGCCAGGTCGATGCGCGCCGGGCGCCCGAAGTCGTACAGCTCGTTGATCGCGGCGCGGATGGTGCGCCCGGTGTAGAGCACGTCGTCGACCAGCAGGATGGCGCGCGCGTTGACCTCGAAGGGCAGCTCGGTGCGGTTGCCGCTGGGGTGCAGCCCGCGGGTGTGGAAGTCGTCCCGGTGCAGCGTGGAGGAAACCACGCCCAGCGGGGTGCCCAGTTCGAGGTCGGCGTGCAGGCGCTCGGCCAGCCAGGCGCCCCCGGAATACACGCCCACCAGCGTGGGCTCGGCGGCCTGCGCGCGAATCCATTCGCGCACGAGTTCGCGCAGGCGCGCGTACAGCGCCTCGGCGTCGGGAGGTGTGGGTGTGGTCATGCGTTCGGGTTTTGCAGATATTGTTCCAGAATCAGGCGCGCCGACTCCGCGTCGACGTCGGCAGCGCCCGAATCCTCGGCCGCGCGCGACGTGTAGCGCTCGTCGACCAGCGCCACCGGCAGTCCGAAGCGCCCGTGCAACTGGTTGGCGAAGCGTCGCGCCTGCGTGCTTCGCGCCTGCTCGGCGCCTTCGTCGCGCGACAGCGGAAGCCCCACCACGAGCTGGTGGGGGCGCCACTCGGACAACAGGCGCGCGATCGCGTCGAAGCGTTCCTGGCGGCGTTCGGCGCGCACGCTGCACAGTGCGCTGGCGGTGCGCGTGACGGTGTTGCCGACGGCCACGCCGATCAGGTGCGTGCCGAAATCGAAACCCATGAGCACCGAGGGCTCGCCGCGGGAGCCGCCCGGCTCAGGCATGGCCGGCGGTGTTGGAAAGGCTCATCGCACTGATGCCCATGAGGGACATCGCGGCGTCGAAGCGCTGTTCCGCGGCGACCTCGAACACGATGCTCGCGTCGGCTTCCACGGTCAGCCATCCGTTGCGCGCGATTTCGTCCTCGAGCTGCCCGGCGCTCCAGCCCGAGTAGCCCAGCGCAACGAAGAAGCGCTTCGGGCCGTCGTCGGCGGAAATGTGTTCCAGCACGTCCTTGGAGGTGGTCATCTGCAGGCCTCCTGCCACCTGCAGGGTCGACGCGTAGGCGCGGTCGGTCGGGTCGTGCAGCACGAAACCGCGCTCGGTCTGCACCGGGCCTCCGTAATACACCGTGCGCGACGCCAGCTCCGGCTGCTCCAGCGGAAGCTCGATGCGTTCGAACAGGTCCTTGAGCACGATGTCGGTGGGGCGGTTGATCACCAGGCCCAGCGCGCCGCGGGCCGAGTGCTCGCACACATAGATCACACTGCCGGCGAAGGACGAGTCGACCATGCCGGGCATCGCGATGAGGAACTGGTTGCTCAGGTTCGAGGCGTCGCTGCGGGGATTCATGACGACACATATTATCGCGGCGAGTCCGATGCGGGGCATCGCCGCGCGCGGCGAGCGCCGCCACCGCCCACGCCGCCACCCGTCCCCATGTCCCACGTTGACCCCGATGCCCCCGCCAGCCACGAGCTCGGCCTGGTGTGGCTGCGCCGCGACTTGCGCCTGCACGACCATACCGCGCTGCACCATGCGCTGCGCAGCTGCCGGCGCGTGCAGCTGGTGTTCGTGTTCGACACCGACATCCTGCAGCCCCTGCTCGACCAGGGAATCCGCGCCGATCGGCGCGTGCTGTTCATCCATCTGAGCCTGCTCGAGCTCGACGCGGCGCTGCGCCGGCTCGGCGCCGCGCTGTGGGTGCTGCACGGCAGCGCCGCGCAGGCCTTGCCGCAGCTGGCTCGGCGCCTGGGCGCGGCAGCGGTGTTCACCCATCGCGACTACGAGCCCCAGGCGCAGCAGCGCGACGCCCGGGTCGCCGGCGAGCTGGCGGGCGCGGGAATCGAATTCCACGCCTTCGACGACCAGGTGCTGCTGGCCCCGGAGCTGCTGCGCACGGGCCAGGGGCGTCCCTACAGTGTGTTCACCCCGTACAAGAACGCGTGGCTGGCGCGAATGCGCTCCGAGGGGGCCCGCGCACTGGGCGAGCGGCGCTGCGAACTGTCGCCGCAGCGCCTGCTGCCCGTGCCGGCGCAGCTGCCGGGGATCGTCCAGCCGGACGGCATGGGTTTCGACCAGCCTGTTTCCCTGCCGACGGGGATCGATCCCGGCAGCAGCGGCGCGCGCCGCGCCTGGGAGGCGTTTCAGTCGCGCCTGGACGACTACGCGACGCAGCGCGACTACCCGGCGCTCGACGCCACCAGCGGCCTGTCCGTGCACCTGCGTTTCGGCACCGTCAGCGTGCGCGAGCTGGCTCGCCGTGCCTGGGAGGCCGCCGAGCGCGGCAGCGCCGGGGCCCAGGTCTGGTTGTCCGAGCTGATCTGGCGCGACTTCTATGCCCAGGTGCTGCAGCATCGTCCCGACGTCGCCGGCGGCCGCTCGTTTCGCCCGGAATACGACCGCATCGCCTGGGAGCAGGCCCCCGAGCTGCTGCAGGCCTGGTGCGACGGCCGGACCGGGTATCCGCTGGTCGACGCGGCGATGCGCGAACTGTCGCGCAGCGGGCGCATGCACAACCGATTGCGCATGGTGGTCGCGAGTTTCCTGTGCAAGGACCTCGGGCTCGACTGGCGCCTCGGCGAGGCGCATTTCGCGCGCTGCCTGCTCGATTTCGACCTCGCGTCGAACAACGGAGGCTGGCAATGGGCCTCGTCCAGCGGCTGCGACGCGCAGCCGTGGTTTCGCATTTTCAATCCAGTGGAGCAGAGCCGGCGCTTCGACCCGCGCGGCCAGTACATACGGCGCCAGCTGCCCGAGCTCGCCGGGCTCGACGAGCGCGCGATCCACGCTCCCTGGCTGGCCACGCCGGCCCAGTTGCAGGCGGCCAGCCTGCGCCTGGGCATCGACTACCCGCTGCCGGTGGTCGATCACGCGCAGGCGCGACAGCGCACCCTGCAGCGCTACGCGGTGGTGCGCGACGACGCCGCGCAAGCCGTCGCGCAGCGCAAGCCGGCGGGGCAGGGCGACCTGTTCTGAGCGCCCCCAGGGCAGGGCTGCGCCCAGCCCGTCCCCGTGGGGGTCAAGCAATCTTGGGGCGGCCCAGCGATTGCTTGAGAGTGCCCCCAGGGCAGGGCTGCGCCCAGCCCGCCCCCCGTGGGGGTCAAGGAAACCTGGGGCGGCCCTGCGTTTCCTCGGCAGTCACCCTGCAATCTCAGTCGGCCGCGCTTTCCAGCACGTATTCGCGCAGCAGGCCCAGCAGTTCGTCCTCGGAGTAGGGCTTGCCCAGGTAGTGATTGACTCCCAGCTCCTGGGCGTAGTTGCGGTGCTTGTCGGCGATGCGCGACGTGATCATGATCACCGGCAGATGCCGGGTGCGCTCGTCGGCCCGGATGTTGCGCGTGAGGTCGAAGCCATCCATGCGCGGCATCTCGATGTCGGTGAGCACGACGTCGGGCAGGCTTTGCTGCAATTGCTCCAGCGCGTCCAGTCCATCCTTGGCGAGCATCACCGAGTATCCGTTGCGGGTCAGGAAGCGCTGGGTCACGCGGCGCACCGTGATCGAGTCGTCGACCACCAGCACCGTGTTGGAGCTGGGCGTCGCGGCGTGCGGCGCCGCCACGACGGCCTCCACGCGCGGCGTGCCGGCCTGCTCGCGCATGCGCGCGGCGGCCTTGTCGCCGTACACCGCGGCCAGCGCCACCGGGTTGTAGATGAGCACGACGCCACCGTCGGGAAGCACCGAGATGCCCACCAGGCCCGGCACGCGCGACAACTGCGGGCCGAGGTTCTTGACCACCACTTCCTGGTTGCCCAGCACCTCGTCCACGTGCAGCGCCAGGCGTTGCGCGGCGCTGCGCACCAGCACCACCGGCACCGTGCGCAACGGGACTTCGGCGCTGGCGCCGGACTCGTCGGTCAGCGCCCCCAGCCAGTACAGCGGCAGTTGTTGCCCGCCGTGCTCGAGCTGCTGTTCGCGCAGCGCGACGTCGAGCTCGGACGGACGCATGCGCAGCACCAGGTCGACCAGGCTGGAAGGAACCGCGTGGATACGTTCGCCGGTGCGCAGCAGCACGACCTGGGTCACCGCCGTGGTCAGCGGCAGCACCAGCGTGAAGGTGGTGCCGCGCCCGGCCACCGATTCGACCTCGACGCGCCCGCCCAGCGCGCGCGTGTCCGTGCGCACCACGTCGAGACCGACACCGCGTCCGGCCATCTCGGTGGTGCGAGCCGCGCTGGAGAAGCCGGGCTGGAAAATGAATTCGCGCAGCTGCGCCTGCGTCGGCTGTTCCCCGTCCCCCAGCAGGCCCTGCGAGCGTGCCTTGGCCGCGATGTCGCCGTAGCGCAGGCCGCCGCCGTCGTCGCTGATCGACACCACGACCTCGCTGCCGTCGTGACGCAGGCGCAGCGTGATGGTGCCCACCGCCGGCTTGCCGGCCGCCTCGCGCTCGGCAGGTGTCTCCAGCCCGTGCGCCACGGCGTTGCGCAACAGGTGTTCGAAGGCCGGCGCCATGCGGTCGAGCACGCCGCGATCGAGCTCGATGGTGCCCCCCTGGATATCCAGGCGCACCGGCTTGGCGGCATCCTTGCTGGCCTGGCGCACGGTTCGATACAGGCGCTCGGAAATGCTGTCGAACTCGACCATGCGCGTGCGCAGCAGGTCGCGTTGCAGCTCACGCGTCAGGCGTGACTGGCGTGTCAGGTTGTCCTCGGTGGACTGCAGCGCGCGCCCGAGCGAGTTCTGCACCAGCGCCAGGTCGTCGACCGACTCGGCCATCATGCGCGTGAGTTCCTGAAAGCGCGTGAAGCGGTCGAATTCCAGCGGATCGAAGTCCCGGCCGTCGTCGCGTGTCGCCTGCGTGCGGGCGGCCATCTGCGCATCGGCCTGCAGCTCGATGTCGCGCACCTGCGCGCGCAGTCGGGACAGGTTGTCGCCGAGGTCGCGCACGCTGCCGCGGATGAGCTCGAATTCGTTGTCCAGGCGGGCGCGCGCGATGCTCACCTCGCCGACCTGGTTGACCAGGCGGTCGAGCAGCGCGGCCTGCACGCGAACCGGCTGCGAGCGCTCGTAGCCGCGCAGCGGCTGCGACGCCGGGACCGCGTGCGCGGTGTCGTCGGCGCCTGGCGCCTCGGCCGGCGCCTCGGCGGTCATCGCCTGTTGTTCAAGCAGTGCGCGCTCAGGGTGGATGTCGCCGAGCTCGGGCTCGCCACGCGCGTTGGCTTCGCGCAGGCGCTCGAATCGGGTGTTGATGGCGTCGAAGCGCCCGGCCAGCTCCACCACCGCCTGCTCGTCCGGGCGGCCGTCGCCGGCCAGCAGGGCCTCGATGTCGGACTCCAGCGCATGCGCCATGTCGCCCAGTGCCATCGTGCCCGCCATGCGCGCGCTGCCCTTGAAGGTGTGCAGCAGGCGCATGGCCTCACGCGGGGCGGCGCGGTCGCCGGCATGGCTCTCCCACCGGCGCAGCGCGTTGCCCAGCTGCGGCAGCAGGTCGGCGGCCTCGAATTCGAAAATCGGGAACAGCTCGGCGTCGATGCTGTCGCTCAGCTCGGGCGCCACGTCCGGCACCGCGGCCGGAGCCGGGGCGGGCGCCGGCGCGGCCGGCGCGAGCTCGTCGGTCAGCCAGTCCGCGGCGAGGTCGGCGGGCCCGGCGGGCGCGAGCGCCTGCTCGCGAACCTCTTGCACCTCGAGCTCGTCGCCGGGTTGTGCGGGCGTCCAGGGCGCTGCCGCGGGCACGGCGGGGCCCGGGGGCTCGGCAAGCGCGTCGAGCGCGTCGGAAGCCTGAGGCTCCAGCTCCCAGGGCCAGGCCGGCGCCGGCTCGGTGTCGGCGTGCGTCGATGTCGCGGCCTCGTCGCTCGGCGCCGACAGCTCGTCCGGCTCTTCGGGCGCGGCTTCGGGGCCCAGTTCCTCGAGGCGTCGCACCAGCGCCTGCAAGGCATCGACCAGCTCGGCCTGTGGCGGGCGCAGGAAGCCCGCGGCGAACTGGTGCAGCAGCCCGCGGATCTGCTCCAGCGCCTGCGGCAGCAGGTCCCGCTCGGCTTCGAGCAGCGCCAGCGGATGCGCGCCCTGGGCCTGGATGGCCTGCTCGAGCAGGCCGGCGAGCTGTTGCACGCTTCGCAGCCCCACCGTCGCGGAGCTGCCGCGCAGCTGATGCGCCAGCGCCATGGGCGCCGGGCCGATGGCCAGTTGCGGCAGCATCGCCCACGCCGCAAGGCTCTGGTCGAGGCGCCGCACCAGGTCGTCGGCCTCGTTGAGATAGATCGCCTGCAATGCCTGCGGAATGCGCGATTCGTCGACGCGGGATTCTTCATCGTCGCTCGTCGCCGCGGCGTCCTGCCCGGCTGCCTGCGGGCTCGGCTGTTCGAACTCCCGGGGCTGCTGCGCTTCGTCGACTCCGTGGATGTCCGCGATCTGCCCGGCTTCCTGGGGTTCCTGGGGTTCCTGGGCTTCGTGCGCTTCGTGCGTTTCGTGCGCAGGTGCCGCGACCTCGGGCAGCTCTGCCGCCGCACCCGGCTGCCAGGCATCCGCCTGGTCGTCGTGCGGGCTCGTCGGCTCTTGCGCGGCCCCGGCCTGCGCGCCTGCGCCGTCCAGGTCGAGCAGCGAGGCGTCGGGCCACTCGGCAAGCTCCGGCCGGGCCAGCCACGCCGCGGCGTCGGCCACGGGGGTGTGTTGCGCGTCGTCGCCGGCGGCTTCATCCCATGCCAGGCCGGCTTCGTCCGGCGCCGGCTCGCTCTCGGCGGCAGGCGCCGCCTGCTCCGTGGGCGGCTGCTCCAGCGCCGGCTCGAAGGCATCGGCCTGCAGCCGCCGATCCAGCGCCTCGTCGTGCGGCGCGGGCTGCTCCGGCGCGAGCGGCAGATCGGGCAACTCGAGCGTGGGCAGGGCTTCGGCCTGCGGCTCGGCGTTCGCCGAAGCCTCGGGTCGCGCATGCGGCTCGGCTTGCACCTGTGGTTCAGGCTGCGACGGCTGCGTCGCGTCGCGGGCGGGCGGGGCCGCGGCGAACGCCTCGGCCGGCTGGCCGTCGCGCAGGCGCTGCGCCGCACGCACCAGCTCGGTGCTCGAATGTCCCTGCGCGTCGCCGTTGCGCAGCGCGTGGGCCCAGGATTCCAGGCGGTCCAGCGCGTGCGCGGCCAGGTCGAGCAGTTCGGCGGGCGCCGGCCCGCCTTCGGCGAGCACCTTGTTGAAGGATTGCTCCAGCGCCCACGCCGCTTCCCCGAAGTCGCGCATTCCGACCATGCGCGAACTGCCCTTGAGGGTGTGGAAGCAGCGCCGCAGCGCGGTCAGCGAGTCGTCGGCCGGCTCGCCCGAGCGCAGGTCGGCCACGCGCTCGCGGCCCTCGCCGACCACCTCGTCCGCCTCGTCTAGGAAGATTTCGAGCAGTTCGGGGTCCGCGGGCTCGTCGGCGGCCGGCGCCGGCTGCGCAGGCGCTGCCCGCAGCAGCAGCGCGTCCAGGTCCGCTTCGATCATGGCGGGAGCCGCCTGCTGCTGCATCCCGAGCTGCTCCGTCGCGGTCTGCGGCTCCGCGGGCGGCACCAGGGTGTCGGCTTCCTCCAGCGGAGGCGGTTCGGTCGGCGCGGCTTCGGCGTCGTCGACCGTGGCCGGCGCGAAGCCCTGCAGCGGGGCAGGCGCCGCAGCCGGAGCCGAAGCAGGTGCGAAAGCGGCGGCGGATGCGTCGAGCCCCGCCACCTCGGCGGGCGCGGCAGCCGCAGCCTGCGCGGGCGCCGGCGCCGCCTGACGGGCGTGCGGCACCACCGGGCGCAGCTCGCCGGTGCGCGGGTCGAACTGGAACGAAGCCTTCGCCAGATCGGGCTGGTAGCCCAGCATGTCGATCATGAAGCCCAGCGCGCCGATGTTGGCAGCGAGCCGGTCGAAGGGCCCGCCGGGCTGGCGCGCCGCGGTCTCGTCGGGTGCCGTGGCCAGCAGGTTCTCCACGCTGTGGCGGATATGCCCCAGGGCCTGGGCGCCGACGTCCATGCCGAGGACGGACAGCACGCCGCGCATCTGGCCCAGCAGGCGCGGCACGGACTCCAGCTCGGGCAGCGTTGCCGGATCCCGGAAGTACGCGTCCAGCAGGTGCTCGACCGTGCCCATGTCGTGGCGCAGTTCCTGCACCACGGTTCCCAGGGTCTGGGTCTCCGAGACCTTCCGGTACAGCTCCTCCATCCACGGCGCGAAGGCCTCGCTGGCGTAGCCCTGGGCGCTGCGCTGCAGGCGCTGCGCGAGCTCGCGCGCGCGCGGCAGGAAATCGGCATCGTCGGCGCGGAAATGCACCAGCGAAGCCTCCAGGAACAGCAAGGCGGTCGCCACTTCGAGCACGCGCTCGGGAGTCAGCAGCGAGTGCTGCTCGCCGATGACCCCCACCATGCGCTCGGCGGCCGCCGGCAGCACCTCGGCGCCGGTGCAGAGCTGGCGCATCAGCACGCCGAGCTGCTGCAGGTTTTCCTGCAGGCGCGCGATGCGGCTGAAGTCACCATTGCCGATATGCGCCCAGCCGTCCTTGACCTGCACCATGCGCTTGCGCGCCTGCTGCACCAGTGCCGGGTCGACCAGGCCGAAATAAGGCTGCTGCCAGTCGACCACCGCCGAGCCGCGCAGGCCCAGCGCCCTTGCCACGGACTGCAAAGCCTCGGGCGCCGGGCGATCCAGCGCTTGCGCGCGCGCCAGGGCCTGGTCGCAGAAAAACGCCAGTTCGTGGCCCAGGCGGCGCGATGCCTGCGACTGCCCGGCCAGCATCTGGCGCAATTGCAGGTTGAGCCGGTTGCAAAGGCGCTTGACGTAGATGTCGGTGTCCAGCAACTCGTCGCCGAGCGCCGCGAAAAAGCCCTCGGCGATCCACCACAGCGCGCGCTCGTCGGAGCTCGCAGCCTGGCTGGCCTGGTGCGCCACGCCCTGCATGGCGCGCCCGGCGCCGCGCAGGTCGCCGGCGCGCAGCACGTCGAGCAGCGCGCGCTCGTAGTCGCTGCGAGCCTGCTGCCCGAGAGGGCGCGCGCCCGTGTCGTGGTCCTCCGGGTGGGGCCAGTCCCACGGCACATCCCAAAGGTCCGCCGGGTGCGCGGGTTCTCCTCCCGCGAGGTCGGCCAGCGCCCGGTACTGCCGGAACAGCTTGACGGCGGGCTCGTCGCGTCCGCCGGCGCGTGCCTCCAGGAAGTCGAGTACAGCGTGCAGCGCGGACTCCAGCGCCTCGATCATCGGCGCGTCCAGGCGCGTGGGCTGTTCCAGCGCGCTCATCAGCGCGCGCTCGGCCGTGTGCAGCACGCGGGCCGCGCCTGCCTGGCCCAGCAGCTCCAGCGCGCCGGCCGCCTGGTGCACGTGGGTGCGCGCCTGCAGCAAGGCGCTGGTGGTGTCCGACTCGGCACCCCCCAGGGCGCCCAGCTGGGCCTGGCGCCGCACCGCGGCCAGCGCGCCGAGCAGGTTGTCGCGAACCTGCTCCAGGACCCAGGCCAGCGCGGCCGTGTCGGGCGGCGCGGAGCTCAGCGGTGTCGAGACAAGGTCGTTCATGCCGGGTCGGGGACTGGGTTGCGCGAAAGGTGGGTGGACGCTCACGGCCGCGTGGCTCAGGCGATCTTGAACCGCGACACCGACTCACGCAGCACTTCGGCCACGCGCGCCAGCTCGCTCACCAGGTCGGCGGTGGAGCGGGTGCCCTCGCCGGTCTGCTCGGTCACCGCGAAGATGTGCTGGATGCTGGTCGCCACCTGGTTGGCCGACTGGGCCTCGGTCAGCGCCTGTTGCGAGATGCGCTCGATGAGCTCGGCAAGCTGGCGCGACACGCGGTCGATTTCGGAAAGGGCCGAGCCGGCGCTGTCGGACAGTCGCGCGCCCTCGACCACCCCCTGGGTGCTCTTTTCCATGGCGGCCACCGCGTCCTGGGTGTCGGTCTGGATCGCGCGCACCAGCGCAGCGATCTGCTTGGCCGCCTCGGCCGAGCGCTCGGCCAGGCGTTGCACCTCCTCGGCCACCACCGAGAAGCCGCGTCCGGCGTCGCCCGCCGACGCGGCCTGGATGGCCGCGTTCAGCGCCAGCACGTTGGTCTGCTCGGTCAGGTCGGAGATCAGCTCGGTGATCTCGCCGATCTCCTGCGACGATTCCCCCAGGCGCTTGATGCGCTTGGAGGTGTCCTGGATCTGGCTGCGGATGGCGTTCATGCCGTCGATCGAGTTGCGCACCGCCAGCAGGCCCTGCTCGGCGGCGTCCAGCGACTGGCGCGCCACGGTCGACGAGTGCTGCGCCTGTGCCGACACGGTGTTGATGCGCTCGGCCATGTCCAGTACCGAGCGGCCGGCTTCCCGGATCTCGATCAGCTGCTGCTCCGACGAGCGCAGAAGGTCGCCCGACGTGGTCTGCGCCTGGCTGGAGGAGCGCCGCACCTGCTCGGCCGTCTTCTGCACCTGGGCCACCAGGTTGCGCAGCTCCTCGACGGTGTAGTTGATCGAGTCGGCGATGGCGCCGGTGATGTCCTCGGTCACGGTGGCCTGCTGGGTCAGGTCGCCCTCGGCCACGTTCTGCAGCTCGTTCATCAGGCGCAGGATCGCGGCCTGGTTGGCTTCATTGCTGCGCCGCGCTTCCTGCTCCTGGCGCTCGGCACGCCGCCGTTCGCGCTCGGATTGCAGTGCGCGCTCGCGCGTGGCCTGCACATACAGGCGGCCCAGGCCGATCACGCTGAGCAAGGCCACCAAGGCCGCCGCGACCACGACCCACAGCTCGACGCTGCCCAGGCCTGCCTGCGAGGAATAGTGCTGCTGCAAGCCGCCCAGCGTGCCCAGCAGTGCGACCGAATCGTGCAGCACCGTCGCCTGCGCCAGGCGCGCGCTGCCCAGGCTCTGCAGGTTCTGCAGGATCTGCGCCGACAGGCCGGACACGCCGGCGAAGGCCTTGCGCATGCCCTCGACCTGCGCCCGTGCCTCGCCGTGCACGGGGCTGAGGTTCAGGTCGGAGTTGCCGTCGAGCAGGCCGCTGCTGAGCTGGTCGAAGGTGTGCAGGTCGCGGCCCAGCGCGAACACCGCCTCCGGGCTGATGCCTTCGTACGACAGGAACTCGTTGGCCGACTTGCCGATGCGCTGGGTCAGCATCTCCAGTTGCGCAGCTGCCGCGACGTCGGGGGCCGATGCGCCCTGCTGCAGCAGCAGCGAGGTCAGGGTCTGCGCCGCCTGCAACAGCGAATCGGAGTCATGGCTGATGGTCCTCAGCGATTCGTTGGTGTGGGTCAGCAGGGGTTGCAGCCTGACCACGACACGCGCGTTCTTCACCGAGGACTCGACCATCGGCGTGACCGCGCGAAGGCGCGCGCCGCCCACGTTGAGCGCGTCGCCGGCGTGCAGGCGCTTGAGGTCCGCCTCCAGCGCGTCGGCGCTGGCCGCCAGTTCGCTGAAGCCCTCGCGCGAGCCCAGCAGCGCCGCGCTGACCGACTTGGCCAGGCGTTGCGACTGCATCAGCGCGTCGCCCGAGGTGTTGAGCAGGCGCGCCGAGTAGGAGGTCACGCGCAGCGTGGCCGCCAGTCCCACGGCGACCAGCACCATGGAGATCACGAGCACGACGATCAGCAGGCGCTGCTGGTTCGCCATCGGCATGCGCCCGATCAGCGGCAGGCGACGGATGTCCTCGTCGTCCCGGCTGTTCTCGACGTCGCGCTGGTCCTGCACGGCGGCCGACAGCGTGGCTCCGCTGACGGTGGCGTCGCTGGCGGCGAAGGCGGTCGCCTCGGCCGATGGGCGCTTCGAGGAGAACAGGGGGAACAGGGCCATGGGTGCTCCGACGTGAGTCGACGACGGTGGAGAAAAGGGCTCAGACGACTTGCAGGAAGCGCGGATCCTGCGACAGCAATTCCAGGTTCAGTTCACGCCAGGACTGGCCTGCCGCGTCGCGCAGCGGGGGGCCCAGCCAGGGCGGGGCAGCGGCCGCGCCGCCGGGGTCTGGCGTCAGCTGCGAAGGCGTGCGCAGTCCGGCGAGCTGGTCGACGAGCAGGGCGCAATTGAGTTCCAGACGTGACGAGAACTGCACCAGGCGGCTGTGTCCGCCGCCACGTGCCTGGGGATCGCGCGCGTCGGACTCGCCCAGGAAGGCCGCCAGATCGACCACGCCGCAAAGCACTCCGCGCAGATTCAGCAACCCGCTGAACCACGGCTGCGCATGCGGCAGCGCGGTCGGGGTTTCCCAGCTCGAGATCTCGCCTGACTGGCCCAGCGGAAGCAGCAGGTGGTGCGAGCCGGCGATCACCGCCAGCCAGCGCGACTCGCTGCGGTTCTGCTGGGCGCCCTGCAGGCGCTCGGCAAGGCGTCCCTGGAATTCGATCAGCGAGCTTCGTGCCATGGGGTGTCGGTGGCGCGGGTCAGTTCAGCGCCATGATCTTGCTCAGCAGGTCGTGCGGGTCGACCGGCTTGGTCACGTAGTCGCGCGCCCCCTGGCGCATCGCCCACAACTTGTCGGTTTCCTGGCTCTTGCTGGTGCACACGATGATCGGCAGTTCCCGATAGGCCGGATTGCGCGTGATCTGGCGCGTGAGCTGGAAGCCGTTGAGCCCGGGCATCACGATGTCCATCAGCACCAGGTCGGGGCGCTCCTGCTCGATCGCCGCCAGCGCCTGCTCGCCGTTCTCGGCGGTGCGCACCTGGTAGCCGTTCTTGTGCAGCAGGTCGGACAGGAAGTACAACTCGGTGCGCGAGTCGTCGACGATCAGGATCTTGCGGATGCTCATGATTGGGCGGGATTCGTGCTCGACGCACCGGCGGCCGGCGCAGGCGCGGCCTGGCGGTGCGCGTTCACCGCCGCCAGCAACTGGTCCTTGGTGAAGGGCTTGGTCAGGTAGGCCTGTGCGCCGACCATGCGCCCGCGCGCCTTGTCGAACACGCCGTCCTTGGACGACAGCATGACCACCGGGATGGCGGCATGGCGTGGACTGCGCTTGATGATGGCCACCGTCTGGTAGCCGTCCAGGCGCGGCATCAGCACGTCGCAGAAGATCAGGTCCGGCATTGTGTCGTTGACCTTGGACAACGCGTCGAAACCGTCCTCGGACAACAATACCTCGAAGCCGGCCTGCCTGAGAAAGATTTCCGCGCTGCGCCGGATGGTGTTGCTGTCGTCGATCACCAGCACCTTGAACGAACCGGAAGCCGTGCTCAAGCGTTATCTCCGTGGGACAAAGGATTCGAATGCGCGGCTCGCTGCGCGATGCGCCGGCGGCCACCGCGTGCCGCCCGGCGCCGGATTCGGCAGGCCGCTCAGATCTGCACCATTTCGAAATCGTCCTTGCGTGCGCCGCATTCCGGACAGGTCCAGTTCATCGGTACGTCGGCCCAGCGCGTGCCGGGTGCGAGGCCGCTTTCCGGATGGCCCAGCTCCTCCTGGTACACGAACCCGCAGATCAGGCACATCCAGGTCTTGAAGTCAGGTTGCGTCACAGCGTATCGTCCTCTGGCATAAGATTCAATCATTCTAAGAAAGAGGGGCGCCGCATTTGTGGCGTCTCGCCGACCGGACGGCTGAGGGCTTGGCCGTCCCCGCCGTCCACTCTCGTGAAGCGCGTCATCATGCCTCCATCCAGCGAAGCCCCCGAATCTCCTCCCGCGGTCATGTTCCTCAACGCCGCCGACCCCAGCGGAGCGGCCGGCCTGAGCGCCGACCAGGCCGTGTGCGCTGCGGTCGGCTGCCATGCGCTGCCGGTGACCACGTCGATCTGGGTGTGCGACACCGCGGAGGTGTTCGACATCGTCGAGATCGACGCCGAGGCCGTCGTCGAGCAGGCGCGCGCCGTGCTGCAGGATGTCGAGCTGGCGGCGTGGAAGGTCGGCTTCCTCGGCGGCGTCGAGGTCGTCAGCGCGGTGGCCGAGCTGCTCGCCGACTACTCCCAGCTGCCCCTGGTGACCTACGTCGGCAACCTGCAGGCGCTGGAGGAATCGCAGGTCGAGGAATACATCAAGGCGATGCAGGAGCTGATCCTGCCGCAGACCCGCGTGCTGTGCGGCAACGTCACCGCGCTGAGCCAGTTCCTGTTCCCGGATGTCGAGCGCGAGCAGCCGCCGACTCCCGACGCGCTGATGCAGCAGGCCCACGCGCTGGGCGTGCAGTACGTGCTGGTCAGCGGCGTGCTGGTGCCCGAGAACCACGTCGAGAACGTGCTGCTGAGCCCGCGTCGGCAACTCCTTCGTGAGCGCTTCGAGATGTTCGATGCCGGCTTCTCCGGCGCCGGCGACACGCTGTCGGCGGCCGTGGCCTCGCTGCTCGGCACGGGCGCCAAGCTCGACCAGGCCGTGCACGAGGCGCTCGAGTTCCTGGACCAGAGCCTGGACTTCGCCTATCGCCCCGGCATGGGCAACCTGGTGCCGGACCGCTTTTTCTGGGCCCAGACCGGCCCCGAGGGCGAGGGCGACTCGATCTCGCCGGTCGGCCTGCAGTGAGCCTGCGCTGAATCCCCGGCCGGGCTCGCCGCGCGTCGGCGCGCCCGGCCGCCTGTCCCTGTTGCGGCGCAGCGCGCAGCGCGCAGCTGCGGCGCGGCCCGCCCCTTCGTGTCGAGTCCTGCCATGTCTTCCCAGCCGAGCAACGAATCCCTGTTCGAACGCGCCCAGCTCAGCATCCCCGGCGGCGTGAATTCGCCGGTCCGGGCCTTTCGCCAGGTGGGCGGTGTGCCGCGCTTCATCGAGCGCGCCGAAGGCCCGTACATGTTCGACGTCGAGGGCCGGCGCTACATCGACTACATCGGCTCGTGGGGACCGATGATCGCCGGGCATGCCCATCCGCAGGTGATCGAGGCCGTGCAGCGCGCGGCCACGCGCTCGCTGTCCTTCGGCGCGCCCACGGCCGACGAGATCGAGATCGCCGAGACGCTGCGCTCGCTGATGCCGGCGGCGCAGATGCTGCGCCTGGTGTCGAGCGGCACCGAGGCGGCCATGAGCGCGCTGCGCCTGGCGCGCGGGTTCACCGGGCGCGATGCCATCGTCAAGTTCGAGGGCTGCTACCACGGCCATGCCGACAGCCTGCTGGTCAAGGCGGGCTCCGGTCTGCTGACCTTCGGCAACCCGAGCTCGGCCGGCGTGCCGGCCGATGTCGCCGCGCACACGCTGGTGCTGGAATACAACAACATCGCCCAGCTCGACGAACTGTTCGCCGCGCGTGGCGACGAGATCGCCTGCGTGCTGGTCGAGCCGATCGCCGGCAACATGAATTTCGTGCGCGGCGACGCAGCGTGGCACCAGCGCCTGCGCGAGCTTTGCACGCGGCATGGCTCGCTGCTGGTGTGGGACGAGGTCATGACCGGGTTCCGCGTTGCGCTGGGCGGCGCGCAGCAGGTCTACGGCATCGAGCCGGACCTGGTCGTTCTCGGCAAGGTCATCGGCGGCGGCATGCCGATGGCCGCCTTCGGCGGACGTGCCGACGTGATGCGCGGGCTGTCCCCGCTGGGCGGTGTCTACCAGGCGGGAACACTGTCGGGCAATCCGGTGGCGGTGGCGGCGGGCATGGCGCAGCTTCGCATCGTGCGCCAGCCGGGCTTCTACGAAGCCCTGGGCGACAGCACGCGGCGCCTGATGCAGGGACTGGAGCAGGCAGCGGCGCGTCATGGCGTGGCGCTGCGCACCGACTGCGAGGGCGGCATGTTCGGCGTGTACTTCGATTCCGCGCTGCCGCGCAGCTACGCCGACGTGGCGCGCGGCGATCTCGACGCCTTCAAGCGCTTTTTCCACGCCATGCTGTCGCGCGGGGTCTACCTCGCGCCGAGCATGTTCGAGGCCGGCTTCGTGTCCAGCGCGCACGACGCCAGCGTGATCGAGCAGACCCTGGACGCGGCCGACTCCGCCTTCGCCGAGCTGGTGCGCGGTTGACGCGCCGGTGGCTTCAGCGCGGCACCTGCGCCTGTTCGGCGCGCGCCGCGATGGTGTAGGTCCGCCGGTCGATGTACGGGCCGTACAGGTGGCGCTGGAACACGCGAGGAGCGGGCAGCATGACGGCCAGGCGCGCGGCCTGCAGGCGCGTCAGGCGCGCCGCCGGTACATGGAAGTACTGCCGGGCGGCGGCCTGCGCGCCGTACACGCCGTCGCCCCACTCGACGCTGTTCAGGTACATCTCCAGGATGCGCCGCTTGTCCAGCAGCAGCTCCAGCATGCCGGTGATGACCAGCTCCTGGGCCTTGCGCACGTAGCTGCGCTCGGGTGACAGGAACAGGTTCTTGGCCAGCTGCTGCGTGATGGTCGAGCCGCCGACGATGCGGTGGTCCCGCTCGACTCGCCGCGTGTGGTCGCGGATCCAGGCCTCGCGCATGGCTTTCCAGTCGACCCCGGGGTTGGTCAGGAAGGTCGCGTCCTCGGAGGCCACGACGCTTCGCTTGAGCCACGGGCTGATGCGGTCGTAGCCGGTCCAGTCGTGGCGCCACGGCACGCTGTCGCCGGTGCGCAGCATGCGCAGCTGCTCGGCGCGCATGAAGGCCGTGTCGTGCACCGGCAGCACCGACCAGACGGCGATCCGGAGCGCGAAATAGGCCTGCAGGATCAGCAGCGAGCCGGCGCTCAGCAGCAGCGCTCGGGCAAGTCCGTGGCGGCGGCGCGAGGAGGGCATGGGGCGGTGCGCGCGGGGGGCTCAGGTGTCTCAGGCGGCGCGGGAGGCGGCTTCGGCGTCGAGCTCGGCGCGCAGCGCCCGCAACACCGGCGCGGTCTGCACGCGCACGCCACGCCACAGCGCGAAACTCTCGGCGGCCTGCTCGATGAGCATGCCCAGTCCGTCGTGGGCGCGTGCCCCGGCTTCGCGCGCAAGGCGCACGAAAGCCGTCGGCGTCGCGCCGTACATCATGTCGTAGGCCAGCGCGCCGCGGTGCAGCACACCGGGCGGCAACTCGGGGGTGGCTCCGCCCAGCGCACCGGCGGTGGCGTGGATCACCAGCGCATGCCCGGCGCGCGGCGCCGGGTTGCTGCGAAGCCGGGTGCCATGTTCGTCGGCGAACGCGGCATGCCGCGCCACCAGCTGCCCGGCCCGTTCGGGGTTGCGATTCCACACCTCGATGGACGAGGCTCCGGCCAGGATCAACTCCCCGAGCACCCCGCTGGCGGCGCCGCCGGCGCCCAGCAGCAGCACGTCGAGCCCGCGCAAAGCCTGCGCCTGCGCGCTGCCGAGCAGGCGCGCGAGGTCGCGCACGAGGCCGACGCCGTCGGTGTTGTCGGCCCACAGCTGCCCGCTGGCGTCCCAGCCGAGGGTGTTCGCGGCCTCGGCCAGTCGCGCCCGCGGCGACAGCCGGGTGGCGGCCCGCGCCGCGTCGAACTTGAAGGGTACCGTGACATTGCAGCCGGCCGCGCCCTCGGCGCGAAACGCCGCCAGCGCGGCATCGAATGCGCCGAGCGGCACCAGGCGCCGCTCGTAGCGAATGGCCTGGCCGGTCTGTTCGGCGAAGCACTGGTGGATTCGCGGGGAGCGGCTGTGCTCCACCGGATTGCCGAGCACGGCGTACAGGTCGGGAGTCGTCATCGGGATCGGGTGCTCGCGGAATCGGAATCCTGGCTGCCGGCGCGCATCTCGGTGCTCAGGCCGCCTTCGCGTGTGAAGTCGAAGCCGGCGACGACGACGATCTGATCGGCGTCGCGGCGCATCACCGGGTTGAAGCCCCCGAAGGGCTGGGCGGCCTCGACGATGGCCCGCGCCATGCGGTCGAGCATGGCGTCCCCGGAGCCGCGCACGACCTCGGCGCGCAGCACGCGCCCGGAGGAGTCGACGGTGATGGCCATGACCAGGCGTCCATACAGCTTGTGGCCCCTGCTTTGCGGAAAGTCGGCCGTGCCCAGGCGCTCGATCTTCTCGCGCATGCGGTCGTAGTACAGCGCATAGGGAACGCTGCGCGTGCTGGGGCCGACGAAGCGCCTGCGCGGGCGCGCGTTGTTCAACTCGATACGCCGCTCGATGGCGCCGACGAGGTCGAGCAGTTCGCGGTGCTGCTCGCGCAGCGCGTGCTCCACCGGTGGCGTCAGCTCGTGCGACTGCACGGCGTTCTGCAGCGTGACGATCTGGCTGCGCGCCACGCTGAGAACCTCGCGTTCGCTGTGCTCGAGGCGCTGCGTGCGGGTTTGCGTGTCCCGCGCGGCATCGCCGAGCGCATTGCGCCCGGCTGCCGGCAACGGGGTGGCGGCGAGCCCGCTGCGCGCGCTGCCGCCGCCGTCGAGGTCGGCCTGCGCCAGCGCCTGGGGCTTGTCCGCCGGCGACGGGCTGGCGCGGTTGACAAGGATCACCGACAGCGGAGGATTGCCGAACACGCGATCGGCCATCTGCGGCGCTCCCAGGCGCAGGCCCAGCAGCAGCGCGTGCGCGGCCACCGAGATGCCGAGGGCCCATTGCAGCGGGCTCAGGCGCAGGCGTGCGGGCATCGGAGATCTTCAGGTCGGTCCGGCGCCGTCGTGCACGTGCGTGCCGGTGTGCTGCGCCGGCTCGGCCGCTGCGGCGGGCCCGCCCTGCGGCGCAGCCTCTTCGGCCGCCTCGATCGCGTCGACTTCCAGGCGCAGTCCGCCGGCCAGGCTTTCGTCGTCTTCCGAGTCCGCCGGCTCGGCGCCCTGTGCCGCTTCGGCGGGCGCGGTCTCGTGCAGTACCTGGGCCACGCGACAGGGCTGCTCGAGGGTGATCAGGTCGGCTTCGCCGAAATGCACTCGCACGCGCGTGCCGCGCGCCAGTTCCTGTGCCCCCGCCGCGGCCAGCACCAGCGGCAGGCCGTCGATTCGCACCAGTCCCTCGCGCAGTACCGCGCCGTCGGCCTGCGCGATGCCTTGCTGGCGCAGGTAGCGCAGGGTCCAGTAGCGCTCCATGCCGCGCTGGAAGTCGGCGTAGGCCTTGTAGGCCTCCTCGAAGGCGCCGACCACGGCGAACAGTTGCGCGTCCTTCGGGCGGTAGGGTGCGACCAGCGCGGCGGCACGTCCGTGGCGCGCGGCCGCGATGATCTGCCCCTGGTTGACCAGGTCCGCGTAGCGCCGCAGCGGCGACGTGCACCACGCGTACTGCGCCACGCCGAGCCCCTGATGCGGCGCCGCGCGCGTGCTCATTCGGGTGCGCAGGTTGGCGCCCATGCCGCTCTGGCTGCGGTAGATCGCCGGCAGGCCCAGCTCGGCCAGCCATCCGCCCCACGTGGCGTTGGCCAGGATCATCATCTCGGCCACGATCAGGTCCAGCGGCGCGCCGCGGCGGCGCGGCACGATGTCCACGCGCGCCTGTTCCTCGCCATGTTCCAGGCCTTCGACCCGGAAGGTGTAATCCACGCCGCCAGGGCGCTCAGGGCGCCCGCGGACCTGCTCGCGCCCCGCCTGCAGCCGGCGGGCGACGCGCCACAGCTGCGCCAGCTCTCGCGCGCAGGCGTACGCCTGCGCATCGGGGTCGCCCTGCAGCGACTCCTCGGTGATGGCGTCGTCGAGCCGGTCATGGCGCAGGTTGGCCACGATCGGCACGCGCTCCACGCGGGTCTCGTGTCCGCGCACTTCGAGCTGCGCGTCGAAGTCGACGTACAGGCTCACCGCCGGTGGCTGCGCCCCCTCCGCGAGCGTGTAGGCGCGCACGAGCTCGTCGGGAAGCATGGTGATCTTGTCGCCCGGCATGTACACGGTCGACATGCGCTGGCGTGCCGCCTGGTCCCACGCGCTGTCGCGCGCGAGCGCCAGTGCGGGGGCCGCGATGTGGATGCCCACCACCACGCCGCCGTCGGCGCCGGCGCGCACCGACAGCGCGTCGTCGATCTCGGTGGTCTGCGAGTCGTCGATGCTGAATGCGCGAACCTCGGCGAGCGGCAACTCCCCGGCCTCGACCTCGGGCATGGCCAGGTCGCCGAAACCGGTTCCGCGCGGGAAATACTCGAGCAGGAATCGCTGCATGTGAAAGCGCCACGGCGAGCCGATGGCACCCGCCTCGCGAAGCAGTTGCAGCGCTCCCTTGGCGCTGTTGCGCACGGCCAGTGCCAGCGCCTTGTACTCCGGACTGTTCTTGTCGGGCTTGAACAACAGGCTGTAGAGCCGCTCGGAGATTCCCGGCGGGCAGCTTCCCTGCTGCAGTTGCTGCGCGTCGGCCTGGATGCGCCGCTCCAGTTCCTGGCGCCGGGCGATGCCGGCCAGCGCGGCCTGCAGCACCTCCGGGGCGGCCTTGCGAAAGCGGCCCTTGCCGCGGCGCGAGAAATAGTGCGGCGCACCATGCAGTCGCAGCAGCACCGCGGCCTGCTGGCGTGCGTCCGCGGCGTCGCCGTAGTACTCCGCGGCCAACTGCTCGAAGCCGAACTCGTCGTCGGGCGCGAACTCCCACAGCAGCTCGAGTTCGATGCCGTCCTGCTGCGCCTGCGCCCAGTCCATCAGCTCGTCGGGGGCGGGTGCCTCGAAGCGCAGCAGCGCCTGCTGCTGCTTGATCTTCTGGCGCCGTCCGCTGGGCAGCTCGACCTGCATCGATGCGTCGGCCTGGCTCATGACCCGTGCGGTGGCGAGTTTGCCGGCCTCTTCGAAAACAACGTAACTCACAAGGGATTCCATTCAGTCGGCGCGCACGCCGAGAAATTCCAGGACCGCGTCGCAATGGCGCGACGCGTAGTCTTGCAGCGCATGCCCTCCGGTGTCGACCACGCGGAGCATGGCGCCCAGGTAGCGTGCCTGCATCTCGCGCCAGTCCAGCACCTCGTCGTCGCGGGCGATGACCGCCAGGTAGCGCTGAGGGTGCGGAACCGGCTCTTGCAGGCTGCCGAGTTCGAAGGCGTGCAACTCCTCGACGTGCGCCGCGGTGAACTCGAAGCGCAGCGCAGGGTCGTGCCAGCTGCCCAGTTCACCGATCTGGGCGCGCAGGTCGCGCGCCGGATTCACCGCCGGGTTGAGCAGCGCAGCCCGGCAGTCCAGGCGTTCGGCGAGCCATGTGGCGTAGAAGCCGCCCAGCGAACTGCCGACCAGCACCAGCTGCCGCGGCGCGGCCTGGCGCACCAGGTCCAGCGCCAGTTCCACGGCGTCGCGCGGCGACGGCGGAAGCTGCGGACACAGCCATTGCACCGCCGACCGCCCGGAGCCCTGGAGTTGCAGCAGGCGCTGGTGGGTCAGCCGAGCCTTGGCGGACGCCGGCGAGGAGCGGAATCCGTGCAGGTACAGCAGGTGCGATGGGCGCGGGGATGGATCGTGGACGGGCATGCTCGCGAGCAGGCGGGGGCGGGAGCCGGCCGCTCGCGGGGTGCGTCGGTACGGCAGCCCCAATCGTAGCGTCAGCCGGGGTGCCGCACGGCCCGCGCCGCCATGGGCGCGCGGGCCGGGGCGCGGCTCAGGCGCTGCCCGGCGCGCTCTCGGGCTGCGCGGTCTCGGGAGGCCAGTCGCGGATGTACGCCTTGAGCATGCGGTTTTCGAAGTCCTGCTCCTGTACCACGGCGCGCGCCACGTCGCGAAACGAGATCACGCCCAGCAGCGTCGTGCCGTCCATCACCGGGATGTAGCGTGTACCGCTGTCGAGAAGCAGTCGGCGCAGTTCGTCCAGGCCGGTCTGCGGGGAGCAGTGCACCGGGTCGCGTTGCATCAGCTCGCCCACCGCCTGCGGGGTCGTGCCCTGCGCGCTGACCGCGCCCAGCACCTCGCGGAAGGTGAGCATGCCGGCCAGGCGACCATCGTCCATGATCACCAGCGAGCCCACGTCGTGCAGCGCCATCGTGCGAGCGGCCTCGTGCAGCGGGGTCTGGGGCGAGACGGTGAACAGCGCAGTCCCCTTGATGCGCAAAATATCACTTACTTGCATCGCGGTCTCCGGTGGGCGTTGCGGGCATGG
The DNA here is from genome assembly GCA_021847345.1 of Pseudomonadota bacterium. Classification (GTDB taxonomy): domain Bacteria; phylum Pseudomonadota; class Gammaproteobacteria; order Burkholderiales; family Burkholderiaceae_C; genus Thiomonas_A. Next base: position 43,240 of record JAJZTW010000005.1, read on the forward strand.
AGCCAATATAGTGCAGGCGCTTGCGGGATTCCACGCTGCCCTGCGTCGTCCAGGGCCGCGCATGGTCGCGAATGCGGCCGGATCCCGGGGCGAGCCTTGTTTGCTGACCGCGCCCTGCGCGCACGCGGAGAATTCCATGCAATGTCTGGTCGATTCGCGCGAGGTGCACGTGCACTGCCTCGCCGCTGCCACTGCCGAGAAGGCTCCACCGGTGCTGCTGCTGCACGGAGCCTGCCAGGACCACCGGGTGTGGCTGCCCGTGCTGCCCGGCCTGGCCCGTGCCGGGCATGCGGTGTACGCCGTCGATCTCCCCGGGCATTCGGCCAGCGCCGGGCCGCCGTGCGCCGGCGTGCCGGAACTGGCGACCTGGCTGCTCGAGCTGCTCGATGCGCTGGCGCTGGAACGCTGCGCGCTGGTCGGCCACAGCATGGGCTCGCTGGTTTCGCTGCATGCCGCGGCGCTGGCACCGCGGCGGGTCAGCCACCTGGCGATGGTGGCCACCGCGCTGCCGATGACGGTGTCGCCCGTGCTGCTCGAGCGGGCGCGCAGCGACCCCCAGGCGGCCATGCGCGACATGGCGCTGTGGTCGCACAAGGGCTCGCGCGAGCAGGCGCCCGACCCGGGCCTGGTCGACGCGAGCCTGCAATTCATGCAGTCGGTGCAGGCGCGCTGGCCAGCGGGAGACCTGCTGGCCACCGACCTGAGCGCCTGCAACGCCTACGCCGACGGCCTGGAGATGGCGCGCCGGGTCCAGGTGCCGGTGCAACTGGTGCTTGGCGAGTCCGACCGCATGACCCCGCCGCGCGCGGCGCGCGAACTGCAGCAGGCCTTTGCGCAGGCGCGGGTCAGCCTGTTGCCGGGCGGACATGCGCTGATGCAGGAGCAGCCCGACGGCGTGCTGCAGGCCTTGCTGGAGCTGCTCGCGCGCTGAGCCGAGCCGCGGGCGCAAGGCGGCGGGTGGCAGGCGCCGGACAAAAAAAGAGGCCGATCGGGTTCGATCGGCCTGCAAGGGTACTTGGAAGTACCGAGGAGACAATCTGCACGGCCGTCTTCGCGGCCTGCTTCGCGCGGCGGATCCCGCGGGACCCGCCGGCAGGGGTGTTTCTCAGGCGGCGGCGCGCTTGGCGCGGCTGCTGGTGGTGTTCTGCGCGGCCTTCATCGCGGTGCTGGTCACCGTGTTGATGTTGGCCTCGACCACTTCGGCGGCCTGCTTGCTGGCCTTGTGCAGCGAGTCGTACGCGTTGTTGGCGGCGCTCATCGCGCTCTTGAGCATCGCCACGGCGGTCTCGGTGCCGGCCGGCGCGTTCTTGGTCGCGGTTTCCACCAGGGCCTGCACCTTGCGGTTGAAGTCGGTGGCGTTGGCTTCGACGGCCTTGGCCAGCTCGGCCTGGGTGCCCGACGCGATCTCGTACACGTGGTGCGAGTACGCCAGCATCTTCTCGGCCAGGGGTTGCGCCAGGTTCGGCTGCAGCGAGGTCAGCTCCTGCAGGTCCTTGACCGACAGCGCGGCGATCGTGGCCTCGGAGGTCTCGTGCATCGCGGTCTTCAGGGTCTGCAGGTTCAGTTCCACCAGACGCTCCAGCCCGTCGACAGCCTTGCCCTGCAGGGCGAACAGGGTTTCGAGTTGGGACTTTTGCGCGGCGATCAGTTGTTCGGGGGTCATCATCATCGGCTCCTGGTGGGTAGCGTTGCTCTCGGTTCGTCTGAGGCCGGAGGTGAGCCCAGCCTTGCTCGATTCTGAAATTTCAACAAGTCCGCCGCGTGACAACCGGGGCTTTTCGGGAGCCGGCTCGATTGGTGCAGCGCACAAAACGAATTCTAGACCCTGCGGCCGAGCTGTCAAGGATTTTTTGATGCGACGCAACAAATTTGTTGTTTCGCAAAAAATGTCCATCAAAACAATGACGTATAGTGGTTTCGCCGCGCCGTCATGACTACAGGGTGTCGCCGGATAGCGCTTTCACGTATCGTTTCGTGCCGATGTTGCGCGGCCTGGGTGCTGTGGCGCAGCAAGGATGCGACCGCGCTGCGCACAGCGCCGGCATGCGCCGCCGTCCTACACTGCGGCTTCATGTCAGAAGCCCCATCCCACCCCCTTGCCAGCGTCGTCGACGACGCGATCACTTCGCGGCGTTCGGTGCGCCGCTTCCTGCAGCGCCCGGTGCCACGCGAATGGATCGAGCAGATCCTGCGCGTGGCCTCGCGCGCGCCGTCGGGCAGCAACACGCAGCCCTGGCAGGTGCATGTGCTCACCGGCGCGGCGCGCGAACGCCTGTGCCGACGCCTGGTCGACGCCTACGACGATCCCGAACAGGCGGCGCGGCATACCGAGGAGTACGCCTACTACCCCAGGCACTGGCAGAGCCCTTATCTCGAGCGCCGCCGCAAGGTGGGGTGGGACCTCTACGGGCTGCTCGACATCGCCAAGGGCGACAAGCAGCGAATGCACGAGCAGCACCGGCGCAACCTGCTGTTCTTCGACGCGCCCGTCGGGCTGATGTTCAGCATCGACCGCGTGATGGAGCAGGGCAGCTGGCTCGACTACGGCATGTTCCTGCAGAACATCATGGTGGCGGCTCGCGCGCGCGGGCTCGACACCTGCCCGCAGGCGGCGTTCACGCCGTTTCACCGCATCATCTCCGAGGAACTCGGGCTCGGGCCGCAGCAGCAGGTGGTGTGCGGAATGGCCCTGGGCTGGGGCGACCCGGAGGCGATCGAGAACAGCCTGCACACCGAGCGAGCCGAAGTGGAAGCCTTCACGAGGTTCCTCGACCGATGATCATCGAGTCGCTGCTCGACACCGACCTGTACAAGTTCACGATGATGCAGGTGGTGCTGCATCAGTTCCCGGGCGCCGAAGTCGAGTACCGTTTTCGCTGTCGCACTCCGGGAATCGCGCTGGCGCCATTGCTGCCCCGCATCCACGCCGAACTCGATGCGCTGTGCGAGTTGCGTTTTCGCACCGACGAGCTCGATTACCTGCGGGGGCTGCGATTCATCAAGAGCGACTTCGTCGACTTCCTGGAGTTGTTCCGGCTCAACCGGGCCCGCATCGATGCCCGTCCCGCGGACGACGCCGCGGCGCGTGCGCGCGGCGAGATCGACATCAGCATTCGCGGGCCGTGGCTGCACACCATCCTGTTCGAGGTCCCGGTGCTGGCCATCGTCGGCGAGGTCTGGGCGGCGCACGCGCATGCCGACGCCGATCAGCACGCGGCGATGGCACGCCTGGATGCCAAGATCGCGCAACTGCGCCAGCCGGGCCTGCAGGACTGCCGCATCGCCGACTACGGCACGCGCCGGCGCTATTCCAGGGACTGGCAGCGCCGCGTGCTCGAGCGACTGCGAGCCGGGCTCGGCGATCAGCTCGCCGGCACCAGCAACGTCGCGCTGGCCCGCGAAATGGGCCTGGTGCCCCTGGGCACGATGGCGCACGAATACCTGCAGGCCTGCCAGTCGCTGGGCCCGCGCCTGCGCGACACGCAGGTGTTCGGCTTCGAGACCTGGGCGCGCGAGTACCGCGGGGACCTCGGGATCGCGCTGGCCGACGTCTACGGCCTGCAGGCCTTCCTGCGGGATTTCGACCTCTATTTCTGCAAGTTGTTCGACGGCGCGAGGCACGACTCCGGAGATCCCTTCGCGTGGGGCGAGCAGATGATCGCCCACTACGCTCGCCACCGGGTCGACCCGCGCGGCAAGACCCTGGTGTTCAGCGATGCGCTGACCGTCGACAAGGTCGTCGCGCTGTACCGTCGGTTCCATGGCCGCGTCGGGCTGGCGTTCGGCATCGGCACCAACCTGATGCACGATCTCGGGCACGACGCGCCGCAGATGGTGATCAAGATGGTGCGCTGCAACGGCCAGCCGGTGGCCAAGGTCACCGACGAGCCCGGCAAGAACATGTGCGACGACCCCGCCTACCTGGCGTATCTGCGCGAGGTGTTCCAGATTCCCGCGCCGCCGCTCGAGACCGGCGGCGCGCCCGCCTCCTTTCCCGTTTCCCGCCCATGAGCCCAGATCCCGTGCAACGACCCCGTGTGCTGGTGGCCCGCAGATTGTTCGACGACGTGCTCGAGCCGCTGCGCCAGGCCTTCGACGTGCAGTTCAATCCGCGCGACGACATCGCGTCCGCGGCCGAGCTGCGTACGCAGCTGGCCGACAAGGACGGCGTGCTGATCACCGCCAGCGAGCGCATCGACGCCGCGCTGCTCGAGGCCTGCCCGCGCCTGCGCGCGGTGGCCACCATGACCGTCGGCTTCGACCACATCGATGTCGCCGCCTGCGCCGCGCGCGGCGTGGTGGTCACCCACGCGCCCGACGTGCTGACCGAGACCACGGCCGATTTCGGCATGGCCCTGCTGCTGGGCGCGGCACGCCAGCTGGGCGAATCCGAGCGCTACCTGCGCGCGGGCAGGTGGAAGAGCTGGAGTGCCGACCTGTTCGCCGGCAGCGACGTGCACGGCACCACGCTGGGCATCGTCGGCATGGGGCGCATCGGCCGCGCCATCGCGCGCCGGGCGGCGCTGGGCTTCGGCATGCGCGTGCTCTACCACAACCGCAAGCCGCTGGAGCCGGCGCAGGAGCGCGAGAGCTCGGCGTCCTGGCGCAGCCTCGACGAGCTGCTCGAGCAGAGCGACCACGTCATGCTCGCGCTGCCGTACAGCGAATCCGCGCGGCATCTGATCGGTGCCGGACAGCTCGCGCGCATGCGCCGCGGCGCCACGCTGGTCAACATCGGGCGCGGCGGCCTGGTCGACGAGCCCGCGCTGGCCGCAGCGCTGCATTCCGGGCACCTGGGTGCCGCCGGACTCGATGTGTTCGAGGGCGAGCCGGTACCCAACCCGGTGCTGCTCGACGCCCCGCGCCTGCTGATCACGCCGCACATCGCCAGTGCGTCGCTGCCGACGCGCCGCGACATGGTGCGCGTGGCGATGGACAACCTGCTGGCGGTGCTGCGCGGCGGCGAGGCCTTGAATCCCGTGCCCGGCGCGCCGCGCGCCGCGCGCTGAGCGGGCGCAGCCATGAACCTGGATACCTTGCTGGTATCGTGCGCCGTGGCCCTGCTGGGGCTGGCGGTGCTGGTCGGCGCCGTGTTGCTGGCACGCCTGCGCGCGCTCGGCGAGCAGCAGCGCGGGCAGGCCGACATGCTGAGCCCGGCGCTCGAGCGACTCGAGCGCGAGCTGCGCGGCGCCGTGCAGGCCAGCGGGCAGGCTCTGCGCACCGAGCAGGCGGCGCAGCTGGCCCAGTTCCAGCAGATGCTGCTGAACCAGCAGGCCGAGGCCGCTCGCACCAGCAACAGCCAGCTCGACACCGTCGCGCAGCAACTGCAGAACCTGCAGAAGTCGGTGGCCGACACCCTGGTGCAGCAGGTCGCTTCGCTGAACCAGAGCAGCACGCAGGCTCTGCAGGCGCTGCAGCTGCAACTGGGCGAGCGCTTCGAGGCCTTGCGCGCCAGCACCGACCAGCGTCATGCCGAGATGCGCGCCACGGTCGAGCAGCGCCTGCGCGAGTTGCAGAGCGACAACGAGAAAAAGCTCGAGCAGATGCGCGTGACGGTCGACGAGAAGCTGCACGCCACGCTGGAACAGCGCCTGGGGGAGAGTTTCCGGCAGGTCGCCGAGCGCCTGGAACTGGTGCACAGTGGTCTGGGCGAGATGCGCAACCTGGCGCAGGGAGTCGGAGACCTCAAGCGCGTGTTTTCCAACGTCAAGTCGCGCGGACTGTTCGGCGAGATCCAGCTCGCCGCGCTGATCGACCAGGTGTTCACCCCCGAGCAGTATGGCGTGAACGTGGAGACGGTGCCCGGCAGCGGCGCCCGCGTGGAATACGCCGTGCGCCTGCCGGGAGACGGCGACACGGGGCTGTGGCTGCCCATCGACGCCAAGTTCCCGCGCGAGGACTACGAGCGCCTGCTGGAGGCGCAGGACAGCGCCGACAAGGCCGCTGCCGAGGCAGCTGCCAAGGCGCTCGAGCAGCGCCTGCGCGACGAGGCCCGCTCGATTCGCACCAAGTACGTGGCCGCGCCGCACACCACGGATTTCGCCATCCTGTTCCTGCCGACCGAAGGGTTGTACGCCGAGGCGCTGCGCCGCCCGGGGCTGGTGGAGGCGCTGCAGCGCGAGCAGCGCGTGATGCTGGCCGGCCCCACCACGCTGCTGGCCTTGCTCAACAGCCTGCAGATGGGCTTTCGAACCCTGGCGCTGCAACAACGCTCCACCGAGGTGTGGAAGGTGCTGGGGGCGGTGAAGACGGAGTTCGGCAAGTTCGGCGAGGTGCTGGCCAAGGTGCGCAAGAAGCTCGACGAGGCCGGCAGCACGCTGGGCGCCGCGGAGACCCGCACGCGGGTCATGGGCCGGCAGCTCAAGGCCGTCGAGGAACTGCCGGTGGAACAGAGCCGCTCCGTGCTCGGTTTGCCCCCGATCAACCCCGGGGACGAGGAGGCGGAGCTATAAAGGGAGTCAGGGACGGCCGACCGCCGGGGGTGACGGGCGTGCCTGCCCGTTCCACGTTCGCCCCCGACACAGGAGCCCCGCATGCAGGCGCAAGACATCAGCCTGGACGTCCTGGCGGAAAAATACGCCAAGAACGGTGAACGCAACGCCGACGACATCCAGCAGCGCGTGGCGCGTGCGCTTGCCGCGGTGGAACCCGACGCTGCCGCCGCGCAGGCGCGCTTCCTGCAGGCCATGCAACGCGGCTTCATTCCCGCCGGGCGCATCATGTCGGCCGCCGGCAGCGGCATCCAGGCCACCCTGATCAACTGCTTCGTGCAGCCGGTGGGCGACTCGGTGTCCGAGGATGAGGACGCCAAGCCCGGCATCTACCGCGCGCTTGCCGAGGCCGCCGAGACCATGCGCCGGGGCGGGGGCGTGGGCTACGACTTCAGCCGCATCCGTCCGTCGGGCGCGCTGGTGGGGGCCACGCGCAGCCGTGCCAGCGGGCCGCTGTCGTTCATGCGCGTGTTCGACGCATCGTGCCAGACGGTGGAATCGGCCGGCTCGCGCCGCGGCGCCCAGATGGGCGTGCTGCGAATCGACCACCCGGACATCGAAGCCTTCATCCACGCCAAGGACGGCGGCGCATTCCGCAATTTCAATCTGTCGGTGGGAGTCAGCGACGCCTTCATGCACGCCGTGCGCGACGATGCCGAGATCGACCTCGTGCACAAGGCGCGCCCCGGCGACGAGCAGCTCGCCCAGGGCGCGCGCCAGCGCGACGACGGGCTGTGGGCCTACCGGCGGGTGCGCGCGCGTTCGCTGTGGGAGCAGATCATGCACTGCACCTACGACCACGCCGAGCCGGGGATCCTGTTCCTCGACGCCGCCAACCGCGACAACAACCTGCACTATTGCGAGGTGTTCGAGGCCACCAACCCCTGTGCCGAGGAGTTCCTGCCCGACTACGGCTGCTGCTGCCTGGGCTCGCTGGACCTGACACGCTTTGTTCTCGATCCCTTCGAGCCGGGCGCCCGCTTCGACATGGCCGCGCTGCGCGAGACCGCGCAGACGGCCGTGCGCATGCTCGACAACGTGCTCGACATCACCTACTGGCCGCTGCCCCAGCAGGCGTCCGAGGCGCGCGACAAGCGCCGTGTCGGGCTGGGCTTTCTCGGCCTCGGCGACGCCTGCATCGAGCTCGGGCTGCGCTACGACAGCCCCGCCGCCCGCGCCTTCGCCGCCGAGATGGCGCGCAACCTGCGCGACGCCGCGTACGAGGCCTCGGTCGAGCTGGCCAGGGAAAGGGGCGCGTTCCCGCTGTTCGACGCCGACAAGTACCTCGCGGGCGGCTTCGCCAGCCGCCTTCCGCAGGAACTGCGCGAGCGCATCCGGCGCCACGGGCTGCGCAACTCCCATCTGCTGGCGGTGGCCCCCACCGGCACCATCAGCCTGGCCTTCGCCGACAACGCGAGCAACGGCATCGAGCCGGCGTTTTCGTGGACCTACACGCGCAGGAAGCGCATGCCCGACGACACCATGCGCGAGTACGAGGTGGCCGACCACGCCTGGCGCCTGTGGCGCCAGCGCGGCGGCGACACCGAACGCCTGCCGTCGAGCTTCGTCACCGCGCTGGAAATGCCCGCGCGCGAGCACATGCAGATGCTCGCCGCGGTGCAGCCCTTCGTCGACACCGGAATTTCCAAGACCGTCAACGTCGCCGAGGACTATCCCTTCGAGGAGTTCCAGGACCTGTACCTGGAAGCCTGGCAGGCCGGCCTCAAGGGCCTGGCCACCTACCGCCCCAACACGGTGCTGGGAGCGGTGCTGCAGGCCGCGGCGCCGGCCGCCGCGCCGGAGTCGGCCCCGGCGGCGGTCGATGTCGATCCGCTCACCCGGCGCATCGACGGCCGCCCCAGCGGCGACCTGCAGGCGGTGACCAGCAAGGTCAGCTACATGACCGCCGAAGGGGCCAAGACCGTATACCTTTCCATCTCCTTCGCCGAGGTCGAGGGCCTGCACGACGGCCGGCCCGTGCGCATCGAGCGTCCGATCGAGTTCTTCATGCCCGCCGGCCAGCGCGACGAAGGCCAGCAGTGGATCGCCTCCAACATGCGCCTGCTGTCTCTGGTCGCGCGCTCGGGTGGCTCGGTGGCCAAGTCGCTGCTCAACATGCGCGAAGTGGTGTGGGACAAGGGACCGGTGCGCTGCGGCGAGCTGATCAAGTCCGACGGAAGCCGCGCGCCACGTTTCCACCAGTCCGAGGTCGCCGCGATCGCCTTCGCGTTGCAGGAAATGCTCAAGCGCCGCGGCTTCCTTCGCGACGACGGGCGCGAACAGCCGCTGGCGGCGCTGGTGCAGCGCCAGCCGCAGCCGCAGGCGCTGCACATCGACCTCGACAAGGCCGACGCGCTGCCGCCGCTGCTGGCCGGCGCGCGCACCTGCCCCGAGTGCGGCGGCCCCTACCTGCGCCGGGTCGACGGCTGCGACCGCTGCGACAACTGCGGGTACATCGGCAGTTGCGGGTAGGAGCCTGGGCGGCAGAGGGAGCCGTCGCGAAATCCGCCAGGGGCGAGCAGGCGCGCGACGCCGCGTGAGCAGGGCAGCAGGCGCGGCTGAACAAGCCGTGATGCAGCCGCGCGCCGTTGCCCCGAAGGCACCGCGGGGCTTGCAGGGCTGGGTACCATTGTCCGTCCATCAGGCGTACGGCAACGGCGCCGCCTGGACGCCCGCTGTCGGGCATCCATATCCGCGGGAGAGTTGTGCATCATGAACAGCAGGAACAAGCTATCGGCGCTGCTCGCGCTCGGTCTCATCGGCGGCGCGCTCGGCTTGCAGCCCGTTCACGCGGCCGATGCCGCGAAGGTCCGCAGCGGGGCCCAGCGGGCCATGGCAGCGACAGGCTTCACGCTGGGCAAGGCGGGGCCGCTGATCGTCGCCTTCGAGGACCCCAACTGCAGTTTCTGCGACCACCTCACTCAGGAGGCCGCGCCGTTGATCGCCGCCGGCAAGCTGCGCATGCGCATCGTTCCTGTGGCGTTCCTGAAGCCCGACAGCGAAGCCCGGGCTGCGGCGATCCTGCAGTCGCCCGATCCTGCCGCGGCGTGGGAGCAGAACATGCGCGGCTTCGACCACCGCAAGGAAGAGGGCGCCTACCCGGGGACGCAGCCCAGTTTCACGTCGGACCGGGGCTTGCGAGCCAACCTGGCGCTGCTGCAGGATCTGGGCAACGTCGCCACGCCGACCCTGCTGGTCTGCGAGAAGGGCGCCTCCCAGCCCGCGCTGATGCAGGGCGTCCCGAAGGGGCGGCTGGCCACGCTGGTCAGCGGGGCCGGCTCGGTCACGCCTTCGGGCGACTGCAGGCCCTGATCAGTCGAACACCGGGGTTTCCACGCCCAGCACCTTGTGCAGCTTGGGGCTGGTGGTGGTGTACTGAAGGTGCACCTTTTTTTGCGGGAACAGGTAATCGGCCGCACCGAACGCCGCCAGCGCGGCTTCATGGAAGCCCGAGAGAATGAGCTTCTTCTTGCCCGGGTAGGTGTTGATGTCGCCCACCGCGAAGATTCCCGGTTCGCTGGTCTGGAACTTCTCGGTGTCCACCACCAGCTGCTTGCGCTCCAGCGCCAGGCCCCATTCGGCGATGGGGCCCAGCTTGGGGCTGAGCCCGAAGAACACCAGCAGCATGTCCAGCGGAAGGCGCCGGGTCACGCCGTCGGCGCCGACCACCTTGACCTCGGCCAGGCGGCCGTCGCGGCTTTCGCAGCCGCTGATCTGGCCGATCAGGAACTGCATTTCGTACTGTTCGCACAGCGCGTGCATACGCGCCACCGAGGCCGGCGCGGCACGGAAGCCGTCTCGCCGATGCAGCAGCGTGACGCTCTCGGCCCGGTGTTCACCACTGGTGGCGAAATGCAGCGCCCAGTCCAGCGCCGAGTCGCCGCCGCCGACCACGACCAGGTTTCGCCCCTTGAACAGGTTCGGGTCCTTGACCCGATAGAACACCTGAGAGCCCTCGAAGGCCTCGATGCCCTCGGCCTTCAGCGTGCGCGGCTGGAAGCTGCCGACGCCGGCGGCGATGAACAGGGTCCTGGTCAGGAACACGGTGCCCCGGGACGTGCGCACCAGCAGGCGCGCATCGGCCTGGCGCTGCACCTCGACCACGTCCTGGCCCAGGTGGAAGGTGGGCTGGAAGGGCTCGATCTGCTTGAGCAGGTTGTCGGTGAGCTCCTTGCCGGTGCACACCGGCAAGGCTGGAATGTCGTAGATCGGCTTGTCCGGGTACAGCTCGATGCATTGCCCGCCCGGGTGGGCAAGGCTGTCCACGACATGCGCGCGGATGTCCAGCAGTCCCAGCTCGAACACCTGGAACAGGCCCACCGGGCCGGCGCCGACGATCACGGCATCGGTTTCGATCGGTGGCTCATGCTGGCTGGCGGCTTCGGGGATGGCGGGGTGCAGGTGCGGGTCCATGGTCGCTTGGAGAGTCGGGCGGGCTGAAACGTCCGTGCATGGTAGAGGCCGCCATGGCCGATCCAAACGACAGTGTTCTCATAGGCTTAGATGCCTACGGGCATAACGGCTCCGGCACGCCGCTGCCGCAAGGGGCGCGGTTCGGTGCCGGCGCCCCCTGGCTCAGCCGCGGCCGGGGCGGGTGGTCGGCGCAGGTCCGCGGCGCTCGAGGTGGCGGAACGTGATGCGGCCCTTGGTCAGGTCGTAGGGCGACAGTTCCAGCGACACGTTGTCGCCCGCGAGGATGCGGATGTGGTGCTTGCGCATCTTGCCGGCGCTGTAGGCCACGAGTTCGTGACCGTTTTCCAGGGTGACGCGGTAACGCGAATCCGGCAGGACTTCGTTGACCACGCCGCGCATTTCGATCAGTTCTTCCTTGGACATGGGACTCCTTGGGGCGAAGGGGACAATGGGGCGGAGGCGGTGGCACCCGCGCGCGATGCATCCCCGATCCAGGCCAGGGCCTGCTCGGTGGCGAAGCGGCTCGCCTGGTCGCGGGTTCCGAAAACGGGCACGAAACGCAGCACGCGGTCGTGCGTCATGCTTCCGCGACCACTTCGGATCGACACGGAAGCCTGGTAGCCGTCGCCGTGGTGACGACGGACGATGGGAGAGATTCGGTACTTGCCGACTTGAACAGCGGAACGAATGAGAAATCCTTGGTGAACGGCCATCGCGCAAGCGCGCGACGGCCCGGATGACACGATGCGAGATCGCCGAATGCGGTCTCGGGCTGCACCCCGGCATCAGCCCGGGTGGCCCCTGACCTGTGGCGCACGGCGTGAGCCGAGGAGCGCGCAGGGGCATGGCGCTCGGTGGGGCGCTCGACAAGCCAGGCCGCGCGATTCGGGCATGGATTGCCATGCGCCTACCGCCCGGGCCCGCCGAGGCGCCGCTGTGACAGCGGCGCGAAATTCCGCGCCCTTACTCAGCTGATTGTAGCAGATCCCTGGCCTGCCTGTCGCGCGCATACCACAGGTGGAAGGTCGATGGGCCGGGCCAAACAACCCCGCGCGAAGTTAAAACATTACCGATATATCGGTTTTCCCGGAAATTTTGTAGCCGCCGGACGGCGCGTGTGATTTTCAAAACAATGGTCTGCATAAGAAGTGTCAACTCCAACCTTTACGGTTTCTACCCTACGGAGATGTCATGCACAGTACGGAGACAAACCGGCTCGCGCCGGGCCTGAGGAATCGCCACATCCAGTTCCTTGCACTGGGAGGCACCATCGGCACCGGATTGTTCCTCGGCTCGGCTGGCGTGATCCGGCACACCGGCCCGTCGATGCTGCTGGCCTACGCGCTCGTGGGCATGATGATCTTTCTGATCATGCGATTTCTGGGCGAAATGCTGGTGGAAACTCCCGCAGCCAATTCATTTGGTTATTTCGCAACCAAGTACTGGGGGCCGTTCGCAGGTTATTTTGCAGGATGGAACACCGTGGCGCAGTACGTGCTGTGCAACATGCTCGAAATCAGTGCCGCCGGCAAGTTCGTGCAGTTCTGGTGGCCGTGGATCCCGCAGTGGGAGACCGCGGCGGCCTGCCTGCTGGCCGTGAGCGCGCTGAACCTGGCCAGCGTGCGCCTGTTCGGCGAAACCGAGTTCTGGTTCGCGCTGCTCAAGATCGTCGCGGTGCTGTCGATGATCGGCTTCGGCCTCTACCTGGTGGTCAGCCGCTACGGCCAGCCCGACATCGGGCCGTCGAACCTGTGGGCCCACGGAGGCTTCTTCCCGTCGGGGCTTCGCGGGCTTCTGATGTCCACGGCACTGGTGGCCCTGTCCTTCGGCGGCATCGAGATCATGGGTTACGCGGCTGCCGAGACCGACGATCCGGCAAGGGTGATCCCGAAGGCGATCAACCAGATCGTTTATCGAGTCCTGCTCTTCTATGTCGGCTCCAGCCTGGTGCTGCTGATGCTGTTTCCGTGGAATCGCCTGGTCGACCACCTGCTGCTCGGTGGGGGCACCTACAGCGCCAGCCCCTTCACGTTGATCTTTTCCGAGCTGGGCAGCCACTTCGCGGCCAATGCCCTGAACCTGGTGATCCTCAGCGCCGTGCTGTCGGTGTACAACGGCCTGACCTTCGCCAGCAGTCGCATGCTGTTCGGCATGGCCAGGCAGGGCGCTGCTCCCGCATGGCTCGGACACCTCGACCGCCGCGGAGTTCCGGTTCGAGCCATCGCCGCATCCACCGCGCTGACCGGCGTGGCCGTGGTGCTCAACTACGTCGCTCCGCATCGGGTCATCGAACTGCTCATCGCGATGGTCACGGCCGCGCTGGTGCTGATCTGGGTCTCCATCGTCATGACCCACCTGAAATTCCGCAGGAGCGTTCGTCGAGCGGGACGCCGTTCGGTCTTCCCGGCGCTGTTCAGCCCGTGGAGCAACTATCTCTGTCTGGCCTTTCTCGGCCTGCTCGTCGGCGCGCTGTGGGTGGCCGAGGAAACCCGGCTGTCCGTGATGGCGATCCCGCTGTGGTTGGGGGCCCTGTATGTCACGTGGCGACTTCGCGTGCGCAACACGCGCGAGGCGCTGAGCTGAGCAGCGGGCGATACGGCCCGACGCTCCCGCTCCTCGTGCCCGATCGCGCGCTATGCTCGCGCCATGCGCCGCGTGGATTCCGCCCCCAATCTGGTCCTTGCCACGCTGTGGGCGGACGCGCTGAGCGCGGCGGGCATCGAGGCGAGGGTGTTCTCCCGCTATCTGTCGAGCATCGCCGGGGAGATTCCTCCCAGTGAGGCCGAGCCGACCGTCTGGGTGCTCGACGATGCCGACCTGGAGCGTGCGCGGGCGCTGCTGCTGGAACTGCGTCGCCCGCTGCGCGGGCCTGGCTGGAATTGCCGCGAATGCGGCGAGCACCATGGGCCGCAGTTCGCGCAGTGCTGGAAGTGTGGCGCGGGGCGCGGCTAGGTAGCCTGGGCGTTAGCGTGCCGAAGCCCAGTCCGGCGAAGGCCGCTGCGATGCGGCCGCCCGAATACACCGAGTCGACCGCGAGCCTGTGGGCGCCGGTCAGCCTCGGCGATCCTTGAGCCGGCGGTACAGCGTGGCGCGCGAGATTCCCAGCAGCGCCGCCGCGCGCGTGACATCGCCGTTGCAGCGCATCAGGGCCTCGTCGATGGCGTGGGACTGTTGCTCGCGCAGCGCCAGCGGCTGTTCCCGCGTGACGCGCTGCGCAGGCGAGGTGCCGACGGCGCCCAGGCCCGCCTGGCGCAGGTCGTCGGCGCGCAGTTGCCGCGGGTCGGGCGCCAGCGCCAGCGCGACGCGCAGCACATGGCGCAGCTCGCGCACGTTGCCCGGCCAGGCATGTTCGCGCAGGGTGTTGCGCAAGGCGTCGCCGACGCAGTGCGCGCAAGCCCCCAGCTCGAGCAGGACCTGGTCGAGCACGTGGTCGAAATCCTCGCGTTCGCGCAACGCCGGCAGGGCCAGGGTGTAGCCGGCGAGGCGGAAGTACAGGTCCTCCCGGAAGAGCCCGTCGCGCACCATGGCGGGCAGGTCGCGGTGGGTCGCGCAGATCACCGACACGTCGACCCGCACGGGTCGCGTGGAGCCCACGCGCAGCACCTCGGAGGTGTCGAGCACGCGCAGCAGCGCGACCTGCAGATGCGCAGGCATGTCCCCGACTTCGTCCAGGAACACCGTGCCACCATGCGCGGCCTCGAACACCCCGGCACGTCCACCGCGTACCGAGCCGGTGTATGCGCCTTCAGCGTGCCCGAACAGCTCGGCGGCCACCAGTTCGGGGGCCATGGCGCCGCAATTGATGGCCATCCACGCAGCCTCGGAACGCCGGCTCAGGCGATGCAGGGTGCGTGCGGCGACCTCCTTGCCCACGCCTGTCTCGCCACGCAGCAGCACCGGTACACCGGCCTCGAAGGCCCTCAGCGCGCGCGTGAAATCCTCGAGCAGGCGGGCATCCCGCGGCAGCTCGGGGCAGGCCTCGTGCCGCGCGGTCGTCACGGCTTCGGCGGAGGCTTCGGAGACGGGAAGCAGGCGCGGCGTGTGCGCAAGCGCGCGGGTATGCAGCTCCACGCCGTCGCGCAGGCGCAGGCAGGCCTGTCCACGGGGCCCGCTGCGCAGGCTCGAGACCCAGTGCGCGAAGCGTCCTTCGCAGACATCGTCGAAACCCAGTTCGGCCGGCAACTCGGGAAGCCCGAGCAGGTAGCGCGCACCGGAGCTGGCGCCCAGCACCCGGCCGTCGCCGTCGAAGGCCATCCAGGCATCGGGAGCTCCATCCAGCTGGACCTTGAGGAACGCCGGCAGCGCGCGCAGCATGTTCCACTCGATCTCTGCCGCGCAATGCCGGGTGAGGGCGATCGCGCATTGGGCCAGCTCGGGCACGTCTCGCGTGACGTCCAGGCTGCCCAGCAGTTGGCCGCGCAGGTCGAACACGGGGGTCGCGTAGCAGTGGAAGATCTGGTTGAGCTCGAAGTAATGCTCTCCGCCGCGAACCCTCTGCGCACTGCGTTCGGCCAGCGCCAGCGCCATGGCGCTGGTGCCGACCATGCGCTCGGAGACGTCCACGCCCGCGCGAAACGCCTGCTGCGTGGCCGCGCTCAGGCGTGCCATCTCGCCACCCACGGCGACCACCCGGCCGGCCGAGTTGGTGAGCATGATCGCGTAGCCGGCCGGCGCCAGCGCGCGCGCCAGCGAGTCCATCGCCGGCTGGACCGAGTGCAGCAGCGCATGCTCGGCCTGCAGCAGCCTGCGCAGCTCGGCGCGCTCCACCGGGTCGAAAGCCACCGCCTCGTCGGCGAAGCGGCCCGACTGGCGACAGCGCTCCCAGGATCGCAGCAGCGGCGTGTCGACGAGATGGGCGGGGGCCAGGCCCTGCTCGAAATAGGCGCGTCGCGCATCCCAGATGCGCTCCGGTTGATAGTTTCCCGGGGTGGGCGAAATCGATGACATGACGGTCGCGTGGCGCATGGCTCTGGGCGTCTCGATTCGGGGTCCTCGTCTCAGATTGAGATGAGACGCTGTCGCATGAGATCGTTGGCGACCCCAAGATAGTTGGAATCCCGGCCCTCGAGCTCAGGGCTAACCCGCAACGTGGGACCTCGTCCGGCCCTGTCGCGCGCCTGGCATGGCGTTTGCACATCGGGTCCGGTCTCGCGATCCACGGTGAGACCCAATCCAACCAAGAATCCAGGAGACTCCATGAAGGCAATGCTTTGGACCGTCGCCGCTGCTGCGGCGCTGGGCGCGGCGGCAGCGGCGTCTGCGCAGACCATGAGCGACCTGCTGGCCGATGGGAACACGCCGGGCAATGTTCTGGTACACGGCATGGGCTATGCCGACCAGAGCTACAGCCCGCTGTCGCAGATCAACACCGGCAATGTGCGCCATCTGGTTCCCGTGTGGACCCAGAGCCTGGGTGACGACATGGGCGAGGAGGCCATGCCCGTGCTGTACGACGGGGTCCTCTACGTCACCACCCATAACGCCACCGTCGCGATCGACGCCCTCAGCGGAAAGCAGTTGTGGAAAAACACCCTGCAGTTTGCCTCCGACGTGCCCCGGGTGGTGTGCTGCGGCGAGGTCAACCGCGGCGTGGCCATCTATGACGGCATGGTCTACCGCGGCACGCTGGACGCGCAGCTCCAGGCGCTCGACGCCAAGACCGGCAAGCAGTTGTGGGAGACCAAGCTCGCCGACTACAAGCAGGGCTACTCGGTCACCGGAGCCCCGCTGGTGGCGCACGGCGTGCTGATCACCGGCATGTCGGGTGCCGAGTACGGCACGCGCGGCTTCCTCAAGGGCCTGGATCCGAAGACGGGCAAGGTGCTGTGGACCCGCTACACGACCGCAGCCCCGGGAGAGCCCGGCGGCGACACCTGGACCGGCGACACCTACCTCAAGGGCGGCGGCTCGACCTGGGTCACCGGCAGCTACGACCCGAAGCTCGACCTGGTGTACTGGGGAACCGGCAATGCCGGCCCTTGGAACCCGACGGTGCGCAAGGGCAACAACCTGTACACCGCGTCGGTGCTGGCGATCCGGCCCGAGACCGGCAAGATCGTCTGGTACTACCAGTTCACGCCGAACGACATGTTCGACTACGACGGGGTCAACGAGCTGGTGCAGGCGGACCTGAAGGTCGACGGCAAGATGCACAAGGTCATCATGCAGGCCAACCGCAACGGCTTCCTGTACGTGATCGACCGCACCGACGGCAAGCTGCTGGCGGCGCACAAGTTCGTGCCCAAGGTGACCTGGGCCAGCGGCATCGACCTGAAGACCGGGCGCCCCATCGAGACCGATGTCATGGCCGATGCGCGAGCCGGGAAGAAAGTCGAGGTCTGGCCGGGGGCGCTGGGTGCCAAGAACTGGCCACCGATGTCCTTCGACCCGGGCACCGGCCTGGTCTATGCCAACGTGATCAACGCCGGCATGCCCTACCAGGTGCAAAAGCCCGACTACAAGCCCGAGCAGTTCTACCTGGGCATCGACTTCACCGGCTTCACCTACCCCAAGGGTCCCCGTGGCTACCTGGAAGCCATCGACCCGGTCGACGGCAAGGTGCAGTGGAAGGTGCCGCGTGACATTCCCAGCTACTCGGGCGTACTGACCACCGGCGGAGGCCTGGTGTTCAGCGGCACGATGACCGGGGAGTTCCAGGCCCTCGACGCGCGCAGCGGCAAGCTGCTGTGGAGCTACCGCACCGGGTCGGCGTCGATGAGCCAGCCGATCACCTGGACCCACGATGGCAAGCAGTACGTCACGGCCTTGTCGGGAATCGGCGGGGTCTATCCCTTGTTCTCGGGCGACGATCGCCTGGCCAACGTGCCGGCCGGCGGCGCGGTGTGGACCTTCGCGGTGCAGCGATGAAGCGCGCGGTCAGGTCCCCGGGGATCTGGACGCCCGCCGTGTTGCTGGGGCTGGCGTACGCGCTGGCCCCGGTGGCGGGCGCCCAGCCCGCGGCTCAAGCCGCCTCCCCACCCATGTCGCATTCCGCCATGGTCGCGGCCGGGCGCCAGCTCTACACCGAGAACTGCTCGCACTGCCACGGCTTCAACATGGTCAACCCGGGCACCGTGTCCTTCGACCTGCGCCAGTTCCCGCACGACGACCCGAAGCGGTTCTTCCGCTCGGTGCTCAACGGCAAGGGGGGCATGCCGTCGTGGAAGGGCACCCTGAACCGGCAACAGATCAGCGAGATCTGGGCCTACGTGCTGACCGGGGGCGCCAGCAGTTAGCGTGACGTGACTCGCGCACGGGGATCCGCGCTCGGGGCGCGGATCCCCGACGGTGCCGGCAGGCTCAGCTCGCGTCGGCCCCGTGGATCACGCCGCGGCGGATCTGGTCGCGTTCGATGGATTCGAACAGCGCCTTGAAGTTGCCTTCGCCAAAGCCCTCGTCGGCCTTGCGCTGGATGAACTCGAAGAACACCGGCCCGAGCACGGTACGCGAGAAGATCTGCAGCAGCAGTCGCTTGTCCCCGCCGCCGGTCGAGCCGTCGAGCAGGATGCCGCGCGCGCGCAGTTCGTCCACCGGTTCGCCGTGGCCCGGCAGGCGCTCCGCGAGCATCTCGTAGTAGATGTCGTTGGGCGCGCTCATCAACTCGACCCCCGACGCACGCAGCGCGTCGACGGTGGCGATCAGGTCGTCGGTGAGCAGCGCCACATGCTGGATGCCCTCGCCGTTGAACTGCATCAGGAATTCCTCGATCTGGCCGCTGCCTCCCGCAGCTTCCTCGTTCAACGGGATGCGGATGCGCCCGTCGGGCGCCGACATCGCCCGGCTGGTCAGCCCGGTGTACTCGCCCTTGATGTCGAAGTAGCGGATCTCCCGGAAGTTGAAGATCCTTTCGTAGAAACCGGCCCAGAAACCCATTCGCCCGCGGTAGACGTTGTGCGTGAGATGGTCGATGAACTTCAGGCCGTGGCCGCGCGGGTGGCGCTCCACGCCGTCGACCCACTCGAAGTCGATGTCGTAGATGCTGCGGCCTTCTTCGAAGCGGTCGATCAGGTACAGCGGAGCTCCGCCGATGCCCTTGATCGCCGGCAGGCGCAGTTCCATCGGCCCCGTCGGAATGTCGAGCGGCTGCGCCCCCAGTTCGAGAGCGCGCGCATAGGCCTTGTGCGCATCGCGCACCCGGAACGCCAGCCCGCAGGCGCTCGGGCCGTGTTCCGCGGCGAAATACGCGGCAAGGCTTCGCGGTTCGCGGTTGATGATGAAGTTGATGTCGCCCTGGCGCCACAGCTCGACATCCTTGCTGCGATGGCGCGCCACCAGGGAAAAGCCGAGCTTGGCGAACAGCGGCTCGAGCACGTCGGGGGTGGGGGAGGCGAACTCGACGAACTCGAATCCACACAGCCCCATGGGGTTCTCGAAAAGGTCAGTCATGGCAGGCTCCTGCGCAGGATCAGAAACGCCGCGGCGGCTGCCGCGGCCCGGCGCCCGCGCTTGGCGGGCGCAGCTACGCGTCGCGCGGCGGCGCGCCGGGCAGGCCGCGCACGCTGCGCGCCAGATGCATGCCGATGATCAGGGCCTGGATACTCACGGACGTCTGCTGTGTCTCGCGGGGGGCATGCCGCGGCGCGGCTCGCCTACCACTGGCCGAAGAATACGCCGGCGCGCTTGTGCGCGGCCGTGCCCATCTCGACCATGTCGTCGCTGATGGTCGTGCGGCGCTTGCGGCGTGCCAGCCAATCCAACAGACGCGTGCGCAGTTGCTGCCGAACCCCTTCGGTGGAGGGGTCCCGCCCGAGGTCGTTCATTTCGTGCGGATCGGCCTGCAGGTCGTACAGCTGCTCGGGCTGGTCCAGCCAGTACACGTAGCGCCAGCGCGTATCGCGGCAGGAGTACGCGTAGGCGTTGTGGATGTTCTGGCCCAGCAGCCTGCGCGCCTGCTTGAAACTGTAGTCCAGCTCCGAGAACACCATGTCGCGCCAAGCGGGCGCCTGCTGCCCGTCGTCGTGCAGCAGGGCCTGCAGCGCGCGGCCCTCGATGCGATGCTGCGGCACCGGCAGGTCCAGCGCCTGCAGGATGGTGGGCACGATGTCCACGCTCTCGACCATGCGCGAATCCACACGCCCGCGGCTGACGTCGGCCGCCGCCGAGGGATCGACGACGATCAGCGGCACGCGCTGGATCATGTCGTAGAACAGCTCCTTCTCGCCCAGCCAGTGATCGCCGAGAAAGTCGCCGTGGTCCGAGCAAAGGATGACCAGGGTCTCGCGCAGCACGCCGAGCCTGTCCATGTGTTCGAACAGGCGCCCGAGATGGGTGTCGAGCTGCTCGATCAGCCCCTGGTAGGCGGGGCGCACCACGCGCACGCACTCGTCCATCGAGAAACTGCGGCTTTCCTCGCTGTCGCGATAGGCGCGCAGCACCGGGTGGGCGTCGCGCAGTTCGCTCCGGCTTCGCAGCACGGGCAGGCACTGCCCGGCGGTGTATGCGGCGTGGTAGGGGGCAGGCGCCATGTAGGGCCAGTGCGGCTTGACGTAGCTCAGGTGCAGCACCCACGGGCGCTCGGCCATGCCGCTGATGAAGCGCATGGCCTGGTCGGTCATGTAGGCGGTTTCGGAGTGCTCCTCGCGCACGCGCGACGGCAGGTGCACGTTGCGCATGTGCCAGCCCGAGCAGACGCGCCCCTGCGAGTCCACGCCGGAGATCACGAAGTCGCTCCAGGGGTCGGCGCTCTGGTAGCCGTGCGCACGCAGGAACGCCGGGTAGCCGGATTCGCTGCCAGGGGTGTGGTGTCCGTCGTAGCGATCGAGTTCGACGAAGCAACCGCGTTCGAGCAGGTGCCCGAGTTCGGCATGTCCGTCCAGGTGCAGGCGAGCCATGCCGTCGCGGTCCGGCATGACATGGGTCTTGCCGGCCAGCGCCAGTTCGCGCCCGGCATCGCGCAGGTATTCGCCCAGCGTGATCTCGCCGACCGACAGCGGCACGCGGTTCCAGGTCGCGCCGTGGCTGGCCGGGTAGCGCCCGGTGTAGTAGCTCATGCGCGACGGGCCGCATACCCCCGAGTTCACGTAGGCCTGTTCGAAACGCACGCCGCGCCGCGCCAGCGCGTCGATGTTGGGCGTGCGCATGTAGGGATGCCCGTAGCACGCCAGGTGGTCCCGGCGCAGCTGGTCGGCCATGATGAACAGGACGTTGCGAACCAAACTCGATCTCCGTGAATGCGTGGGCCAGCCAAGAGTGGGGGCGCAGGGTGGCGGGCGTCGCCGTGCTGCATCAAGTCGCGCCGTCGCCGAGCACCCTCGCCAGGAACGAGCGCGTGCGCTCGTGTCGGGGGCGCGCCAGGACCTCGCGCGCGGGGCCCTGCTCGACGACCACGCCACCGTCCATGAACGCCACGCGGTGACCGACGTCGCGTGCGAAACCGATCTCGTGCGTGACCACGATCATGGTCATGCCCTCCGCGGCCAGCGTGCGCATGACCGCGAGCACCTCGTCGACCAGTTCCGGGTCGAGTGCCGACGTGGGTTCGTCGAACAGCATCACCTTGGGCTGCATGGCCAGCGCCCTTGCGATGGCCACGCGCTGTTGCTGCCCCCCCGAAAGCTGCGCCGGGTAGGCGCCGGCGCGGGCACCCAGGCCGACGCGCTCGAGCAGCCGCAGGGCCTGCTCGCGCGCGCGCGCGGCCGGCACGCGGCGCACGCGGATCGGCGCCTCGACGATGTTCTCCAGCACGTTCATGTGGGGGAACAGGTTGAAGCGCTGGAACACCATGCCGATGTCCGCGCGCTGGCGGCAGACCTCGCGCTCGGGCAGCTCGTACAGGCGCCCGCCGTGGGCGCGGCAGCCGATGAGCTCGCCGTCGACGCGGATCGCGCCGGCCTGGATGGTCTCGAGTCGGTTGATGCAGCGCAGCAGGGTGCTCTTGCCGGAGCCCGAGGGCCCGATCAGGCTGAGCACCTCGCCGCCGGCCACTTCCAGATCGATGCCCTTGAGCACTTCCAGGCGCCCGAAGCGTTTGTGCACCCCGCGGATCTGCACCATCGGAGGGCGCGCCTGTGCGGCGCCGTCCGGCTCAGGCGTGCTCATGTGCGCTCCGGTGCGCTCGGCCGAGGCGGCGCTCGATCAGGTGCTGCGCGGCGCTGGCCACGCTGGTGACCACGAGGTACCAGAAGGTGGCCACCAGCAGCAGCTCGATGGTGTGCAGGTTGGCCGACGAGATGTTCTCGGCCGCGGTCAGCAGGTCGCCGCCGGAGATCACCGACACCAGCGACGTGGCCTTGAGCAGCGAGATGAACAGGTTGCCGGCCGGCGGGACGATCACCCGCAGGGCCTGCGGCAGGATCACCCGGCGCAGTGCCAGGCTGCGGCGCATGCCCAGCGCCACCGAGGCTTCGTACTGACCGTGGTCGACCGCCAGCAGCCCGCCGCGAACCACCTCCGCCATGTATGCGGCCTCGTTGAGCCCGAGCGCGACGACCGAGGCCACGAAGGGCGTCAGCACGGCATTCGTCGAGAACGGCCCGAGGTGCGGGAACAGCAGCGCGAGGTTGCCCCAGACGATGATCTGCACCAGCAGCGGAGTGCCGCGCAGCAGCCAGACGTACAGCCGGCTGCCCAGGCGCAGGATGCGGCTGGGGGACATCAGCGCCACCGCCAGCAGCGTGCCCAGCACGACGCCGATGGCTTCGGCGGCCAGCGCCAGCAGCAGCGTCGTGCGCAGCCCGGCCAGGATGGCCGGGGCGAACTGGTAGCGCAGGATCGTGGCGTGGTCGATGTTCGGGTTGCGCCAGATCGATACGGCCAGCAGTGCGAACAGCACGCCGGCCGCGGCCGACGCGATCCACAGGCCCGGGCGCCGCAGCGGCACCACGGGCATGCGGGCAACGTCGATGGTTTCCATGGTCGGGCTCGTGCTGCGGGCGGACCGGGCCGGTCCGGTCCGCGCCGCCTGCTCGGGCGCTCAGCCCCTGGCCTGGGCGCCGGCGTTGATGGTCGCCGCCTTGACCGCTCCGCCCTGCACGCCGTACCTGGCCAGGATCTTCGAATAGCTGCCGTCGTCGATCACGGCCTGCAGCGCCTTTTGCAGTTCGGCGCGAAGCTCCGGCCGGTCCTTGGGGATGGCGATACCCAGCGGAACCTGCTGGTATTCCGGTCCGGCGACGTCGAACACCTTGCCGCCGCCAGCGGTCTTGGCGATGTAGACCATCACCGGCGAGTTGCCCAGGAAGGCCGCCACGCGCCCGGTCTGCACCTGCATGCGCGCGTCGGAGGGCTGCGAGAACTGCATGTTGGTCAGCGGCGCCTTGCGCCGCGCGGTGCACCATTCATTGGTCTGCACCACCAGTTCGATCTGGATCGAGCCCTGCACCGTGGACACGGCCTTGCCGCACAGGCTGTGCATGCCGGTGACATGCTGCGGATTGCCGTGGCGCACCAGCAGCTTGGTGCCGAGGTTGAAGAAGTCGACGAAGTCCACCAGCTTCTCGCGCGCCGGAGTGTCGTTCATCATCGTGAAGGCGACGTCGATCTGATGCGACTGCATCGCCGGAAACAGGTTCGGAAAGGCCTCCGGCTTGAACTCGATGGGTGCCGGCAGGTGTCGGTTCATGGCCTTTGCCAGGTCGACAATGACTCCCTGCAGGGTCTTGCCGTCGTCGGCATAGGCGACCATCGGCGGGCTGTTGGTGATCGTGCCGGCCACGATCGGCTGTGCCGCACGCGCGCCACCGCACATGGCGGCCAGGCTCAGCAGCGACAGGGTGGCGAATTTGCGCAGGGTGATGGGCGGGGTCATCGGGCGTCTCCTGTGTCATGAATCGCGCGATGCCGCTACAAAGCGCGTTTGCAGCCGATTCTAGGGAGGCGGGCGCGGTTGTTTGAATCAATCTTGACCCAAGACCAGGGTCTGCCCGGACACCGTGGCCGCGCTTCGGCGCCGCGGCCGTGCTGAAATACGCATATTCGCAAGCGCCGAATGAACTGGAAACCAGCCCGTGACGCAACCCGAAGTCTGCCGCTTGCGGCATCCCCGCAGTCTCGAGGACCTGCTGAACTACCGGCTGTTCCGCCTGTACGCGGCCAGCACGTCGCCGGTGACTCGCCTGATGGAAGGCAAATGGGGGATTTCACGTCGCGAGTGGCGACTGCTCGCATTGCTCGCCGCGGTCGGGCCGTCGTCGCCTTCGGCGCTGGCCGAGCAGGCGCACCTCGATCGGCCGCGCACGTCGCGCGCGATCGCCTCGCTGGTGGCCAAGGACCTGGCACGGCGCGCCGTCATCGCAAAGGATGCGCGACGCGCCACGGTTTCGCTGACGCCTGCCGGGCAGGCCTTGTTCGACGAGGTGTTCCCGCATGTGGCGCGGCTGAACACGCGCCTGCTCGAAGCGATCGACGACGAGCTGGTGCTCGCGCTCGACCGCGCGCTGAACACGC
Organism: Pseudomonadota bacterium; assembly: GCA_021847345.1. GTDB lineage: Bacteria > Pseudomonadota > Gammaproteobacteria > Burkholderiales > Burkholderiaceae_C > Thiomonas_A. The sequence continues at coordinate 67,527 of JAJZTW010000005.1, forward strand.
TGACGCAGCGCGCCGACGAACTCGGCAGCATCACCGAGCCGCAGGTTCGTGCCAACCGTCGGGCAGGCGGCTCGCGCCGCGTGCGTCCGCCTGCGGGATTCTGATCGGCACCGGCCGCGCGGCCGGTGCCGTCGGGCTCAGACGTGGCCCTGGCTCAGACGCGGCCCTTGTACTCGCCGGTGCGGGTGTCGATCTCGATCTTGTCGCCGATGGCCACGAAGATCGGCACCGGGATTTCGGCGCCGGTGGAGATCTTCGCCGGCTTGAGCACCTTGCCGGAGGTGTCGCCCTTGACGGCGGGCTCGGTGTAGATGACCTCGCGCACCACCGTGGTGGGCATTTCCACCGAGATGGCCTTGCCGTCGTAGAACACGACTTCCACCGGCATGCCGTCCTCGAGGTACAGCAGCGCGTCACCCAGGTTGTCCTTCTCGACCTCGTACTGGTTGTACTCGGTGTCCATGAACACGTACATGGGGTCGGCGAAGTAGGAGTAGGTGCACTCCTTGCGGTCGAGCACGATGGGGTCGAGCTTGTCGTCGGCCTTGTACACGAGCTCCGTGCCCCCGCTGGTCAGCAGGTTCTTGAGTTTCATCTTCACCGTGGCGGCATTGCGCCCGCCGCGGCTGTACTCGGTCTTCTGCACGACCATCGGATCCTTGCCGACCATGATCACATTGCCGGCGCGGATTTCTTGAGCGAGTTTCATAGACTTTGAAAAAGTGCTGGAAAAAGTCAATCAATTATTTTAACCGGTTCGCGTCGGTCATGGGCAGGGTCGTGATCTCGCCATCGCCCGGCTCGGCTGCCAAGGTGTCCAGCAATTGGCTAGCCAGGTCGGGTAGCGCCGCCAGATGTTCGCACCAGGCTTGCGCGTGTTTGCGAATCTGCGGCAGCTGCGAAACGAAGGCCTGCCACGCGGGCACCAGCTCCGAGTGGTCGTTCCATGCATCCCACATCGCGGTGACGGTGTCGCGCAGCGCCTCGTCGGCTCCTTCGAGGTAGCGCCCGAGGAAGGCCTGGATCTTTTCCAGATGGGCCTGGTCGTGCTGCGGGTATGCGTGCCAGACCATCGGGCGTGCGGCCCATTGCGCGCGCACGAAGGAGTCCTCGCCGCGCACCATGCACACGTCGGCGGCCCACAGCAGTTCGTCGAAGCGCTCCTGCGGCACGAAGGGCAGCGCGCACAGGGTCAGGCTGCCGCGCACCGTGCTCTGCCCGGTGGCCAGCTGCATGTGCAGCCAGGCGTCGACCTCGGCGCGCATCGGCCCCGGGCACACCCACAGCGTGGTCGGGCGGCTGGCTGCCGCCATGGACTGCAGCCACGGCGCCAGCCCCGCGCGGGCATAGCTGAACAGCAGCACCGTCAACGCATGCTCGGGCGGCGGCGGCAGGCCCAGCGAGCGCAGCGCGATGCGCCTGGCGCTGGGCAGGCGCTCCCACGCGGCGCGCCGAGCCAGCAGGTCGCGTTCGCGCAGCAGGCCCCCGGTGGCCGGCGTGAAGCCGGGGAAGAAGAACAGCTTGTCGATGCCGCCCGGCTGCGGCGACGGCCGCCGGTGCGTGCCTTCCACCCAGGACTCGGCGCTGAGGTGCTCCAGGTTGACCCAGCGCACGCGCCGCGCTCCCAGGCGCTGGATGCGTTCGATGAAACCCGGCAGCAGGTGGCAGCCGAACATCTCCACCACGACATCGCCGGGGTCGAGCTGCTGCTGCCGCGACCACGGCAGAATGCTGACCGAGTCGACCGTCTGCTGTCCCATGCGCGGCTGGATTTGCGGGCAGATGGCCGCGAAGGTGTTCAAATCGTCGACGAACAGGCGCACGACACAGCCGTGCTCGTGGGCCAGCTGGCGCGCCAGGCGCCACGCCACGCCGACATCGCCGAAATTGTCGACGACATGACAAAACAGATCACAGTTCAGAGGATGGCTCATCGACAACATCCACGGCAGGGGCTCGGACCGGTTCCGGTTCCCGCCGAGCATGCGCCGGGCACCCGGGATCCGGTGTACGACCCCGATTGTCGCCGCTGTTCGCGCCTGGCCGAATTCCGCGACCAGGTGCGCGAACGCCACCCCCGCTACGCGTGCCTACCGGTCCCGTCGTTCGGGCCGCGCTCGGCGAGCATGCTGGTGGTCGGCCTGGCGCCGGGGATGCACGGCGCCAACGCCAGCAACCGGCCTTTCACGGGCGACGGCGCCGGCCCGCTGCTGTACGGCACGCTGACCGCGCTGGGGCTGGCCGAGCGCCAGCCGGCGGTGCGCATCGACGATGCCCCGGCCAGCATCACGTACGACGACGGCCTGCGCATGCTCGATTGCCGCATCTGCAACGCCGTCAAGTGCCTGCCGCCCGACAACAAGCCCAGCCCGGCCGAGGTGCGCGAGTGCAACGCCTACCTGCGCGCGGAGCTCGCGTCCATGCCGCGCCTGGCGGTGGTGCTGGCGCTGGGAACGGTAGCGCATGCCGCCGTGCTGCAGGCGCTGGGGCGCAGGGTGTCGTCGGCGCGCTTCGCGCATGGCGCGCGCCACGAGCTCGACACGCTGGTGCTCTACGACAGCTACCACTGCAGCCGCTACAACCAGAACACGGGCCGACTCACCGCGCCGATGTTCCACGACGTATTCGAGCGCGCCGCCACCGAGGCGGCGGCGCGAGGCGTGGCGCCATGAGCACGCCGCCCGAGCTGCCCGGCAAGGCCGAAGAGCCCGGCGCGCAGGCGCGCGAGGCGCTGGTGCGCCAGGTCGCGGCGCTGCCGCACCTGCCCGGCGTGTACCGCTATTTCGCCGCCGACGGCACGCTGCTGTACGTGGGCAAGGCGCGCGACCTGAAAAAGCGCGTGTCGAGTTACTTCCAGAAGGACCACGGCGGCACCCGCATCGGGCACATGGTCTCGCGCATCGAGCGCCTGGAAACCACGGTCACCGGTTCGGAGGCCGAGGCACTGCTGCTCGAGAACAACCTCATCAAGACCCAGAACCCGCGGTTCAACATCCTGTTCCGCGACGACAAGTCCTACCCCTATCTCAAGCTCGGCACCAGCCATGCGTTCGCGCGCATGTCGTACTTCCGCGGTGCGGTGGATCGGCGTGAGCGCTATTTCGGACCCTATCCCAGCGCCTGGGCGGTCAAGGAGAGCATCGCGGTGCTGCAGAAGGTGTTTCGCCTGCGCACCTGCGAGGACACGGTGTTCGCCAACCGCAGCCGGCCCTGCCTGCTGCACCAGATCCAGCGCTGCTCGGCGCCTTGCGTGGGCCTGATCTCGCCCGCCGACTACGCAGCCGACGTGGAGGCCGCAACGCGCTTCCTGCGTGGCGAGCACGACGTGGTGCTCGGCGAGTTGCAGCAGCGCATGCAAAACCTGTCCGAGCAACTGCGCTTCGAGGAGGCCGCGGTGCTGCGCGACCAGATCGGGGCGTTGTCGCGTGTGCTGCACCAGCAGAGCATGGAAGTCGACGCCGACCAGGACGCCGACATCATCGCCGTGGCGCTGCAGGGCGCGCGCGCCTGCGTGAACCTGGCCATGGTGCGCGGCGGGCGGCACCTCGGCGACCGTGCCTACTTTCCCAGTCAGCTCGCCGGGCTGGACGAGGTGGCCGAGGGACAGGAGCCGGAGCAGGCCGTGCTGGAGGCCTTCATCGCGCAGCATTACCTCGATCTCGCGCTGCCGCCGGTCGTGGTCACGGCCCGCGAACCCGCGGCCGAGCTCATGCAGGCGCTCGAGCAGCACCGCGGCCAGCGCTGCCGCGTGGTCACCCATGCGCGCGGCGCGCGCCGGCGCTGGCTGGAACTGGCCGAGCAGGGCGCGCGCCTGGCGCTGGCGCGCCTGCTGGCCGACGAAGGATCGCAACACCGGCGTACCGACGCGCTGGTGCAGGCGCTGGGGCTGCCCGGCGACGACCTCGACGCGCTGTGCGTGGAATGCTTCGACATCAGCCATACCGCAGGCGAGGCCACGCAGGCTTCGTGCGTCGTGTTCCAGCACCACGCCATGCAGCCCTCGCGCTACCGGCGCTACACCATCGAGGGCATCACCCCGGGCGACGACTACGCCGCGATGCGCCAGGTGCTGACCCGGCGCTACAGCCGCGTGGCGCAGAACAGCGGAGAGGGCCTGCCCGACGTGGTGCTGATCGACGGCGGGCGCGGCCAGGTGGGCGTGGCGCGTTCGGTGTTCGAGGAGCTCGGCCTGGACACCTCGCGCCTGGTCGGGGTCGAGAAGGGTGAAGGCCGCAAGGTGGGACTGGAGGAGTTGGTGTTCGCCGACGAGCGTCCCAAGCTCGCGTTGCCGCCCGACAGCCCGGCGCTGTTGCTGGTGGCGCAGATCCGCGACGAGGCGCACCGCTTCGCCATCACCGGCATGCGTGCGCGACGTGCCAAGGCGCGCACCGGTGGTTCGCGCCTGGAGGACATCGCCGGGATCGGACCCAAGCGACGCTCGCGCCTGCTGGCGCGTTTCGGCGGGCTGCGCGGCGTGGAGCAGGCCAGCGTCGAGGACCTGATGAGCGTCGACGGCATTTCCCGCGAGCTCGCGCAGTCCATCTACGCCGCGCTGCATTGAGACGCCGGCGTCGCGCCCCCGGGGCCACCCGCATGGGCTCCGGCGCGCGGCGATGGAATAATGCTGTGCACCATGAACGTGCCGACCCTGCTCACCTGGCTGCGCATGGCGGCCATTCCCCTGGTCGTCGGCGTGTACGCGCTGCCTCCGTCCTGGATGGACCTGCACGCGCGCAACCTCGCGGCCGCGCTGCTGTTCGTGCTGGCCGGCCTGACCGACTGGTTCGACGGTTTCCTGGCGCGACGCTGGAACCAGGTCTCGGCCTTCGGCGCGTTCCTCGACCCGGTCGCCGACAAGCTCATGGTCTCGGCCGCGCTGCTGGTGCTGCTCGAGCTCGGGCGCATCGGCTCGCTGGTGGCGCTGATCATCATCGGCCGCGAGATCGCCATCTCGGCGCTGCGCGAATGGATGGCGCGAATCGGGCGCTCGCGCGCGGTGGCCGTCAACTGGCTGGGCAAGGTCAAGACCGCGACCCAGATGGTGGCCATCCCGTTGCTGCTGTACGACGGGCGCCTGTTCGGCTGGTTTTCCGCGGCATGGTGGGGCGGCTGGCTGCTCGACGTGGCCGCCGCGCTGACCTTGTGGTCCATGCTGTATTACTTCCGGCTCGCGTTGGCGGGCATCCAATGGTCCGATTGACTACCCCATGAGCACATCGTCCGAAGCCCCTCGTTCCCCCGGTTCCCCGTCGCGCGCCTGGCGCATTGCCGTGATCGCCGGCGACGGCATCGGCCTGGAGGTCATGCCCGAAGGCGTCCGCGTGCTGCAGGCCGCGGCTTCCCGGTTCGGCATCGCGCTGCAACTCGAGGAGTTCGACTTCGCCTCGTGCGACTACTACCTGCGTCACGGCAGCATGCTGCCCGACAACTGGGAGCAGACCCTGGGCGACTTCGATGCCATCTTTTTCGGCGCCGTCGGCTGGCCCGAGAAGGTTCCCGACCACATCTCGCTATGGGGCTCGCTGCTGCAGTTCCGTCGCGTGTTCGACCAGTACGTGAACCTGCGCCCGGCGCGCCTGATGCCCGGCGTGCGCTCTCCGCTGGCCGGCCGCACGGCCGGGGACATCGACCTGCTGATTGTTCGCGAGAACACGGAAGGGGAGTATTCGGACTGCGGCGGGCGCATGTTCGCCGGCACCGAGCGCGAGATGGTGGTGCAGGACACCATCATGACCCGCACCGGCGTCGACCGCGTGCTCGAGCATGCCTTCGAGCAGGCGGCCAGGCGCCCGCGGCGCCTGCTCACCTCGGCCACCAAGTCCAACGGCATCTCGCGCACCATGCCCTTCTGGGATGAGCGCGTGCGCGCGGTGGGCGGGCGCCACCCCGACGTGCGGTGGAACCAGTTCCACATCGACGCGCTGTGTGCCCGCCTGGTGCAGCGCCCGCAGGACTTCGACTTGATCGTCGGCTCCAATCTGTTCGGCGACATCCTCAGCGATCTCGCCCCCGCGTTGTGCGGAACCCTGGGAATCGCGCCGTCGGCGAACCTGAACCCTGAGCGCAACGCGCCGTCGTTGTTCGAGCCGGTGCACGGCTCGGCCCCCGACATCGCGGGCAAGGGGCTGGCCAACCCCATCGGGCAGATCTGGAGCGCGGCGATGATGCTCGACTTTCTCGGGCATCGCGACGCCCATGACGCCGTGGTGGGCGCCATCGAGGCCGCGCTCGACCCGGCCGCGCAGGCGCCGCGCACGCCCGATCTCGGCGGCAATGCCAGCACGCGCGATCTCGGGCAGGCGATCGCCGCGCAAGTGGCTCGCGCGGCCTGAGCGACGGCATGCGCGCGGCGTTCCCGCCACGCCGCGCGCATGCCCGCAGTTCCCTTGATTGACACGCGCTGCCGCGCTCGCTCTAATGCGTTGGCTGGTGCCGCAAGCCTTGAAATTCGCGGCGCTCGGCGCGATGAACCGGATGCAGCCTAGGCCCGGCGAACACCCTGCACGGTATGTTGGGCTCGCTTGCCGAAAGGCCGTCCGGCATCGCAGGATCGTGGCGATCCGACGCCGGGCGCAATGGTTGTTGGCGGCTCGGCGCGCGAGCGCAGTTTTCGGGAGGCATCACGGCAGCGATTCCGCGGGCATGCGCGAGCACCGCGGCAGCGCATTGTCGATTCGTCGTTCAACCCACCATCCTCAAGCAGGGGGCCAGAGTGAATAAAACAGAACTGATCGAACACATCGCCAAGAAAAGCGATATCTCCAAGGCCGCTGCCGCGCGTGCCCTGGATTCGATGATCGAGGGCGTCAAGGTCACCTTGAAAAAAGGCGGCAGCGTCACCCTGATCGGTTTCGGCACGTTTGCCGTGACCAAGCGCCCGGCGCGTACCGGTCGCAACCCCCGCACCGGCGCGACCATCAAGATCAAGGCTGCCAAGGTACCCAAGTTCCGCGCCGGCAAGGGCCTCAAGGACGCGCTGAACTAAACTTGCGCGCCAGGATCGCGCGGTTTGACGGAGCACGAATGGGTGCTTAGCTCAGTTGGTAGAGCGGCGCCCTTACAAGGCGTAGGTCGGGGGTTCGAACCCCTCAGCACCCACCAGATGTTCAAACCGCGCCCCACGCTGGGGCACACGAAGGCGAACCTCGGTTCGCCTTTTGTTTTTGGCTTTCTTGCCCCCTGTTTCCAGGCCCAACGCGGCCGGCCGCATCCCGGCCCGGCTCTTCGCTGACATGTTCGAGTTCGTCCGCAAGCACAACAAGTTCCTGCAGGTGGTGCTGTTCCTGCTGATCTTTCCGTCCTTCGTGCTGTTCGGCATCCAGGGCTACAACCACTTCACGGACGACAGCAACCTGGCGGCCAAGGTCGCCGGAATTCCCATCAGCCGTGAGCAGCTCGACGAGGCGCAGCGCCAGCAGGTGGCGCGCCTGGAGCAGGCGCTGGGCCCCAACGCCGATGCGCGCGCGCTGGATACGCCGCAGATGCGTATGCGCACCCTCGACTCGCTGGTGCGCGAGGTGCTGCTGCAGGTGGCGGTGAGCAAGCAGCACCTGAGCGTGAGCGACACCGCGCTGCAACAGGCGATCCTGCAGATCCCGCAGATCGCGTCGCTGCGCGACAAGAACGGCAACTTCGACGTCCAGGCCTACCGCAAGCTGATCGAGGCGCAAGGCATGACCACCGCGCAGTTCGAGGCCAGCGTGCGCTCGCAACTGCTGCAGCAGCAGGCCCTCGGGGGCATCGGCGAAAACGCCATGGGCAGCCGCGACATCGCGCGCCAGCTGGTCGACTGGCGCACGCAGACGCGCAGTGTGCGCGTCGCGCACTTCGACGCGGCCGATTTCACCAAGGACGTGCATCCGGACGATGCGCAGGTCGAGGCCTACTACAAGGCGCACCCGGACCAGTTCCAGGTTCCCGAGAAGGCGACGGTGCAGTACGTGGTGCTCGGCATCGGTGACCTCGCGAACCAGGTCCAGGTCACGCCCGCGCAGGAGCAGGCCTACTACGACTCGCACCGGGCCGAGTTCAACACCGCCGCGCAACGCCGTGCGAGCCACATCCTGATCGCGCTGCCCGCCAAGGCCACGCCGCAGCAGGTTGCCGCAGCCAAGGCCAAGGCCGACGAGATCGCCGCCGAGCTTCGCAAGAACCCGGCCAGCTTCGCCGAACTGGCGCGCAAGGATTCGCAGGACCCGGGCACCGCGCCATCCGGCGGGGACCTCGGCTGGTTCACGCCGGACGCCATGGTCAAGCCGGTGGCCGACGCCGTGTTCGCGATGCACAAGGTCGGGGACATCGCCGGGCCGGTACGCTCGCAGTTCGGCTTTCACATCGTCGAGCTGACCGGCATCCGGCCGGCCGAGAACAAGACCCTGGCCCAGGCCAAGGCGCAGATCGACGACGCGCTGCGCACCCAGGGCGCAAGCAAGCTGTTCAGCGCCGAGTCCGACAAGTTCAGCTCGCTGGTCTACGAGGACAGCCGCAGCTTCGACAAGGTGGCCAAGCTGCTGCACCTGCAGGTCTACACCGCCAACGACGTCACGCCCGAGCCGCTGAGCGGCGACCCCAAGTTCAACCCGCTGGCCAGCCCGGCGTTCCTGCAGGCCCTGTTCGGCAAGCTCAGCGTACGCGACCGGCGCAACATTCCGGCCGTGCAGGTCGCGCCGTCGACCCTGGCCTCTGGGCGCATCGTCAGCTACCAGCCTGCGGCAACCCTGAGCTTCGAGCAGGCCAGGACGCGCGCGCGCGCGCTGCTCGTGCAGCAGCTGGCCGCGCAGCAGGCGGTCAAGGCCGGCGAGCAGGCGCTCGCGCAAGCCCGCGCCGGCAAACAGCAGCCCGCATGGGGTCCCGTCCAGCAGGTGTCGCTGGCGCAGGCCGAGAGCGCTCCCGTGCCGCCGCAGGTGGTCAACGCGGTATTCCGCGCCAACGCATCCAAGCTTCCGCAACTGGTCGGCGTAGCCCTGCCGGGTCAGGGCTACGATCTGGTATCGGTCGACGCGGTCAGCCACGCCAAGCCGAGTGCCGAGGAATTGCGTGCGCAGGAAGGAACGCTCAACCAGATACTTGGCGAGGCGTACGTGCAGGCCTACGTCGACGCCTTGAAGAAGCAATACGGCGTGAAGATCCTGTATAAGCCGCGTAGCGACACCGCCGGTTGATCACCGACTGCGCACCCCTCTTCCGGAGAGGGCGCGGACATGCCTATAATGGACGGTTTCCGGTGGTGGCTGTAGCTCAGTTGGTAGAGTCCAGGATTGTGATTCCTGTTGTCGTGGGTTCGAGTCCCATCAGCCACCCCACCCGATGCTAGAAGTGGGCACCCGAGCGGTGCCCATTTTTTTTGCCCGCCGCGGCCGCCAGCAGTGCGGCATTGCGGCCCCGCATACGCACCACCTTGGCGGCGATGGTGATCGCACTGACGATCGCCATGTCGTCATCTCTGCATCGATCAACAGACGTAGCGACACGTGGTGGTCGACGCTCAGCTGCAGGAGTGCAATTGCGACGCGCTGACGATGGTCGATGTCGGCAAGGGTGAAGCCGTCCGGAGCTGCTGTCAGTTCGGCGATTCAGCGGGTCGAACGCTCCTTCACTACGTCGATGACAGTCGGCGAAATATCCGCCGCCACCAGAGTCAGCGTGGTTTCGCCCGCCGTGAATCCCTCCGCCGTGCGGGAAGCGGCGTCTGCCTTGTGAGGCATGACGAGTTGGTCGTGTTCAAACGCTCGCCAAGCGTTCGATGGTGTCCGGATACTGGCGAACCAGGCGAATCAGCAATGCCGCCTGAGCATTCGGCTGCGCGCGACCCTGCTCCCAATTTTCCAATGTACGGGTATTGACACGCAGATAGCGAGCGAGCACCCCGCGCGAGAGCTGCATGCTCTCGCGCAGTGCAGTGATGTCCGCAGCGGTGATGGATGGCGGCGGCAGCACCTCCACGGCGTGGGTGCGAAGTGTGCGTTTGCCGCCGCGTTCGTCCGCCAGGGCCTCGAAGCTCTCGGCGATTTCATCGAAAAGTTTGCGCTTCATCGGCGCGCCTCCAGTTCTCGTTCCAACAGCGCCTTGACTGCGGCGCGCTCTTCGGCTGTCAGGTCGGCGGCTTCATCCTTGTCGTACAAGGTGAACAGCCAGAATTGCATGCCGCCCAGCCACCAGTAGTAGACGATTCGCAGGCCGCCCCGCTTACCCTTTCCCCGCCTGGTGTCGCCAAACCGCAGCTTGCGCAGACCTCCGGTGCCAGTGATGACGTCGCCCTTCTCGGGATGGCGCATCAGCTCGTTTTGCAGCGCCCGCAGGTCCTCGTCGCCAAGGTACTCCGCACGATGCCTCTCGAAGGGCGGTAGTTCGACAAAGACGGCCTTCATGCCTTCAAATTATACGCAACCTGCGTACGACGCGGGCCCGAATGAGCACGCATGGCATTGCTACATCCGCGGCACATCGAAGCGGCGGCCAACATCGACATCCGCATGGTTGACCAGGATCTGATGCCTTGCTATTCGGATCTGTGGCCGGCGGCCTGAGGACGGGGCTGCGCCTTTCGGAAGGTTCGCAGTTCCTGCTGGATATGGTGCAGCACAGCAGTGCGCTGGTCGTGAGCCATCGCCTGCCGCTCACGAGGTTTGTCCGGGCTGCTGTCGCTTCGGTGGACACCGTCATGGTGTCGGCGTCGCGGTCCGGTTCGCATCTTCGTCCCTCCCCGCACCCCAAGCATTGAACGACGAAGCCCGGCCAAGTGCCGGGCTTCGTCGTTTACGGCCAACCGCGGTGCGAGGTTGCAAGGGCGTCGCGATTACGGCGCTGCGACGCCGCAGGCCGCACTCAGGTCTGCGACTGTGGTCATCAAGGTCAGGGGATCCAACGGCGACTCATCCAGGCCGAGCCCAAGGTAGAAGTTGCGTGCCTGGTCGGACAGGGCATGCACGATCATGCCGCGTATGCCGATGGCATCTGCTGCCCGGATCACGCGCCGCCCCGCGTCCTGGAACAGCGCGCGGCCCAAACCCAGCCCTTGGTGTGTCGTGGCGACTGCCAGCCTTCCGAGTACGACGACTGGAATGGGGTCGGGCATGTTGCGACGAAAGCGACCCGGAGCCGAGACCACGGCGATCGCGCTCGACGCGAGGGCGTAATAGGCGACCACACGGCTGTCGTCGTGGACCACGAAGGTGCGTGAAGCGCCGCTGGTCTGGTTGGGGCTTGCGCGACGCACGAGCCACTGGTTCAGCGACGTCACGCCGCAATCGAAGCCGGCCAGCACGTGACTGGCGCTCAAGGGCTCCGGCGGGTGCAGCATGGTTCAGGCGGGTTTCCAGGGAGCCTTCGCGCGCATGGTCTTCCGAAGGCGTTCGTTGGGCTGCGCCGGCTGATCGAGACGCTCGAGGAACTGCGCGTAAGCCTCCGGGCTGACGACTGTCAGCGCTCGGTCGAGCAGAGTTTCTTCGGCCGCGCGCCGGGCAGCCTCGAGGATGAAATCGGTGCGCGTCTTGCCGGTCGACGCGGCCGCGCGGTCGATGAGGTTGCGCTCGGCTGCCGGAATGCGCAGGTTCAGCGTGTCCCGACGTGGCTTGTCGGTGGTGGCTGCGGTCATGTCGTGCGCTCCGTTCCTGTGGGGGAAAACATGCGAGAGACTATCAGGTTGTAACGACCATGTCATTACGGAGGATGGCGACCTTGAGGCCAGTGGGTGCCGTCGCACCAAGCATCGGCCCATCAGGGCGCCAGCGAAACCATCCAGTTCGCATCTTCGTTTCGCCCCGCTGGTGCGCGCGGGCAGGACCTTGGGCATTCGGCGGATACAAAGGTCTTTGTCAGGCGCGTTCCACGAATATGCATGGCGCGGGCAATGCCTTTGGCGTCTTCGCATGGGCCCTTGGCGTATGGGGATTTGTCCAGCCATGGGAACTCGCTGAAGAAGTGCGTGTCGAAGCCACACAGAAGCACGGAACCCTC